>DATFLL010000082.1:0-39278 GCA_035267785.1 Gammaproteobacteria bacterium | reverse complement strand
CGTCGCGAAGATGCAGGGCTTCCACGAGCGCTACATGGTCTCGAACAAGGTGTGTCGCCTGTGGGCGAACATGGTCCGGTTGATGGACGTGGACATGATCGTCCCTCAGCACGGCCGTCCCTTTATCGGCCAGGTCATGGTTCAGCGCTTCCTGGACTGGTTCGAGACTGTGGAATGCGGTATCGATCGCCTGGAACAGACCGCCTACAGCGTGGCTTGAATTATTCCGAGGTGCTGGCCTCGTGCCCGGCGAGGACCTCGTCCAGGGCCGACCGTTCCCTCACCGGGGCCTGGCAGGTCATACCGCTGCACACATACGCCGCGACGGTTCCCTCGGAGGGCGCGCGGCGCTCGGCGAGCGCACCGGGCAGCGACGGCGCATCCGCGGGGATGGCCAGGCTCAGGCGCCGCGGTGCGTACGCGCGCGCGGCTCGCCGGTGCCATTCGGCCAGCGCGTTGCCGTTGCCGCGCAGGATCACGACCTGCGGCGGATAGAGGTATTCCTCCAGCCCCAACAGCAGCGCGCCGTGCGCGTGCGGGACCTGGCGCATGCTCTCCCAGGCCGAGGCCAGCGCACGCTCGGCGGCGTGCAGGTAGCGCTCGTCGCCGAGCAGGTGGCCGAGGCGGCCGAGCACATAGGCGGCAATCCCGTTGCCGGACGGCGTCGAGTCGTCGAAGGTCGGCTTGGGGCGGTGGATCAGCGCCTCGTGATCGTCGGCCGTGAAGAAAAAGCCGCCCTCCTGTTCGTCGGCGAAATGCCCGATGACCGAGTCGGCCAGGGCGGCGGCGAGCTCCAGGTCGCGCCCGCGCCAGCGCGCCTGCAGCAGTTCCAGGATGGCGTCGATGACCAGCACGTAGTCGTCGAGATAACCCGCCAACCGGGCCTGGCCGTCCTTGTAGACCGCGAGCAGGCGCCCGTCCCGGTACAGGCGTTCGCCGATGAAGTCCAGCGCCCGCTCGGCCGAGTCGAGGAAGTCCGGCCTCTCCAGGCGCCGGCCGGCCACAGCCATGCCCTTGATCATCAGACCGTTCCAGGCCGTCAGGACCTTTTCGTCGCGACCGGGGCGCACGCGCCGCTCGCGCGCGGCCAGCAGCTTGCCGCGGGCGCTGGCCAGCTGCCGCACGGCCTCGTCGGGCTCGATGCCGAGCCGCTTGGCGACGTCGTCCGCACCGGCGCAGACGTGCAGGTGCCAGCGGCCCTCGAAATTGGCCGGCCGGTCCAGGCCGTACACGGGGGCAAATACCGCGTACTCCTGTTCGCTCAGCAGCTCCTTGGCCTGCTCGGGCGTCCACACGTAGAAGCGTCCTTCCTCGCCCTCGCTGTCGGCATCGAGCGTGCTGTAGTAGCCGCCCTCGGGTGCCTGCATCTCGCGCATCGCCCATTCTCCCGTCTCTTCGGCCACCCGGCGAAAGACGGCCTCGCCGGTGGCGGCCCAGGCGTCGGAGTACAGCGCGAGCAGGGGACCGTTGTCGTAGAGCATCTTCTCGAAGTGGGGGATCATCCAGTGCTCGTCCACCGAATACCGGCAGAAGCCGCCGCCGAGCTGATCGTAGATGCCGCCGGAGGCCATGGCGTGCAGGGTGAGCCGCGCCATGTCCAGCGCCTTTGTGTCGGGCTGTCCGCTCTGCGACGTGGCGGCCCAGTGGCGCAGCAGGCGCTCGATGCTGGTCGGATGGGGAAACTTGGGCGCCGCACCGAATCCACCGAGGTGCGGGTCGAAGCTCTGTTCGAGCTCGCGCCGGGCCGCATCCAGCGGGGTCGAATCGAGCCGCCTCTCGGCGTCGCCCGCGGTGCCCGCCGGATTGGTCGAGGCGAGTGCGCCGCGCAGGGCGGTGTTCTGCTGGGCGATATCGTTTCGGTGCTCGTGGTAGAAGGCCGCGACGCGCTCGAGCAGGTCCTTGAAGGCGGGCATGCCGTAGCGCGCCTCGCGCGGGAAGTAGGTGCCGGCAAAGAACGGCGTCTGATCCTCGGGCGTGAGGATCATCGTCAGCGGCCAACCGCCGCCGCGCTGGTTGAGCAGCTGAAAGGCGAGCTGATAGATCTTGTCGAGATCGGGGCGCTCCTCGCGGTCGACCTTGACGTTCACGTAGCGGGCGTTCATGACGGCGGCCGTCTCCGGGTCCTCGAAGGACTCGTGCGCCATCACGTGACACCAGTGGCAGGCCGAATAGCCGATGGACAGCAGGATGGGCTTGTCCTCCTGGCGCGCGCGTGCCAGGGCCTCCTCGCCCCAGGGATACCAGTCCACGGGGTTGTGGGCATGCTGCTGCAGGTAGGGGCTGGTCTCGTTAGCCAGGCGGTTGGTCGTCGGCGTGGGATCGGTGTCCATGGAATGCGTCATCGTTCGTCGGTTCAGGGAACAAATTGCCGAGTAAATTCGTCAACTATAAGCGCCCACTATAACGCATGCGCCGGTCCGCTGTCGCCGGGCCCCTGGTTGGACAGTCTCCGGCGAGTCCGGTATCTTAGGCGGGCTTTTCGCCCGGGCCCCTGCTCAACAGCGTCGGGGCCGCCAGGCGGGCGCTGCAAGGGCCGGAAGCCGGGCCCGATTCAGGCCGGCGCGCCGCCGCCTTAGGAGATCTTTCCCGTGGACCTGTCAGTCGTCGTTCCCGTGCGCAACGAAGCCGGCAATATCGGGCCCCTCATCGACGAAATCCGCGCCGCGCTCGACGGCGGACCCGATTACGAGGTCGTCTACGTCGACGACGGCAGCACCGATGCGACCGCCGAGGAGCTCGCCGCCATCGCGCGGGACTTTCCGCGCCTGCGCATCGTGCGCCACGAGCACAGCTGCGGTCAGAGCACCGCGGTGCGCAGCGGCGTGCGCCACGCCCGCGGCGCCTGGATCGCCACTCTGGACGGCGACGGCCAGAACGACCCCGGCGACATCCCGAACCTGCTCGAGCGGCGCCAGAGCGAGCTGCAGGCCGGACGGAGCGGCGCGCCGCTGCTCTGTGTGTGCGGCTACCGGCGAAAGCGCCGCGATACCTGGCTCAAGCGCCTGTCCTCGCGCATCGCCAACGGCGTGCGCAGCCGTCTGCTCGGCGACAGCACGCCCGATACCGGCTGCGGTCTGAAGCTGTTTTCGCGCGATGCCTTCCTGGATCTGCCTTACTTCGATCACATGCACCGTTTCCTGCCCGCGCTGTTTCTGCGGGCCGGCGGACGTATCGTCTCGGTCGAGGTCAACCACCGCCCGCGCCAGGCCGGGCGTTCCAAGTACGGCCTGCACAATCGCCTCTGGGTCGGCATCGTCGATCTGTTCGGCGTGATGTGGCTGCAGCGCCGGGCCAAGGTACCCGTCGTCACCGAGGTCAAGTAGCGACCGCGCGGACGATGGCCAGCCCCTCCGATCAATCCTCCCGCAAGAACCCCGCGAACCAAGACGCCGGGCCGTCCGGTGGGGCCTCGCCGCTGGCGAGCAAGCTGCGGGTCTTCCTGCGCGGCCTGTTGTTCATCGCCTCGCTGGTGGCCCTGGCCTATCTCGTGGACGTGGCGCATCTGCTGGACAAGGCCTGGATTGACGAGCACGTGCGCGGTCAGGGCTTCGGCGGCGAGGTCCTGTTCGTCGCCGTGGCGGCCCTGTTCACCGCCATCGGACTGCCGCGCCAGCTGGTCGCCTTTCTGGCCGGTTACGGCTTCGGCCTTGTCGAAGGCGGCCTGCTCGGCCTGCTGGGCGCGCTGCTCGGGTGTATGGGCGCCTTCTATTACGCGCGCCTGTTCGGCCGCGGCTTCATCGCCGCGCGTTTCCCGCGGCGGGTGCAGAAGATCGACGAATTCATTCACGAGAACCCGCTGAGCATGACCCTGCTGATCCGGCTGCTGCCGGTGGGCAGCAATCTGGTGACCAATCTCGCCGCCGGTGTGTCCAGTGTGCGGGCGGTGCCCTTTTTCAGCGGTTCGGCGCTCGGCTACATACCCCAGACCGTGATCTTCGCCCTGGCCGGAAGCGGGATTGCGCTGCAGCCGGTGTTTCGCATCGGCCTGGCGGTGGCGCTGTTCATCGCCTCGGGTGCGCTCGGCGTCTATCTCTATCACCGTTATCGCCGCGGCCATCGCCTCGATGACGTCGACCGCAAGCTCGGCGAGGCGGATGAGGTCGAGGCGGACGCCGGGAACGATCGGCCCGGCGGTTCGCCGCCGGGGACCCCGTGAGTCGCGCGCCGCGACCGCCCCTGGCGTGGACGCCGGTCCTGGCGGGCGGCGCCCTGATCGTCCTGGCCGTGATCGGACTGTTGGCGCGGCCCCTGCTGCCGGTCGACGAGACCCGTTACCTCGCCGTGGCCTGGAGCATGTGGATCCACGGCGACTGGCTGGTGCCCCATCTCAACGGCGCCGCCTACGCCGACAAACCGCCGCTGCTGTTCTGGCTGTTCCATCTGGGCTGGGCGTTGTTCGGTGTGAACGATTGGTGGCCGCGCCTGGTACCGGCACTGTTTGCGGCCGGCTCGGTGGCGCTGATGGCGCCCCTGGCGCAACTGCTGTGGCCGGATGCCGAAACCGGTACCGCCCGCTGGACACCCGCGGCGGCGGCGCCGCTGATACTCGCCGCCTGCCTTCTGTGGAGCCTGTATGCCACGCTGGTCATGTTCGACATGGTGCTGGCGTTCTTTGCCCTGCTCGGCGTATATGCCCTGGCGAGGGCGTGGCGCCGCGGTCTGGCTCGCGACTGGGCGCTGCTGGGGGTGGCCATCGGACTGGGGGTGCTGGCCAAGGGGCCGGTGATTCTGCTTCACATTCTGCCGCTGGCGATACTCGCCCCCTGGTGGACGGGTGGGACGCTCGGGATGTCGCGCACGCGGTGGTACGTCGCTTTGGCGGCCGCGGTGCTGCTCGGCGCGGCGCTCGCCCTGGCCTGGGCCCTGCCGGCGGCGCAGGCCGGCGGCCCCGACTATGCCCATGCGATTTTCTGGGGTCAGACCGCCGACCGCATGGTCGACTCGTTCGCCCATCGGCGTCCCTGGTGGTGGTACCTGCCGCTGCTGCCGGTGTTCCTGTTTCCCTGGCTGTTGTGGCCGCCGCTGTGGCGCGCGCTGGTGCACTGGCGGGCCGAGCAGGCGGCCGGCGATGCCGGCCTGTGGTTTTGTCTGGCCTGGGTTGTGCCGACGTTCGCGGCCTTCAGCCTGATCAGCGGCAAGCAGCCCCATTATGTCCTGCCGCTGCTGCCCGGTTTTGCGCTGCTCGCCGCTCGCCTGCTCGCTCCGACCGTGCGTCAGGATCGCACGGCCGGGGGGCGCTGGTACGACGGTGTGCCGGTCGCGCTGGTCCTGGCGGCGTTGGGTGGGGCGCTGATCGCTGTGACGACACGGGCCGGCCCTGGCGGTGGGGCGCCCTGGGGTCCGGATTGGATAGGGCGGATATCGCCAGGCTGGGGCGTGCTGCTGATCGCGGCCGGGCTTGCGGTCGTGCTTGTCGCGCGCGTGCCTCGGGCGTCGCAGGTCCGGGTGCTGGCGCCCTTGTCGGCGCTGCTGGTGGCGACATTCTATGTCGGCCTCATGCATCCCGTGTACGCGCGCTATGACCTGAGGCCCGCCGCGCGCGAAATCGGCGCGCTGCAAAGGCAGGGGAATGCGGTCGCGCAGGTGGGCGCTTACTACGGGGAATACCAGTTCCTGGGCCGCCTGCGGCATCCGCTGACGGTCCTGCGCCCCGCGCAGGCTTCGGCCTGGGTGCGTGCGCACCCGACGGGCTTTGTCGTGGTCTATTATTCCCACGGCCTGCCGCGAGCGGCGCCGGCGCCGGTGTACAGTCAGCCCTACCGCACGCGCACTCTCGCGATCTGGCCCGCCGCGGTACTCGCCGCACGGCCGCAACTATTGAATGCGTCATGAACCGGACGATTGCAGCAATGACAAGCGCGAATCACGACACTCGTCGTTACCGAACGGGTGAATGCGGTGCGTGAGGAGCAAAAAGGGTGGCCTCTGCTGCCGCGCGGCGCCGACCCGCGGCCGGGAGCGGTTTGGCTGTGGACAGTGCCGCTCGTGGCGCTGGCCGGGCTGGCGGCGTTGTATCTGACGGGAACCAACGAGCGTCTGTTCCTGTGGCTGAACGGGATCAGCCACTACACCGGCTCCCATCTGTGGTCTTATCTGACCATCTTCGGGGACTCGGCCATCGCTTTCAGTGTGGCCCTGCCGCTCATTCGCCGGCGCCCGGACATCGTCTGGTCCCTGTTCCTGGCGGCGATCCTCGCCTTCGTCTGGTCGACGGGGGTGAAGGACTGGCTGGACTGGCCGCGCCCGCCCGCCGTGCTGCCCGCCGGGGCCTTCACGCTGATCGGCCCCGCGCCCTTTTACTTTTCCTTCCCCTCGGGCCATTCGACGACGGCCTTCACCCTGGCCGGCGTCATGGCGATGTACAGCGCGCGCCCGCGCTGGCGCCTGGTCTTCGTGGCCTTGGCCTGCCTGGTCGCCTTGTCGCGGGTGGCCGTCGGGGTCCACTGGCCGCGCGATATCCTCGCCGGAGCCCTCGTGGGTTGGCTGAGCGCCTGGCTCGGCGTGCTGTGGGCGGGACACTGGACCTGGGGCCTTCGCCCCTCGGGGCGCTGGTTCCTGGGCGCGCTGTTCATCGCCTTTGCCGTGTACGCGCTCGCCTATCACGACACCGGCTACACGCAGAGCGTCTGGCTGCAGCGCACGATCGCCGGCGCGGCGTTGATCTTCGTCGCCTGGGATCTCGCGATGGGCCTGCGCGTGTGGTGGCGGGACAGGGGAGGTGTGTCATGAGCCAGGCGCCGTTGGCGTTGTCGGTGCTGCGTATCAAAAAGCATCAGGACCGGCGCCTGCGCGCCGGCCACCTCTGGGTCTACAGCAACGAGGTGGACGTCGGTGCGACGCCGCTGACCGGGTTCGAGCCGGGCCAGCCCGTGCGCATCGAGGACCACGGCGGCAAGGCGCTGGGCTGCGGTTACGTCAATCCCCATTCGCTGATCTGCGCGCGGCTGGTTAGTCGCGATCCCGAGCTCGTGCTGGACAAGTCGCTGCTGGTCCATCGCCTGAATATCGCGCTGTCGCTGCGCGAACGCGTTTTCGCCGAGCCCTGCTACCGCCTGGTCTACGGCGAGAGCGACGCACTGCCCGGGCTGGTCGTCGACCGGTTCGGCGACGTCCTGGTCGCGCAGATTACAACCGCCGGCATGGAACGGCTGCGTGAAGAGGTCCTCACCGCGCTGGACCAGGTGCTCAAGCCGAAGGCCGTGCTGTGGCGAAACGACAGCGGCATTCGCGCCATGGAGGGACTGGAGGCCTACGTCGAGGATGCCGTGGGTACCGTGCCCGAGCGGCTCGAGCTGGTGGAAAACGGCGCCCGCTTCGAAGTCGCCCCGCGCGAGGGGCAGAAGACCGGATGGTATTACGACCATCGCATGAACCGC
Source organism: Gammaproteobacteria bacterium (assembly GCA_035267785.1). Taxonomy (GTDB): domain Bacteria; phylum Pseudomonadota; class Gammaproteobacteria; order DATFLL01; family DATFLL01; genus DATFLL01. Next base: position 31,902 of record DATFLL010000082.1, on the reverse strand, counting down.
GCGCGCATGCAGCCCTACGTGCGCGACAAGCGCGTTCTGGACGTCTTCAGCTACGTCGGGGCCTGGGGTGTGCAGGCGGCGGTGGCCGGCGCGGCGGCGGTGACCTGTGTCGACGCCTCGGCGCGGGCGCTGGAGGGGGCCGCCCACAACGCCGAGCTCAACGCGGTGGCCGATCGGATGGACGGCGTGCAGGGCGATGCGTTCGATGCCCTCAAGGCGCTGCGCACGGACGGTCAGAAGTATGACGTCGTGATATTGGACCCGCCGGCGTTCATCAAGCGCAAGAAGGACACCAAGGAAGGGCTGCTCGCCTACCGGCGCATCAACCAGCTTGCGCTGCAGCTGCTCTCGCGCGACGGTGTGTTGGTTTCGGCCTCCTGTTCCTATCATCTGAGCCGCTCGAGCCTGCGCGAGGTGCTGGGTCAGGCGGGTCGCCACGTCGATCGCCAGCTGCAGATCCTCGAGCAGGGGCATCTGGGCCCCGATCACCCCGTGCACCCGGCCATGGCCGAGACCGACTATCTCAAGTCGTTTACCGTGCGTGTCCTGCCTCGATGACCTTGGACCAGGGAGCTTGATATACTGCCCGCCATGCTGACTTATCCGCATATCGACCCCATCATCGTCAGTTTCGGTCGCATCGGTATCCACTGGTACGGCATGATGTACGTCATCGGCCTGGCCCTGGGCTGGTGGATAGGGCGGGTTCGCGCCCGCCGTCCCGACTCCGGCTGGACGCCTGCCGAGGTCGACGACTTGGTGTTCTACGTCGGACTGGGCGTGGTGATCGGCGGGCGCCTGGGTTACATGCTGTTCTACGAGCCGTTTCTGCCCGCCGCGCAGCAGTCGCACTTCTGGGAGGTCTGGAAGGGCGGCATGTCGTTCCACGGCGGCCTGCTCGGCGTTTTGATCGCGATGTGGCTGTTCGGGCGCAAGTACCACAAGCGCTTTTTCACCATCACCGATTTCATTGCGCCGCTGGTGCCGCTGGGCCTGGGGCCCGGCCGCCTGGGTAATTTCATCAACGGCGAGCTCTGGGGCAAGGTCTCGGACCTGCCGTGGGCGATGCGCCTGCCGTGCAACGACCCCCGGTTCACGGATTTGTACTGCCACGGCGCAACCACCGGCTACAGTCGCCCGCACCTGCCCACGCAGCTCTACGAATTCGTGCTCGAGGGCGTGGTGCTGTTCATTATCCTTTGGTTCTACTCCTCGCGCCCGCGCCCGACCATGGCCGTCTCCGGGCTGTTTCTGATCGGCTACGGCGCCTTTCGCTTCGCCGTGGAGTTCGTGCGCCTGCCGGACAAGCCGCTGGGCTACCTGGCGTTCGGCTGGGTGACCATGGGCCAGGTCCTGTCGGTACCGATGATCCTTGCCGGGATCGGCCTGATGTGGTGGGCCTATGCGCGCCGGCGCCGAAATCGCGACACGTCTCGTCAGGCGGGAGTCTAAGCATGCGTCAATATCTCGACCTCATGGGCCACGTGATGGAACACGGTGTGCGCAAGGACGATCGTACGGGTACCGGCACGCTCAGCGTGTTCGGCCATCAGATGCGGTTCGATCTCGGCGCCGGCTTTCCACTGGTCACGACGAAGAAGCTGCACCTGCGCTCTATCATCCACGAGTTGCTGTGGTTTCTCAGTGGCGACACCAACGTGAGGTATCTGCACGATAACCGTGTGTCCATTTGGGACGAGTGGGCGGACGACAATGGCGATCTGGGACCCATCTACGGTTACCAGTGGCGTTCCTGGCCCGCGCCGGACGGCCGTCACATCGATCAGATAGCCCAGGTCCTCGATCAGATCCGGAACAACCCCGATTCGCGGCGGATCATCGTCAGCGCCTGGAACGTCTCGGACCTGGACCGCATGGCACTGCCGCCGTGTCACGCGTTCTTCCAGTTCTATGTGGCCGAAGGCCGCCTGTCATGCCAGCTCTATCAGCGCAGCGCGGATATCTTCCTGGGCGTGCCGTTCAACATCGCCTCCTACGCCCTGCTGACGATGATGATGGCCCAAGTGACGGGATTGCAGCCCGGGGAGTTCGTGCACACGCTGGGCGATGCCCATCTGTACCTCAATCACCTGGAGCAGGCCCGGGAGCAGCTCGGGCGCGAGCCCTATACGCTGCCGACCATGAAGCTCAACCCGGCGGTCGACGACCTGTTCGCCTTCCGCTTCGAGGACTTCGAGCTATGCGACTATCAATGTCATTCACACATCAAGGCGCCCGTCGCGGTGTGAGACCCGCAGGCGCGCGCCCCGCCATCGCCGCGATCGTCGTCTGGGGCCTGCTCGGGGCCCTGATGCTGCTGGGAGGCTGTGCCGTGCCGCAGCCAGGCAAGCAGCCGCCGGGCGCCGGGCCGGGCGCTGCCGAGGTCATCCACTGGCGTGTCTACCACAACGACTTCTTTGGGTTCAGCATGCGGGTCCCGCGCGACTGGCATTCGGCCGACAGCGCCTTTATGCAGGCCTATCGGGCCAGCGGGATGAAGGTCATCGCCGGGGACCGCCACGACCTCGCGCTTGCCGTTGCCGAGCAGGACCCTCGGGCCGTGTTGCTGGTGACCGCGATGCGTTTTCCGGTCGGCACGCAAACCGAGGAGTTCAACGACAACATCGCCTGCGCGGCCATCAAGGTCAGCGATGTCCCTGCCGTCGAAAACGGCGCCGATTATCTCAATGTCTCGACGGGGGGCGATGACCAGCAGGTCTCGACCATCCGGCAAATGTCGATTGCCGGGCGCTCGTTTTACGTACGCAACGTCGTGCACCGCGACAATGCGCACGTCGCCCAGCAGGTCGCCGCGACCGTGCACGAGGGTTACGCGTTTACGTGCACGCTGACCTATTCCGGGGACAGCCTGCCGCAGACCCTGTACCAGTCCCTGTCTTCCATTCGTATCGCGAAGTAAGCCCGGAGTCGCGAATCGCCATGCTCGTCTCGCTCATTGCTGCGCTGACCGATGACCACGTTATCGGCATCGATAATCGCCTCCCCTGGAAGCTGCCCGCCGACATGCGCTGGTTCCGCCGCCACACCCTGGGCAAGACCGTGATCATGGGACGCAAGACCTTCGAGTCACTGGGCTGCCGGCCTTTGCCCGAGCGGCGCAACGTGGTGGTGACCTCCGACCGTGGATTTACCGCCGAGGGTGCGGACGTCGTGCACGACATCGACGCGGCGCTGGCCGCGCCCGGGCCGGGCGAAGAGGAGCTCATGGTGATCGGCGGCGCGAGCTTCTACGAGCAGATGCTGCCGCGGGCTCGGCGTCTGTATCTCACTTATGTCCACGCGGATATCGAGGGCGACGCATGGTTTCCGCGTTTCGATGCGCTGCAGTGGCAGGAAGTGCAACGCGAAGACCATGCGGCCGACGAGAAGAATCCCTATCCCTACAGCTTCGTCATTCTGGAACGACGTTGAGCGCCGCCTGTCGTTTTACTCAGCCATAACAACCGCTACAGCATGCCGCTGGATTTTATCTGCAGATAGCGGTTGACCAGTCCCACCGGCAGTTGATCGGGGCGCACGTCCAGCGTCAGCACGCCCTGGTGTTCGAGGGCGTTGTGGGCCTCGCGCCGATAGACCAGATACTCCTGCGCTGCGGCGTGTTCCAGCGCGCTGTCGAAGCCGTCGACCGGTGCGTCGAGCGCCTCGTCGATGACCCCTTCCTTCAGGCTGGCCAGCAGCACGAGGTGGCGGCGGCGCAGCAGGTGCAGTGCGGGCAGCAGGTCGTCGGTGTCCTCGTCGCGCACGTTCGTGACCAGAACCACCAGTGCGCGTTTGCGCTGGCGGACCATGAATTCGGTCGCCGCGTTCGAGTAATCCGGGGCCTGCAGTCCGGGCTGCAGGTCATAAACGGTGTTGAGGACCAGGTTGACCGCCGCTGCGCCCTTGCGCGGTGCGAGCCAACGACCATCGCCGCTGAAGGTCATCAGGCCCACTGCGTCACCCTGGCGCAGGGCGACATAGGACAGCAGCAGCAGCGCGTTGAGCGTGTGATCGAAGTGGCTGAGGTCGCCGTCGGCCGCGCGCATGCGCCGGCCGCAGTCGACGAGGAACACCACGCGCTGGTCGCGCTCGTCCTGGTAGTCGCGGGATATCAGCTTGTGCAGACGCGAGGTGGCCTTCCAGTCGATTTGACGCATGCTGTCGCCGTCGCGGTATTCGCGCAGCTGGTGGAACTCCAGGCCCTCGCCGCGGCGGCGCCGTTTGCGAATGCCCATTTCGTTCTGACGCTGGTCGTGGGCGAGGAGCGCGTATTTGGAAACGGCCGCGAAGTTCGGATACACGTGTACCGTGCTGGCCGCACCGATGCGCCGGGTCGGGCGCCACAGGGCCAGCGGCGAGCCCTGGCGGACCTGGGCCGGTGCGAAATGCAGGATGCCGCGCGCGGTCGGGCGCAGACGATAGCGCACCCGCGCCCACCCGCCGCCCGGGACCGTCACCGCAGCCGGCAGTCCCTCGTGGTCCATGCTTTGTGGAACGTGATCGAATATCTCGACGCCGACCGCGGCGCGGTTCGGGTTGTGCACCTTGAGCTCGACCGTGCTCCACACGCCCAGGGGCAACGAGCCCATGACACGACGTTCAATACGGAGCGGCGCACGCTGCCAGGCGAGCAGGGCGTCGAGCGCGCCGGCCAACGCAATGGCGCCGCCGGCCAGCCACCACAGGTCGACCCACTGCATGTGCAGACTGACCGCGACCCCGGCCGCGGCCCACAACCAGAGCAGTACGAACAGTCGCCGGCCGGGCATCATGTACGCGGGGCTTCCACCTTGGCGAGGATCGCCCCGAGCACGGTGTCTGCCGTCTGGCCCTCGATCTCGAGCTCGGGGGCGAGCATGACGCGATGGCGCAGCGCGCTCGGGGCCACGGTCTTGATGTCGTCCGGCGTCACGAAATCCTGGCCCTGCAGCAGCGCCGCGGCGCGGGCGGCGCGTACCAGGGCGATACCGCCGCGCGGCCCCGCGCCCACCGCGATGCCGGGCCAGCTGCGCGTCTGGCGAACGATACGTACGGCATAGTCGACAACGCGCTCGTCGACCTGCAGGGAGGCCGCGACACGCTGGATGCGGTTCACACCCTCGGGGTCGATGATCGAGGCGACCCGATCGACGTTGAGCTGATCGCCGACGTGGCCGTGCGTGACGTTGTGCACGAGCGTGTTTTCTTCCTCATGACCGGGGTAGTCGATCAGGATCTTGAGCAGGAAGCGATCGAGCTGCGCCTCGGGCAGCGGGTAGGTGCCCTCCTGCTCGATCGGGTTTTGGGTGGCCAGGGTCATGAACGGCGAGCTCATCTCCAGGCCCTTGCCCTCGATGGTGACCTGCTGTTCCTGCATGACCTCGAGCAGCGCCGCCTGCGTCTTCGCGGGCGCGCGATTGATTTCGTCGGCCAGCAGCAGATTGGTGAAGACCGGTCCGCGGCGAATCTTGAAGCTCTGGCTCTGCATGTCGTACATGGCGTGGCCGGTGATATCGCTCGGCATCAGATCGGGCGTGAACTGGATGCGCGAGAACGAGCCGTTGAATGTCTTGGCCAGCGCCCGGACCAGCAGCGTCTTGCCCAGTCCGGGCACGCCCTCGACCAGCACGTGGCCGGCCGCGAACAGCGCGATAAGCGTCTGGTCGACGATATGGCTCTGGCCGACCACCGCCTTGGCGATCTCGTCGCGCAGTCGTCGGGCAATCTCGCCGGCCTCGGCGATCTGTCCGGCGCCAACGGGTGCCGGATGGGAGCTGTCATTCATAAGGCCTTCCTCAGGTTTTCCAGAATGCGAATGCGGCGGGTGAATTCGTGTTCGTTGTGTTCCATGTCCTCGGACAGGGCGAGGGCGATGTCCTTGGCCGGTATGTCGGTGAGCTCCGCCAGGCGCTCGCTCAAGGCTTCGGGAGCGAGGCGGGAGGTACCGGGATGCAGCGCATCGAGGCGCTCGAGCAGGGCGCGGCGTACCTGGTCGAGCAGGCGTTGACTGTATCCTTGCTTCCACAGAAACCGCCCGCTGGCACGGATGTGTTCGCGCAGGCTGCGTCGTACCGGCTCGGGGTTCGGCTGCAGGGGCCCGAAGCGACGCGAGGCCGCCCACAGCCAGGCGAGCAACAGCACGCCGAGCGCGATCAGCACCGGCCAGGCCTCGGCAGCGAGCAGCTCATACAGCGGGGGCATGTCGTCGTTGTGAACCAGCCACACCCGTCCCTGACGTCCGTTCCAGTGGGCGAGTTGCCACAGGAAGGCGGCGTGGTCGTACTTGCCGATGTCCCCGTTTTGCATGAAGTTGTAGTCGCTGAGTACAGTGAGGCCGCCCTGGCCGATCCGGTAGTGCAGCAGGTGAATGCCGTAGTCGTCGCTCACGGACGCCACGGCTTTACCGGAGCTGTCTTCGAGGCGATAGCGGGGCCGAAAGGCCACCTCCAGAAAATCGGGGATATGGGCGATGACGACGTTGGCCGGGATGTAGTCGTTGCCATCGATGTCGCCCGAGTTGAAGTACTGACGCACGCCCAGGGGATCGAGCAGCGGGTCCTTGCGCTTTGCGGCGACCGGGGTCGGCCTCGGTGACGGTTTCTTGTTCGAATCTTCCTTGTCCTTTTTTGCCTTCTCGCCGGTTTTTTTTGGTTCGTCCTTGTCTTTGCCCTTGTTTTTGCCCTGGGCCTGCTCTTTGGGCTGCGGCGTGATCGTCCACGTGACGACGATCAGGTGTCCGCCGTTGCGCACCCAGTCGAGCAGCTGCGCGCTGCGCTCCGGGCCGACCGTGCGCCGCCGTGTGGGCAGGATTATCGTATCGGTGGGCGGGGGCAGCGTCTGCAGGGCGAGCAGGCTGTCCACGCTCTTGACCGGTGTGTCGGTGCGCTCGAGAAACTTCTCCGCGGCGAGGAGGTCGTTAGTGCGGGCCTCGCCCTGGAAGCCGATGTGCGTGCGTTCCTCGCGCAGCTCGAAATTGCTGTGAAACCACACTGCGATCCCTGCGATGACCACGACCACGAGGGCCAGCAGCATGTAGTCGCGTTTCATGCCGCGCCCTCGCCCGCACCGCCGGCGGGCTTCGTGACCGCCTCGAAGTACCGCGGCCAGTTCTCGCACAGCTGCTGCGCTTCGTCGTCGGCCGGTGTGCGGTGCGCATAGGCAAGACGCTGCCAGGCGCGGGTGAGCTGTGCGAAGTAGCCGGCGGTCCGTCCGCCCGGGCGCTGCTCCACCAGACGCAGGCAGTCGCCCTCGGTGGCGCCCGGGTCGACCTCCAAACCGTCGCGATCGATGAGCGTGGTGAGCGCGCCGCGGTAGAGCAGGCTGATCGCCTCGACCGCCCGACCTTCGCGCCACAGGCGCCAGGCCGTCGACGCGATATCCTCGGGCAGGGACTCGGGCCGCACGTCCATGCCGAACAGCACGTCCGGGCGATCGGCGCGCTTGGGCAGGCGTGCCCCGCGGCCGAACAGAGCGAGCCAGCGGCGCCGGTTGACGATCAGCATGGCGATCAGGACCGCGGCGCCGACCCAGAGCAGCGTCTCGCCCATCAGCGCAAGCGTCTTGCCGAGCCAGGACCAGGAGGAGCCGGACGAGGTTTGCGTGTCGGGCTTGGATTCGGCCTTGCCTCCGATATAGTGCCAGCGCTTGACCTTGCGCCAGGTACGAAACGCCGGTTGGGCGAGCACGTCCTTGATGAGGTCCTTGGCCTGTTGGCGATTCGGATCGGCAATGGTTTTCGGGACCGATGGGCCTTCGCCATGCGCTGCCGATCCGCCCGCCCGGGCCGCGCCGGCATCGGCGGGTGCCGCCTGCGTGGGTGCCGGCGCCGCGGCGGACAGGCCGACCAGCGCCGCGAGGAGCCAGGCGGCGGCGAAGCGGCCCGGGCCGCGATTCGAGCGTGCGCCGCCGGGGCTCTCGGGTTCGGCCGCGCGCGAGGCGATACGGCGAAAGGCGATCTCGATGTCCCAGCCTTCCAGCAGGGTCCGGCGGTTGAGGTAGAGCGCGAAACCACCCGCGACGTAGAAGGGTTCGATGGCGCTCATTGCGATGAGGTAGAGCAGGTTCCAGCCGGCTTGTACGGCTTGGGCGCGGTGTTCGATTCCCGTCAACGTATCCAGATGCGTTTGAACCGAGTCCGGTATCAGCCAAAGTACGAGGGTGACGAGGCCGATGAGCAGCGCGATTTCGAGGTTGATGCATGCGAACATCAGCCCGACGGCCGTGCCGTGGGTATTGCGCCCGAGCACGCGGCTGCGTTCGCGGCGGCGCTTTCCGCGACTGCCTTCCAGTTGCCAGACCGGCAGCGAAAAGGCGCGTGCCGGGTCGAAACGATACAGCGTCAGGGCGAGCAGCAGGCGCGAGTGCAGCAGCAGGCCGGGCAGGGCACGCAGGGTCTCGCCGACCGTCGGCGCATCGCCGAACATGGCGCGACTGAGGACATGCAGCACAATGCGATCGTAGAAGGGTTTGAGCCACCACACGATCAGGGCGGCCAGCCAAAGCGCCTCATAGCCGACCACGTTGACGATGAGAGCGAACGGGACCACGACCGCGAGCCAGGCACCGAACACCGGCCGCCACCAGGCGCGCACCATGCTGAAACCCAGGTCGATGGCCTCCCACGGATGGCGGGGGCGGACCTCGGCCGCGATGTCCTCAAGTCTCACGACCGCGTCCCATCAGCAGCAGATACGAAATGACCGTCAGCCACAGCAGGCCGCCGACGAAGTATTTCACTTGCGGCGCGAAGGCCGTGGTCGAGGACCAGAAGGCCTCGATGAAGGCGGCGATCACCAGGAACAGAATCACGCCGAAGATCAGCCGGACGCTGATCGCCGCCGCCTCGCGCAGGGCGCGCAGGCGCGAGCGCCGGCCGGGGCGTATCAGGGCCAGGCCCAGCTTCAGGCCCGCCGCCCCGGAGATCACGATGGCGGTGAGCTCGAAGGCGGAGTGCCCCACCACGAAGGAATAGAACGTACTGATATAACCCAGGTGTGTGAGATGACCTGCGACGGTGCCGATGACCACGCCGTTGAAGATCAGAAGGAACAGGCTGCCCAAGCCGAACAACAGACCGGTGGCGAAGGTGCGGAAGCCGATGCCGATGTTGTTCCAGATATAGACCCCGAACATATAGAAATTGCTGTCGGCTTGACGCTCGCGGCCGAGGACCTTGCGATCGGGGCTGTACATCTGTTCGTACTGCCGGGTCTGCGGTGCGCTCATGACGCTGTAGGCCACGTCAGGCCATTGCTGGACCGTAAACCACATCGCCACCAGCGGCCCATAGAAGAGCAGGGCCGCGAGCCAGAACACGCGCGATTCGCGCCGAACCAATACCGGAAACCCGACGAGTACGAAACGCACGATGTTCATCAGTATCCCCGTGCGCGAGCGGTACAGCTGGGTGTGGCCCTCCAGAGCCAGCTTGTTCAGGCGCTCGACCAGGTGGTTGCTGTAATGGCGCTCGCGCGCCAGCGCCAGGTGATGACAGACCTGACGATACAGGTGGGGAAAGGCGGCAGTGGTCTCATCGTTGTCCGCCTTACGCTTCTTGTCGCGGCGTGCCTCGAGCCACTGCTCGAGCTGCTGCCACTGCGCCTGATGGAGTTGTTCGAAGCGTTCCTGGTTCATGTGTGCTTTGGCCTCAGCGGCGCCCAATGAGGTAGTTGGCATACTGCAGCACCCGGCGAATACCGGTCTCGCCCCGCGTACCGGTGAGCGGCTCGAGGATATCGGCGAGCTCTTCGGCCCGCTCGGGCGTCAGGGTATTGGCCCGCTCGGCGAAACGCACGAGGGCGTGCTGCTCGGTGCCGCTGAGCGCCAGCGGCGCCGGCTCGGGTCGGACCTCGGGCAGGGCCGGCGGTGCGCTGAGGCTGTCGGCATAGACCACCAGGGTACCGCCGGCGATATCGCCCAGGCGCTTGAAGTCGCGGTGCAGCAGCATGGTCACGATGCCGAAGGCGTAACAGGTCGGCAGAAAGTCCGCCACGCGCAGCAGGTTGCGCACCAGCGAGGCCGACCACCCGATGGGCGTGCCGTCGTCGTGGACCACCTTGATACCCATGCTGCGTTTGCCCGGCGTGGCACCGTCACGCAGGACCTCGAACAGGACGTTATAGAACCACTCGTTGAGGAAAACGGCGATGAACATGAGACCCACGCCGAAGCGGCCCAGTGGAGTCAGGGCGACGACCAGTGCAACGTCGATACCGAAACGGATCAGGAAGTCGATGATCCAGGCCATCGCGCGCACGGGCAAACCCGCGGCGCGCAGCCCGAGCTCCACGCCCTCGGGCGTTTCAATATCGCGCACGGTGTCGAGCATCATGCCGCCGCGATGCCCTGATGGACGCGAAGTGCCTGATAGGGATCGTTCACTGCCACTCCTATGGAACTCCCGCTCCATTTTGTGCTTCGACCGACGCCTGCCGCAGCCGCTCCGCGGCGCCCCAAGGGTCGAATTTATTATGAAAATCATGCTAATGGCTTAATCGTCATTTCGCAACGGGACTTTAGCCGGCGCGCAAACGTTCCAGCGTCGATGTACGAAATACTCTTTTGAAAATAGCCGCTTGGGTGTGCTTGCCGACGCTCTGGAAGGAACCACGGAGGACACAGAGGCACAGAGTAAGAAAAATTTTGAATGCGTATTGGTGCCATCTGGCGACGGCGCTCCTCCGTCGACAACTGCGCTCCGGGAGGAACCATAAAGGGCACAGAGATACGGAGGACGCCGAGTGTGTCGAATTCTGTTGTCGTTCGGGTGGTCGCCAGTGGATCGTGACCTATCGATTTGGTATCGACATACAGCGCCGAGAAACATTGGGAAAATGCGTTTCTCTGTGTTGTCTCTGTGTCTCCGTGTCCTCCGTGGTTAATGACAAGGTCGATATTGCATGAGCTCTCGGCGGCTCAGCCGTAGCCGGGGCGGCGGGCTTCGGGGCAGTCGACGCTGAGGGCGACGGGGTCGGGGCCGAGGCGCAGCGCGGTGAGCTGGCCGCCCCACAGGCAGCCGGTATCCAGTGCCCAGATGCCGTTGGCGGCGTAGTAGCCCAGGGTCGACCAGTGACCGAACACGATATTCGTGTCGCGGCTGGCGCGTTCGGGGATCTCGAACCAGGGGATCGTGCCTTCGGGCTGGGTGCCCGGTGCTCCCTTGGCCTTGAGCGCCAGGTGTCCATCCGGGCTGCAGTAGCGCAGTCGAGTGAAGCAGTTGACGATGAAGCGCAGCCGGTCCATCCCGGTGAGCGGCGGCTCGCCGGGCCCCGGCCAGCGGTCGGGTTCGTTGCCGTACATGTTGGCGAAGAACTCGCGGTAGTCGGGTCCGCGCAGCACGGCCTCGACCTCGGCTGCACATGTCTTGGCCGAGGCGAGGTCCCACTGCGGCGGCAGGCCGGCGTGGATCATGACAAAGCCCAACTCCGCATCGTGGTGCAGCAGCGGGCGGCGGCGCAGCCAGGTGAGCAGCTCGTCGCGATCGTGGGCGGCCAGTATGGGGCCGAGGGTGTCGCTGTCGCCCTGGTGATCGTCGATGCCTTCGCTGACGGCGAGCAGGTGCAGGTCATGGTTGCCGAGCACGCTCACGGCATCGAGCTCGCGCGCAAGGCGCAGCGCCTGCAGTGACTTGGGCCCGCGGTTGACGAGGTCGCCGGTGAACCAAATGCGATCGCGGGACGGGTCGAAATGGAGACTGTCCAGCAGGCGTTGGAGCTCGTCGAAGCAGCCCTGTACGTCGCCGATGACGTAAGTGCTCATGGCGCCGCTCCGACCACGGAAGACTTTTGCAGCTCGATGCGGCGGAACCAGCCGCCGGCAAGCTGCGGCGTGTCGCTTACCATCGCCAGTTGCGGGCATTCGGCGATCAGGTCTTCGAAGGTGACATCCGTGCGTGTGGCGATGCGCCCGAGCAGCGGGCTGATCAAGCGGCGCAGCGGCGCGCGCTGACCGGGTCGCAGGAATTTGTCGACGATGAGCAGGCGACCGCCGGGGCGCAAAACGCGCTGTGCCTCGCGCAGCGCGAGGTTCGGCTGCGGGACGACCGCGAGGATCAGGTGCATGAGGACCACGTCGAAGCTCTCGTCGCGATAGGGCATCGCCATGACGTCGCCGCACTGCAGCGCCGCCGGTGGGTCGGCCATGCGCCGGCGCGCCCGGTGCAGCATCGCCAGGGTGATGTCGAGGCCGACATAGTCGTTACCTTGGACAAGATGCGGCAGATCGAGTCCGGTGCCGATGCCGGCGATCAGCACGCGTCCGCGTTCCATGGCCTCGAGCCGCGCCAGACTCGCCGCGCGCATGGCGCGCGTGGGCGCGGCGACCACGGTGTCGTAGATCGGGGCGATCAGGCGGTAACTGTGCCGCAATGACATGACAAGAGACCTTCCGGCGTCGGTCCGCCGCGGCCGAATTCAGTGCAGGGTGTGCGGGACCGACAGCGTGAAGGGCTGGATCTCGGTGTCGAATTCCACGCCGTCGTCGGCGACCATATGATAGCTGCCCTGCATACTGCCCACCGGCGTCTCGAGCATGGTGCCGCTGGTATAGCGGAATCCTTCGCCCGGCTCCAGGTGCGGCTGTTCGCCCACGACGCCTTCACCGCGCACCTCCTGCACGCGTCCGTCGGCGTCGGTGATCACCCAGTGGCGGGTGAGCAGCTTGGCGGGGACGGCGCCGACGTTGCGGATGGTGATGGTGTAGGCGAAGACGTAACGGCGATCGTCCGGATCGGACTGGTCCGGGACGAAGTTGGTCTCGACGTCGACTTCGAAGTTGTAGGGGGGCTGGGATTCGCTCATGGCGCTATTTCACCGTATGGCCGCGGCGGGCGCAAGCGCGGCGCGTCGGGCGCGTAGTATCCGTGAAGGCGAAGCGAGGCCGGCGTGCCTTGAGCATAGTCAGCACCCCGGGAGCGGGCAACCGCCCGCGACGGCGCTAGTCGCGGCGCAGCCGACCCGTGGGGCGCAGTTCGGCGTCGATAAGGTCGTGGGCCAGCAGCCAGTCGCGCGCGTCCTCGGCGTCGGACTCGAACCAGGCCCGGGCCGAGCCGAGGCGAAAGCTGTAGCCCCAGGCATCCATGTCGCCCAGCATGCGCTCGCGGCCGACGCCGGGCAGGGCATCGGCCAGCAGGATCTGGAGGAAGCACACGCCGTTTTCCTCCTCGTAGTCGCCGCCGGCGTCGGTGTGCAGCCCGGCGCGGCGTGCCCCATCCATGCAGATGTAGTGACAGAGCTCGTGCAGGGCCGAGTGCACGGGCGTGTCCCGGCGCACATACAGTGTGTTGCCGACCAGGCCGGCCTCGCACTCGCCCCAGAAACTGCCGGGGATCGCCGCATCGGGTTCGATCCAGGCGAGCACGGCGCTGTAGCGGTCTGCCAGGGCTGCCAGGGCCGCAGGATTGGCCTGGCCGCAGCGCAGGACGTCGGGTGCTGCGGCAATCGGGGATGTCTGGCGGGTTGTCTCCATGGGGTCCGCATTATCACCGTCCGAGGCCCGGTTCGCCAGGGCTCGTGAACCACGTCGATGACACCTTGCCCTTAGCCTGCCAATCGGGACAATTATAGAATTATGCCGACGTGTTTGGCGCAATAGCGGACCTGCAGGCGCAGCACGGACACTCTTACCCGTGCGGATCCGGTGCAGCCGCGAGGGCGTTGGCCAGGGCAGCGAACTGGGTGAGGGTCAGGCGCTCGGCCCGCCAGCCAGGGTCGATGCCGGCGGCCTCGATGGCGGCGGCGTCCAGCGTGTCCTTGAGGGCGTTGCGCAGGGTCTTGCGCCGCTGGCCGAAGGCCCGGGCCACGACCCGGGACAGGGCGGCCGGATCGTCTACGGTCACGGGCGGGCTCGGGTGCGGGACCAGGCGCACCACGGCCGAGTCCACCTTGGGCGGCGGGCGAAAGGCCCCCGGTCCCACGCCGAACAGCTTCTCGACCCGGCAGTGGTACTGGACCATGACGCTCAGACGGCCGTAGGCGCCGCTGCCGGGCTCGGCGGCCAGGCGGTCCACCACCTCCTTTTGCAGCATGAAGTGCATGTCGTGGATGCAGGCGAGCTGGTCGATCAAATGGAACAGCAGGGGCGTCGAGATGTTGTAGGGCAGGTTGCCGACCACGCGCAGGCGCTCGGCCCCCGGCCCGCTCGCCCCCGGCCCGCTCGCCAGGCTGCAGAAGTCGAAGGTCAGGGCGTCGGCCTGGTGCACGCGCAGCTCGCCCAGGCCGGCGCAGGCGGATTCCAGGTGGGGCAGCAGATCGCGGTCGAGCTCGACCACGTCCATCGAGCCCAGGCGCGGCAGCAGGACGGCGGTCAGGGCGCCCAGGCCGGGGCCGATCTCGACCAGGCGCTGGCCGGGCCGGGGCGCTATGGCGCCGAGCAGGCGCTCGATGACGCGCCCGTCATGCAGGAAGTTCTGGCCAAAGCGCTTGCGCGGGCGCGGTGTACCGTCTCCGGCGGCCGGTCCGCGGCCCGGGCGTCGGTTAGCCATGCCCGGTACTCGTCCCGATCAGGTCCAGGGCGCAGTCCAGGGCGGCAGTCAGGCTGCCGGCGTCGGCACCCCCCCGGCCGGCCAGCTCCAGCGCAGTGCCGTGGTCAACCGAAGTCCGCACGATGGGCAGACCCAGGGTGACGTTCACGGCCTGGCCGAAGCCCATGTGCTTGAGCACGGGCAGCCCCTGATCGTGATACATGGCCAGCACGGCGTCGGTGTGCTCCAGGTATTTGGGGGTGAACAGCGTGTCGGCCGGCAGAGGGCCGACCAGGCTGAGTCCGCGGGCGCGCAGGCGCTCCAGCACCGGGCCGATGATCTCGATCTCCTCGCGCCCCAGGTGTCCCCCTTCGCCGGCATGCGGGTTGAGCCCACAGACCAGGATGCGCGGGCTGGCAATGCGAAAGCGCCGGCGCAGGTCCGCGTCCAGGATGGTCAGGACCTCGTCCAGGAGCTCGGGTGTGATGGCGGCGCTGACCGCGCTCAGCGGCAGGTGGGTGGTGGCCAGGGCGACGCGCAGTCCCGGCGCAACGAGCATCATCACCACGCGCGGCGTGCCGGTACGCTCGGCCAGGAATTCGGTGTGGCCGGTGAAGGCGATCCCCGCCTCGTTGATGACGCCCTTGTGGACCGGGCCGGTCACCAGTGCGGCGAAGGTGCCGTTCAGGCAGCCGTCGACGGCCGTTCCCAGCGTCTGCAGCACATAGCCGGCGTTGGCGGGGTCCAGGTGACCGGCCGTGACGGGCGCGGCGGTCGCCACCGGCAGGCAGGCCAGCGTCGCCGGTGCCGATGCCCGGGGCTCGACGCCGGGGTCGAAGTCACGCAGCGTGAGCGGCAGGCCCAGGGCCTCTGCGCGCTCGGCCAGCAGGTCCCGGTCGGCCACCGCGACCAGCTCCGCCGCGCGGGGCTGCTGGGCGAGCTGGATACAGAGATCCGGGCCGATGCCGGCCGGCTCCCCGGGGGTCAGTGCTATGCGCGGCGCGGCGGAGGACATGACCGGTACACGAGGTGGGACCGGGGAGGTCCTAGTCGTTGAAGCGGTACTGCACGTAGGCCTCGTCGCGCAGCTGGCGCAGCCAGTTTTGCAGCGCCTCCTCGGCCTTACGCTTGTGCAGCAGCTCGCGGGCCTGGCTGCGCTGGAAGTCCTTGGTGTTGTCGTAGTTACGACGGGCCATGACCTGCACGATGTGCCAGCCGAAGCGGGTGCGGAAGGGCTGGCTGATCTCGCCGGGCTTGAGGCCGTTCATGACCTCCTCGAAGCGCGGCACCACGTCGCCCGGATTGAGCCAGCCGAGACTGCCGCCGTTGGCCGCGGAGACCTTGTCGTCGGAGTTCGCGCGCGCGAGCTGGCCGAAGTCGGCGCCGTTGAGGATGCGCTGGCGCAGGCGCTCCAGGCGCTGGCGGGCCTCGTCGTTGCTCACCAGCTCGTTGGTGCGGATCAGGATGTGGCGTGCCAGCGTCTGCTTGACGATGTGCTTGGAGCCCGAGCGCTTGTCCAGCAGCTTGATGATGTGAAAGCCGCTGGGGCTGCGAATCAGGCCGCTGATGTCGCCGACCTGCATCTTGGTGACCACGTCGGCGAAGGGTGTGGGCAGCTGCCCGGCCTTGCGCCAACCCAGGTCGCCGCCCTTGAGGGCCTGTTGGCCGCTGGACACCGCGATAGCCGTCTGGCTGAAGTCGGCGCCGTTGCGAAGCTCGTCGAGGACCTTCTGCGCCTTGGCCTGCGCGGCCTGGATTTGCGCGGGCGTGGCCGCCTCGGGCAGCGAGATGAGGATGTGGGCCAGGTGGTATTCCTCTTCCATGCCCTTGTTGGCCGCTTTATTGGCCAGGAAGTCGTCGACCTCCTGATCGGTCACCGTCACCTTGTCGTCGATCTGGCGCTTGTGCAGCCGGCTGATGATCATCTGGTGGCGGATATCTTCGCGGAAATCGGCGAAGTCGTAGCCTTCCTTTTGCAGCAGAGCGCGGAACTGCGTCAGCGTCAGCTGGTTCTGGCGGGCGATGTTGTTCAATACCTGGTTGAGCTGATCGTCGTCGACGCGGATGCCCAGGCGCTTGGCGACCTGCAGTTGCAGGTGATTGACCACCATGTGCTCGAGGACCTGACGGCGCAGCACATTTTCCGGCGGGAGCTGGGTCTGTTGGCGACTGAGGCGGTCCTTGATCAGGCGCACCTGCTTTTTGAGCTCGTTTTGCGTGATGACGTCGTCGTTGACGACGGCGATGATCCGATCCAACTCGACGATCTTGGGTTTGGAGTCGCTCTGATCGGCGCTTGCAAAGGGGGCGTGCAGGCCGGCGAGCAGCAGGCACAGGGTGATGGCGAAAAGGGAAGACTTCATCGAATTTCCAGCTTGGTCGGCGGGCCCGATCGTCTCGGTCGGGTCGAAATTACTCGTCGTAGCCCAGGATACCACTATCCAACAGGCCCTCGATGCGCTTGCGGTCGCCGAAGCTCGACAGGCCCTTGAGCTCGAACTCCAGGTAGACGGCTCGATTACTCTGGCCGTCCAGACTGTTGATATAACGCCGGCTGAGCAGGCGCACATCCCAGCAGCAGCTGTCGTATTGTACTCCGACCAGCTGCTCCTGGGTGAGTTCATCGCGTATGGAATACTGCCAGCGGGCAAAGGCCCGCCAGCGCCGGCCCAGAGGCCACATGAAGGAGACGTCGGTATTTTCCAGCAGGTCGCGCCGGTAGCGGTAGGCCAGGTTAACCACGCTGTGCGGGTCGGGGTGGTACTGCAGGCGCGCGCTGCCCTGTTCGGCCTGATGCTGGACCGGGTCCCACTGGATATTGCCGTTGAGGTACCAGGCGGGCGAGAAGCGCGCGGTGGCGCCGGCCACGATCGAGGACCGGTTGTTGGTTTGTACCGGTTCGCCCGGCAGGGTCACGCGCTGATCATCGAAATAGAATATCTGGCCGATGCTGGCGTTGAACAGCTCGGCCCCGTCCTTGCGCCGCAGCAGCCGAGTGGTCAGCGCGGCCGTGAGCTGGTTGGCATCGCCCTGGCGGTCCGGGCCGCTGAAGCGGTTGTCGCGAAACAGCTGACTGAAGCTGAAGTCGTAGCGGCCGGTGTCGAAGACGGGCAGTTGATCCTGATTGCGATAGGGCACGTACAGGTAGTAAAGGCGCGGCTCGAGTGTCTGGGTGAGCGGCGTGCCGCCCAGGCTCGCGTCGCGCTCGAAGTACAGGCCGGTATCCAGACTGGCGATGGGCGTGTCGCGGGTGAGCTGGGTGTCGGCGCCGCCGCTCGGGTCGGTGAGTTGATACTGCGTGTGGCGCAGGACCAGCTTGGGGACTACGAAGCCCGCGGCCTTGCGGTAGGGAAAGCTGACGCCCGGCTGCAGGTCGAGACGCGTACCGGTGGGCACCCGGTCGGCGTGCGCGAAATGCACCAGCTCACCGGTGAACAGGTAGTTCAGGCTGTTGTCCGGCTGCGGGGCGACCGAGGTCAGCGTGATCTGGGGCAGGCGCTCGTAGGGGCTGGTGCCCGACAGCGTCTGGAAGCCCTGCACCCGGGTCAGCAGGTTCCAGTTCCGGCTGTTGTAGGCCAGGTCCGCCCGGCGCTCGAGGTGAGTGACGCTGGCGGTGCTCAGATCCGAGCCCAGGTCCTGGAAGTAGGCCGGGTCGCTGACGTAGTTGAAGTTGACGTTGGTCGACCAGCCGGCCTCCGGGCTCCCGGCGTGCTGCCAGGACAGCAGCTTGCGGTCGGTGCCGGTGAGCTTGTCGTTGGGCAGGTCGGCGGCGTGAATCTCGCCGTGGTTGCCCTCGTTGAGATAGCGGAACTCGCCCTGGAGCATGCCGCCGCGCTTGGAGAGAAATCGCGGTGTGATGGTCGCGTCACGGTTGGGCGCGATGTTCCAATAGTACGGGATGGATACGTCGGTACCGCTTTGGCTGGAGGTACCCACGTTGGGAAACAGGAAGCCCGACATGCGCTCGTCGGTGATGGGAAAGCGGATGTAGGGCAGATAGAGAAACGGTACGCCCTTGAAACGGACCACCACGTCGCGCGCCGTGCCTTGGCCGTTGGCGCGGTTGAGCTCGATGTCGTCCGAGCGCAGCTCCCAGTCGGGGTGCACCGAGTCGCAGGTCGTGTAGCTCGCGTCCGACAGGCGTGTGCGCTCGGGGCCCTGCAGCTCGACGCGTTTGGCACCGCCCAGGGCGTGGCGGCTGCCGAGGCGATAGCGGGTATTGGTCAAATAGCCGGTGTTGTCATCCAGCTTGAGGCGCGCCCCGTCGGCGGTAACGACGAAGCTGCCGTTGAAATAGCGTACGTCGCCGATGGCCTCGAAGCGGTCGTCGCTGCGCCAATACGTCGCCCGGTCGGTTTCAAGCTGGCGCTGGCCCTGGCGGGCGATGACATTGCCGCTGAACGTGGTCTTGTCGTTGTCGGTGATGTCGACGCGGTCGGCATACACGTGAATGAGCTGATCGGCGGTGGCGGACGGCGGAGTGGGCTTGGGGCGCCAGACCTCGGCCGGCGGCGGGCAAAGCGCCCAGGGGCCCTGGTCCTTCGCGGGCGATCTCACCGCCGGTGGCGTCTTTGGCGGCGGGCTCGATGATGCCGGTGTGTCCGCCTGCGCCGCCGGTCCCATGACAGCCACGAGCGCCCCGGCCAGACTCAATGCGCCCAGGAGCCCCGCCCGCCGGTTCCTGCTCCGGCGTCTGCCCCTGGCGGTGAGGCCGGCCGGCCGGGCGTTTACCCCCGGGGTTCGCGGCGCGGGCGGGCAGGCGGGTGAGGACGCAGGCAAAGGCATTCCCGTTTATTGTTTGGGCCGGCGCTGTTCCGTCCGGATGGGGGGACGGCCGACATGGGTATGAAAGCCGCTTAAAATCGCATAGAAATCCAGGGGCTTCAATCATTCATGCTATTCTGACGGGCAGGTTGCCGGGGATCGTCAGCCTGGCGTAGGCTCATCCCTGGCCGATTTGAACCGGACGAGACCTGTGCCGCGATAGCGAGGTGCTCGGGCGGAGATAGTCGCCCGCTGGGCGAGGGGGAGGATCGTTGGCCGAACGCCTGCAAGCGCTGACTCGTTGGCTGCACGAAGCCGGAGGACTGGGGGATTTCGAGATCGATCAGGTCTCGGGCGATGCGAGCTTCCGGCGCTATTTCCGCGTCCGTCACGCGGAGGGTACCTGCATCGCGATGGATGCGCCGCCCGACAAGGAGGACAGCCATCCCTTCGTGCACGTCGCCGCGCTGTTCGGTGAATTGGGACTGAACGTGCCGCGCGTGCTGCTCGCCGATTTGTCTCAGGGTTTCCTCCTGCTCACCGATCTGGGCGATCGCCTCTATCTCTCGGAACTGAACGCGGACACCGTGGACCGCCTGTACGGCGATGCCCTCGATGCGCTGGCGACCCTGCAGGCCTGCGGGCCGGGCGCCGACACGCTGCCGCCCTATGACGCGCCGCTGCTGCGCGAGGAGATGGAGCGGTTTCGCGAGTGGTATCTTACGCGCCACCTCGGTCTCAATCTCGAGGCGCACCAGCATGCGGTGCTCGATACCGCCTTCGAACTCCTGACCGCCTCGGCGTTGGAGCAGCCGCGGGTCTGCGTGCACCGCGACTATCATTCGCGCAACCTGTTGGTCGCCGAGGACAATCCGGGCATTCTCGATTTCCAGGATGCGGTCCACGGCCCCGTCACCTACGACCTCGTCTCGCTGCTGCGCGATTGCTACATTGCCTGGCCGACCGAGCGGGTCTACGAGTGGGCACTGGGATATCATGAGCGGGCCGTCCAGTCGGGCATCCTCGCCGACGAGGACGCGGAGCGATTCCTGCGTTGGTTCGATCTCATGGGCATTCAACGCCACCTGAAGGCCACCGGTATCTTCGCCCGCCTGAATATCCGCGACGCCAAGCCCGCCTACCTCAACGACGTGCCGCGCACCCTGGGCTATGTGCTCGAGGTCAGCGCGCGCTATCCCGAGCTCGCAGAGTTCAAGGCGCTGCTCGGGGACCTGGTCGGCCCGCGTTTGAGCGTGGCGAACGCCTGAGCCGAACGGGTGGCGGAGGAGCTGCGAGCGCCATGCATGCGATGATACTGGCCGCTGGGCGCGGCGAGCGGATGCGCCCGCTGACCGATTCCACCCCCAAGCCGCTGCTGCGCGCCGGCGGCCACGCGTTGATCGAGTACCACCTCGCGGCCCTGGTCGGTGCGGGGCTGCGCGATATCGTCATCAACCACGCCCATCTCGGCGCCCAGATCGAGTCCGCGCTCGGCGACGGTGCGCGCTACGGCGCGCATCTGCGTTACTCGGACGAGGGCGCGGGCGCCCTGGAGACCGGCGGGGGTATCTTCCGCGCGCTGCCGCTGCTCGGCGAAGGGCCTTTCGTCGTGGTCAACGGCGATATCTGGACCGATTACCCTTTCGAGCACCTGGCCGAGCCGGCGGCGCATATGAAAGCCAGCGCCGATCTGGCCTACCTGGTGCTCGTGGACAATCCGGTACACCATCGCGACGGCGACTTCGTGCTGCAGGACGGGCGCGTTCTGGCGCAGGGGCCGGCCGGCGCGCCGCGTCTGACCTTCAGCGGCATCGGCCTCTATCGCGCCGAGTTGTTCGCCGGCTGCGAGGGCGGCGCCTTCGCCCTGGCGCCGCTGCTGCGCCGTGCGATGGCCGCGGGCCGCGTCGGCGGCGAATACTATCGCGGGCGCTGGGTGGATGTGGGCACGCCCGAGCGCCTGGCCGCGCTCGATGCCGAGCTCGGTCGAACCGCGGCGATGCGCGGAGAGGGTATCTGAGGTGGTCTTCGACCCGGAGATCGTTGCCGAGAGCTTCGCCTTCGATGCGTCGGCGGTGGCGGACTTGCGCACACGTTGGGGGACGCTGATCGATCTTTGCGTGTGGGGCGAGCTGAAGGCATCGAAGATTGGCGCCCTGCCGCGACTGCGCAAACGGGTGCTGGAGGTCGGCGAGCACATGCGCTCTCTGTTCTCCGATCGCGCCTGGGTGCCCGTGCCGCGCGAGCGGGTGAAGGGCGCGATGGCCGCCAGTCTCAATCTGCGCGATTCCCTGTTGAACCTGGAGCGTTCGGCCAAGCTCATCGAGGGCGGCGCGGACTTCACCGTGTTCGAAGAGGCTATGCTGAGCTTCCGGCGCGACCTGCTCGCGGTGATGGAACGCCACGAACGCCAGTGGGGCGATCTGCTGGAGGCTCAGTACGACGAGACGGGCGACGAGGAAGACGACAACACGCCCCAGTCGAACGGGCCGGGCGACTGAGTATGGCGCCGCCCGGCACAAGGAGAGGGTGATGGGCGAGGAAATCACTGACAGCCGGTTCGAGCTCGAGGACTTCGAGCGCTACCGCGCGCGCCTGGAACAGGAGACCGCGCTGCTGCGCGAGTGGTTCGAGTCGCGGCGGCTGCGCGAGCAGGGCTCGGTCGGCGGCTTCGAGCTGGAGGCCTGGCTGGTCGACGCGCTTGGGCGCCCCGCCCCCTGCAATGACACCTTTCTCGCCCGTCTGACCGGACAGCGGTCCGTTTCCCCGGCCGGTCCGCTCGTCAGTCCGGAGCTGGCCAAGTTCAACGTCGAGCTCAACAGCACGCCCCAGCCCCTGGAGCGCGGCGCGTTGAGCACCATGCATGCCGAATTGGTCGAGACCTGGGCGTCCTGCCGCGACACCGCCGCGGACCTGTACGCGGGTCTGCTCATGATCGGTATTCTGCCGACGGTCGCGGACGCCGATCTGACGCTGGCAAACATGTCGGGTCTGCGGCGCTACCGAGCGCTGAACGAGCAGGTCCTGCGCCTGCGCCGGGGTCGGCCCATCGTGCTGGACATCAAGGGCGAGCAGCATCTGCGCGTGGAGCATGAAGACGTCATGCTCGAGTCGGCCGCCACCTCGTTTCAGATTCATATCCAGGTCGGGCAGCAGCGGGCCGCGCGCTATCTCAACGCCGCCATTGTCCTGTCAGCGCCGATGGTCGCGCTGTGCGCCAACTCTCCCTATCTGTTCGGCAAGGACCTTTGGGACGAGACGCGCATCCCACTGTTCGAGCAGGCCGTTCCGGTGGGCGGCTACGACGGTGCGGCCTTCGGCCCCATCCGGCGCGTGACCTTCGGTTCGGATTACGTGCACAAGAGCGTGCTGGAATACTTCGTGGAGAATCTGGAGCACTATCCGGTCCTGCTGCCCGCGGCGCTCGACACCCCGCCCGAGGCGCTGGGTCACCTGCGTCTTCACAACGGAACGATCTGGCGTTGGAACCGCCCGCTCATCGGTTTCGAGTCCGACGGCACCGCGCACCTGCGCATCGAGCACCGGGTGGCGGCGGCCGGGCCGAGCGTGCTCGACACCATCGCCAATGCCGCCTTTTTCTTCGGGCTCGTCAGTGCGCTGGCCGAGTCCGATCCGCCGCCCGAATCGCTGCTCGATTTCAGCACGGCGCGCGACAATTTCTATACGGCGGCGCGCCTGGGCCTGCGCGCCAACGTGCGCTGGCTGGATGGGCGAACGGTTCCTGTGCAACAATTGCTGAGCGAGCACCTCCTGCCGCTCGCCCGCTCCGGACTGGAGCGTCTGGATATCGCTTCGGTCGACATCGGGCTCTATCTCGGCGTCATCGCCGATCGTCTGCGTACCGGGCGCAACGGTGCGCGCTGGCAGCGCGCCTTCGTCGCCGAGCACGGGTCCGACATGCGGGCCCTGACCGCGGCCTATCGCGAGCGCCAGGACAGCGGCGCGCCGGTCCACGAATGGTCCCTGTGACAATCGCCCATCGACTATCGGGAGTCAGTGATTCGTGCTCAACGTCTTTGACCATATGCCCGCCGGCGCGCTCGAATGCGAGGCATCGCGCCTGCACGAGGTGCTGCCCGGGCCGAGTCTGATCCACCTGCCCGGGCGCAACGCCGAGCCACTGTTCGTTTCGGTCCTGCTGCACGGCAACGAGGACACGGGATGGGAAGCGGTGCGCGAGGTCTTGGCCGGGCTGGGAGGGCGAGCGCTGCCGCGGGCCCTGTCGCTGTTTGTGGGCAATGTCGCTGCCGCGCGCTACGGCCTGCGTCAACTGGAGGGTCAGGCCGACTTCAATCGCGTCTGGAAAGGGGAGGGCACGGCCGAGCACGCCCTGATGCGCCAGGTCGTCGACGCCATGCGCGAACGCGGGCCGTTCGCCAGCATCGACATCCACAACAACACCGGGTTCAATCCGCATTACGGCTGTGTCAATCGGCTCGACCAGCGGTTCTTTCACCTGGCGGCCTTGTTCTCGCGCACCGTGGTCTATTTCATTCGCCCGGAGGGCGTGCAGTCGGCGGCGTTCGCCGACCTGTGTCCGGCGGTCACGGTCGAGTGCGGCCAGCCGGGGCAGCGCCACGGCGTGGAGCACGCCGCCGAGTTCGTCGAGGCGACGCTGCGACTCAACGAGCTGCCCGACCACCCCATCGCCCCGCACGATATCGATCTCTTCCACACGGTGGCGGTCGTCAAGGTGGAGGAGGATATCCGGTTGGCCCTGGGTTCTGAGGGGGGCGAGCCGGACGGGGCGGCGCGCGGCGTCGGTTTGCGGCTGCCGGCCGATATCGACCACCTCAACTTCCAGGAGCTGCCGCCGGGGACCGCGTTCGGGTGGGTCGACGGCGGCGATGGCCTGCCGATATACGCGCACAACGAGCTCGGCGGCGAGGTGGCCGATCGCTACTTCCAAGTCGACGAAGGGGTCCTGCGCACGACGCGCCCGCTCATGCCCTCCATGCTCACGCGCAATCTCGATATCGTGCGATCGGACTGCCTGTGTTATCTCATGGAGCGCCTCGATACGAGCCAGCCGCAGGGCTCGACACCCGGCTAGCCAACCCGCCGCGCTGCGGGGAAGCGAACATGCGTTCGCTCGGCTCGGCTTGTCTCAGCGGCGCAGCCCGTACCACACACGTCCCAATGCCTCGCGCACGGCGGTGCTGCTGTCGCGCAGCGCATTCGCCTGCGGCATCAACTGCAACAGCAGCGGGTAATTGTCCTGGACGGTGGTGAAGCCGGTGGGGGCGGGAATGACCTGCAGGCCGTTTTGTTCAAATGCGACGACGGCGCGCGCCATGTGCGCTGCGTGCGTGACCAGATAGATCCGTCGCACGCCGCTGGACTCGAGCAGGGCGGCGCTGTTGCGCGCATTCTGCCAGGTCGTATCGCTCTGGCCTTCGATCCAGCGCACCGGCACGTGGAAGTCATCTTGCAGACTGTCGCGCATCAGCGAGGCCTCGGAGCGCGCCGAGCCGAACGGGCGCCCGCCGCTGACCAGCACGGGCAGACCGGTGAGCTGGTGCAGGCGGGCCGCATAGCGCAGGCGCTCGAGCGTGTAGCGCGACGGTGTGTCCCCGCCGTATTCGGGTGCGTCGGCGTAGCGGCCGGCGCCGAGGACCACGATCGCCCCGGCGGCGTCGGCGCGGATATTCTTGGGTGAGAGCGGGGGGTAGCGTGATTCGGCCAGGTGCATCAGGGAGGCGCCGACGAGGGGCAGGCTCAGCACGTACAGCAGCACGACGGCGCCGATGACCAGGCCCAGCGCGGTGCGCGGCCAATGCCGGCCCAGCAGCAGGCCGAGCACGAGGACGAGCAGCACGATCCCCGGCGGGCGCAGCAGGTCGCCCGCGGCGTGGCTGAGTATCAGCTCCATGTGGACGAGTCTGATGTCAGGCGCGGCATGGATGTGCGCCCCCAGGCACGGTCAGACGACCGCCTCGCCCGCGGCCTGGCGGTCGGCATGGTAGGACGAGCGCACCATCGGTCCGCTCGCCACGTTGGTAAAACCCAGCGCGCGGGCACGCGCGGCCAGGGTGTCGAACTCCTCGGGCGTGACGTAGCGCGCCACGGGGAGGTGATGGCGACTGGGTTGGAGGTATTGGCCCAGGGTCAGCATGTCGCAGTCGTGTGCGCGAAGATCGCGCATCACCGCTTCGACCTCGTCGAGTTCCTCCCCCAAGCCCAGCATCAGCCCCGACTTGGTCGGCACGCCGGGATGTTCGGCCTTGAACCGGCGGATGAGCTCCAGCGACCACGCGTAGTCGGCGCCGGGGCGGGCCTGCTTGTACAGGCGCGGTACGGTTTCCAGGTTGTGGTTGAACACGTCGGGCGGTGCCGCGCGCAGGATACCCAACGCCATGTCCATACGGCCGCGAAAATCCGGCACCAGGACCTCGATACGCGTGTTCGGGCTGAGTTCGCGGACCGCTTCGATGCAGGCGACGAAGTGTCCCGCGCCGCCGTCGCGCAGATCGTCCCGGTCGACGGAGGTGATCACCACATAGCGCAGGCCCATGGCGGCGATGGTCTCGCCGAGGTGGCGCGGCTCGTCCACGTCGAGCGGCGCCGGGCGGCCGTGGGCCACGTCGCAGAAGGGACAGCGCCGGGTACACACATCGCCCATGATCATGAACGTCGCGGTGCCGTGGGCGAAGCATTCACCCAGGTTGGGACAGGCCGCCTCTTCGCAGACGGTGTGCAGATTTTGGCGGCGCAGCACCTGCTTGAGGCGAACGACTTCGGGGCTGTTCGGCGAGCGTGCGCGGATCCAGCGCGGCTTGGGCAGCGGGCGTTCGGCCGGCACCACCTTGATCGGGATGCGCGCGGTCTTCGACTCGCCCTTCAGCGGGTTGGGGGCCTGGACCGTCGGCTCGTCGGTGTTGCGATCTTCAGACATGCGATTGTCTCGCCGTCTGCCGGCATGGCGTTTCTGCAATCTCCTCGCGTTCGCCCGCGGCGGGCGCGACCGGCGTGACGGGGTAGCCCAGGCGCGCCCGGAGCCGCTCGACCAGCCCCGAGGCGACTTCGGACGGCGTGTGACTGACGCCGAGGTCGGCGAGCTGCGTCACGGCCATGCCCGCGTGGCCGCAGGGATTGATCCGCGCGAAGGGCTCCAGGTCCATGGCGACATTGAGGCTCAGACCGTGATAGCTGCGGCCCCGGCGAATGCGCAGTCCCAGCGCCGCGACCTTGGCGCCGTCGACGTAGACGCCGGGCGCATCGGCGCGAGCCGCCGCCGCGATGCCGTAGTCGGCCAACAGCTCGACGATGGCCTGTTCGATGTGAGTGACCAGTGTGCGCACCCCCAGCCCGAGGCGCGGCAGGTCGATCAGCAGATAGATTACGACCTGACCGGGTCCGTGATAGGTCACCTGCCCGCCGCGATCGACGGCGATCACGGGGATGTCGCCCGGGGCGAGCAGATGCTCGCGCTTGGCGTTGCGACCGAGAGTGAATACGGGCGGGTGCTCGACCACCCACAGCTCGTCGGGGCTGTTGGCCCCGCGCGCGTCGGCCTGGGCCTGCATGGCGCGCCACACGGGCTCGTAGTCGCGCCGGCCGAGGTCGCGTACCAGCAATTCAGGTCGAGGGGCGCGGCTCATGTCACAGCGCCATCAGGACTTCGTCCAGCGCGGTCAGCGCGCGGTAGATCGCGTCGAGCTGCTCGCGGCTGGTCGCGTTGACGGTCACGGTCAACGACAGGTACCGGCCTTCGCGGCTGGCGCGGCGCGCCACGGCCCCCTCGCCCAGGTCGGGCGCGTGGCGGCGCACGACGGTGACCACCAGCGCCTCGAACGACTCGCCCTGGTCCTCGCCGGCCTCGCCCATGACCTTGATGGGAAAGCGGCAAGGAAACTCCAGTGCGGACTCGGGCGCCGCTTGAGGCTTGGTTGTTGGATGTTCGGGATCGGACATGGCTGTTATCGGGACGCGGCGTCGGTAAGGCGAAAAGACGGTTGGACCAGGGAGAACCCGGGGCGCCCGAGCTCCGATCCGGGGCGGAATCCTCGGGCGAGGGCCTATTATAACCGATTTGGGACGCGAGTCAGGCCGCGGCCTCGCGCAGGGCGCGCTTGTATTCCTGGTAGATGTCGTACAGGCGCCGCCACAGGGGGCCGGGTTCGCCCTCGCCCACGGGGCGGTCATCCAGGCGGGTAACGGGGAGTATCTCCTTGGTGGAGCTGGTCAGCCAGATCTCCTCGGCCTGGCTCAGGGCCTCGACCGGAATGTCCTCTTCGCGGCAATCGATGCCGTTTTTGCGTGCGAGCTCGACGACCAGGTCGCGGGTAATGCCGGGCAGCAGGCGCGGCCCTGTCGGCGGCGTGAACAAGACGCCGTGGCGTACCACGAAGACGTTGCTGGCCGCCCCTTCGGTCACCAGGCCATCGCGTACCAGAATCGCCTCGACCGCATCGCGATCCAGCGCCTGTTGGCGCAACAGGATGTTGGGCAGCAGCGTGATCGCCTTGATGTTGCAGTACTGCCAGCGGATGTCGTCGAGGGTGATGGCCGCGACGCCATGCGCTGCCACCTCGGGGTCCATGGTTGCGATCGGATTGCACATCGCCAACACGGTGGGCGTGACCCCGTCGGGGAAGCCGTGATCGCGCCGCGCCACGCCGCGTGTAACCTGCAGATAGACCGACTGGTCGGTGCCGTCCGCGTTACGTTCGACCAGCTCCTCCAGCATGCTCTGCCATGCCTCGCGGCTCATTGGATTGCTCAGGCGAATGCCGGCCATGCTGCGTTCGAGGCGATCGAGGTGCTGCTCCAGGCGGAACAGACGGTTGCCGAACACGGGAATGACCTCGTAGACGCCGTCGCCGAAGACGAAGCCGCGGTCAAGGACCGAGACCTTGGCCTGATCGGCGGGCAGGAACTCGCCGTTGAGATAGACGATGTCGGCACTCATGGGCTTGGGTGCGGGGGTCGATTCGCCGCTGCGTTTATTTGAACATCAAAACGACGTTGTCGACCATCCGTCGCCACAGGCCGCCCTCGGGCACGTCCTGCAGCGCCACCAAGGGGCGCTTCGCCACCGGTTTGCCATCCAGCGTGACATTGACCGCGCCGAAGCTCTGGCCCTTGTGGGCGGGTGCGACGATGGTGGCGTCGACGTCCATATTGGCCTTGATGTGATCGCGCTGTCCGCGCGGTATCGTGATATACAGATCACGGTCGAGGCCGAGCGGCAGCTTCTCCTGCGCGCCCTTGTAGATGGTCATCGTCGTCAGCGGCTTGCCGGCGCCGTACAGCTTGTAGGTGTTGTAGAAACGGAAACCGTAGTTCAGTAGCGCGCGGCTCGCCTGCACGCGTGCATGATCGCTCTTCGTGCCTACGACCACCGAAATGAGCCGCATCGCGTCCTGTTTGGCCGAGGCGATCAGGCAGTAGCCGGCCGAATGCGTGTGTCCGGTCTTGACGCCGTCGACGCGATCGTCGAGCCAGAGCAGACGATTGCGATTGTATTGCTTGATGTGGTTGTACGTGTATTCCTTGACGTCGTACCAGTCGTAGTCCTGCGGAAAGTCGCGAATGAGTGCGCGCGTGAGCTTGGCCAGATCGCGCGCCGTGGTGTAGTGCTTGGGATTGGGCAGGCCCGTTGCGTTGGCGAAGTGCGTATTCTTCATGCCGAGCTCGCGCGCGTGCTCGTTCATCAGATCCACAAAGGCGTCTTCGCTGCCGGCAACGTATTCGGCCAAGGCGACCGTGGCGTCGTTGCCCGATTGCACGACCATGCCCTTGATCAACTCGCGCACGGGTACCTTCGTGCCTACCTCCACGAACATACGCGAGCCGCCCATTTTCCACGCCTTCTTGCTGATGCGCACCTTGTCGTCCAGGTGGATGGTCCCGTTGGCCAGCTCATAGGCGACCACATAGGACGTCATGAGCTTGGTCAGACTCGCCGGTTCGATGCGCTTGTCGGCATCCTGTTCGGCGAGGACATCCCCGCTGTGGAAGTCCTCCAGGAGATAGGCCTTGGCGCCGACGTCGGGCGCGGCCGGGATGAGCTCGGGGGCCGCCAACAGGGGGGCGGAAAACAACAGTACAACAATTGCCAGTAGCGATCGCATGGGGGCAGACCTATGAACCAGTGATATGAGCGAATGCAGGTTTGTAGTGTACCGCGGTTGGACGCCAAAACGTAGCCGTGGTTCCCAGATCCGAGGCATATTCGCGCGCCGCGGAGGCTTTTTTTCGACTATTCCAGGCTGATCCGGGTGAATCGCAGGCCGAGGCGCTCCAGGGTCTGCATCGCGTGGGATTCCTCGGCGGTGCCGCGGATGGGACCGATACGCACGCGATAGATCCTGGCTCGACCGGCATCCAGCCCTGCGCTGATGTGCACGGAGTGGAACTGGTCGTCCAGGCGCTTGAGCATGTGTTCGGCGTTGTCGAAGCTGCTGTAGGCACCGACCTGCAGATACACGCCACCGCCTCCGGCCGCCGAGTGATCGGGCGTTTCGGCCGAGGCGGACTCGTGTGGCGCGGGGGCGGGCGGTGCGGGAGGTCGATGTTCGGCCACCCGTCGTTGATAGGTGCGCGGATCGATCGCGCGCACCTCCACCGGTGCCGTACCGTGGCCGGTGATGCCCAGTTTCTTTGCCGCGGCATACGACAGGTCGATGAGACGGTTGCGGGCAAACGGACCGCGGTCGTTGACTTTCACGATGACGTGTCGCCCGTTGCGCAGGTTGGTTACCTGGACGTAGGTGGGCAGCGGCAGGGTGCGGTGCGCCGCGGTCATGGCGTACATGTTGTAACGCTCGCCGCTGGCGGTCAGACGGCCGTGGAACTTGCGTCCGTACCAGGAGGCGATGCCGCGCTTTACATAACCGTGGGCGCTGTTGAGCACATGGTAGCGACGGCCGGCGACGACATAGCTCGACGGATTACCCGACTCGCTGCGCGGCTCGACATGGGGGACGGCGTTGGGGATATTGGAGACATCGACCGGGCCGCTGGGCCCGCCGTCTTTACCGGGAAGAAAATCGTTCGAGGGGCCGGCGCACCCGGCAATCAGCAACAACGACGCGACCAGAGACAGGACATGTGCAGCCGGCCGGGTTTCCAGGCTTTTGACGGTACCGTCGATCGTCGCGTTGTGGTGCATGGTTTCAGCGGCCCATCGTACCTGCGTTCGCGGCGTCAACCGAGTCGGGTGTCCCGGCCTCATGTGAAGCGTTCGCGTTTTTTCTCGGAACCGACCGGCTCTGTTCGACAGCCATGGCCCGATTTTAGCACCGTCAGTCTTCGCGCGCCTGACGTATACGCTCGCTCAGCTGATAGACGGCCATCGCGTACAAGGCGCTGTGGTTGTAGCGCGTGATGACATAGAAGTTTTGCCAGCCGACCCAGTACTCGTGGCCGTAATCGGTCTTCAGCTCGATGAGCGCGCCTTTGGCGTCCGGTCCGGGGTCGCCCTTGAAGGTCACTCCCGCCTGGCGCAGCTGTGCAGGTGTGAACGAGGGTTTGAGACCGGCATCGACCAGCTTCTGGTAGTCCTTGCCCTTCACGTCGGCGCGGCTGGCGATGGGCTCGCCCGCCTGCCAGCCGTGCTTCTTGAAGTAGTTGGCCACACTGCCAATGGCGTCGGCGGCGTTGTCCCATAGATCGCGGTGACCGTCGCCGTCGAAGTCCACTGCATAGCTGCGAAAGCTGCTGGAGATGAATTGGGGCTGTCCCATGGCGCCCGCATAGGAGCCGACCAGCTTCAACGGGTCGATATTCTCCTCGCGCGTCATGAGCAGGTACTGCTCCAGCTCCTTTTTGAAAAAGGCGCTGCGCGGCGGGTAATCGAAGGCCAGCGTCGACAAGGAATCGATTACCGGATAGCCGCCCTTTTGTTGGCCGTAGCGGGTCTCCACGCCGAGGATCGCCACCAGTATCTGCGGCGGTACGCCGTAGGTGGCCTGCGCGCGTTCGAGTATGTCGGCGTTCTTCTTCCAGAAGGCGACGCCGCCGCTGATGCGCGAGCTCGTGACGAAGATGGGGCGGTACTCGTACCAGGGTTTGGACTCGGCGGGTCGGGATATCGCGGCGATGATGCTCGGGCGAATACGCGCCTTGGAGAATATCTCCTCGAGCTCCTGGCGAGTGAAGCGGTGTTTTTGCACCATCTCCTTGATGAAGCGATTGACCTCGGGGCGTTCGTCGAGGGGTCGCGGTTTTGCCACGGTACAGCCCGGCACTGCGGCGCTCAGTACAACGGCGACGAGAAGATAGGAAATGGCTCGTAACATCAGCATCACGACATCAGGTGGCTAGCAGCTTGCGGTGCGTGTGAATGGACATCAGGATACCGAAACCTGCCATCAAGGTCACCATCGACGTTCCGCCGTAGCTGACCAGCGGCAGCGGCAGGCCGACCACGGGCAGCAGGCCCGAGACCATCCCGATATTGACGAAGACGTAGACGAAGAATGTCAGGGTAATCGACCCGGCAACGAGCCGGCTGTAGGTGTCCTGTGCTTGCGTGGCGATGTACAGGCCCCGGGCGATGACAAACAGATAGAGTGCGAGCAGCAGCATCACTCCCAGGAATCCGAATTCCTCGCTGAACACGGCGAAGATAAAGTCCGTCTTGCGCTCAGGTAGAAAATCCAGATGCGACTGGGTGCCATTGAGCCAGCCCTTGCCGAAGAGCCCGCCCGAGCCTATGGCGATGGTCGACTGGATGA
>DATFLL010000081.1:0-20678 GCA_035267785.1 Gammaproteobacteria bacterium | reverse complement strand
GAGCTGCTCCTGCGGCTGGTCGAGGACGTCGAATCGTTCAGCCACGATTGCCACGACACATCGGTGCAAGAGGCGATGTCGACAACGCCCGCGGTGGTCGACGAACAGGCCGGGTTCTTTACCATCATCAAGGCCTTCCGCGCACACGACGGGCGCGCCATGCCCGTGGTCGACGCCCAGGGGCGCCTGCGCGGGCTCCTCCTGCGCAAGGAGTTCGTCGACGCCTGTCATCTGGAGGACCTGCTGTGATCAGGTCCGCGTATTTTCGCAAGATGCTCGGCACCACGACAGGTAGTCCGCCGCGGGTCAAGAACGGAGAAATCTTCTGGTCGTGGGTCGGTGCCTTTTTCGGGATCGGTGCCTGCGGTCTGCTCACGCAGTATGTTCTCGCCGGCACCGATCTGACCTTGATGATCGGCTCGTTTGGGGCCTCGGCCGTTCTGGCCTACGGCGCTGTACGCAGTCCCCTGGCCCAACCGCGCAACCTGGTCGGCGGCCACGTGGTCTCGGCCATCGTCGGCGTGACGGTCTGGCACCTTTTCCAGCACACCCCCTGGGTGGCCGAGGCGGTCGCGGTCGCCACCGCCATCGCAGTGATGCACGCCACGCGCACGCTGCATCCGCCGGGCGGGGCCACGGCTCTCATTGCGGTGATCGGCTCGTCCAAAATCCATGCCCTGGGTTATCTGTACGTGCTGGTTCCCGCCACCGTGGGTCCGCTCGTGCTGCTGCTCGTGGCGGTGGTGGTCAACAACATCCCCTCGACCCGCCGCTATCCCGAGATCTGGTTCTGACAGGCCGTCGGCGTGCCGGCAAGGCCTTGCGTGGGCGTGGCCGGTAATATAACGTCGCGTACTCGCATTGGCGATTTACCGACTACGAGACGGGCTGTTCGTTGCCATGGAAAAGCCACTGGTAAATATCAAGTCGCGCCACCTGCTGTTGATTGCGGCGGTGCCGGCCGCACTGGCTATCGTGAGCGTCGTGAACGGCTCCACCAAGGGCCTGTTCAACATGCTCGGGGTCTCGCTGTTGATCGTCTCCGTGGCCGTCAGGCAGAGCGGCAATGAGCGCATCGCCCGCTGGGCCGGCCTGCTGGCCGCGGTGGCGCTGTTTATGGTGGCGTACAGCCTGACGCGCATGCTCGGCGCCTCGGGCTAGCGGCTTGGATACGGCTGCCCGTCCCCGTCCCTCACAGCTCGAACGCTTCCCCCGTCCTTTATCTCTGCCTCCTTCGATCATCTCGCTATTGGCTTGCCCGCGGGCGTGTAGGTGCGTTCCTACGTGCGGTGGCGCCCGTGGCTGACAGCAGATCGGGGTATCCGCCGGTAGAGGGAAAACGGGTGCATTCGCATACTTATCCCACCAATACAGCGTGGGGGGACAGCCGTGACAAATCGTGCCGCCGAAGCCGAGCTGACCGCGGAGATCGCCGAGCTCGAACGCCTGCTGGCCGACTGGTCCGATGCCGGCGATGCCGAGACCGAACTGGGCCGGCGCCTTGTCCGTCGGGCCATCGACCGGCGCCGCACGGAGCTGTCGTACCTGAGCGAGACGACCGTTGTGGAGGGAGGCTGACATCGTGAGTGGTGCAAACAAGCGTCGACAGGCCGATCGCTTCGAGTTCGTGGAGGGGGATGGCTGGTACGTCCGCACCCGGGAAGGCAGGCGCGGACCGTTCGAAACCCGCGCGCAGGCCGAAGCCAGTCTGGCCGAGTTGCTGCGTACGCCCGCTCCGCGCCATGCGGCATTCGGCGGCTCGACCGGGCCGGCCGAGGCCTGACTCCGGCGGCCGACGTGACAGCGCCGGCTCGATTGTGCTATCACCGAAGCCCTGGGCACGGCGAATACCACTAAGCCATTCCGGTTTCGCCGAGGAACAATACCAACAACGACGATACTGCGACGCGATGCCGCAGTGGCTCACCCGGGGGGGCCCATGCAATCAACTATCTCGCCGTATACGCCGCCCGGCAGCCCGACCGACCCGGGAGAGCCGGAGCCGCTGGAGGTGGTGCCGGCCCGCAAGGGGCTGCGCCTGTCCAACTGCGTGACCGACGGCCTGCTGGTACTGGGTCTGACCATCATCATTTACGTGTTGCTGCGCCTGGTCGTGGGGATTGTCCTCGGTGCCAGCGGCATCAAGTACATCGCCGCGATTCCGATGCCTTATATGGGGTTGGCCGTCTACGTGGGCTATTACACGCTGCTGGAGTCACTGACCGGGCGGACCGTCGGCAAGTGGATGACCGGCACGATGGTCGTCAACGTCAGGGGAACGAAGGCGTCGTTTATGCAGGTTCTGGGGCGCTCGCTCTCGAGGCTGGTTCCTTTCGAATTCGTCACATTTCTCGGCGAGGACGGCCGTGGCCTCCACGACCGACTGGCGAGGACGTACGTGGTTCGATGTCGGTAAATTGCAGCCGCACCCGGCCATAAGGCACACGGGCGATCGGTCTCGGACGGCCGTTGCCGGGGCGTCGTGCGCCGAAGCTCACGGTCTCCTCTTTGACGGCTAGCGCATGCGTCGACGCGCGCTGCCTCGTCCCGGGCTGTAGACCTTCAGCCCCGGGGTATTGGAATCAACAGGGCGAGCTCGCTCGGGTGGACAGTTGCGACATGCTGAAGGGGCAGGAGAGATGACGGGAAGAGAAATTACCAGCCTTGCAATCAAGGTCTTTGCAATCTACGTGTTGGTGCGTGCAGTCCTAGCGATACCGCCGCTGGTTCAGGTTCTCTTTGGGTTGGGCGGTCAGGCCTACCTCGCGCCCGACTCGGCCTGGTTCTGGGGACTGGGCGCCGTTGCGGTGCTCTCGCTGCTCGTGCTCTATGTCGTGCTGTGGCGCCTGGCGAACAAATACGTGCCGCCGGCGGACCGCCGCCCCAACGATGAGACCGTCGTGGCTGTCGACGGCGCGTTCGTGCTCTCGGCGCTCGGGTTGTATCTGACCTTTGAAGGCCTGATGCGGATCGCGTTTCTGGCGATCGGTGCCTACGCATCAATGACCCACAGCGACGGCAGGCTCATCCACGACGTCAAGTGGCAGACCATCGCCCATCTCCTGTGCTATCTCTTTCAGGCGGCGGTCGGCCTGAGCCTTATCCTTCGCGGCAATGGCTGGGCCGCGTTGTTGAACCGGCTTCGCGATGCAGGCCTGAAGGCCAAGCCGTCGGTAAACAGTTGACCCAATACACCGACGAGGGATTGTTGTTTGTATGTTCGCGCTTTTCCAGTCGCCAGGTCCTGGCCGTCTCCGGCGCGTGGCGGCAATTGTGCTGCTGGCGGTTTTTGGCCGTTTCAACCCGGCCATCGCCCATGGCGGCGTGTTCGACGAATGCCTCAAAGGCGCGAGCACGCAGACGGAAGTCAACGACTGCGCGGCCTCGTCGCTGAAGGCCTCAAATGCGGAGCTCGAGCGCGTATACGGAACTGTCCTGTCGATGTACAAAGACGACCCCGCCTTCATCGATAGGCTAAAGCGTTCGCAGAAGCTGTGGCGCCAATTGCTCGCGGCCGATTTCGCCATGATGTATCCGCATACGGACGAACGGGGTTATTACGGCAGCGCCTTTGGCACCTGTGCCGCACGGGCCAAGGCGGCGCTGACTCGACGGCGCGTCGAATTCCTTAAGCAGTGGATCAAAGGGACACAGGACGGAGACTTGTGCGCGGGGTCCCGGAAGATGCCATTTCAGCGCACGCAGCGAAACTGAACGGATGCGCCGGGCACGCATCGGTTCGACAACCGGACGGGATACCAATATATGTATACAGGCGCTTGTCTATGCGGAACCGTGCGCTACGAGATCACGGGCCCGATACACCATATTATCCGCTGCCACTGTTCGCAGTGCCGCAAGGCGCAGGGCAGTGCGTTTGCGACCAACGGCATCGTCAAAGACGCCGATTTTCGAATCGTCGCCGGCGAAGAGGGGCTGACGGGCTACGAGTCCCCGGCGGGCAAGACGCGTTATTTCTGCAAGGTTTGCGGCTCGCCCATCATCAGCAGATCCGACAGCCGCCCCGGACAGGTTCGCGTGCGTATCGGTACGATCGAGTCGGATATTGTCGAGCGGCCCATGGCGGATATCTTCGTCACGTCCAAGGCGAACTGGGACGAACTCTGCGGCGATCTACCGCGCTATGAAGGCCACGAACCCGGTCGGGACGCGCTGTGACCACAACCGTTCACGAATACGTCACGCTCGATAAGCTGAAGCCGATCGGCTGGTTCGGCACGGCCTTTTTCCTGTTTTCGGCAGTGTTCGCCGCCCATACGGGCCAGTGGGTGCCGGCCATTGGGCTGGCCGTGCTCGCCCTGGCGCCCGCCCTCCTGGTGCGACTGGCGTACGGGCGGTTTCGGGTTGACGAGACGGGCATCGAGGTCATCTCCGCCCGGGGCAGACGCTCGCGACTGTTGTGGGACGAGGTGCGCTCTGTGGAGTGCGGGCGTCAGGGGAACTTCGTTTTTCACGGCGAGGGCAAACGCCTCGTATTGCTGCCCGCCGGTTACTGGTCCGGGCCGTACGCGGCACGTGCGCACCGGCGCCTGGTCATGGAAGTCGACACACGCGACCTGCCAATCAAGGAAACGCGCCTGGGCGATTATAAATGGAACAAGAACGTCGCGGTAAACGAGTCACGATCCGGTAAGGCGGGGGGGCGGCCCGGATGAGTGAAGTCAGACAGAGGAGATGAGGTATGGATGATGCAAGCATTCCCGGCGCAGATGTCGAGTCGGCGGTGCCGGTGCAGGTGGCCGACACTGAGACCGCGCTGCGCGCGTGCTTTGCGGTGTTCTCGGAGCTGCGCCCGCACCTCACGCAGGACGGTTTCGTCGAGCAGGCCAAACGTCAGGCCGAGCGTCACGGTTATACCGTCGCGTACGCGAAAGCCGCCGGAGAGGTCGTGGCCGTGGCGGGCTTCCGAGTGGCCGAGTCCATGTCCTGGGGCCGGTACCTCTACGTGGACGACCTGGTGACCGCGAGCGCGGCGAGGCGGCGCGGCTACGGTGGCCTCCTGATGGATTGGCTCCTGGCCGAGGCCAAACGCCGGCACTGTGCGCAGCTGCATCTGGATTCGGGCTCCCAGCGCCATGCCGCCCACCGGCTGTACCTCAATAAAGGCCTGGTGATAGGCGGCTTTCATTTCGCCGCAGTCCTCGAGTAATGCACAGCGAACCGGCAGGGTTGTTATGTACGACAAGGCGTCGATAGCACTGTTGGGCGCCTACGCGGGCGTGGCGCTGCTGATCCTGTCGCTGGTGCTCTACGTGTTTCGAACCGGTGACCGGCGGGCGCTTGGGCGACTGTGGTGCGCCCGGGAGGAGCTGACCCGCACCGAGGGGATCATCAACCGGGCCGGTCTGATACTGGCGTTTGCCGGTCTGCTCGGTTCCGTCGTATTGCGCTGGTACGGTTAGAAGGGTGTCGTCGGTTTATGGCCTTGGGGGCCCGGGCTGCTCGCCGATGTTGGCCGCGCCTTGCCCGGATGCGTCACTTCATTACAACGGAATATTCTGAATCGGCCATGTAAGGCGCGCCATTCAGTTACTGATCGCAAGGTTTCTTGCCGCGAGTCTTTCGGCTACCTACTATCTAGTGTATAGACATACCTACCCCACAACGGCCAGGACGACCGGGTATTGCCGGACCGCCCGTCGTGCACTGACGTCACCCGACAATACACAACATTAAGAGGTGCGCACGATGACCACGAAACGAACGCATTCAATTCTCACGAGCCTGGGCCTGTTGGGCCTGGTCGCCCTGGCGGGCGCGCCGGGCGTATCGGCGGCGCAGGACACGATCACACTCGGTGCCGCCGTATCGCTGACCGGCAAGTACTCCACCAACGGCCAGCATACGAAGAACGGCTACGACCTCGCCGTCAAACTCGTCAACGACAACGGCGGGGTGAAGGTCGGCAATAAGCACTACAAGCTCAAGGTCGTCTACTACGACGACGAGTCGACCCCGGCCCGCGGCGCGCAGCTGGCCGAGCGCCTGATCTCCCAGGACCACGTCAAGTACATGCTCGGGCCCTACAGCTCCGGCCTGACCAAGGCCATGGCGCCGGTGACCGAGAAGTACCACATCCCCATGGTCGAGGGTAACGGTGCCTCGGTCTCGCTGTTCAACAAGGGTTACCGTTATCTGTTCGCGACGCTGTCCACGACCGAGTACTACCTGAAGTCGGCCCTGGAGCTGCTCGACGAGCAGGCCAAGGCGCACGGCAAGGACCCACACAAGCTCCGCCTCGCTATGGCCTTCGAGAACGATCCCTTCAGCCGCGATATCCGCCAGGGTGTTATCGACGAGGCCAAGCGTTTCGGCATGAAGGTCGTCGTCGACGACAAGCTGCCGCCCGAGCTCAACGACATGACCGCCACCCTGACCAAGGTGCGTGCGCTGCGCCCGGATGCGCTGCTGGTCTCCGGTCACGCCAAGGGCGCGGCCCTGGTGGTGCGTCAGACGCACGAGCTGCATATCCGCGTGCCGATGATGGCGACCACGCACTGTGACTCGGCCAAGGTGGCGCAGAAGCAGCCCGAGGCGGCCGAAGGGTTCCTGTGCGCCTCGCAGTGGGATCGGTCCCTCAGCTACAAGGGGCCTTGGTTCGGCACCGCCGAGCAGTTCGCCGAGCGTTTCGAGAAGGCCTACGGCTACGCGCCGCCCTACCAGGGCGCCGAGTCGGCCGCGGCCGTGCTGGTGTTCGTCGATGCCTTCCAGCGGGCCGGTTCGCTGGACCCGGAGAAGGTGCGCGACGCCATCGCCGCGACGAAGATGCAGACCTTCTACGGCAACATCGACTTCGACAAGACCGGCAAGAACATCGCCAAGCCGATGGTGCTCTATCAGATCCAGAACGGGAAATATAAGGTGGTCGCCCCCAGCCGCTGGGCGAACGCCAAGGTCGAATATCCGCTGAAGTAAGGCGAGTACCGGGGAAGTAGCGAAAGGGGAGTCGGCAGTCGCCCCGGCCCGCGCGAGCCGCGGGGCCGGGGCGCGAGCCCACCTATGGAAAACCTTCATATCCTGTTCGACGCACCGATCCTGTCGCTGCAGCTGCTGATCGACGGACTGCTGATCGGTGCCATCTTCGCGCTGGTCGCCTACGGCATGGCCCTGGTCTGGGGCGTGATGAACATCATCAACATCGCCCAGGGCGAGTTCGTGATGCTCGGCGGCTATGTCGCCTATTTTCTGTCCGTGGCCGGGATCCACCCGATCTGGGGGATTCCGGCAGCCGCAGTCCTGATGTTTATCCTCGGCTGGGTCATCTACCGTACGATCATCTTCCGTGTCGTCGACCGTGACCTGTTTACCTCGATCCTGGCGACCTTCGGCCTGGGTATCCTGCTCCAGCAGCTGGCCAACGAGGCCTTCGGCGCCGACGTGCATACCGCCCATTCGGGCCTGAAGACCTGGTTCCTGTTCGACGGCATGGTTACGGTAGCGCAGATCAAGGTGCTCGCCTTTGTCATCGCGCTGGTCATCGGCGGGGTGCTTTTGTGGTTTCTCAAACGTGCGCGCCTGGGCCAGGCCATCCGCGCCACGGCGCAGAACGCACGGGCCGCGCGCATCATGGGCGTGGACACCGACCGCGTCTATGCCATGACCTTCGGCCTCAACGCCGCGCTGTGCGGAGCGGCCGGTGCATTGGTGGCGATGATCTGGATCATCCAGCCCTACCTGGGCCTGCCCTTTACCGCACGCTCGTTCATGATCGTGGTTGTGGCCGGCGTGGGCAATGTGGCCGGGGTATTCGTTGCCGGCGTGGCCCTGGGGGTCGCCGAGGAGTTCGCCGGGTTTCTGCTCGGGGCGCAGTTCCAGACGGCATTCGTATTCCTGCTGCTGGTCCTGATCCTGGTCTGGCGGCGCATCCGGCTGAGCCGTCAACGGAGGTATCTGTCGTGAATTCGCGTCGGCGCCTGCTGTTCTACCTGGGACTTCTCGCGCTCGCATTGGCGGCCCCCTATCTCGCCCCGGCGATCCGCACGCAGATGTCCTTCCTTTGGGTAATGATCGTGTTCGCCCTTACCTGGGACGTACTCGGCGGACAGATGGGCTACAACTCTTTCGGCAACGTGCTGTTCTTCGGCGTGGGGATGTATACGTGCGCAATGGTCCAGCAACACGCGGGTTTGGGCTACTATCCGGGCCTTTTCGTCGGCATGGCCGCGGGTGCCGCCATGTCCGTGGCGTTTGCCGTGGCGCTGGGTTGGGGGATCCTCGGGCTGCGTGGCCATTACTTTGCCATCGGCACGTTGGGCCTTGGCATCGCGGCGGCCGAGTTCGCCGGCGGCTGGGATTACATCGGTGCCGGTTCGGGTCTGGTCACGCCGTTGTATCCGGGCGTGGTCGGTTCGCGCGAGACCTTCTTCTATTACTTGTGTTTCGCGGTGGCGGCGGCGACCTTCCTGACGCTGCGCCGGATCTACTCGGGGCGTTTCCGCCTGGCCATCAACGCCATTCGGGACGACGAGGACAAGGCCGAGGCGATGGGCCTGCACACCACGCTGTACAAGACGGTCGCATGGAGTATCGCGGCGTTGTTTCTCGGCCTCATCGGCCCGGTCGCGGGCAACATGATCGGCTTTATCGACCCGCGCGACGTGGCCTTCGCCAGCTCGAGCTACGGCGTGTGGATGCTGCTCATGGCTATCCTGGGCGGCAAGGGCACGCTGTGGGGCCCGGTCATCGGCGCCGTGGTATTTCACATCACGCAGGAGCTGTTCTGGACCTACCTGCTGGGCTGGCAGCGTGTGGCCCTGGGGCTGTTGATCATGCTGATCGTGGTCTTTTTCCCGATGGGTATCATGGGCTGGGTGCGCGAGCGCTGGCCCGAGCGCTTCGGCCAGCGCGTCGACGAGGGCGCGAAGTAATGGCGATTCTGGAGGTCGCGCACGTGCACAAGACCTTCGGCGGGGTGGTCGCCAATCAGGACGTCAGCCTGCAGGTGCCCGAAGGCAAAATCATCGGTCTGATCGGGCCCAACGGCTCGGGTAAGACCACGTTGTTCAATTCCATCGTCGGCCTGTATCCCATCGACAGCGGTTCGGTGCGTTTTCAGGGCCGCGAGATATCGCGGCTGCGCGTTCCGGCGATCGCGCGCCTGGGCCTGCTGCGCACGTTTCAACAGACTCGCATCTACGGCGCCATGAGTTGTATGC
Organism: Gammaproteobacteria bacterium; assembly: GCA_035267785.1. Lineage (GTDB taxonomy): Bacteria > Pseudomonadota > Gammaproteobacteria > DATFLL01 > DATFLL01 > DATFLL01. The sequence continues at coordinate 11,502 of DATFLL010000081.1, read as the reverse complement.
AGAACATGGAGATCAGCACGCCGCACGGCAGCCCGACGCCGCGCAGCCTGTTCGGCGACATCCCGGCGGCGGTGACCGAGAAGGCCGAGGAGCTGCTGCAGTTCGTCGGTCTGTACGCCAAGCGCCATCTGCTGGCCGGCGACCTGTCGTTCGGTCAGCAAAAGCTGCTCGAGTTCGCCATGGCCCTGATGAACGGGCCGAAGCTGCTGCTGCTCGATGAGCCCACCGCGGGGATCAACCCGACGCTGATCAACGGCCTCATCGATCGTCTGCGCCGCGCCAATGAAGAGATGGGTATTTCGCTTTTGATTATCGAACACAACATGAACGTCATCATGAACCTCGCCGAGTACCTCTACTGCCTCGCGCACGGCGAGCTGCTGGCGGACGGCGAGCCCGAGGCGATCCGAAACGACCAGCGCGTCATCGACGCCTATCTGGGGGCCCATTGACCAGCGAAGACGACAATATCCTTTCGGTCGACGACGTGGCGCGCGATGCCTCGCGCCTCGCCCGCCAGGGGCCGTCGCGCGAGGAGCTGGCCAGGCTCGCCGGTGACAAGCCCCTGCTGCGCATCGATGGCCTGGTCGCGGGCTACGGCAAAATGGAGATCCTCCACGGCGTGGATCTGCAGGCGGGCGCCGGGCAGTCGCTGTGTCTGATCGGCCCCAATGGTGCGGGCAAGTCGACAGTGCTGCACTCGGTGTACGGCTTTACGCGCATCTTCGACGGGGCCATTAGCATCGACGGGCGCGACGTGACCCGGCTTTCGCCCAATGCGAAGCTGCGTGAGGCGGGCATCGCCTACATCCTCCAGGACAACTCCGTGTTTCCCGACATGAGCGTGGAGGAGAACCTGTGGATGGGCGGCTACCTGCTGCCCGATCCAAACCAGGCCAAGGAGGCGGCCGAGCGCGTGTTCGCCAAATACCCGCGTCTGGCCGAGCGGCGCCACCGCGCCGCCAAGGTGCTCTCGGGCGGCGAGCGGCGCTTGCTCGAAATCTCGCGCGCGCTGATCATGGACCCGAGGGTGCTGCTGGTCGACGAGCCCTCCATCGGACTGGAGCCGCGTTTTATCGGCATGGTTTTCGAGATCCTTGCCGATTTACAGAAGACCGAGGGCAAGACCGTCGTCATGGTGGAGCAAAATGCCCGCAAGGGTCTGGAGTTCGCCGATATCGGTTACGTCCTGGTCTCCGGCGAGGTCGCCATGGCGGGCAGTGGCGATGAGCTGCTCGAACATCCGGAAGTCGGGCGCCTGTTCCTGGGGGGCTGAGGTCAGATGAAGCGCATGGGAATGTTTCTGCTGTCGACTACCGCCTTGTTTGCGGCGGCGGCGCCGGCCGACCTGCCGAACGCGGTCAATACACCGCCTCTGGTCGCGACCGGCACGGCGGGCACGAGTGGCAAGCTGCCGGCGAGCGTGAATACGCCGGGTTTGATCGTCACCGGCGTGGCCGGCCCCGTCGGGCATCTGCCGAGCAATATCAACACGCCGGCGTTGACGGCGACCGGCATTGCCGGTCCGGTGGGACGCCTGCCGCTCAGGGTCGACACACCGGCATTGAAGGCAACGGGCGTGGCCCCTGAAGGAGGGTAAGTGGCAATGAAACACCGTATCGTAATCGCATTGGGCGGCGCCGTTGTCATGGCCTTGTCGGCCTGGCCGGCATGGGCCGAGCAGACGGTTACCTTGAATGTGCCCGTGAAGCTCTCCAACCTCTATTCCGACGTGAAGACCTTTTCAGTGGGCTGCAAGATCCAGAAGTCACAATCGGTGGCGGGGGCGCTGAGCTACGGGCGAGTCGACCTGCCGGTCAGCAACGGCGGCTACAATGGTACCGTGCACGTGAAGGTAAGCGTTCCCGATAGCTACGTCGCGCAGGCGAAATACTGGTCCTGCACGCTCTATCTGTTTCACGCCGGAGCTGGCAACGGCTGTAAGCCTGAAGTCAATGCGGCGGCGCCCGCCTGCAAGGCCAAGCCGGGCACGCAGCTGGTCAACCACATCGAGGGGCCGCTCCAGCAGCAATTTTCGCCCTCGCGCGGACTGCGCTTCGTGCCGCGTACGCAATAGCGCAGCGCTCGCGTAGAACTGAACCACGAAGGGCATGGATGCGACCGGCGATTGACCCCGCCCGCCTCAAGGCCGTCTACGACAAGGTGGCCGGGCACTATGACCTGCAACACTGCCTGCTGACGGCGGGCTCCGACCAGCGCGGTCGTCGCGCGGTCGTCGAGCGCGCCGTGCGTGACGGCGACGCGGTCCTGGACGCCGGTGCTGGAACCGGCTCCACCAGTCTGTTGGCGGCGCGGCGGGCCGGTCCGAGTGGACACGTCGTGCTTTTCGACACGAGCGAGCCGATGCTGGCCGTGGCCCGCCAGCGCATCGCGGACGCCGGGCTCGATGAGCGCGCCGAGTTTCGCACGGGCGATATGACCGCGCTGCCCTTCGACGACGCGAGCTTCGATACGGCGCTCTCGACCTACAGCCTGTGCCCGCTCTACGACCCCGTGGCGGCCGCGTTGGAGCTGTACCGGATAGTGAGACCGGGCGGGCGGGTCGGCATTGCGCACTCGACCGAGCCGAGGCGGCCCTGGGTGCGTTGGCTGGCCGACCGCGTCGAGGATGTGGTCTGGCATCTTCCCGCCATCTCCCTGGGGTGTCGCTCGGTCTCCGTCCTTCCGGCGCTGCAGGCGGCCGGCGCGCGTGTGCTCTACCGGCGCCACCTCGGCGTGCCCTTGTGGCCGTTCATCGCCTTCGTGGTCGAAAAGCGACAATAAATGACGTGAGGTGTGAAGTGTGCGCCCTTCGGGCGCGTTGGCAGTTATCAGTTTGCCGTCGGCAGTGAAAGCGAATCGCAGTAGCTCTTTTTGCATACTGACACCTGCCAACTGACCTCTGAGGCTCGAAGGGCCGGCAGTCTCTGCGTCCTCTGCGTTCTTTTCCAGAGCGCACGGAAGGTTGACGTGTCGGATTACGCTGCGCCAACCCGACCTGCGGCTGAAGAGTAAGGGGTGAGGCGTGCGGTAGAGCGGAGGAATCCCAGGGTGTAGGATGGTCCATGCTTCGGCTCAGGGTGTGGATGCGATTCGATGACCAGGGAAACCATTGCAGCGGTTTTGGCGCTCGTTTCGGCGGCATGGCTGCCGGGCTGCGCCGTTCAGCACGCGGCGGGGCACCATCGAGCGGCCACGGCGCAGAGCGGGGTGATCTCAGACTGCAAGCGGGTCCGGGGCCGGACGCGCTTCGACGGCATGAGTGTGGAGGTGCCGGACTCCGCCCAGTGGTGCCTAGTCAAGCGTACGGCGAACGTTATGGCTCTCGGTCACCTGCTCAGCCGTCGGCACTCGGTGGCAATGGTCCTCACCCGGGTCTATCCGCCGCGCACGCGCTTTGCCGACGCGCAAGCCTTTGAGCGCTATGCCATCGCAGGTTTGCACGATGAGCGTGACCCGGGCGAGGATCGATCGGACTTCTACGCCCAGGCCGCCCCGGATCGGGATCCCTGGTGCGTGCGCTTCTACCGCCAGAGCACCTATCCGGGCGATGCGCTGACCCCTGAGGGCTACGGCTTTCAGGAGGCCGGTTACCTGTGCCGCCATCCCGACGACAGACAGACGTTTTTGCGTTTCGCCTATTCCGAGCGTTATCCCGCCTCCAGCAAAGTGCACGGTTTCATGGCCCGGGCCACGCGCCACCTGAAGGCCATGCGTTTCAGCCGGTAAGAGCGGCCGGCCCAGGCTCGATCGAGGGGAGTCCGTATGAGGGAATGGTTCTTCGCCAATCTGCCGCACTGCCTGGCAGCGTTGATCCTGTTCGCGCGCCTGGGCGATATCGGCACGACGTGGCTGGCCACGCCGCGCTTTATGTTGGAGAGCAACCCGTTCGTGCGCCGGGCACCGCGGACCGTGATGATCCTATCGTTGCTGCTGTGCCTCATCCCCTACTGGACGCCCGCGGGATCGCTGATCATCCTCGTTCCTTCTCTATTGGTCTCGGCGAACAACGCCGCGCGGCTCTGGGTCTACCGGGCCGTGGGTGAAGAGCAGGCCTTTCGCAGCGCCCTGCAGGCCGCCGGGCAGGCACGGGTGCGCCCCACACTCGCCATCCTGACGCTCCCGCCCCTGTTCTTCGCCGTGCTGGCCGGCGTGCTGTTCCTGTTCTACCCCGAGCCGACCCGCGACTGGGGCTATTGGCTCGCGTACGGGATACTGGCCTATGCGCTGGTGCTGCTTGTGTACGGGCCGTTGAATTTCCTGCGCCTCAGGAAGCTCGCCCTGGCCCAGGGGCCGGGCGCCGCTCAGGGCTGACCGATGCCGGGCTGGGGTTCGACCAGCGAGGCGGGGCGCGGCAGGCGAACGGCCCTGCGCTACTGGCTGCTGCAGCTGCCGGGTACGGTGCTGCTGGTGGTCGTCTTGCTGCTGCTGCATCGCTGGTTCGACTTGCCTCTCTGGGCCGCCGGGCTGATTACGGTGGCCTGGGTGATCAAGGACGCGGTGCTCTATCCGTTCCTCAAGCACGCCTTCGATCCCAGTCTCGGTGAGCAGCACCATTCGCCGATCGGGCGGATTGCCCTGGTGCGCGACGGGCTGGGCCACAGCGGGGGGCCTCGCAGCGGTTATGTACAGCTGGGCGGCGAGCTTTGGCAGGCCGAGCTGGTGGACGGCGCAGAATCCGTGGCGCCGGGCGGCTATGTGCGTGTGGTGGACCAGCGCGGTTTGCGCCTGGAGGTCGAACCCGTTGCGGCGACTGGAGACCCCGAAGGACCATCGAGCGACGCCGGTGACTGACGTCGGCGCGTCGGACCGGCGTTTCGTTCCGTCTCAGTAGTGAAGCGCGCTATAGAGGCCGAGGACGAAACGGTCGCTGTCGGGCGCGTGTTCGGTGTAGACACAGTAACCGGATGTCTGTTCGAGAGAGAAGCGATCGCTGTCGAGCACCTCCTGCGGCACGTGCGATAGCAGGGCCTTGCGGAAGGTGGAGGCCTCCACGGACGGCGCGAACCGCGAGACCTGGTAGGTGTAGTGGTGGATATCGTCGAAGATGGAGATATCGAAGCGGTCGACCGACTCGACCTCGCGGCCGTGCGAGTACACCTCGGGGGCCCGGTCGTATTCGCGCTCCAGGATCCAAAGGCACAGGGCGTAGTCGATGATGCGGTATTCGTGCCGCGTCGTCATCATGTACTCCCATAACGAAAAGTACTCCAGATCGACAAAGCGCACCATCGTCTCCCCGAAGGGATTGACCGCGCTGCAGCGGATGAGCTTCCTGGATTCGTCCGCCGGACCGGTTTCGGACGACGTCTCGCTCGGTGCCGTACTGACCATGTCTTGTTTCTCCCTGTGTGCATCGGCCCCGGCGCACGGGTTCGCTCGGGGCGCCGCGCCGGCGCGGCGATCGGGCTATTGTTGTCACTTCAGTATAGGGTGGACAGCCGTTTTCGGCGACCCGGGCCGGGCATTGTCCGCTGCATGTGGCAATATTTCGTTATGTGGGTTAGGGTTCGACAAGCGCCACGGACGGGACAAGCGTAGCGGCGCGCGCGGTTGCCGGGCCCCGCAGACGCGAGGACAATCAAAATAACGAACAGGGAGTCCGAATGATGGACAATCCTTACGGCGCCCCTCAGGCTCCGGTAAAGGACTCGGCCGATACGCCGGTCAAGCGGCCGGTGCTCGTCTGGATCATAGCCATCTTCGCCCTCATCGGCGTCATCAGCGGGGCCGTGGGGACGTTGATGCTGATGAGCGGACATATCCCGATGGTCAATGAGGCCGAGCGTGCCTATATGCAGGGCCTGACCCCGTTGGATCACCTGCTCACGTTCATTGGCCTCGGGCTGTACGCGCTCGGGGCGCTCTATCTGTTCAGGCTGAAAAAGGTGGCCGTGAACATCCTGATCGTCAACGCACTGTTCAAGGCCGGTCTGGGCGCTTATTTCTATACGAAGCCGACCTACCGTGCCTTTATCGCATCCGTCTCGCACTCGGTCGGACCCTTTCGCCACATCGGCATCTACGTGGGCTGGCTCATCGTCCTGGCGATCATCGCCTACGCCCTCAAGCTCCGCCGTGACGGCGTTCTACGCTGAGCCGGGGGTGCGGCGCGAGCCGAGCGAGGCCTATCGAGTATCGCATGCGCGCGCTGGGGGGCGGATGCGATTACTGTGGCTTGAGTCTCGTATTATGGTGTGGCACCTTGACTGTGATCGGTCGAGAAGCTATACGGTTCAAGGGTGGAATTTTCACCACGGAAAGTGCAACTTCAATTTTGAAGGAGAACAATATGTATAAGAAGCTCGTATTCGCAGCCGCGATCGCTGTCCTGCCCGTGAGCGCCATGGCGGCGAATGTCGGTGAATGCGGTTGGGGATCGAAACTGTTTGACGGCCAGCAGGGCATCGCGCCCCAGGTGCTGGCGGTTACCACGAACGGCACGTCCGGCAACCAGACGTTCGGCATCAGCACCGGCACCTCGGGCTGCACGCAGAACGGCGTCGTGCGGTCCAACTGGAAGACCGCGATGTTCATCGAGAAGAACAAGACGAAGCTGTCCCAGAATATGTCCGTCGGCCACGGCGAGGCCCTGGATTCCCTGGCCAGCCTGATGGGCGTGTCCAAGGCCGACAAGCCCGTCTTCGAGCAGGTCGCCAAGGAAAACTTCTCCAAGGTGTTTCCCTCGACCGACGTGAGCACGAAGCAGGTGATGGCTTCGCTGCGCGAAGTGCTCAAGAGCAACGAGCGACTGTCCCAGTACGCCACTGCCGTCTGATTTGGCGGAGCTTCGCTTAGCTTACGCAAGGCGTTGAAAAGGCTGAAGCGGCACCCGGCGGAATTCCGTCGGGTGTCGCTTTTTTATCGTTTGCAGCGGGTTTGATTGTCTGGGCCATGTCGCGTTTTTTCCTCGTCGGACTGTTGCTCTGGTTTTTTGCCTTACCCTGTCTCGCCGCGGACAATGCCTATCTTCACGAGCTCGTGCACCGGGCGCGCGCCCAGCATCTGGCGCAGCAGGCCGAATGGCGGGATCTGGTCCATTACGTTCCCCGCGTGGTGCTGCCCGGCGTGAAGAGCCTGGTCGACGACCCGGGCTTTTTCAATGCGCCCGACGGCAGGACCGATCCGCAGGCCGAGCTGGAGGCCACACTGGCGCGGTTCTTTTCCACCACGCCCGCCAAGGGCGAGAAGCAGCTCCCGCAGTGCAAATTCATTGCCCGTTATCACTGGCTCAAGGAGCGCCTGCAGTTCGATTCCGCCCGCCTGCCTGAGCAGGCCTGTCCCGAATTCGACCAGTGGTATGCCGCGCTCGACCCGCAATCGGTCACCCTCGTTTTCCCCGCCGCCTACCTGAACAACCCGGCCTCGATGTTCGGCCACACGCTCCTGCGCGTCGATGCCAAGGGTCAGGACAAGCACACGCGGTTACTGGCGTACGCGGTCAACTATGCCGCCGCCACCAACGAAACCAATGGCTTCATGTTCGCGATCCGGGGCCTGTTCGGCGGTTATGTCGGTGTGTTCTCCGTCGCGCCCTACTACGACAAGGTGAACGAGTACAGCGATATAGAAAACCGCGACATCTGGGAGTACCGCCTGAATTTCACCCCGGCGGAGGTCCGACGGATGTTGGAACATACCTGGGAGCTCGGTCATACGTGGTTTCGGTATTACTTTTTCGACGAAAACTGCTCCTACAACCTGCTGTCGCTGCTGGAGGTCGCACGCCCCAGCCTCAAGCTCACCGAGCAGTTCCGCTGGTATGCGATACCCTCCGATACCGTGCGGGCGGTGACCGAGGTTCCGGGTCTGCTCAAGGACGTAACGTACCGCCCGGCGCGCAGCACCCAGTTGCGTTACCGGATCGAGCACACGCCAGTCGCGCAGCAGTATTTGGCCAAGGATATCGCCACAGGCGAGGCCAAGCCCGAGGGGGCGCGTATCAAGGCGCTGGCCGACCCGGATCGGGCCGCCGTGCTCGACCTGGCATTCGACTATCTCAGCTACGAGCGGGTCTCGGGCGATCTGCCGCAAAAGCCCACGGCGCAGCGGCTGCTCGCCCTGCTCAATGCACGCAGCCTTATCGATGTCGACGCGCCCCCGCTCAAGGTGCCCACGCCGGCCGTGCGACCGGACGAGGGACACAAGTCGGCCCTGGTCGCCGTGGGCGGCGGACAGCGCGCGGAACATGGTTTCATGGAGCTGCGTCTGCGGCCCGCGTACCACGACCTGATGGACCCCGAGGGCGGCTACGTGCGCGGGGCCCAGATCCGGTTTCTGGACCTGCGGGCGCGGCGTTATCCGGATATCGACCGCAACCGCATCGAGAGCTTCACCGCCCTCAACATCACGTCGCTGACCCCGCGCAATCGTTTGATCAAACCGCTGTCCTGGTACCTGGACGTCGGTTGGTATCACAGCCGGTTCGCCGAGGGCGACGAGCCGGTGGTGTTTCACTTGAACGGCGGCGCCGGACTGACCTACGAACCCGGACACCATGCCCTGGTCTACGCACTGTTGGCCGGTTCACTGGAGAAGAGCGCGCGATTGCGACACCATTACGCCCTGGGTGCGGGGCCCAGTATAGGCGCGTACCTCGATCCCGCCTCGGGCTGGCGCGTCGGTATCACGGCGAAGGCGTTTCGTTACGGCACCGGCGGGCGGCACTCGGCCGGAGAGATCAGCCTCAAGCAGCGCATCACGCTCAGCCACCAGAGTGCGCTGAAGCTGGATATTTCACGTCACTATGAATTCGGCAACTATTGGAACGAGGGAAAGGTGTCGCTGGATTGGTACTACTGATGCGATATTTTCTGCTATTCGTATTGTCGTTGACGCTGAGCGGATGCAGCGGCTTGTTCTTCTATCCCGAGCGCCAGCTGCTGCTGACGCCGGCCCGATTGGGCCTGGCCTATCAGGACGTGTACATCAAGACGACCGGGCAGCCGACGCTGCACGGCTGGTGGCTGCCCGCGCGGGTAAAGCCGGGCAAAAAGCCCATCGGCACGATTCTGTTCCTGCACGGTAACGCCGAGAACATCAGCACACACATCCACAGTGTCGCCTGGCTGCCTGCGCAGGGCTTCAACGTCCTGTTGTTCGATTATCGCGGATACGGCACGTCGCAGGGCAAGGCCAGCATTGCGGGCGTCAACGAGGACGCCGAGCGCGCGATCGGTTATGCGTTGTCGAGACCCGACGTGGACCCGAACCGGTTCGTGGTCTTCGGTCAGAGTCTGGGCGCGTCGGTCGCGATTTACGCCGTCGCGCACAGCCGTCATCGTGCGCACATCGAGGCACTGGTCGCCGAGAGTGCGTTCTACGATTACAAGGGGATCGCCAAGGAGAAGCTCGCTGCCTCGTGGCTGACCTGGTTGTTGCAATGGCCGGTGGCGGCGACGATCGACGACACCTACAGTCCGATCAAGGCGATCCCGAAGGTCAGTCCCATCCCAGTGCTGCTCATCCACGGCGACCGCGATCCGATCGTGCCGGTGGACAACGCCGAGCGACTGTTCCGCGCCGCACGCGAGCCCAAGCGACTGTGGATCGTCCACGGCGGCGGGCACATCCAGGCCTTTGCCTTCAAGGAGTATCGGCAGCGGTTCGTGGATTATTTGACGCAGATACTCGAGCAGGGCCCGGCCGCCGCCGCCCGTGCGAGGACGCCTCCGCGGTAGACGGCGCAGTGGATCGCGGCAGGGCCCTGGTTTAACCTGTTAAGGGTCGACGCGGGGTCCCTATGCACCGCCAAACCTTTGCTCCCGCGTCGGCGAACATCGGGGCCGAAGCGCATACGAGGTCGAGCCCATGTGGAACATAACGTGGCGAGCGATGATGATGGCGGCAATCCTGATTGCGGCCGGCGCGGCGTCCGGTTGCAGCGGCGAACAGGTCAAACGCGCTACGTACGATGCGCTGCACGACAAGGAGTGCATCGACAAGGTCGGCTACCCAAACTGCGATCCGAATCGCCCGAGCTACGATCAATATCGACGCGAGCGCGGCAAGGCGACGGATTCCAAAGACGACTGATCGGGGCCCCTGTTCGGGCCGGTAAGAGGAGCAACGCGATGGGCAGACCGATGCGAACAATCCGGACATCGAGGCGGCTTGCCTCGTTTGCGGCCCTGTTTGCGTTGGCGGTAGCGGGATGCGTCGGTTCGGCGAACGCCGGCCCGTTTGATCGGGGCAGTACGCAGATCTCGCTGACGGTCGGCAACGGGCGCGCCTTCGACCAGAACTATACGGTGTACGGCGCCGGCTTTTCGTATTACGTGCGAAACGGTCTGGCCGTGGGGCTTGACGCCGAGAGCTGGCGCGGCGCCACGCCCACCATCGACAAGGTCTCGCCGCATGCAAGTTTCGTCTGGCGCCTGTCCCCGCAGCTCAATCCCTACCTGGGCGGCTTCTACCGGCACGTGAGCATCGACGGCTACGACGATCGCAACTCTTACGGCGTTCGGGCCGGTGTGTACATGCGCAGCGGGCGGCGGGCCTATCTGGGTGCCGGTATCGTCTACGATCGCCTGCTCAACTGCGACGCGGCGGTGTATAAAGAGTGCTCGACCACCTATCCCGAGTTCCACCTGCTGTTCACGCTTTGAGCATTGTCGCGCGGGCCCGGACTGGATTGCCCTTCATGGAACCTTTACAATCCCTGTAGGTCGTAGTTGCCAGTGCCCGGCGGTGACCGCCGAGGCGAAAGCTGACTTTAAGTTATTGAAAAGACGACACGAAATCGTACCGGAAATCGTGAATCCCGTACTCGACAGTCTGCGCCGCTGGGCCCGGCTTCGCCGGGGCTGGATAGCGCTCGTCCTGCTCGCGGCACTCGGGGCCAAGCTGCTTCCCGTCGCGGCATTGGCCGCACCGGGTAAGACTGGGCCGGTGGCCGAAATGGGTACCCATGCCTGTGCCGAGGCATCGATGATCGACGCTGCGCGCAGCCAGATGGCCGGCGCCCCTGCGGCGGCCGGCGGCGATCAGCCCGCGCATGGATGCTGTCCCGATGCCGCTCACCTGTGCGCCGCGCACTGCGCCCCGTTGCTCCTCGTCGACCTCACTCTGCCGATGGCCTCGCCGCAGCCCGCCGGGCTCCTGGCTGCACCGGTTTTCGAACCCACACACCACATTCACCCGCCCCTGCTGCGCCCACCGCGGGCCTGATCACTCTCTACGGCGCCGTGCGCGCCGCGCATTCCACCTTTGCGTTTTGATTTTGGTGCGGACCGGCCGCCGTGCGCGATGCCGTCCGTCCACCGAGGAGAGTGACAACCATGAAGATACGTCGTAACGGTTCGGCCCGATCCGAATCGATCAACCCGTCGCGCCGGCGCTTCGTCCAGGGGCTGGCCGCCGGCGGCGCCCTGGCCGGTTTCGGCTTCCTGGAACGCCCCGTGTGGGCCCTGAACAGCCCCGCCGAGCGCCAGGTGCTCGGCGGCACCGAGTTCGACCTAGTGATCGGCGAGACGCCGGTCAACTTCACCGGCAAGATGGGCG
>DATFLL010000080.1:0-9419 GCA_035267785.1 Gammaproteobacteria bacterium | reverse complement strand
GGTACTCCATCGCCAGTTTGTTACCGTACGGACTGACGCCCGCCAGTTTCCGGGAATGGTTCATGGACGGGCCGGAAGCGACCGACAAGGACTACCTGCGCTACTGGGCCAAGACGGCCCGGTCGGATGACGAAGCGCCCTGCCATCTACTCCCGTGGCATAACCTCGATGTGGCGGCGGTCGGCCACGTGCTGCTGGAGACGGAGCGCAACCGCGCGATCCGCCTCGCCCGGTCCCTCGACGTGCCGGTCGACACGCTGATCTCCTTCTGCACGTTTTCCCTCGCCCTGCACGACATCGGCAAGTTCGCCCGCGCCTTCCAGGGGCTGGCACGGCCCGAGGGCGTGGACCTGGTCGAACCCGACCCACGCATGAGCTATACGCCGGATTTTCGGCACGACGCCCTCGGCGCGCACTTCTGGCAACGGTGTGCATGGGGCGAACTGACCGACACCATCGGGATCGACCTGCCTTCGGACCCGATGGACCGGCACGATCTGAAAGCCGGGGTCAACTTGTGGCTTGGCCCGTTTTTCGGCCACCACGGACGCCCCGTCGAGTCCAGGCGCCACAGCCTCGACGCTTGGTTCAAACCGGAAGACCGCGTGGCGGCATCCCACTTCCTAGCCGATACGCACGGGCTGCTGGCACCGAAATGGCCCCTCGAACGACTCTGCGACAGCGAGTGGCAGCGCACGCGCCTCGCACCCGCGACCTGGGAACTGGCGGGTCTCGCGGTCGTCTGCGACTGGCTCGGCTCGGACCAGATGTATTTCACGCTGATCGATGCCGTCATGCCGCTTGAGCACTACTGGCGGGAGTACGCACTGCCTCGCGCCCACGCCTCCGTGGCGCGCAGCGGCCTGATGGAACGGCCGACGGTCGTACCGTTTCCGGGTTTCGCCGAGGCGTTCGCGCTGGCGCCGAGCCCGCTGCAGGTCTGGGCGGAGTCGGCCGAGCTGCCCGACGGCCCCGGCCTCTTCCTCCTCGAGGACGTAACCGGCAGCGGCAAGACGGAGGCGGCGCTGACGCTCGCCCAGCGGCTGATGGCGGCCGGCCGTGCCCGGGGCCTGTACTTCGGTCTGCCGACCATGGCCACCTCCAATGCGATGTACGCACGGCTGGGCTCGCACTACCGGCGCCTGTTCGCGGCAGACGCACACCCATCGTTCGTGCTCGCCCACGGCGCCCGCCACCTCCACGAGGACTTTACCGCCTCGCTGATGCCGACCCAGATCGAGGATCGCGCGTACATGCACGACGAGGCCAGCGCCTCGATCGCCTGCAACGCCTGGATCGGCGACAGCCGCAAGAAGGCGCTTCTGGCCGACGTCGGCGTCGGCACGATCGACCAGGCCCTGCTCGGCATCCTCCCTCGGCGGCATCAGTCGCTGCGGCTGCTCGGCCTGTCCGACAAGGTGCTCATCGTCGATGAGGTGCATGCCTACGACGCCTATACCGGCACCCTGCTCGAACGCCTGCTCGAATCCCATGCGCGCCAGGGCGGCAGCGCCATCCTGCTGAGCGCGACCGTCCCCGGCACGACCCGCAACGATCTGCTCCGTGCGTGGCACCGCGGACGCGATACCGACGCTCCGACACCGGGATGTACGGCATTTCCACTCGTGACGCAGACCTCGGACAGTGGCCTGCGCGAAACACCGCTGGCGGCCACGGCACGGAGCCGGCGATCCATCGAAGTCACGTTCCTTGAGGATGAATCGCAGGCCCATGCGCAGGTACTCGCCGCGGCGGCGGCCGGACAGTGCGTGTGCTGGATCCGCAACACCGTCGACGAAGCGATCGCCGCCTACCAGGCACTCCAGGCCCAGGCGCCATCCCCGGGCGACGTGCTGCTGTTCCACGCACGCTTCGCCATGGGCGACCGCCAGCGGATCGAGGACGAGGCGCTGCGCCGCTTCGGCAAGCCCTCCGGTCCCACTGAACGCGCCGGGCGCATTCTGGTCGCCACGCAGGTGGTCGAGCAGAGCCTCGACCTCGATTTCGACGCCCTCGTCAGCGATATCGCGCCGATCGACCTGCTGATCCAGCGGGCGGGACGCCTGCGCCGCCATCCGCGCACCACGGAAGGCACGCTGTTGACCGACCCGGACGCCGCGGACAATCGCGGCGAACCGGTGCTGCATGTGCTCGCTCCCCCCTGGCGGGAAGAACCGGACCGCGACTGGGTCAAGCGCAGCCTCCCCGGCACGAGTTACGTCTACCGCGACGCCGGCAATCTCTGGCTGACCTTCCAGGCCCTGCGACACGAGGGCGGCATCCACCTCCCCGAACGCGCCCGTGCGCTGCTGGAGGCGGTCTACGGCCCGGACACCACCGTACCGGATGGCCTCGACGACGCCCGCGGGACCAGTTACGCCGAGGAGCGCGTCCGCGAATCGGTCGCCGGGTTCACCGCCCTCGACCTCGCGGCGGGCTACACGACGGCGAGCGCCAACGGCGGCTGGGATGGCGACCAGGAATCCGGCACGCGCCTGTCCGACGAGCCCAGCGTCGCGGTGGTGCTGGTCAGACTCGATGCGGATGGTGCGATCCAGCCGTGGCTCGACAGCACATCCCAGCCATGGGCGATGAGCACGATCAACCTGCGGGAAAGTACGGCTGCGCGCCTGCCGGGCCTGCCCGCAGAGTACGCAGAACCGATCGAGCGACTACGGGAGCAGCACCGTTCCCTGACATACGCCCGGTTCTGGGCGCCGGGTGCCGATGCCAACGCGTCCATGCACTACGACGGAGAATTCGGCGCCGTGAAATCGACCACGAAGGCCACTCAGTGAAGCCTTCTGACAACCATCGAACGCGACTGGTAGCCAACCGCTACCGAAGGAATGTGTCATGAACCTGATCGACGACCCGTGGCTGCCATTCCGCTACCGTGACGGCACTTTGGCCTACGGCAAACCGGCGGCGCTGGCGGATCCGGGGATCGTCGATCTCGCCCTGCCCCGTGCCGATTTCCAGGGCGCTGCCTGGCAATGGCTGATCGCGCTGATCCAGACGACGATGGCGCCCGCCGACTACCGCGCATGGCTCCATGGTCGGATCGAACCACCCGACGCCACGGCACTCGATGCGCAGTTTGCAAGGGCGCGCCACGCCTTCGAACTGTCCGGCGACGGCCCCTGCTTCATGCAGGAATACGACGGCCTGGCCGATGGCCGCTCGTCCCCCGTCGCCTCGCTGCTCATCGAGGCACCCGGCGCGCAGACGCTGAAGTTCAACGCCGACCATTTCATCAAGCGCGGCATCGGCGAGGTCATGTCGCCAGCCACGGCCGCGATCGCGCTGTACACAATGCAGATCAACGCCCCCTCGGGCGGCAAGGGCTACCGCACCGGGCTGCGTGGCGGCGGGCCGCTGACGACCCTCGTGCTGCCGCACGACCCGTCGGCAAGCCTGTGGCACAAGCTATGGCTCAACATACTGCCCCGGTCGACCTGGTCGTATCCGGCCCCGAACCTCGATGACTGGCGGGTATTCCCGTGGCTCGCATCGACCCGCACCAGTGAGCGCCCCGGCTCGGAGACCACGGCCGACGACGTGCATCCACTGCACATGTACTGGGCGATGCCGCGTCGCTACCGACTCGAAGTCGAGGACGCGCCGTGCGTATGCGCCGTATCCGGCGCCCCGTCCGAGACCAGCGTGCGCGGCGTGCGGACCACGAACTACGGCTACAACTACGACGGCGCCTGGCGCCATCCGCTGACCCCGTATCGCCTCGATCCGAAGAAACCCGACCAGCCACCGCTGTCCACCAAGGGCCAGCAGGGCGGCGTGGGCTACCGCCACTGGGAGGCCCTGGTGCTCGAGGAACACGAGCACCACGGTTATCTCCCCGCCCCCGTGGTAACGGATTACACCACCAAGGCCGAGGCGCTGGCGGATATCGATCCCCAGAGCCGCTACGCGAATCTCTGGGCCTTCGGTTACGACATGGACAACATGAAAGCCCGCTGCTGGTACGCCACACAAATGCCGCTGGTCGCGGTACGCCCGGCATATCAGGACCGGCTGCTCGAATGGGTCGAGACGCTGACGACATCGGCCGGGCGCGCGGCCTGGCAGCTGCGAACCGCCGTCAAGGCCGCCTGGTTCTCGCGACCGAAGGACGCGAAAGGAGATTTCGCCTTCATCGACCTGCGCTTCCACGAGGCCACGGAAGCCGACTTCTACGGCTGTCTGCATTCCCTGTTCGAGCAGCTCGACTCCGCACCGGGCGGACTCATGCCAGCCGACGTCGCCGACCGGTGGCGCAAGGCTGTGCGTCGGGTCGCCGAGGCGACATTCGACGATCTCGCGCTCAGCGGCGACGCCGAGGCGCTGGACATGAAACGCATCACCGCCGCGCGCAATCAGCTTCACCGCTGGCTCGCCGGCGGCAAGGAAATGAGACCACTACATCGACTGGCCGAGGAGGAGGTCGCATGACCGACGACAGCATTCGCCTGCGCGTACTGCGGGGAGACGAGGAACAGGCCGCCGTATTCGACTGGTGGGCGAAACTCAGTGGCCACGGCACCGCCTGGGACGGCCAGTCGCTCGACACGGGCTGGCCCGCCGGCGTTCGTGCGGTGCTGCGGCGCGCGCGCGCACCGGACGACGCGTTGCTCTCCGAGGGATTCCGGCATCTCTGGTTTGCCCTGCCGGAATCCCGACGCAAGCCCTGGGAAATGACCGCGTGGGGGTGCATCGCCGCCGTGCTGGCCGAGGTGCGCACACACCAGCCCGGCATCGAATTCGCCGCGGCAATGGGGGGCGAGGTCGAGAAGGGCGCAGGCAAACCGCGCGTCAGCGAACTGCGGTTCTCGCAACTGCAGCACAGCAACGACCTGAATGAACTGCAGCGCCGCATGCGGCGGATGGTGCATCTGCTCGACGAAAAGGTGAACGTGCTTTCGCTGGCCGACGGCATCCTCCACTGGCAACGCGAGCATGCCGGTTACGTGGATGTTGCCCCCGACCGCCGCCTGCCGGTGCGCTGGGCAACCGCCTATTTCAGCGAACTCGCCCGCTACCAGCCCGTCAACACGAACTGATCGATACCCGCAGGGAGAACGAACATGAGTACATTCATCCAGCTCCACATGCTGACCGCCTATCCGCCGGCCAACATGAACCGCGACGACCTCGGCCGCCCGAAGACCGCCCGCATGGGCGGTGTCGAACGCCTGCGCGTGTCCTCGCAAAGCCTCAAACGAACATGGCGCACCTCGGACCTGTTCCAGGAAGCGCTTTCGGGCCACCTCGGCACCCGGACCAAGCGCCTCGGCACGGAAGTGGAGAAAAGCCTGCTGGAAGGTGGGGTCAAGCAGAAGCAGGCCCGCGAATGGGCGCGTTCCATTGCCGACGTGTTCGGTGCCATCAAGAAGGAAGGTACGGAGATCGAACAGCTTGCCCATATCAGCCCCGAGGAACGGGCAGCAGTCGACTCGCTCACCGAGACCCTGATCGCGGAGAACCGTGAGCCAACGGAGGAAGAGCTACGGCTCCTGCGGGCGACGCCGAATGCGGCCGACATCGGCCTGTTCGGCCGCATGCTCGCTGCCGACCCGGGCTACAACATCGACGCCGCCTGCCAGGTCGCGCACGCGATCACTGTGCATCCGGTCGTGATCGAGGACGACTACTTCACCGCTGTCGACGATCTCAACAGCGGCGACGAGGACATGGGGGCCGCCCACATCGGGGAGACCGGTTTCGCCGCCGGGCTGTTCTACAGCTACATCTGCATCGACCGCGATCAGCTTGTAAAGAACCTGGGTGGTGACGACACGCTGGCCGACAAGGCCATCGGCGCCCTCACCGAGGCGGCAGTAAAGGTCTCGCCACGTGGCAAACAGAACAGCTTTGGCTCCCGCGCGTACGCGTCGTGGATACTCGCGGAGAAGGGATCGCAGCAGCCGCGTTCGCTATCGGTGGCCTTCCTCAAGCCCGTGTACGGGAACGATCAGGCCGGCGAGGCCATCCAGGCGATCCAGCGCCAACGCGACCACTTCGACCGCGTCTACGGCGCCTGCGCCGACGATCGTTACGAAATCGACGCGACTGAAGGAAGCGGCAGTCTGGAAGAACTCCGCGCCTTCGTCACCCGCCACTGAAGGAGCCGCTTCATGCGCTATCTCGTATTCCGGCCGTACGGCCCGATGGCGAGCTGGGGCGAGGCCGCCGTGGGCGAGGCCCGGCCAACGGCCAGCCACCCCGGCCGCTCCGCCATTATCGGCATGCTCGGCGCCGCACTCGGCCTGCAGCGCGACGATCATGAGCGCCAGCACGCCCTGCGCGATGGCGTGCGCGTCGCGGTGAAACAATCCAGCCCCGGGGTCCTGCTACGCGACTACCACACTGCCCAGGTGCCCGCGCAGCAGCGAAAAATAGCGCACTACACCCGGCGCGAGGAGTTGTCGATACCGAAACATCGACTGCACACAATCCTTTCGACACGCGAATACCGCTGTGACGGCTACTGGACGGTCGCCGTCACGACGACAACAGAGGCACCGTGGACAGTCGACGACCTCGCGGCAGCCCTGCGCGAGCCGCAGTTCCCGCTGTGTCTCGGTCGCCGCGCCTTCCCGCTGACCGCCCCCGTGTACCCGCAGGTGGTCGAAGCCGAAGGCGTACGAGCGGCACTCGATACGCCCTTCCCCGCCCTGACGCCGCTCGATGATGCGGACGAACACCGACGACTCGCCCTGCAGGGCGAGCAGGCCTACGCGTGGGAAGGCGACGGCGGCGACATCGAAGCACAGGAGACCCGCTTCCCGTCGGACGAACCGCTCCATCGCGGTCGCTGGCAATTCACCGTCCGCCCCGAATCCTGGTGCATCGTGCGGGAGGATCCGTGATGTTCTTCTCCAGAGTCCGTGTCGATACCAAAGCCCTGGACCGCAATGCCCTGTTCCACCTCATGCAGGGCAATGGCTACGGCAACCACCAGCTTCTGTGGCGGCTGTTCCCGGATGCGGAAGCACGGCCCTTCCTGTTCCGCCAGGAACTGGAACGTGAACCCGACCCCGACGGCGAGGGGCCACGTGGCCTGCCGATGTTCTACGTGCTCTCGGACGTCGAGCCGCAGCCGGTACCCGGCCTGCTTGGCTGCGAGACCAAGCCGTACCAGCCCGTGCTGGCGGAGGGCCAGCGCCTTGCCTTCCATCTTCGTGCCAACCCGACGGTGGCCCGGCGTGAGGAGAATCGGAAAAACACCCGCCGCCACGACGTACTGATGGACGCCAAGGCCGCCGCGCGTGGCGAGGGCATCGAAGACGCCGCCGCTCTGCGTGAACGCATGGACGAAGCGGGCCGCGACTGGCTTGCCGACGAACAGCGTGCCGAGCGCTGCGGCTACGCCCTGGTTGCGCGCCCGCAGGTCAGCCGCTATCAACAGCACGTGCATCGTCGCAAGGGCCGGGATATCCGCTTCAGCAGCCTCGACTACGAGGGCCTGCTCACCGTGACCGACCCGGAGCGATTCCAGGTAACCCTCGCGCGCGGCATCGGCCACAGCCGTGCATTCGGCTGCGGCCTCTGGCTGATCCGGCGGGCGTGACCCGGCATGGGCTCGTCGTTCGTGCCGCTCAAGCCAATCCCGATCAAGGAGCGCGCCTCCATGGTCTTCGTCGGGCGCAGCCAGATCGACGTGCGCGATGGCGCGTTCGTCGTGGTGGACGAGGCCAACGGCGAGCGCATGCACATCCCGGTCGGCTCGACCGTGTGCATCCTGCTCGAACCAGGTACCCGCGTCTCGCACGCCGCCGTCAAACTCGCCTCGACTGTCGGTACGCTGCTGATCTGGGTCGGCGAGGCGGGTGTGCGGCTGTACTCCGCCGGCCAGCCCGGCGGTGCGCGTTCCGACAAACTGCTCTATCAGGCACAACTCGCACTCGACGAACAACTGCGCCTGCAGGTCGTGCGCCGCATGTACGCCCTGCGTTTTCAGGAAGAACCACCGCAGCGGCGCTCGGTCGACCAGTTGCGCGGTATCGAGGGCACACGGGTGCGCCGCATGTACCAGGTCATGGCGAAAAAGTACGGCGTCGAGTGGAAGGGCCGACGCTACGATCCGAAAGACTGGGACCGATCCAATCCGGTCAATCAGTGCCTGTCGGCCGCGACCGCCTGCCTCTACGGCGTCACTGAAGCGGCCATCCTCGCCGCCGGCTACGCGCCGGCCATCGGCTTCCTGCATACCGGCAAGCCGCAGAGCTTCGTCTACGACATCGCCGACATCGTCAAGTTCGAGACCGTCGTGCCCGCCGCGTTCCAGGTCGCCGCCCGCAACCCCGCCAAACCGGACCGGGAAGTCCGCATCGCCTGCCGCGACGCATTCCGCCAGGGCAAGCTGCTGAACAAACTGATCCCGCTGATCGAGGATGTCCTTGCCGCGGGCGGAATCGATCCGCCGGCGCCGGCCCCGGAAGCCCAGCCGCCCGCCATCCCGGAACCGGAACAGACCGGCGACGCGGGCCACCGGAGCCAGTAGCCATGACCATGCTCGTCGTCGTCACCGAAGGCGCGCCGCCCCGGCTTCGCGGGCGTCTGGCGATCTGGCTGCTCGAGGTGCGCGCCGGCGTCTACGTCGGCGACACCAGCCGCAAGGTGCGCGAGATGATCTGGGAACAGACCAGCGCACTCATCGAAGACGGCAACGCCGTCCTCGCCTGGTCCAGTCGCAACGAATCGGGCTTCGAATTCCAGACCGTAGGCCGTAACCGCCGTATCCCGATCGACCACGAAGGTCTGCGCCTCGTGCGCTTCGCGCCGGAACCGGACTGCGGTCCTGATACCAGTTTCGATGGTCCGTAACTGGACCCGCTCTTTTACAATCTGGACTTGGTCTGATCGGCCATATTCACTGGTGGATTGGGATCGTTCCAAAAAATCCCGGTGATTCAAGGAAGTAGAGGAAGAGTGTTCCCCGCGCACGCGGGGATGAACCGTCCAATTTCCATCTTAGGTGATTCCCCTGTTGGTGTTCCCCGCGCACGCGGGGATGAACCGGTCGCGAGCCTGATCGTCACGATCTCGGCCACGTGTTCCCCGCGCACGCGGGGATGAACCGCGTTGATGCTACCGACGGCGCCGACGTTCCCCGTGTTCCCCGCGCACGCGGGGATGAACCGATGTAACGCTCTGGCTGCTGCACCGCCTGCAGGTGTTCCCCGCGCACGCGGGGATGAACCGTCGACCAGGGTCTGGCCGGAGACGGCGACGATGTGTTCCCCGCGCACGCGGGGATGAACCGGCGACCCGCTAATGCCTCTCGGCTTCTCTATCGTGTTCCCCGCGCACGCGGGGATGAACCGCCGCCCGGGCTTATGACCGTCGCCGCGCGATCGTGTTCCCCGCGCACGCGGGGATGAACCGCCATCGCTGATGCATGGCGGCGGTGGGGCCGA
>DATFLL010000079.1:0-17386 GCA_035267785.1 Gammaproteobacteria bacterium | reverse complement strand
GGAGTGAGGAGTGAGGAGTGAGGAGTGAGGAGTGAGGAGTGAGGAGTGAGGAGTGAGGCGACGCACCAACAGTTATCCCCTCTCCCCCTTGGGGGAGAGGGTTAGGGTGAGGGGGAGACGAGTGGGTCGCATTGATCCCCTCATCCTATCCTTCCCCCGGAGGGGGAAGGGACCCTTCGTTCACCGATGGTTGGTACTTCCAGCGCTGCGGCGCTCGGCTGCGTCGAAGGTGTTCGAAGAGAAAGAGGTGGTAGCCCAACGCCATTCGCAAATGTCGGATCCTCGGAAAGACGACGGCTCGGCACCCTTTAATGCTACCGCATGGGTCGGGGACGCCCCCGTCTTACCGTCCCCTCGGCGCCGCCGAGCATCGCAGGTCGAGGAGGATCAGCCCGAAGGGTGGCCGCATGGACGCGGCCACGAGCCGGCGGGCCATGCAGGGCCCGTCCGGCGAGCCCGACGAGACCGAGAAGCGCAGGGTACCGACGAAGTCGGCAGCGACGCGGGGTGTCCTTTCTTTTCGTCCGTTTTCTTTGGACAAGCAAAGAAAATGGACCCGTCGTGCGGGCGCGGAAGCCCGCGCCAATCGCCGCGCAGCGGCAGCCGGAAATGTCTTTTATCTACCGCCGGCGGTCTCCTTGAGGGGAAGGCGAGTCGTCCGCGGAAGCCCGCATCAATCGCCGCGCAGCGGCGAGCAAAAAATCCTTTGAGCCCCTCATCCTGTCCTTCCACCCCTCAAGGCGGTACCGAAGCCCCGAAGGGGGAAGGGACCGTTCGGTCAGCAAAGGGGGCAAACCCTCCTCTTGCTGCCTACTGCCAACTGATGTCTGCCAACTTTTCGGCCAAAAAAAACCCCGCCGTTGCCGGCGGGGTTTTTTGGGCCGAAAGGCGAGGCGACTTACATCATGCCGCCCATGCCCCCCATGCCGCCCATGGCGTCCATACCGCCGCCGGCACCGCCCTTGTCTTCCTGGGGCAGCTCGGCAACCATGGCCTCGGTGGTGATCATGAGGCCGGCCACGGAAGCGGCATTCTGCAGCGCAGAGCGGGTCACCTTGGTCGGGTCCAGGATGCCCATCTCGATCAGGTCGCCGTACTCACCGCTCGCGGCGTTGTAACCGTAGTTACCCTTGCCTTCCTTGACCTTGTTGACGACCACGGACGGCTCGTCACCGGCGTTGGAGACGATCTGGCGCAGCGGCTCTTCCATGGCGCGGTTGGCCAGGGAAATGCCGACGTCCTGATCGTGGTTGTCGCCCTTGAGGTTCTTGACGCCCTGGAGGGCGCGAATCAGCGCGACACCGCCGCCGGGCACCACGCCCTCTTCGACGGCCGCACGCGTGGCGTGCAGAGCGTCCTCGACGCGGGCCTTCTTCTCCTTCATCTCGACCTCGGTGGCGGCACCGACCTTGATGACGGCCACGCCGCCAGCCAGCTTGGCCACGCGCTCCTGGAGCTTCTCCTTGTCGTAGTCGGAGGTGGCGTCCTCGATCTGCTTGCGGATCTGGGCGACGCGGTCCTCGATCTCCTTGGTCTTGCCGGCGCCATCGATGATGGTGGTGTCTTCCTTGCCGACGACAATCTTCTTGGCCTGACCCAGGTCATCCAGGGTGGCCTTCTCCAGCGACAGGCCGACTTCCTCGGAAATCACGGTACCGCCGGTCAGGATGGCGATGTCCTGCAGCATGGCCTTGCGGCGGTCGCCGAAGCCCGGCGCCTTGACCGCGGCCACCTTGACGATGCCGCGCATGGTGTTGACCACCAAAGTCGCCAGGGCCTCGCCCTCGACGTCCTCGGCGATGATGCACAGCGGCTTGCCGGCCTTGGCCACACCCTCGAGCACCGGCAGCAGATCGCGAATGTTCGAGATCTTCTTGTCGTGCAGCAGGATGAAGCAGTCCTCCAGCTCGGCGGCCATGGACTGCTGGTTGTTGATGAAGTACGGCGAGAGGTAACCGCGGTCGAACTGCATACCCTCAACGACGTCGAGCTCGTTCTGCAGACCGGTGCCCTCTTCAACCGTGATCACGCCTTCCTTGCCGACCTTGGTCATGGCATCGGCGATGATGCGGCCGATGGACTCGTCGGAGTTGGCAGAGATGGTACCGACCTGGGCGATCGCCTTGTCGTCGGTGCAGGGCTTGGAGAGCTTCTTGAGCTCCTCGACGGCGGCCGTGACGGCCTTGTCGATGCCGCGCTTCAGGTCCATCGGGTTCATACCGGCGGCCACGGACTTCATGCCCTCGGTCACGATGGCCTGGGCCAGCACGGTGGCGGTGGTGGTGCCGTCGCCGGCGACGTCGGAAGTCTGCGAGGAGACTTCCTTCACCATCTGCGCACCCATGTTCTCGAACTTGTCGTTGAGCTCGATCTCCTTGGCGACAGAGACGCCGTCCTTGGTGATCGTCGGCGCGCCGAAGCTCTTGTCGAGCACGACGTTGCGGCCCTTCGGGCCCAGGGTCACCTTGACCGCGTTGGCCAGGGTGTTCACACCCTTCATCATACGGTGACGGGCGTCATCGCTGAATTTCACTTCTTTAGCAGACATTGCTCTAGTTCCTCTTCGAAGCCTAAATGTTGACGTTCGCGCTGGAGGCTATCGGGGCTCAGCCCTCGACCACGCCCAGGATGTCTTCTTCGCGCATGACCAGGACTTCGTCGCCGCCGACCTTGACTTCGGTACCGGAGTACTTGCCGAACAGCACCTTGTCGCCAGCCTTCACGTCCAGGGCACGTACCTCGCCGTTTTCCAGAATCTTGCCCTTGCCCACGGCAACGACTTCGCCCTGGATGGGCTTTTCGGCGGCGGAGTCGGGGATCACGATGCCGCCCGCCGTGGTGCGTTCTTCTTCCATGCGACGGACGATCACACGATCATGTAAAGGACGGATGTTCATCTACCTCTCCTAGACAGAATGTTGGGGAAAACGCTTGCGACCGGGCCGGCCCCAGGGGGCTGCCGGTCGGTTGGCGGCAGGCTGTTAGCACTCGCCGCTGGTGAGTGCTAATAATAGCGGCGCGCCCTGCGCTGTCAAGAGGCCGGTGGCTCAATTGAACCGGGCCGGTCGGGGTACCGGGCCAGAAAGTCACTCGTCGCGGTGGAACTGGCCTTCGATAGTCCGCGGGCCGCGGTCGCCGCCTCGATCCGAGCTGGGACCGGCCCCGGGCCCCCAACCGCCGGGCGGGCGGGTGCCGTGAGCCATCCCGAACATCCCGCGGCGCAGCAGGTAGCCGGCGAACCGCCGGCGCAGCGGCGGCACCAGCAGAATGAAGCCGATGGTGTCGGTGAAAAAGCCGGGGGTCAGCAGCAGTGCCCCGGCCAGCAGGAGCAGCGCCCCCTCGATCAGGGTGGTGGCGGGCAACTCGCCCTGGGCCAGGCTGCGCTGGAATTTAGCGAGGGTCGCAAAACCCTGCAGGCGCAGCAGAAAGGCCCCGAGCACCGCCGTGAAGACGACCATAAAGACCGTCGGCAGCGCCCCGATGACGCTGCCGACCTTGATCAACAGGTAGATCTCGACCAGGGGGACGAGCAGGAAGACGAGAAACAGGCTCGGGAAGGGACGCATAGTGGGGGAGATCTCGGGGCGCCTCGCACGAGTTTCAAGGGGCCGGTGCAATTCGCACCCTGCCCGCCGATATAACGGCCGTTCCGGGCGCAAACTGCACCCCGCCCGGTTCGCATTTTAGAGCCGCTTTACCTGGACGGAGGCGCCCGGTATGTTGGCGCCATGCCCGACCATCAGCTACTGCTGTGCACCTGTCCCGACGACGCGAGCGCCGAGTCCATCGCCGGTGCACTGGTGTCCCGGCGCCTGGCGGCCTGTGTGAACATCGTCACCGGCCTGCGCTCGGTCTACGTGTGGGACGGCGAGGTGCAGAACGACGCCGAGCGGCTGCTGCTCATCAAATCGCGCGCGGACTGCTACGGCGAGCTGGAAAAGACCATCGTGGATATGCACCCCTACGAACTTCCCGAGATCATCGCGGTCCCTATCCAAACGGGCCTGGCGCCTTATCTCACCTGGATCGACGACACCCTGGAAAACAAGAATGCGTAAATACAGCCACCTCCTGTTCCTGCTGCTGGCCCTCGTGGCCGTACGCCCCGCGCTCGCCCTGTCCGAGGGCGACCTGCTCAGCGTCGACGACGCCTTCTCGTTCAAGGCGAGCATGGCGAACGCCGACACGGCCAAGGCCGTGTGGACCATCGCCAAGGACTACCACCTGTATCGCGACAAGATAAGCTTCCGCACCGATACCCCCGGCATCAAGCTGGGCCAGCCCAAATTCTCGCCGGCCCTGACCGAAAACGACGAGGTCTTCGGCAAGGTTCAGGTCTACCGCGACCACGCGACGGTGGAGGTGCCCATCATCCGGGAAGACCCCTCGGTCAAGCAGTTCACCCTGATCGCCAAATCCCAGGGCTGCGCCGACGCGGGCGTGTGCTACCCGCCCCATACGCAGAAGGCGACATTGACCCTCGCCGCTGCCGATACCGGCGGCACGAGCGCCGGCGCCGACCAGAACGCCACCGCCAATGACGCCAGCGCCCAGCAGAAGCTCAACGACCTCGATCAGAGCCTGGGTCTGGATCAATCGGGCGATGAGTTTCTGCCGCCCGACGAGGCCTTTGCCTTCAAACCCGAGGTGGGCGGCCCCGACACGATCGTCGGTCACTGGAAGATCGCCAAGGGCTATTACCTGTACCGCGACAAGTTCGAATTCAAGCTTCAGGACGCCCAGGGCATCAGCCTCGGCGAGATCTCCCTGCCGCCGGGTCAGACCAAGCAGGACCCGCTGTTCGGCAAGGTGCAGGTCTTCCACGACAGCGCCGAGGCCACGCTGCACCTGAAGCGCAGCGCCACCGACGCCATGCCTGTGACCCTCGTCGCCAAGTTCCAGGGCTGCGCCGAGGCCGGCGTGTGCTACCCGCCCATCACCAAGACAATCACGCTGCAGCTGCCTGCGGCGGGCGCCTCCGCGAGCGCGTCGGGCGGCGAGGCGCAGCAGGCCCCGAGCCAGGAATCGAGCTCGTCGTCCGCGAAGGCCCCGGTCGAGGGCACCGAGCAGAGCGAGGGCGACCGGTTCACGCAGATCCTGACCCAGGGCAATCTGCTGCAGGTGATCCTCGCGGCGTTGGGCTTCGGCATTCTGCTCGCCTTCACGGCCTGCATGTATCCGATGATCCCCATCCTCTCGAGCATCATCGTCGGTCAGGGCGAACACGCCACCGCCGCCAAGGGCTTTTTCCTGGCGCTGATCTACGTCCTGGGCCTGGCGGTGACCTTCGGCGTCATCGGCGGCATCACGGCGTGGGCCGCGGGCGGCGTCGGCCTCCAGGCCTACTTCCAGAGCCCCTGGCTGCTGATACCGTTTACGATCCTGTTCGTCATCCTGGCCCTGGGCATGTTCGGTTTCTTCAACATCCAGATGCCCTCGTTCATCCAGAGCCGGCTCAGCCAGGTCAGCAATGAGCAAAAGGGCGGGACCCTGTTCGGCGTGGCCATCATGGGAGTGCTCTCGGCGCTGATCGTGGGACCGTGCGGCGGACCGGTGCTGATCGCCGCACTGGGTTACGCCGCGACCTCGGCCGATCTGGCCAAGGGCTTCCTCGCCCTGTTCTTCCTCGGCTTCGGCATGGGCCTGCCGCTTCTGGTCGTCGGCGCCGGCGGCAGCAAGCTGCTGCCCAAGGCCGGCACCTGGATGGACACCGTCAAGGCCACCGCCGGCGTGATCCTGCTGGGCGTGGCGCTGGTATTCCTCGAGCGCATGCCCGGCATCTTCCCGCCGATGCTGACCATGCTGCTGTGGTCGGCACTGTTCATCGTTGCAGGCATCTACATGGGCGCGTTGACCAGTCCCCAGCCGGACTGGAGCGGCTGGCGCAAGCTGTGGAAGGGCCTGGGACTGACGCTGCTGCTCTACGGCATCATCGTGATGCTGGGCGGGCTGAGCGGTGCCACCAATGTGGCCGACCCGCTGCACGGCTCGCGCCTGCTGGGTGCGCGCAGCGGTGCGGCGGGGGGCGCGACTGCCACGGCCGCCCACGAGTTGCAGTTCAAGCGCATCAAGACGGTCGCCGATCTGAAACGCGAATTGGCCGCCGCCAAGGCCGCGGGCAAGCCGGTGATGCTGGACTTCTACGCCGACTGGTGTGCCTACTGCAAGCAGTACGAGTCCTACGTCTGGGGCGACCCTTCGGTAAAGCGCGCACTGTCCAATGCCGTGCTGCTGCAGGCCGACGTGACCGCCACCGACGCCGAGGACAAGGCGCTGATGAAACACGTGGGCGTGTATCTGCCGCCGGCCATCCTGTTCTTCAAGAACGGCCAGGAAGAGCGTAAGTTCCGCGTCGTCGGATTCATGAACGCGCAGGCGTTTGCCAAGCACGCGGAGCAGGCCTTCGGCGCGAGCTGAGAGCGACTGCCCGGAGAAGGTGCCCTGTTGCGCGGCGCCGCCATCGGACGGACGTCACCGCGTTGATACACGAAAGCCCCGCGCATGCGGGGCTTTTTTTCGATCAAGGACGCGTTCTACGGGATTGGATGAGCGACCGAATAAAGAATCCGCGTCGGGCCGTTGGGACTGGGACGGGCAATCCATGCAATGTGCAAGTTACCCTCGCGGTCGAAGGCAAGCACCGGATCGGACTGCACGCCCGGTCCTGAAGCCGGCCCGACCGCCGCGTCGTCGCTCCAGCCGTCCGGGGTGCGCCACGACAACCACACGTCCTCGGTGTTGTCGCGCGGGTCGTCCCAGGCCACCGCCACCTGGCCGTCATGCGTGGCTGCGATGGCCGGATGCCACTGCGGCTGGTCGTTGCCGAATACGTCCTGCACCTTCTCGTTGGCGCCGAAATGGCGCCCGCCGTCATCGCTGAGCGCGGCATAGATATCATAGCCACCGCGAAAGTCACGCTTGTCCATCCACGTCGCGCCGACCCGCTGGCCGCCCATCGCCGCGAGCGCCACGCGAGTCACGCCCGTGCCACGGCCGAACTTGGCATTGCCGACGCGAAACTCGTTCAGGCCGCGCGGCGCGCTGAAGGCACCGTCCGGGCCGGCAGCGCTGTAGAGCAGGCGCGTGTGCCCCGAGCGCCGATCCTCCCAGGCAACCACGATGCGGTCGCGCGTCAGCGCCACGCTGGGATAGAGCTGGGACTGCTTGGGCGGCTTGGCGTCGACCGGACGCGCGGAACCGACGTGCAGGCGCGGTGCGGTACGAACGGGCGCAGTCATCACTCGCGGGAAATGTCCGTCGCGCTGAACCCAGACGAGCTGGATGCGCCCGTTCGGTCCCTGATCCGGACCGGCGGCGAGGCTGGCCTGACGCGAGGGCGCTGCGCTTACGCGCTGTGCCGCGCTCTTGGTGCCGGGGCCGGCCGCGCGCAGCCACACATGGCCATCCTGCTCCCAGGCAACGACGAACCGGGCGCCGGCGATCGGCGCCACGGCCGGCTCATAGGCCTGCTGGCCGGTGCTGAGCTGCACGGGCGCGGAAAAGGCGTTTGCCTGCTCGCGCTTGAAGGCGACGTAGATCTGCGATGAGCCGGTGTGATTGTCCTCCCAGACGACGGCGACGACACCGCCGCTGACGGCGATGTTCTTGCGCCCGGCGGACTCGAGATGATGAAAGAAGTGTGTCTGTTGTTTGCTCGAAGCGGAGCCGGCCACGGTTACGGCAGGCGAGAAGCTCCAGCCGGCGTGAGCCGCCGTAAACATCGCACCCAGCAGTGCAACCGACGAGGCCAACCGCCGCAGCGGCGCGCGCCGCGCCGTACGAACCGCGGCACGATGCATCAACCCTGCTCCTTGAGGAATTTCAGCAGCGGCTCGTGCTTGTAGTAACCGCCGCGAACGTAGCGATCGAACTGCTTGAAGTCCTTGACCGTCTTGTAGCCCGGCGCCTTGAAGATGGGCGTGCCGTCGGACTTGAGATAGACGAACAACGGCGTAGCGAATGCGTTGAAGCGCGCACCGAGCTCCATCTCCGTGATCCGCTCGCCGCTTGGCAGCGTCAGGCGCTTGCCGCCCTCGGCATCGACGTACACGAGTACGTAATTGTGCGTGTAGAGCTTGCGCAGGCTCGGATCGGAGAACGTCTCTTGATTCGTCTTGGCGCACCAGCCGCAGCCGTAGCGACCGAAGTACAGGAAAATCGGTTTGCCCTGCTGCCTGGCCAAACGCAGCCCCTTGTCATAGGACACGAACGGATAGCCCTTCGGCGGATCGGCCAGTGCCGCCCCTGCGAGCAGCAGACCGAACAGGCACAACCAACGCGCCGCGCGCGCGTAACGAAGCTGCTGCATGCCCATTCTCCTTACCCTGTCGTCCCGCGGAACCGCCATGGCGACCGGGCGTCAATGCGTATATAGTAGCCGAACATTTTAATCGGCGGCCATCGGCGCCATTGACAGAATTTCAACAAGCGTTTGCCATGAAGAAATCCCAACTCGCAGTTCTGGTCGTCCTCCTCGCCGCAGCCGGCCTGACCGGCGGGTACTTCCTCAGCCGCTATTTCGGACCCACGCAGTCCGCGAGCACCGAAACCGGTCAGCCTCACGGCGGTGCGAACGCCGCGGATGCGGCCCTGGCCACGCATCGCCCGGACTTCAAGTTGCCCGATGTCGACGGGAAGGCCCACTCCATCGGCCAATGGGATGGAAAGGTCATACTGCTCAACTTCTGGGCGACCTGGTGCCCACCCTGCCGCCACGAGATCCCCGACTTCATCAAATTGCAAAAGGCGTACAAGGGCAAGGGGCTCACCATCGTGGGCGTCGCCATCGACACCGCGCAGAATGTGCGCGACTTCGTCGATCCCATGGGCATCAACTACCCCATCCTGCACGGCCAGAACGAGGCGATCGACATCGCCAAGTCGTACGGCGACCGCCTCGGCGTACTCCCATTCACAGTGATCATCGACCGCAGCGGCAAGGTGGTTTATCGCCATCCCAAGGCGATGACCTACTCGGAGGCCGAGAAGCTCATCAAGCCCCTGCTGTAGGGACGGGGATTGGGGGCAGGCTCCATTCCGGTACCGCGTGTGCGGGAATAGAGCCGAAATGTGACAGCCGTCCCATTCTTTTGGCCGAATTTGGCTAGCATCTGCAGCGAATTGCCGCTATCTCCGCCAGAAGCGCGTCCAGCGCTGGACATCCCCACAATGCTGGGGCAAAATAACTTCCGCTTAAGTACAACGATTGAGCGTTAACGTGCCGGCATTTTTCAGGAACCGGCACTAACTGTCTGTTATCTGGCATGTGCGGCTTCTTCGCACGGGAACCGAGCCGATGGCCAAGCTGCTCGTCCTCAACGGTCCGAATCTCAACCTGCTCGGCACGCGCGAGCCGGACCACTATGGGCGCACTACGCTCGCGGACATCGAGGCTCGGCTGAAGGCGCAGGCCGAGAACGCGGGGCACTCCCTGGAGAGCTTCCAGAGTAACGCCGAGCACGCGCTGGTCGAGCGAATCCACGCGGCGGTCAACGAAGGCGTGGATTTCATCGTGATCAACCCCGCCGCCTTCACGCACACCAGCGTCGCGCTGCGCGATGCGCTGGCCGCCAGCGCGATCCCATTCATCGAGATCCACTTGTCGAACATCTTCGCCCGCGAGCCCTTTCGCCACCACTCCTATTTCTCGGAGCTGGCCGTGGGCGTCATCAGCGGCTTGGGGGCGCTCGGCTACGAGCTGGCCCTGCGCGCGGCGCTCGAGCGCCTGGACGGTCCCTGACCAACCCGGGGCGCGCCACTCTCAGGCCGCGCGGCAACCGAACAACCACAGTATCGAGATAACCAGAGACGATTATGGACATTCGCAAGGTAAAGAAACTCATCGAGCTGCTCGAGGAATCGGGCATCGCCGAGATCGAAATTCACGAAGGCGAGGAGTCGGTGCGCATCAGCCGCCAGGGCCCAAGCGGTCCGGCGACGGTGATATCGGCACCCGCCGCGCCGGCCGCGCCCGCACCGGCGGCACCCGAAAGCGCCCCGGCCGCTCCCGAGGCCGAGGCGATCAGCGGACATACCGTCAACTCGCCCATGGTCGGCACCTTCTACGCGGCGCCCTCGCCCGGCGCCAAGCCCTTCGTCAACGTCGGCGACAGCGTCGGCATCGGCGACACACTGTGTATCATCGAGGCAATGAAGCTGCTCAACCAGATAGAAGCGGACAAGGCCGGCGTCATCAAGGCCGTCCTGGTGGAAAACGGCCAACCCGTGGAATACGGCCAACCGTTGTTCGTGATTGACTGACCGCGCGGGCCCGAAATGTTCGAGAAGATTCTGATTGCCAATCGCGGCGAGATCGCGCTGCGCATACTGCGTGCCTGCCGCGAGCTGGGTATCAAGACCGTCGCCGTTCACTCCGAGGCCGACCGGGACCTCAAGCACGTGCGCCTGGCCGACGAGTCGGTGTGCATCGGCCCGGCCGCCAGTGCCGGCAGCTATCTGAGCATCCCCGGCGTGATCAG
This sequence comes from Gammaproteobacteria bacterium, assembly GCA_035267785.1. GTDB lineage: Bacteria > Pseudomonadota > Gammaproteobacteria > DATFLL01 > DATFLL01 > DATFLL01. The sequence continues at coordinate 6,908 of DATFLL010000079.1, read as the reverse complement.
CGCCGCGGAAGTCACCGACGCGGTCGCCATTCATCCGGGATACGGATTCCTGTCGGAGAACGCCGACTTCGCCGAGCGTGTGGAGGAGTCGGGCTTCGTGTTCATCGGACCTCGCCCCGAGACCATCCGGATCATGGGCGACAAGGTCGCCGCCATCGAGGCCATGAAGACCGCCGGCGTGCCCTGTGTACCCGGCTCGGGCGGCCCGCTCGGCGAGGACGGCGAGGAAAATCTCGCCATGGCGCGTGAGATCGGCTATCCCGTGATCATCAAGGCCGCCGGCGGCGGCGGCGGACGCGGCATGCGCGTGGTGCACAGCGAGGCGGCACTGCTCAACGCCGTCTCCCTGACCCGCTCGGAGGCCGGCGCGGCCTTCGGCAACGACATGGTCTACATGGAGAAATTCCTCGAAAATCCACGCCATATCGAATTCCAGGTGCTGGCCGACGAGCACGGCAATGCCATTCACCTGGGCGAGCGCGACTGTTCGATGCAGCGCCGCCACCAGAAGGTGATCGAAGAGGCGCCCGCACCCGGCATCACCGACAAGCAGCGCGAGCGCATCGGCGAGCGCTGCGCCGAGGCCTGCCGCAATATCGGCTATCGCGGTGCCGGCACGTTCGAGTTCCTGTTCGAAAACGGCGAGTTCTACTTCATCGAGATGAACACTCGCGTGCAGGTCGAGCACCCGGTGACCGAGATGATCACCGGCGTGGACATCGTGCGCGAACAGATCCGCATCGCCGCCGGCGAGAAGCTCGCCTACGCGCAGAGCGACATCACCCTGCGCGGCCACGCCCTGGAATGCCGCATCAACGCCGAGGATCCCGAGTCCTTTATGCCCTCGCCCGGCACCATCACGGCCTATCATGCCCCGGGCGGACCGGGTATCCGCGTCGATTCGCACATCTACGCCGGTTACACCGTACCGCCTTACTACGACTCGATGATCGGAAAACTGATCGCCCACGGCGACACGCGCGAGACCGCCATGGCCCGCATGCGCACCGCGCTCAGCGAAATCGTCGTCGAGGGCATCAAGACCAACGTACCGCTGCACCAGGAGCTGTTCCGCGACGCGGCCTTCGCCGCCGGCGGCACCAACATCCACTACCTGGAAAAGAAACTGGGACTCTAACGGCGTGAGGGGTAAGGTGTGAGGCGTGAGGGGCAAATCAAGGCGATCCACCGCTCGCGGCAAACACCTCACCCCTCACGCAGCCATTCTTTCTGCAAACTGCCGACTGCGTACTGCCAACTTCCCTCGTCGCCTCACCCCTCACACCTCACTCCTCACGTCCCATGCCTTGGCTGGAATTGAAGATCGACTGCACGCCCGAGGAGGTTGAGCGCCTGTCCGATGCGCTGAGCGAGGCGGGTGCCGCGGCGGTGACCTGGCAGGACGCGGCCGACCAGCCCCTGTTCGAGCCCCCTCCCGGCGAGACGCCGCTGTGGGCATGCACGCGCGTCGTCGCCCTGTTCGAGGACGATGCCGATATCGAGACCGCGGTGGCCGACGTCGGCCGAATCCTCGGGGAACCGCTGCGCGACTGGCGGGTCGACCCGCTGGAAGACCGCGACTGGACGCGGGCCTGGATGGACGGCTTCCAGCCCATGCGCTTCGGCGAGCGCCTTTGGATTTGCCCCAGCTGGCACAACCCGCCCGAGCCCGAGGCCGTCAATATCCTGCTCGACCCCGGCCTGGCCTTCGGGACCGGCACCCACCCGACGACCGCGCTGTGCCTGGAATGGCTCGACGCGCAGGCACGCACGGGGACATTGGCCGGGGCCAGCGTGCTCGACTACGGCTGCGGCTCGGGCGTGCTCGCCATCGCCGCGGCGCTGTTGGGCGCGGAGCAGGTCTTTGCCGTGGACAACGATCCCCAGGCCCTGCTCGCCACGCGCGCCAACGCGGCCGCAAACGGCGTGGAGTCCCGCATCGAGGTCGCCGCGCCCGAGGCCCTGCCCGCACGCCAATTCGACGTCCTTGTGGCCAATATCCTCGCCGGTCCGCTCATCGAGCTGGCAGCACGCTTTGCCGAGCTGGCGCGGCCCGGCGCCTCCTTCGCGCTCTCGGGTATCCTCGACAGTCAGGCGGAGGCCGTTTCCGCGGCCTACGCTTCCTGGTTCGAGCTGGATCCGCCCGCCGCCCGCGGCGAGTGGATACGCTTGGAAGGACACCGAAAATAGGATAACGTCAGGCCTGACCCCGCCGCGCCCCCGGCGGAGGCCGTCACCCGTATAATGTCGTCGACGGCGATCCCGTGATGAGGCCGCCGGCCTGCCGGCCACCGTTGGTTGTCCATGTATACCCAGTGCCCGAACTGCAACACCGTCTTTCGCATCAGCGCACAACAGCTCAAGGCCGCCGGTGGACGGGTCCGCTGCGGGCACTGCAGTCACGTCTTCAACGCCCTGGAGAAGCTGCTCGAGCGGCTGCCGCCCGGCTATACCCCCGGCACGCCCCCGCCGACGTTCGCCCCGCGGTCACAGACTCCGAAACCGGCAGCTAAACCGGCGCCAAAACCCTCACCCGCACCGACATCGAAACCCGCGGCCCCGGCGGCGACGCCCGGCGGTACGAAACCCGGCGCACAAAGCCCGGCGCGCACGACGCCGCCCGCCGCCAAACCCGCCGCGCCAAAGCCGACCGACCAGCCGCGCGCTCCGGCGCACTCTGCGCCGCCCCCCACATCTACGCCGGCGAGCAGGGAGCCGACAAAGACGGGCGGCGGCGAAAAGGCGCCGCTGGCACCGCCTCGACCCTGGAAATCCAAGGCATTCGAGTACAAGCCGAAAGACAAGAAGCCGGCGCAGGAACAAGCGCCCCCCAAGCGCCGCGTCTCCGACGAGTCGACGCGCGGTACCAACTCGCCCTCCTTCAAGGACATCCAACTGCCCGGCGATGCGGACAGCCAGTGGTCCATTCCCGGCAACAGCGCCACGCCGCCGGATTTCGACCTCGCACCGCCATCGAAGTCCGCGTCCAAGTCAGAACAGGCGCCGGACAAGGCGCGCGACAGCGAACGCCGTTCGCCCTCCTTCGGCACCGACAGCGGCCAGTTCGATAACATGGACCTGGACGACATCGACGGCTTCCTCAAGCGGCTGGCGGCCGAGGTCGAATCGACGGACGTCGAGCTCGGCAGCGCCGAGCGCGACGGCCACCCTGACGAAACCCTGGTTCTGGTCGACAAGGTCGCCCCCGGGGACGACGAGCAACCCACGCCACCGCCCCCCGCCCCCGGGGCCCCGAGTGCGGGGCCCGACGCGAGCACCTCCCCCGCCGCGGCGGGCGGTGGGGTACCATCCGGGGAACGCCCGGCTGAACCCTCCTCGGCAACGTTCGACCCCCTGGCCACCATCGAGCGGGCGCCGGTCGCCGAACAGATCGACGTGGACGAGGAGCAGGCGGTGCCGGCGGCGCTGCGTGATTCCTGGGTGGCCGCTCAGAAAAAGCCGCGGGGTCCCGTCGCCACGGTCCTCGGCATCCTGCTCATCCTCATACTGGTGGTCGGCCTCGCGGCCCAGGGTGCCTATTTTCGCGGCGGAGAAATCGCCGAGCGCGTTCCGGCGCTGCGCCCGTGGTTGGACAAGTTCTGCGACTTGGCCGGATGCACTGTTCCGAAGCGTCGCGACCTGAGCAAGCTCGCCCTGGTCAGCCGCGATGTGCGCAGCGACCCCAAGGCCAAGGGGGCACTGCGCATCAGCGCCACCATCATCAACAACGCGTCGTTTGCACAGCCCTACCCCGACCTGCTCGTGACCCTCTACGACCTGACGGGCACGGTCGTCGCCCAACGCCAGTTCAAGCCGGGCGAATACCTGGCTCAGACGCCCAAGGCGCTGGCCCAGTATAAAGCCGACAAGGGCATGCCCACCGATACGCCGGTCAATATCGAGCTCGAGGTGGCCGATCCGGGCAAACAGGCGATCAACTACGAGTTCGATTTTCGTTGAATGTCCACCGATGTGTGGACACGCCGAGCTGGCACGTTTTCTGCTGTATGTAACTCATGCGACAAAAACCAGGCAGTGAACGAACGCTTTATCGCAGCCGACTGAACGCGTATCATGACCGGCTCCCGGTCAGAACACGAACGAACATCCCGCCGGTCCATGTAACCGGTACGAGGCGCGATTCCGCTCTCACCCCCAGAGGCGGTGTCCGGACAAGACCTCATGCGGAAAGCCTTTGGCACGACGTGATGCAGATAGGACCCTATAAGCTCAAGAACCGATTGATTCTGGCCCCGATGGCCGGCGTGACGGACCGCCCGTTCCGCCAGCTGTGCAAGAACCTCGGGGCCGGCATGGCCGTCTCCGAGATGGTCTCTTCCAATTCCCTGCTTTGGGGCAGCGAGAAGACCCGCCGCCGCGCCAACCACGAGGGCGAGACCGAACCGCGCTCGGTGCAGATCGCCGGCGCCGACCCGGCGATGATGGCCGAGGCCGCGCGCCACAATGCCGACAACGGCGCCCAGCTCATCGACATCAACATGGGCTGCCCGGCGAAAAAAGTCTGTAACGTCATGGCGGGCTCGGCCCTGCTCCAGGACGAACCGCTGGTCGGGCGTATCCTGGAAGCCGTGGTCGGCGCCGTGGACGTGCCGGTCACCCTCAAGATCCGCACCGGGTGGGACACCGCGCATCGCAATGCGCTGACCGTCGCGCGCATCGCCGAATCCGCCGGGATCCAGGCGCTGGCCATTCACGGACGCACGCGCGCCTGCGCCTACCGCGGCGAGGCCGAATACGACACGATTGCGGCGGTCAAGGCCGAGGTCGGAATCCCGGTTATCGCCAACGGCGACATCACTACGCCGGAAAAGGCGCGCTTCGTGCTCGAGCACACCGGCGCCGACGCCGTCATGATTGGCCGCGCGGCCCAGGGTCGGCCGTGGATCTTCCGCGAGATAGACCATTACCTGAGCACCGGGCGCAGCCTCGCCGAGCCTGCCGTGGCCGAGATCCGCGACATCCTGCTCGGCCACCTGGACAATCTGTACGCCTTCTACGGCGAGTACACCGGCGTTCGCATCGCCCGCAAGCACATCTCCTGGTACAGCAAGGGTCAGCGCCACGGCGCCGCCTTCCGCCAGGGCGTCAACCAGCTCGACAGTGCGGACGAGCAGCTTCGCATGGTCAGAGAGTTTTTCGCCGGCCTCGAAGCCGGCGAGGAGCTGGCGGCATGAGCGGTGCCACCGGCTGCAGCCTCGGCCTGCTGGTCAGCGCCGAACACAGCGACAAGCCGCTGCGTGAGTGCGTAGCCGCCGCCCTGCAGGAATATTTCCGCCATCTCAACGGCCACCCGCCCGGCGAGCTCTACCAGATGGTGCTGAACGAGGTGGAGCTGCCACTGCTGCGAGCCGTACTCGACCACACGGCCGGCAACCAGACCCGCGCGGCCGAGCTGCTCGGCATCAATCGCGGCACCCTGCGCAAGAAACTAAAACAATACGGCCTCGATCATTGACTCACACGGTCGGGCCTTGGCGCGTGCACCGCGAATGCGCGCCGCGGTCGGACTCTATTCGCCTTTGACTCCGGAATGACATTATGACTGCAATTCAACGCGCGCTGATCAGCGTGTCCGACAAGACCGGCGTGGTGGAATTCGCCCGCGCCCTGAGTGACCGCGGCGTGGAGATCCTCTCGACCGGTGGCACCGCCCGCCTGCTGGCCGAAAGCGGCGTCCCGGTCGTGGAGGTCTCCGACTACACGGGTTTTCCCGAAATGATGGACGGGCGGGTCAAGACCCTGCACCCCCGCATCCACGGCGGACTGCTCGGCCGGCGCGGCATCGACGATGCGGTCATGGGCCAGCACGACATCCCGCCCATCGACCTGGTTGCCGTCAACCTCTACCCCTTTGAGCAGACCGTGGCGCGTCCGGACTGCGATCTCGCCACGGCCATCGAGAACATCGACATCGGCGGGCCGACCATGCTGCGCGCCGCGGCCAAGAACCATGCGGCGGTGACGGTCGTGGTCGACGCGGCCGACTACGCGCGCGTGCTAGAGGAAATGGCCGCCAACGACGGCGCGGTCACCGCCGCCACGCGCTTCGACCTCGCGGTCAAGGTCTACGAGCACACCGCCCGCTACGACGGCGCCATCGCCAACTACCTGGGCACGGTGCAGCCCGGAGGCGAGCGCGAGCGCTTCCCCCGCACATTCAACACCCAGTTTCGCAAGACCCAGTCCATGCGCTACGGCGAGAATCCGCACCAGGCCGCCGCCTTCTACGTCGAGGACGAACCGCCGGCCGGCTGTATCGCCACTGCGGGTCAGCTCCAGGGCAAGGAACTGTCGTACAACAACATCGGCGACACCGACGCGGCGCTGGAGTGCGTCAAGCAGTACGATCCCGCCGAGGATGGCGACCCGGCCTGCGTCATCGTCAAGCACGCCAATCCCTGCGGCGTCGCGCTGGGCAAGACCCTGCTTAAGGCCTACGAGCGGGCGTTCTCCACCGATCCCGAATCGGCCTTCGGCGGCATCATCGCCTTCAACCAGACCCTCGATGCCGAAACCGCCGCCGCCATCGTCGAGCGTCAGTTCGTCGAGGTCATTATCGCCCCGGAAGTCAGCCCCGAGGCCGCCGAGGCCGTCGCCGCCAAAAAGAACGTGCGCCTGCTCGCCTGCGGCCAGTGGCCCAGGCAGCCAACGCCGCAGCTCGATTTCAAACGCGTCACCGGCGGGCTGCTGGTCCAGGAGGCCGATCAGGCCTTCAGCGGCGAGCTCAAGGTGGTCACCGAGCGGGCGCCCAGCGACACCGAGATGCGCGATCTACTGTTCACCTGGCGCGTGGCCAAGTTCGTCAAGTCCAACGCCATCGTCTACGGCCGCGACACCATGACCATCGGCGTCGGCGCCGGCCAGATGAGCCGCGTGAACTCCGCGCG
>DATFLL010000078.1:0-2555 GCA_035267785.1 Gammaproteobacteria bacterium | reverse complement strand
CGGGCCATCCGGCTCATCGAACAGGCCGAGCGGGAGATCGCCCGCGCCAAGCAAGCGGCCGACGCCTCGGGCGTGCAACCGTCACGGCGCCTCCATCCGGAGGCGGCGCCGCGTCTGCGCTGAGCCCGCCCAGGCGGGGTTTACTGCGCCGTGTCCGGCGGGGAGCCCGCGGCAGCGGCTCTGTCCCGGGCCATACGGATTGTGCTACACCGAGGGCGCTCGCGAGATGGGCATTATCGGTCGTAGCGCCGGCGTTGAAGAAGAGGACGGTGGCTCCAGACCCGATGATATCTGTTCGCTATTGGACCTAAGTACGTGCGGGGGTGAGCTGAAGAACCATCGGTGCCGGCCCGGGAGGATTGGCGCCAGACGGTCAGGGCTCCCCCAAAGAGTGCGAAAAGCGCTCTGTCGATCAACTGCTTATGGATTTTCTGTGACGTGCCTTGCAAATTTTTAATCCTTTAGTCTAACCTCAGTTAATGCCGGAGACGACCGGGCGGGGCCGGGTGTAGACGAGGGGTCCGTCCGGGGCATTTTTCCTGTTTCGGGTGCTCAGAACTGGGGTTTGCGGTGGTGACGCGGACACGTCGTCATCAAGTGTGACGCCGATGCATTGGAGCTGGCGGGGCCGTCGACCTTCGGCCATCCCTTTTGTCCGATGGGCTTGTCGACCGACCGTCGGACAGGGTCATAGGCAATCAACCGTGTGGGATCGAACAAAGAAAGTTGTCGTCGACGCCGCAAGTAAACTGAGCGTGAGCATCGGTTTTGGAGCGACATGGGTCTTAGTCGAATATCGAAACATGCGCTGGATAATCGGACCACCGTTCGACGAAGCATTCACGATCGGTTGATTGTTGCGGGAGAACATCATGCGCGATCAGCGCGGTCTATTGTATTACCGCCCAAAAGAAGAAGCGCAACATCTGCTGCCGGCACTGTCCAACGCAGGCTGGGACGTGCGCATCGCCGAGACGGCCGACGAAGCGTCCGACGCGCTGAAAGAGAACTCGATCAAGGTGGGCCTGGCCGCGCTGGACTCCGACTTGGCGACGAACGATGTTCACGAGTACCTGCGTCCGGTTGACGGTCCGGCGCCGTGCGGGCTTGAATGGATTGCATTGCTGGAGGAAGACCGCCTTGAATCCAGCAGCTACCGCAGTCTGATCGCCGAGCACTTCTATGACTATCACACCCTGCCGGCCGATATTACACGGCTCCTGGTGTCGTTGGGCCACGCGTATGGCATGGCTCAGATATTGTCGACCCAATCGCCAGTAGGCGACGGGGAGCGCAGCGATGAGCCCGAAATGGTCGGCGCCAGTGGGGCCATCCAGGCGGTGTTTGAGGCGATCCGCAAGGTCGCCAGCGTGGACGCGGCCGTGCTGATCACGGGAGAGAGCGGCACGGGCAAGGAGTTGGCCGCACGGGCCATCCACGAGCGTTCGACCCGGGCTGGGCAGCCCTTTATCGCCGTCAACTGCGGCGCGCTGCCTGTCTCGCTGATCCAATCCGAGTTGTTCGGTCATGAGAAGGGATCGTTTACCGGCGCCTACGAGCGGAAGATCGGCTTTATCGAGGCCGCGGCGGGCGGGACATTGTTTCTCGACGAGATCGGCGATCTGCCACTGGACCTGCAGGTCAACCTGCTTCGGTTTCTACAGGAGGGCACGATCCAGCGGATCGGGTCGCGGGAGAGACTGCATGTCGATGCCCGTATCATCGCGGCGACGCGCGTCGACCTAGAACAGGCCGTGGCCGAGAACCGTTTTCGTGAGGATCTGTACTATCGCCTGAATGTGCTCGGTGTGCACATGCCCCCGCTGCGTGAGCGGGAAGAGGACATCGAGCTACTGGCCCGATATTTTTTCGAGCAGTTTTCGAAGGAGCGCAGGCGGCGTCTTCGGGGTTTCAGCGATGCGGCCTTGAAGGCCATGCGCCGCCACGATTGGTCGGGCAACGTGCGTGAGTTGATCAATCGCGTGCGCCGGGCGATTGTTATGTGCGACGGTAAGCTGGTTTGTGCCTCGGACCTCGGGTTGGGCCGCGAGGAGGTCGAACGGCGGATCGTCACCCTGGAGGAGGCGCGTGCTCAAGCGGAACGGGAGGCCATCCGCTCTGCACTGGGGATGAGCGGGAAGAACGTCTCGTTGGCGGCACGAAGCCTGGGTGTGTCGCGGGTGACCCTGTACCGCTTGATGTACAAGTACAATATACAGACCTGAACGAAATATCCTCGCTGTCCTACGCGCCTGTCCTTCGTTTATTCGTCCTGCCTGAAGTTCGTTTGTCGCTGTCTTTCCTCGCTTTCAAGATTCGTAACACCTGTATCGCGGTGTTTACATTCGGGCCGGTAGGCCCCGGATTCTCTCGTGCCCCGGCATTCGTGGCCCGTGTCGTCCCGAAGGCGTGTTTCTGAATCGATACACCGCGCTGAACTGCCGGCGCACGCACAAACGCTCATATCGTCCACAAATCAACTCGTTAATCGCTTGGCACAGGTCTTGCTCCGGCATGGATGGGAAACGCAAAGCCAGGAGCTGGTGGCAGGGGGC
>DATFLL010000077.1:0-8688 GCA_035267785.1 Gammaproteobacteria bacterium | reverse complement strand
CTACAAGCCCGACCCGCGCGTCTACCAATTGGCCGTCGATCGCCTCGGCGTCGCGCGCGAGCGCATCGCCTTCATGTCTTCCAATGCGTGGGATGCGGCCGGTGCGGCCAGCTTCGGCTTTCGGGTCGTCTGGGTGAACCGGTTTGACCAGCCGCGCGAGCGCCTGCCGGACGGACCGGCGGCGGAGCTGAAGGATCTCGCCGGCCTGCCGGGCCTGCTCGGCGCCTAACCTGCGAGCCAATCCTTGGGTTTCAGGAAATGGTCGTACAGGCGAGCCTCGGGGGTGCCGGGCTCGGGCGACCAGTTGTAGCGCCACTTCACCAACGGCGGCAGGGACATGAGGATGGACTCGGTACGCCCGCCGGTCTGTAATCCGAACAGCGTCCCGCGATCGTAGACCAGGTTGAACTCCACGTAGCGGCCGCGGCGGTAGAGCTGGAAGTCTCGCTCGCGCTCGCCGTATTCGATCTCGCGCCGGCGCTGGACGATCGGCACGTAGGCCGGCAGGTAATGATCGCCCACGCTGCGCATGAACTCGAAGCAGCGCTCGAAGCCCCATTCGTTCAGGTCGTCGAAGAACAACCCGCCGATACCGCGAGGCTCGTCGCGGTGCTTGATGAAGAAGTACTCGTCGCACCACTGCTTGTAGCGCTGGTAGACATCCTCACCGAACGGATCGCAGGCTGCCTTCGCCGTGCGGTGCCAGTGCACGACGTCTTCTTCCTCGGCGTAATAGGGCGTCAGGTCGAAACCGCCGCCGAACCACCATACCGGATCGGCATCGGGTTTTTCCGCAATGAAAAAGCGCACGTTGGCGTGCGAGGTCGGCACGTACGGATTGTGCGGATGGATAACCAGCGACACGCCCAGGGCCTCGAAACCGCGCCCGGCGAGCTCCGGGCGGTGGGCCGTGGCCGAGGCGGGCAGGCCCGGTCCATGCACGTGCGAGAAGTTGATCCCCGCCTGCTCGAAGACCGCGCCGCCGGCCATGACCCGCGAACGCCCGCCGCCGCCCCCGGACTCGCGCTCCCAGGCGTCTTCGGCAAAGGAGGCCTGACCGTCCTCGGCCTCCAGGGCGGAGCAGATGCCGTCTTGCAGGTCCAGCAGGTACGTCTTGACGGCGTTGACGTCGGGTTGGCTCACAATCTCGATTTCCTGTAGCTGTTCGTTCAAGCCGGGCGTAGTACGCGTCCCGTGGCGGCATCGCGGATCGCGCTGGGACGCTCGCGCCCGCCGAGGGGTGCGTCAACTATAAAGTCCACACCGTCGCCGAAGGCAGCGGCCACTTCCGCGGCGCTGCGCGCCGGCGGCTCGCCGCTGCGGTTGGCGCTGGTGGACACCAGCGCGCCGCCGAAGGCCCGACACAGGGCGGCCGACGGGGGGTGGTCGGTCACGCGCACCGCGACACCGGTGTGCTCGCCGCGGATCCACTCGGGGACTTCGGGGCGGGCTGGGGCCACCCAGGTAACCGGGCCCGGCCAACTCGCGCGCAGGCGCTCGGCGGTCGCGGTGTCGACATCGATGAAGGATTCGATCTGCTTGAAGTCGGCGGCGATCAGGATCACGCCCTGCGCGCGTGCACGCCCCTTGAGGTCGAGGGTGCGCTGCACCGACGCCTCGCGCATGGGGTCGCAGCCCAGGCCATACACCGCCTCCGTGGGGTAGCCGACCACGCCACCGGAACGCAGCACCTCGGCCGCCTGCTCGACCGCACGGGCGACGGCTGGCGCCAACGTGGGCATCTGGTCCACCGTCTCGTTCATGCGAACCCGAACTCCCCGGCCCACTCGCCCGCGCGGTAGTCGATGCGCAGCCAGTGCGGCACATAGGCCTCGGGTCGGGCGATGGGAAAATCGGTCAGGGGCGGCGCCTCACCGCCCTCGGCGACCGAGCAGCCGCGGGTCATGACGGGGCGAAAGCGCACGTACAAGCCCTCGGCCACCGCAACGGCGTCGTCGGGCTGCTCGCCGCGGTGAAATCGCACCTGCTTGCGGATCAGGCAACTGAAATACAGCTCCATCTCGGCGACGAGCGGTGCCGATTCGCCGCGCAGGGCACGCTCGGCCGCGGCGCTCAAGCGCACGGACATGGGACGATTGTTCACGCTGACGGTGGTTTCCATGAGATCCCCTTCAATGCCCGCTTCAATCGAAGCGACCGCGGCCGTGCCTACGAATACCGTATTGCCGGAGCGCGGCACGCAACCGATTCGGTCCAGCGAGTGCGAACAGATAGCGCGGCCGAGCGTGCCGCCCGGTCCCTAGTCGTCGGATTCGGACTCGGCTTCCATCGGCTCGGAGAAGTTGCAGTCCTTCTGGGGGCAGACCTTCTCGGTGCCGCGGCGTTTCGTGGTCTTGATGGTGAGCATCGGCCAGCCGCACTTGGGACAGGGCTCGGCGACGGGCTGGTTCCACACGGCGTACTTGCAGTCGGGATAACGCGAGCAGGAATAGAACACCTTACCGTAGCGGGACTTGCGCTTGAGCATGCTGCCCTGGTGGCACTCGGGACACTCGACACCCGTATCCTCGGGTTTTTCCAGCGGCTCGATATACTTGCAGTCGGGGTAACCGCTGCAGCCGATGAATTTGCCATAGCGGCCGTGGCGAATGATGAGATCCGAGCCGCACTCGGGACACTTGCGCCCCTCGATCACTTCGGGCTCGGCGTCGCGGTCCTCACCGATATTGCGCGTGTAATCGCACTCGGGATAAGCCGTACAGCCGATGAAGCGACCGCGCCGACCCAGGCGAATCGAAAGCGGCGCGCCGCACTTGGGGCAGGTCTCGTCGATGGGCTCGTGAGTCACGTCCTTGCGATCGACGTTTTTTTCCTTGTCGTCCACCAGGTGCTTGAACGGATCCCAGAACTCGCGCATGACCGGAATCCATTCCTTCTCGCCGCGCGATATCTCGTCGAGCTCGTCCTCCAGACGTGCCGTAAAATCGTAGTCGACGTACTGCGTGAAGTGCTCCGTCAGGAACTTGTTGACGATGCGCCCCACGTCGGTCGGCACGAAGCGCCGCTTGTCCATTTCCACGTATTCGCGGTCCTGCAGCGTGGAGATGATGCTGGCGTAAGTCGAGGGCCGGCCGATGCCGTGCTCTTCCAGCGCCTTGACCAGGCTGGCCTCGGTGTAACGAGGCGGGGGCTCGGTGAAGTGCTGCTCGGGGCGGACCTTGTTGAGATCGACCGTCTCGCCCTCCTTGAGCGGCGGCAGCATGCGGTTGTCCGAATCGTCCGCCTTGGCGTCGTCGACGCTTTCCTGGTACACGGCCATGAAGCCGGGGTCCACGATGACCGAGCCGTTGGCGCGAAAGACGTCACCTTCTCCCGCGGTCATGTCCACCGCGACGGTGTCGAGCGTGGCATGGACCATCTGGCAGGCGATCGTGCGCTTCCAGATGAGGTCGTACAGGCGGTATTGGTCCTTGGTCAGGTGCGATTTGATCGACTCGGGATCGCGCAGCACCGAGGTCGGACGGATCGCCTCGTGCGCCTCCTGGGCGTTCTTGGACTTGGTCTTGAAGGTGCGCGGCTGCGCGGGCACCTGAGTCTCGCCGAAGCGCTCGGCGATGTAGCCGCGGATCTCGTCCAGGGCCTCGTTGGCGAGGTTGACCGAGTCGGTACGCATGTAACTGATGAGACCGACGGTCTCGCCGCCGATGTCGATACCTTCATAGAGCTGCTGGGCCGAGCGCATGGTGCGCTGGGCGGTGAAACCGAGCTTGCGCGAGGCCTCCTGCTGCAGTGTCGACGTGGTGAACGGGGCGGCCGGATTGCGCTTGCGCTGCTTCTTCTCGACCTTGGTGATCGAGAGCTTGCCCTTGGCCTCCTCGAGCACGCGCTTTTCGATCTCGCGCGCCTTCTTCTCCGAGTCGACGGTGAACTGGGTGAGCTTCTTGCCCTTGGCATGGGTCAGCTTGCCGTTGAACTCCTGACCCTGGCTCGCCAGGTCGGCCTCTATGGTCCAGTACTCGCGCGGCTTGAACTTTTCGATCTCCAGCTCGCGCTCGACGATCATACGCAACGCGGGGCTCTGCACGCGCCCGGCCGACAGGCCGCGGCGAATCTTCTTCCACAGCAGCGGGGAGAGGTTGAAGCCGACCAGGTAGTCCAGGGCGCGGCGGGCCTGCTGGGCATAGACCAGGTCCTTGGACAGCTCGCGCGGATGCTCGACGGCGTCGTTGATCGCGCGCTTGGTGATCTCGTGGAACACGACGCGCCCGACGGTCTTGTCCTTGAGCAGGCCGCGCTCCTTGAGGATATCGTACAGGTGCCAGGAAATGGCCTCGCCCTCGCGATCCGGGTCAGTGGCCAGATACAGGGCGTCGGATTTCTTCAGGGCCTTGGCGATTGCGTCGACGTGTTTTTCGTTGCGCTCGATGATGCGATATTTCATCGCGAAATCGTGCTCGGGATCGACCGCGCCCTCCTTGGGCAGCAAGTCACGCACGTGACCATACGAGGCGAGGACCTCGAAATCCTTGCCCAGGTATTTCTTGATGGTCTTCGCCTTGGCCGGCGATTCGACGATTACAAGACTCTTTCCCATTGGGGTCTCAATCAAAAACAATGCCCGCCGGGGCGGGCATTGAGATGTGAGTGACGGCCTGCCGCCTCAGTGGAGCTCGCCCACCATCTCGTCGAAGACGAGGTCCTCCATCCAGGCGAACGCCGCTTCCTGTCCCGGTTGATTGAACAACACCATGAGGATGACCCACTTGAGTTGATCGAGGTCGATCTCATCGTTGTCCAGCGCCATGACACGGTCGATGACCAGTTCCCGCGTGAAATGGTCAAGGACGTTCACCTGTTCCAGGAACAGTAGAAAGCCCCGGCTGTCCGGGTCAAGCTTTTCGCACTCCTTGTCCGTATAAACACGCAGGGATGTGCTCTTGCGCACGGGAGGCATGTCGGGGTCGTTCTGCATACCGGCCAGGCCCTCGAGCCAATCGAAGGCCTTGCCGATCTCGGCCTGGCTGAATCCGGCCTCCAGCAGCTCGGTGCGAAGCGATTCCTCGTCCGTGCTGAATTCGATTTCATCATTCATATAGTTTTCAAAAAGATACATCAGCACGTCGAGCATGTTCTCTTTCATTCCGGTTCCTCGTCGGTAGCCCGACAGTAATGGCCACTGGCGTTGGACGCAACAAAACCATGCAATTCGAGTACCAACAGCATGGAGCAAACCGTCTCCGGCGTCAATCCACTGCGCTCGACCACGGTATCCACGGCCGTCGGGTCGTGATCGACCGCCGCCAGGACCCGGCGCTGGTCCTTATCGAGCGCCGCGGCCCCCTGACGGTCCGCCCGTTCGGGCCGGTCCGCCGCCGGGGTGGATGCGGCACGCACATAGTCGTAAAGCGCACCGAGCTCTTCCATTATATCGGCGCCCGTCTCGACCAGCTTAGCGCCCTGGCGGATCAGGGCATGGCAGCCGCGCGCCAGCGGATTGTGAATGGAGCCTGGAATGGCGAAGACTTCGCGGCCCTGTTCCATGGCCAGACGCGCGGTGATGAGCGAGCCGCTGCGAAGCGCCGCCTCCACGACCAGCGTGCCCAGACTCAAGCCACTGATGATTCGGTTGCGCCTGGGGAAATTGGCAGGGCTGGGCGGCGTGCCGGGCGGAAACTCCGAGACCAGGGCGCCGCGCTCGACGATACGGTCGGCGAGCGGGCGGTGGCGCGCCGGGTAGATCGCATCCAGGCCGGTGCCGGCCACGGCGACGGTCACCCCGCCGGCATCGAGTGCGCCCTCATGGCCGGCGGCATCGACCCCGAGCGCCAGCCCGCTGGTGATCGCCAGGCCCGCACCCGCGAGGTGGTGCGCGAAGGCGTGCGCCGTTCGCCGTCCCGCGTGGCTGGGGTTGCGGCTGCCCACCAGCGCGAGCTGCGGCCAAAGCAGGCATGTGGGGTCGCCGCGGACGAATAACAATGGCGGCGGGTCGTGGATCTCGCGCAGCAGCGGCGGATAACGCGCATCGTGCAGCGTCAGCGCCTGTACCTCGCTGTGCTCCAGCCAGGCGAGGTCGCGCTCGACCCGGGGCCAGTCGGGCGCGGACAACGCGGCCTGCCCCGCTGGATTTAGCCCCAGGGTACGGGCGGCGGCCTCGGGCTGGCCCAGGGCGGCGCGCGGCGTGAGCCCCGCGCCGAGCAGGCGCTGCACGGCCGCCGGCCCGATCCCGGGGACGCGCAACAGCGCGAGCCAGTCACCCAGCCCCGAGCCGGTTTCCGCGTTTGGATGATCGTCGGTGTCGGTATGCGCGTCCATGCCCCGAGTAGAATCGAATCCGTTTGGCCAAATCCCTGTGGCCGCCGTGGCGCCCCGGCGGGCGCCCATGGTGTTCGATATTAGGCTAGCCGGTTCGCGCCCGCAGGGCAATGCCTGCGGGCGCAACCGAAAACGTTAACGGGCGGTTGAAGCACATCGTGCGCCAAAAGGCGCGGCCGCGCACGACGTGACGGCGGCTCTGCCCGATGGTATTTCGACCGCCTGTCAGGGGTTGGTGACGCGGTCGTCCACATGCAGCGGGCGCAGGGCACGCATCACCAGCGCATAGCTTACCCGGTCGAAGACGCGGAACACCATGAGCTCGCCGGCACGCTCGTCGGGCAGCTTCACCGTCTCGTCGCCGCCGACGACCTGGTCGCGCACGATCGGCCCCTTCTGGAAGATCGCCATAACGTTACCCGGCGCCAGCCCCGCCTGCTCGCCGCGGTCGAGCACGACGACGGCGTATTGGCCGATCTGCGACACACCGTTGATCACCGCGATAATATGGCCATTAACCTTCTGCTTGGGCGCGCGCGGCAGGTAGTTGAAGGTGGTCTCACGCTGCTCGACCGGCAGGAGGCGGTCGCCGTCGAGGGTCTCCAGGCGCGCCTTGGTGATGTCCAGCGTCGCCGGATCGCCGGTACGGATCAGGCGGGCATCGGCCAGGTGCTGGGCCTCGT
The DNA here is from genome assembly GCA_035267785.1 of Gammaproteobacteria bacterium. GTDB lineage: Bacteria > Pseudomonadota > Gammaproteobacteria > DATFLL01 > DATFLL01 > DATFLL01. The sequence continues at coordinate 1,732 of DATFLL010000077.1, read as the reverse complement.
AACCGAGGATCTCGCCGGTCTCGGCGTCGCGGTAGGCTTGGCCGGGGCGCACGATCTCATAGGTACCCTGGACCGGCTGCTGGAGCCCGCGCACGTAAATGCGATCGCCCGTGGCCGTCGCCAGATGTTCCTCGTAGCTCGACACGACGTAGGGTGCGTTCTCCAGCTCCTTTTCCGTCACCACGCGCGGGCGCGACAGGAACGGTCCGATGACGTCCATCGGGATGGTGCTGATGGCGCGCTCGAGCGGCTCGACACGCACCCTCGGCTTGAGCTTGACGGTCTTGATGCCCTTGGGTGGAGGCGTTTCCTTCGCTGTCGGCCGCGCGGTGGTCGGCTTGCCGCCGCGCTCGACGCGCAGCACGGGCTTTCCGTGCTCGTCGTAGTACAGGGTAATCACATCGCCCGGGTAGATCAGATGCGGGTTCTTGATCTCAGGGTTGATTTGCCAGACTTCCGGCCATAACCATGGATCCTTGAGGAATCGTGCCGCGATATCCCACAGGGTGTCGCCTTTGACAACCACGTAGCGTTGCGGATAATCGGGTTTCACGATTTGGGCGGGCACGGGCTTGGCCGGTTCCATCGCGGGCTTGGCCGGCGTGGGCGCCGGAGCGGGCGGCTTTTCGGCCGGTGCCGGCTTCGGCGGGGCGCTGGTGCAGCCGGCGAGCCAGAGTCCGGTAACGATTATCAGGGCGACGGACTGAATCCAGGGTTTGTTCTTGAACATGCGTTTCCCTTGGTGGAGGCCGGCTCCGAAGCAGTTTAGCCCAACAGTTATCGACCGCCAAAGCGTGGTACTTGAGCGGCCGCTTTTAGTGTTATCATAACTTTAGCAGTCGTTTCTACAAATTTACTACAAATATTGACGGAAATCACATGGCAAAGCTGGAAATATTGCATTTTCCCGACGATCGGCTCCGGACCAAGGCGGTCCCGGTCGAGCGCGTGGATGATGCCGTTCGCCGGCTTGTCGACGACATGTTCGAGACCATGTACGACGCCCCCGGCATCGGTCTGGCGGCGACGCAGGTCAACGTGCACCGCCGTGTCATCGTGATCGACGTCTCCGAGGAAAAGAACGAGCCCCACGTGTTCATCAACCCCGAGATCCTGAGCAAGGACGGGGTGGAGGAGACCGAAGAGGGCTGTCTGTCAGTACCCGGAATCTACGAGAAGGTGCAGCGCGCCGACCGCATCCGGGTGCGCGCCCTGGGCCGCGACGGCGAGCCCTTCGAGCTGGAGACCGACGGGCTGCTGGCGGTGTGCATCCAGCACGAGATGGACCACCTTGACGGCAAGCTGTTCGTCGATTATCTCTCGGAGCTCAAGCGCCAGCGCATCCGCAAGAAGCTGCACAAGCACACCCAGCGCGTGGCGCTGTAGCCCGCGCCGCGCCCCCGGCCGCAGCAGGTCCGGGCGCATCCCATCCATCAATCAGTCAGCCGGAACCCGAGCCCCGATCCCCATGGCCGCCCCCTTGCGTATCGTCTTTGCCGGGACTCCGGATTTCGCCGCCGCGGCCCTCGCCGCGCTGCTCGACTCCCCGCATGAGGTCTGCGCCGTCTACACCCAGCCCGATCGGCCGGCCGGCCGCGGGCGGCGCCTGGTGGCCAGCCCCGTCAAACGCCTGGCCGAAGAGCACGGCCTGCCGGTCTGTCAGCCGCCGAGCCTGAAGGACCCGGCGGCGCAGGCAGAGCTCGCCGCCTGGCGTCCCGACGTCATGGTGGTC
>DATFLL010000076.1:0-8968 GCA_035267785.1 Gammaproteobacteria bacterium | reverse complement strand
ACGTTGACGTAGTCGGGAAATTGCTCGGCACTCACGCCGTGTCGCTCGGCGAAGGTCTCGCACACGTGCACGGGGATGTCCTGGTTGTCCACCAGCGATTCGACCTCGCGGTGGACCGTCTCGTTGTCCGCGCGGTGCCCGCGCTCCAGGGCGAACTCCTCGCGCCCGTGGGTGACGACGGCCATGGGCAGCTTGGGGAAGTGCGCGCGCAGCCGTGCCGCCTGGCGTTTGACCTGCGGCAGCGCCCAACGCAGGGCATTCGAATCGGTCGTGCTCACCTCGAACACCACCCCCGCCGGCGCCTCGTCGCGGGCGAGAATGGCATCGACCTGCGCCGCCGTACTCGGTTTGGCCGCGTACGCCGCCGGCGCCGCCGCTACGGTGGCAACCGCCAACACCGCGAATGTCAGATCGGTAAGTAGCTGTCTCACGGGGATGAGTCCTGCTGGCGGCAAGTAGCGAGTAGCGAGTGACGAGGCGCGAGGAACAAATACTTTTCCTCGATACTCGAACCTCGCCCCTGGGCTGCATGGGGTGGTCTGGCCCAGGAGAGTAACGTGGTCAGCAAGGCGGTTTCGGCCCGGCGCTACCCGCCCGTCATGGACATGAAGCGTATGACCTGCTCGGGCTTTTCGTTGAACTCGTGGCGTTCGGGTTTGAGGCCGATGGCCTCGCGGATGTGCTCTTGCAGCTCGGTATCGCTGATGCCCGCGCGCAGCAGCGGTCGCAGCTCGTAGTTGTGGTCCTGACCGAGGCACATGTACAGCGTGCCGTCGACGGACAGGCGCACGCGGTTGCAGGTGGCGCAGAAGTGCTGGGACATCGGCGTGATGAAGCCGATGCGAAGCTCGGTGCCGGCGACCTGGACGTAGCGCGCGGGGCCGCCGCCGGGCATCACGCCGGGCAGCAGCTCGAAGCGCTCGCCCAGGCGGTGTTTGACGTCTTGCAGGTCGACATAGTGGTCGACCGCGTCGCGGCCGGTGTCGCCCACCGGCATGGTCTCGATGAAACGCAGGGTGAAGCCGTGCTCGATGCAGAACTGCACCATGTCCTCGACCTCGTCCTCGTTGACGTCCTTCATCACGACCATGTTGATCTTGATGGGGGCAAAGCCGGCGGCCTTGGCGGCCATGAGCCCGCGCAGGACTTTGTCGAGCTTGCCGCCGGTGATCTCGCGAAAGCGCTCCGCCCGCAGGGTGTCCAGGCTGACGTTCAGGCGCGAGACGCCGGCCCGGTGCAGCGCCTCGGCGTGCTTTTCCAGGCGCGTGGCATTGGTGCTCATCGACAGGTCGTCGATGCCGGGCAGGGCGGCCAGGCGTGCGGCCAGCTCGGGCACGTTGTGGCGCACCAGCGGCTCGCCGCCGGTGATGCGGATGCGCCGGGTGCCCAGCGTCCCGAAGGCGCGGATGACGCGCTCGATCTCCTCGAAGCTGAGCCAGTGCTCGGGTTCCTCGAAGCCCTTGTAGCCCTTGGGCATGCAGTAGAAGCAGCGCAGGTCGCAGCGGTCCGTGACGGACAGGCGCACGTATTCGATGCGCCGGCCGAAGGGGTCGACCAGGGATGGGTTCGCTGCGGGGGAGGTTGCGGACATGGCGATAATTCAGGCTCGAATTCAACGGCGCCGACCACCGGCGCCCGGTGCCGTTAGTATACGCCAAATCGCCTCCGATTGCCCGGCCGGACTGAGTGCAAGCCCATGAAATACAAGGGGTTATCGTTGGCTTCGCGCCGGTACCCGCTCAGCTGCGCGGCGGCTCGGTTTGCACGCCGATGCCCTTGAGCTCACCCGGCCCGCCTTCGCGACCGCCCGGCCAGAGGGTAGGCCACAGAACCGGCCAGATCCGAAACGCGAATAGTGCCAGCCCACTCCAGGCGAGCAGCGCGCCGGTCACCAGCACCGCGTGCAGCTGCCACCAGAACCCCGCGAAGAACAGCCACAGCCCGAGGTGGCTCAGCCCCTGCTGGACCCAGGGCCAGGGACCGAGCCGGATGGGGTTGCCGGTAAAGCGCGGCAGCATGTGCTCGGCCAGGCCGTAGATCAGGAACACCAGAAAGCCCAGCGTGAGCACATGCAGGGGCGCGACGCGGGCCGGGCCGTCGGCGAAGAAGCCGCCGTAGACGGGCAGGGCCGCACCAGCGAGGAAGAGATAGCCCATGGAGGCGAGCACCGCGATGCGGCTGGAGCGCTCCATGCCCAGGCCGACGTGGCGCACCGCCGAGGCCTGGCGCGTCGGGGCGTCGCCGACCAGGGCCAGCGCCTCGGACTTGGTCTGCACGCCCACGGCTTTGAGCTCGCGGTCGATGACCAGGGCGGGAATGGTCTTCAGGCGCAGCTCGCTGACCAGGGCCTTGCCCTCGGGCTGGCCCATGTCGACCACCGCGAAATCGATGGCCCGTTCCTCGGCCACCTCGCGCCACACGCGCTCGGCCTGGTGACACGAAGCGCACCATTCGGAGACCAGCAGCTGGACCTTCATCGCTCACCCCCCGCCGCCGGGCCGGGAATGGGACCGGGTATCTGGTAGGCCGCATGGCAGGCCACGCACTTGTTCAGTGTGGCGCTGAGCTGGGTCAAGGTGTGCTTGGGGTCGCCGAGGTCTTCGGCGTCCTGGGCCATCTGATCGAAATCCCGGTGCACGCTCAGCCCGAGTTGCTTGAAGCCGAGCGGCAGCTTGCCCATCAGGCTGCCCGGCACGCCGCGGCTCGCCGCCGTGCCCAGGGAGCGCGCCGTCGTCGCGACGGTTTGCAGGTCGGCGCTGGACACCGGGTCGTGGGCCAGTGCGCCGGTGATGGTCTGGATGCCGGCCAGGAACTGGCGCATCTCGCCCAGCACGACCTGGCGCTCGGAGGCATTGAGCATAATGGCGGTGCGCCCGTCCGCGGCCGGCACAGTGTGGCCCAGTACAACGAACTTCAGGAGCAGCCCGGCGATGACCGCCACCAGCAGGGCCGCAATCCCGGTGCACCAGAGCTTGGCCTTGAGTGTCATGGTGGGTCTCCTAGTCGGCGCAGCGCATGCACTGTACGTCGTAGCGGTCGATCCAGGCCTGCAGCTGGTTCTGGACCTCCGCGCCGGTGTGCAGACGCTCCAGCGCCTTGTCCGGGTCGTCGGGGCGCATGACCACCAGCCACGCATCGTGATAGGGGTCGACGTTGACGAAGCCGGGGTTTTCCTCCACGGCCGGGTTCACGCGCTCGATGGTGCCATCGAAGGGGGCGGGGATGCCCCCGGCCCACTTGCCCGACTCCAGGCGCGCCACCGACTTGCCGGCCGGGCGGTGTGTGCCGGGCTTTTTGAAAAAGATGTACTGCACGCGCCCGGCCATGGTCTGGGCCGGGTCGGTGATGCCCAGGGTGTAGGTGCCATCGCCCTCCGGGCGCACCCACACGTAGTCCAGGTCGTAGAGCAGGTCTTCGGGCAGCTCGCAGCCGCGGTATTCGGACATGGTCTATCCTTTCGGTCCGTAGTGGCGGACGGTCATGAGGATGTTGGTGCTGAACATGGCGATGGCCGCCCAGGACAGAGCGCCGCCGACCGCGATGACCGCATTGTGCAGGCCGAGCCAGCCGCCCACCATGACCCACAGCCCCAAATTGGCGACGTACAGCTGCCAGTTGGCCAGGCGCTCCGAGAAAAGCGGCCGGCCCGAGAAACGGGGCAGCACGTGCAGCCCCACCCCGTAAATCATCATCGCGATGAAACCGAGCAGCATGATGTGCCCGTGCAGGCGGGCCACGTTGCCGGGTATCGCCGCGGGGTCGATCAGCCATACAATACCGACCAGCCCACCCAGCAGGGCGTAGGCCAGGCTCAGCGTGATGAACAGTCTGTTTCGCGTGTGCATCGATTCGGCCTCCTTGTTTGGGACTGTAACGGCCGGACGATAGTTTCAGCCTTGATGTAGGTCAATGCCTTAGCAAAACACTGGGGATTAATGGAACACGACTTGGACAGCCGCACCGATTTCACAGACGAGCTCCGCCGCGCGTATTTGTTCAGCGAGTTGGACAATGCCCAGCTCGCCCAGGTCGTGCGCGAGATGCGCCTGATCGATTTGGACAAGGGCGAGCGCCTGTTCGAGCAGGGCGACCCGGCCAGGCACTTCTTCGTTGTGCGCCGCGGCCTGATCAAGCTCTACCGCCTCTCCCCGGAGGGTCACGAGAAGATCATCGAGCTCATCGCGCCCGGGCAGAGCTTCGCCGAGGCCCTGATGTTCATGGCCGCCAACGGGTATCCGGTGCACGCCGAGGCCGTGGAGACCACCGAGCTGTTCAGCTTCGACAACGAGGTGTATAAGGCGCTGCTGCGTGATTCGGTCGAATCCTGTTTCAGGCTGATGGCCGGCATGAGCATGCGTTTGCACAAGCAAATCAACGAGATAGACCGCCTTACGCTGCACAACGCGACCTACCGCCTGGTGGCCTACCTGCTCCAGGAGCTGCCCGAGGAGGTGGTCACCTCGCCCGATGTGCAGCTGACCACCGCCAAGAGCGTCATCGCCTCGCGCCTGTCCATCCAGCCCGAGACCTTCTCGCGCATCCTGGCCCGCTTGAGCCGGGACGGGCTCATCGAGGTGGAAGGCAATCGGGTCCTGCTGCGGGATATCCCGGCCCTGCGCCGCTTGATCGAGCTGCCGGACTCACCGGGCTGAACCGGGGCCGAGTCCGGCCCCGGCTTATTTCCCCATCTTCCTTATGTGATATTGACCTGCGTCAAGGCCCGGGTGTTTCGAGTCGGGGTAAAGTACTGCGCAATCCCGAATAGCTGACGGAGCGGGGCCCTGGTGGGCCCGGCCACGGGAACGGCGGGAATAATCCGAGCCCAATTCCGTCATGTTAATGTGGAATTGAAGGAGGTGGGGCTCCCGGGCAATGATCATGAGAGGTGATGACAATGAGCACCGAGTTCGGGTCGGAAGCCTTGGCGGTGGTCCCATCTGAGGGGCCGATCGACCTGCGCGAACGCGGGAACGTTCCCGCGCATACCTATGCCTATTATCAGCTGCGCGACATCCGCCGCGGCGAGCTGCGCGAGGTGTTGGCCGAGCAGGAGCCGACGCTGCTCATGGAGAGCGTCAGCCATCAGCTGCGCCACGAAATTCACTGGGAAGTCGTCGAGACCGGCCCGCCGCTGTGGCGGGTCGAGATTCGCCACCGCGACGACGTGCCGGCCAAGTCGCTGGTCGATGTGCTGGAGCGCGATCATCTGCGCCTGGACCGCCTGTTCGGCGAGGCCCTGCACGCGACCAACGAGGGCGATCTCGAGCGCGCGGCCCGGCGCCTGCAGGCCTTCAGCATCGGTCTGCGCCGTCATCTGCATGTGGAAAACGACGTCCTGGCCCCGGCCTTCGTGGCCCCGCGCGACCCGCAGGGGGGCGATCCCACGTCCATCATGCTGAGCGAGCACGAGGAGCTGCTGGCCCAGGTCGAGCTCCTGGAGGCGCAGTTCGAAGCGGGGCTGCCCGCGGCCGAGGAGGTCGCGCCGCTGTTCGCCCTGCTATCGGGCCAGCTCGCCAAGCACGAGGCGCGAGAGGAGCTCAACCTCTTTCCGAATTGGGGCATTGCCATACGCCACGCACCGCCCGGCGCTGAGGAACAGGTGGTCAAGCGCGTCCAGGGCATCCTGGCCGGCGACGACGACGCCAGCCTGGGCCTGATGAGCGAACCTCCGGCGGCCTGAGCCGGCCGCGGCGACAGTATCGCGGGCGAAAAAAAAGCGCACCTTCGGGTGCGCTTTTTTCGTTCGGGTTGCGGAACCGTGTGTCAGATTGTCTGGTAGTACAGGTTCTGCGGGTGGTTGGACTGGGCGAAGAAGAACCAGCGCTCGGCCACCAGCCCGATGTACTGGACGATGAAGGCGGCAATGAGCGCGGGCACGGAGCCTTCGGCAATACCCGCCCAGAGCAACGCGATCGGCACCGGGAACACCAGCACCAGGAAGATCCACTTGATCGACTTTAGGAAGGCGGCCGACTTGCCGTGGAAGAACTCCCGGGTGTTGAACGAGCCGCCCATCTGACCCTGGGCCTTTTGCTGGATCCGCGTATGGCGCACACCGATCGCCGTCTGCAGCGAGGACTTGTGCTTGATGCGGGCGTTTCGGATCAGCGAGGCACCGCGGGTAACGAAGGCCGCGGCCGTAATGATGATCGCCCACAGACCGTAGAATTCCATCAGCGCCGGGGCGCTGTAGGCGGAAAACGCCGTGGCCAGGGTAAAACCGGAGGCCGTGCCCAGCAGCGTGTAGTTGATCACCGTCAGCGGGCTGGCCCATTCCTGCAGAAACTTGATGCAGGCGTAGATCATCCCCGTGCACACGAACAGCGCGAAGGTCGCCACCACGCCGACCGTGCCTACCGCCAGGCTCAGGCTCAGCGTTGCGCCCGCGGCGTTTTGCAGCAGTACCATGTCCCAGCCCATGTAGTGCATGACACCATAGACGAAGATGATGGCCATGGTTGCCGGCAGGACCAGCACCTCGCGCGACAGCCACGAGGTGCGCCAGCGTGCGGCCGCACGCCAACCGCGCTCGGGGCGGCCGAGGTGCAAGACCGAGGCGGCGAGACCGGCCAGCAGGAACAGCAGTGCCAGCGCGCTGCCCAGACCGTAGAAGGCGGCGCTGTCCTGAGCGGGCAGCAGCTCCACGGCGGCGTAGCTCTGACCGGTGAACAGGGCCAGGAACATGCCCTGACCGACGCCGATCAGCGTGGTGAGAAAAATCACGGAAAAGGCGGGATGCATCAATTAAGTCCTCAGTTTGCAGTTGGCAGTCGTCAGAAAGAAAGCGCCGCTCGCTCCATCTTTTAAACTGCCAACTCTCTTATTTACTCTACGCGTTCTGACCTTTGTCGACTAACAATCACCAGTCTTTCTTCACTCTTTCTGCCAACTGACGACTGCAAACTGCCAACTGTTGGTAATCGCCGATGGCGATTACCAACTCGTCGAGTCATCGAGCGTCGGCTCGGTGATCGGTGCGCTCGGGCCGCGCTGCTCTTTCTTGAGCGGGTTGTCGGCGCGCACCAGCTCGTCCTCGTGGATGGTCATGCGCGTCTTGCGTCGCGGCAGGTAGTGGTTGGCCGGCTTGGTGCCCCACTCGGGCATCAGCTGGTAACCGCCTTCCTCGCGGATGGCCACCGAGACCTCGGATTCGGGGTCGTGGACGTCGCCGAACAGGCGCGCGCTGGTTGGACAGGCCATGACGCAGGCCGGCTTGCGCTCGGCCTTGGGCAGCGACTCGTCGTAGATGCGATCGACGCACAGGGTGCACTTTTTCATCACCTTCTGGTGCTCGTCGATCTCGCGCGCGCCGTAGGGGCAGGCCCAGGAGCAGTACTTACAGCCGATGCACTTGTCGTAGTCGACCAGCACGATGCCGTCGTTCTCGCGCTTATGGCTGGCGCCGGTGGGGCACACCGGCACGCAGGGGGCGTCCTCGCAGTGCAGGCAGCTCTTGGGGAAGTGCACCGTCTCGGTATGCGGGAACTCCCCGACCTCGAAGGTCTGCACACGGTTGAAGAACGTGCCGGTCGGGTCCGGGCCGTAGGGACGGTCGTCGGACATGTAGCCGGCCGCGCCGGAGGTATTCCACTCCTTGCAGCTGGTCACGCAGGCGTGACAGCCCACGCAGACGTTCAAATCGATTACCAGGGCCAGTTGGGTCATGGCGTTACTCTCCTTTCCCGCCGAGCAGACCGGAGAAGTACGCCTGCCACTTGCGGCGCTTCCCGGTGCCGGGCACGTGTTTCATGGGCTCGAACTGCGGCGAAGTCTCCTGCGGCTCCCCGGCATCGGCCTTGTAGACGCGCACGCGCACGTCGTACCAGCCGGCCTGTCCCGTGACGGGGTCGGAGTTGGACAGGTGCTCGCCGTCGGCGTTGGCGGGCAGTTCCTCGGAAATGACGTGGTTCAGCAGGAAGCCCTTTTTCGATTCGTTGGCGTCCTTGTCCAGGTTCCAGGCGCCGCTGGCCTTGCCGATGGCGTTCCAGGTCCACACCGTGCCGGGCTCGACCGCCTCGGAGAAGCGGCACATGCAGCGCACCTTGCCGTGCATGGACTCGACCCAGACCCAGTCGCCGTCGTCGAAGCCGCCCTTGCGGCCCAGCGAGGGGTGCACGTACAGGTAGTTATGCGCGTGGATCTGGCGCAGCCAGGCGTTTTGCGAATCCCAGGAGTGATACATCGCCATCGGGCGCTGGGTGATCGCGTTCAGCGGATAGGTGTGCTTGTCCGTCAGCTGCGCCTCCAGCGGCTCGAAGTAGAACGGCAGCGGATCGAAATGGGTCTCGATGCGCTTGCGCAGCTCGGCCGGCGGCTGCTTGCCCTTGCGCTTGCCCTGGGCGGCCAAGCGGAACTTCTGCAGCACCTCGGAGTAGATGTGGCAGTTGATCGGCTCGGCGTAGCGCGTCAGGCGGTGTTCCTGCGCCCAGCGCAGGTAGCCGCGGTTCCAGTTGCGCATATATTGGTATGACTTGGGCAGCTCGTAGTGGAAGACGCAGTTGTTCTTCTCGTACATCTCCCACTGGCTCGGGTTGGGCTCGCCCTTCATGAATTTCTCGCCGCCCTTGCCGCGCCAGCCGGCCAGAAAGCCGATGCCCGAGCCCGGCTCGGTCTCGTAATTGACGATGAAATCCGGGTAGTCGCGGTACTTGCGCGAGCCGTCCTCCTTGACGAAGGCGGGGAGCTTCAGACGCGAGCCCATCTCGATGAGGACTTCCTGGAAGGGCTTGCACTCGCCCTTGGGCGGGACGACCGGGATGCGCACCGAGTCGACCGGCCCGTCGAACTCGGAGATCGGCCGGTCCAACATGGACATGGCGTCGTGGCGTTCCAGATACGTGGTATCGGGCAGCACCAGGTCGGCGTAGGCGACCATCTCCGACTGGAAGGCGTCGGCGACGATGAGGAAGGGGATCTTGTACTCGCCGTCCTCGTTCTTGTCGTTGAGCATCTCGCGCACCTGCGCGGT
>DATFLL010000075.1:0-128827 GCA_035267785.1 Gammaproteobacteria bacterium | reverse complement strand
GTACTGCGCGCCGCCGCCGATCGCCCGCAGCAGCCCCCCCAGCAGCCCCCCGGCCAGCTCGGCGGCGAAGACCACCGGGACCTGCTCGGTGCCCAAGCGGCGCGAGCCCAGCCGGCGCAGTGTGCGCTCGGCGGCCCGTTTGCCCACCGCCGAGGCCGCCTCGAGATCACCCGGCACGCGCGAGACCGAATACCAGTAATCGCGCTGCATCGCCCCGCTTTGCTCGCCGATCACCGCGCAGCTCAGGCTGTGGCGGGTCGTCGGATAGCCGCCGACGAAGCCGTGGCTGTTGCCGTAGACCCGATAGCCCTCGTGGCTGGTCACACTGGCGCCCTCCGAGTTGCGAATGCGCGTGTCCGCGTCCAGTGCGGCCTGTTCGCACTCCAGGGCAAGCGCTACCGCCTCCTCGGCGCCGACGCCCCACGGGTGGAACAGGTCCAGGTCGGGAACCTCACGGGCCATGAGCTCGGCCTCGGCCAGGCCCGCGTAGGGATCGGCGCTGGTATAGCGCGCGATGTCGCAGGCCGCGCGGACGGTCTCGCGCACCGCCTCGGCCCCAAAATCGGTCGTGCTGGCCGAGCCCTTACGCAATCCGCTCTCGCCGGCCGGCGCCGGAAAGTAAACGGTCACACCCAGGCCCTTGTCCCGGTTGTACTCGATCGTCTCCACCTCTCCCAGGCGCACCGTGGCGGACAGGCCGGACTCCGAGCTGGCACCCGCCTCCGCGGCGACGGCCCCCCGGTGCCGCGCCTCCTCGAGGATATCCCCCACGAGGGCGTGCAGGCGCTGGGGATCGAACGAAAGGGTCTGCGGTGCGGATGGAACGACGAGTTGGGACATGCGGGGCCTCGCTTGGGGAAAGGGACATTCTACCGGTCGGGCCGAGGCAGAACAAAGGGCAGCCGATCACAGCGAAGGCGGTCGCCCGAACCTGGGCGCCGGCGGCGAGATTCGGGTGACGCGCCGGCGAGACAGTTGCTAACATCGGCCGATAGGATCACCACACCACACCGGCCATGACGCTGCACCACGACCCGGACCACGACGAAGCCAAGAGCAAGTCCCAGCGCAAACGCGAGGCTGACGCGCTGCAGGAGCTGGGCGAGGCGCTGCTGCGCTTCACCCCCGCCGAGCTCGAACGGGTCGACCTGCCCGCGGCATTGCTCGACGCGCTTCTCGCCGCACAGCGCATCCACCAGCGCAGCGCTCACAAGCGCCAGCTTCAGTATATCGGCAAGCTGATGCGCAGCATCGATCCCGAGCCGGTGCGCCACGCCCTGGATCGTCTCACCGAACATGATCGCCAGAGTACCGCCGAGCTGCACCGCATCGAGCGCTGGCGCGAGCGCCTGCTCGAGGAAGGCGATGCGGCGCTCGGCGAGCTGGTCGACGCCCACCCTGACGCCGACCGTCAACACCTGCGCCAGCTCGTACGCAGCGCCCAGCGCGAGCACCTGGCGAACCGGCCCCCGACCAGCGCGCGGGCGCTGTTCCGTTATCTGCGGGAATTGATGCACGAGGGCGATTGAGCCCCGTGCCGCCATCACTCGGGCCGCGCTTAACCTCGGCCGGCGTGCTTATGGATGGCCCCGACGTTGCCCCAGCGGCTGAGGTCCTCCACCTTCACCCCGACCCACCACAATGGCCCAACACTATCGCGGCTGTATCCGCCCACCAGGTGCTGACCCTCGGCGAGCTGGATGGCCGGCACGAAGGCCTCGGCATCCTCGCGGCGGCGAAAGACATGCCACTGCACAACCGGGCTGCGGCCCGAGCCGTCCGGAAGCGAACGCTCCTGGGTAAGGAAACTGACATCGACCATGGGGAGACCTCCTGGGTCCGGGTATGCGCCTCCCTCAATATTAGGAGACACCGGAGCATTTGCCCAAAGTCGAGCCGGCCGCCGTCGCCGCTCACAGCCTGTTAGAAGAAGGCCATCTTCAGGCCGACGATCAAGAGGAACACGGCGAAGGCCCGTTTGAGCTGGCCGACATTGAGCCGATAAGCCAGCCGGACGCCCAGCGGCGCACACAGCATCGTGGCGGGAACGAGGGCCGCGAAGGCGAGCCAGTTGATATAGCCCGTCGAACCCGGCGGCAGGCCCGGCGCGTGCCAGCCGCCGTAGAGATAACCGGCCGTGGCCGGCACGCTGATGACAAAACCAAACACCGATGAGGTCGCCACGGCCCGATGGATGCGAAACGAGAACATCGTGAGCAGCGGGACCATCACTGTGCCGCCGCCGATCCCCAATAGGGCCGAGATGCCGCCCACGACCACCGCTAATCCGCGCTGCACCCCCGGCCCCGGCAGGTTCTCGAACAGGCTCAGCTCCCGACGAGCACTGATCAGCATATGGGAGGAGACCAGCACCAGCAGTACGCCGAACAGGGTCTTGAGCAGGGTACCGGAAACGTAATGTGCGACCGTCGTCCCGACGGCGACCCCCACCAGGACCGGCAGCACCCATCGGCGCACCAGGGCCGTATCCACACCACCGCGCTGGTAATGCTTGCGCGCCGAGACCCAGGACGTCAGCACGATGGTCGATAAGGAGGTGCCTACCGACAGCGGCATCGCCACGTCGGGGGCAATGCCGTAGACGCTGAAGACGTGAAACAGCAGGGGTACGATCACGATGCCGCCGCCCACGCCGAGCAACCCGGCCAGGACGCCCGCGAACACACCGCAGCCGAGCAGGGCGGCGACCAACCACAGGATATCCATCGGCGGCATCATACCGAAAATCCCGCCGCCATGCCGCCCCCGCTCCACTCGAGCGCGGTATCCACGAGACCACAACCCGGCCGGGGGCACTCGGCGACGGGCCGCTCCGTTATGTCGTTTTCGCTCACACCGTCGGCGCCGTGGTCGGGAATATACTCACCAGCCGATGGCATGGGGAAGCCACGTCGCCAGCAGCGGAAAGGCCATCACCAGCGCCAAACCCAGCAGTTGAATCGCAATGAACGGCATCACCCCGCGGTAGATGTCGCCGGTCTGAACACCCTCGGGGGCAACGCCCTTCAAATAGAACAGGGACCACCCGAACGGCGGCGTCAGGAAGGACGTCTGCAGGTTCATCGCCACCAGCATGCACAACCAGACGATGTCCACGCCTTCGCGCGTAAAGAACGGCAAGACCAGCGGCAGCACGATGTAGCTGATCTCAATCCAATCCAGGAAGAATCCCAGCACGAACAACAGCAGCATCACGAACAGCAGGTCGCCCCAGACCCCGCCCGGCAGAAACTCGAACATGGCATCGATCAAATCATCACCGCCCAAACCGCGGAAGGCCAGGCTGAACACCTGTGCGCACATGAGCACGAACAATGTCATGCCGGTGATCTTGAACGAGGCGACCACCGTCTCGCGCAGGACAGACCAGTTCATGCGGCGTGAGGCGGTGACCAGCGCGAGCGCACCCAGCGCGCCCATCGACGCCGCCTCGGTCGGCGCGGCCACGCCGCCGATGATGGAGCCCAGCACCGCCACGATCAACGCCAGGGGCGGGACCACCACCTTCAGCAGCTCCAGCACCAGACGTCCACGGGACATCTGGTCGCGCTCCTCGAAGGGGATCGGGGGCATTGCCGCCGGTCGGCGCCAGCCCAACAGGAGTATGTAGCCGATATACAGACCGCCGAGGATCAGGCCGGGGACCATCGCCGCGGCGAACAGGGTGCCCACCGAACTGCCGGTGATGTCCGACAGCAGGATCAGCACCAGGCTGGGCGGAATGATCTGGCCCAGCGTACCCGAGGCGCAGATCGTTCCGCAGGCGAGACGCTTGTCGTAGTTTCGCCGCAGCAGCGTGGGCAGCGTGATGAGCCCCACGGTGACCACCGTGGCAGCCACGATGCCGGTCGACGCCCCCATCAGCACGCCGACCATCACGATGGCCATGGCCATGCCGCCGGGGCGGTTACCCGCCAGGTGTCCGACCACATCGAGCATGCGTTCGGCCAGGCGCGACTTCTCGAGCAGTACGCCCATGAAGACGAAAAGCGGTATCGCCAACATGGTGTAGTTGGTCGCGACTCCGAAGATACGCAGCGGCAGCAGGTGAAACAGATCGGTGCCAAAACCCACAAGCCCGAACGCGATACCGCTGGCGGCCAGCGCGAAGGGAACGGGGATACCTGCCAGGATCAGTGCGAACAGGCAGAACACCATTACGACGGACAACGTTTCGGCTCCCATGTCAGCTCTTCTCCCCGGCAGCCAGCTTGACGATACCGTCCAAGAGCATCGCCACGCCCTGAACAGCCACGAGACCGAACCCGAGCGGCACAAAGGCCTTGAGCACGTAGCGTGCCGGCAGCCCGCCCGGATCGGGAGAGCCCTCGTGTACCTGATAGGACATCGCCACGAACTGAAGCGAGACCCCGGCGATGAACAAGGCCGTGGGCACTACCACCAAGAGCGGCGTCAGCACGTCCATCCAACGTTTTGTCCGTTCGCTGTAGTGCTGATAAAAGATGTCCACCCGGACATGCTCACCCTGCTGCAGGGTGAAGGACGCCCCGAGCATGGCCATCACCGCCAGTACGTGCCATTCCAACTCCTGTTCGGCGACCGAACCCACGTGCCAGACATAGCGCGCGATAACATCGCCGGCGACCAACAGCACCAACACGAGCCCGAGCCACGCACTGAGCTTGCCCAGGCGACCGATGAAGCGGTCCAAACGTGCGCTGAGGCGCGCCAGACTCGCGAGCAGCCTGGCGCGGTCAACGCCTCGTTCATCCGCCGTGACGGCCAGTGCGCTGAGGACCGGCCCTTCGGGTGTTGACATCGAACTCCCCCCTACAGCTTCTGGGCGAGGACCACCGCCTCGCTGGTCGACAACCACGCGTCGACCTGCTTCTTGAAGCCGAAGTAGTGGTCATACACTTTCTTGGCAAGCGGGTCCTTGGCCGTCAGACCGGTCAGCGTATCGGAGGTGACCTCGCGCAGGCGTTTGATGATCTGGGGCGAGAGCGTACCGACCTTTACGCCGTGGTTGTCGACAAGGTCCTTCAACGCCTCCGCGTTGTTGGCGTTGCACCAGGCGAAGCTGATCTCGTTGCAGGCCGTCGCAGCGTTCTGGATGATCGCCTGCAGGTCCTTGGGCATGCCTTCCCAAAGCTTCTTGTTGATCAACAGCTCGGTAACGTTGTTCGGCTCGTGCCAGCCCGGCGTGTAGTAATACTTCGCGGCGTTTTGCAGCCCCAGCTTGCGATCGAGATACGGCCCGACAAACTCGGCCGCGTCGATCACGCCGCGCTGCAGCGCCGGAAATATCTCACCGCCCGGCAACAGCTTCACGCTGACACCCAACTGCTCGTAGACCTTGCCCGACAGGCCGGGGATGCGCATACGCAACCCCTTGAAGTCCTCCACGCTCTTGATCGGCTTGCGGAACCAGCCGGTCATCTGCATGCCGGTATTGCCCGCCGCGAAGGCCTTGAGGCCGAAGGGCGCATAGACCTCGTCCCACAATGCCTGACCGCCGCCTTGAGACAGCCAGGCATTGGTGCCAAGCACGTCCATGCCAAACGGCACGTTGGTAAAAAACTGCGCGGCGAAGGATTTACCGGCCCAGAAATAGGCATTGGCCCAGTTCATGTCGACGGTGCCTTCGCGCACCGCGTCGAAGCCGCCCAGCGCCGGAATCAACTCACCGGCCGCATAGAATTTGATCTTCAGGCGGCCGCCCGACATCGACTCGACGCGTTTGACGAAGTCCGTGGCACTGCCCGGTCCCGTGGTATAGAACGGCGAGCCCGGCGGATAGGCACTGGTCATCTTCAGGTGATAGGTCTTCTTCGAATCGGCACGCACGATGGCCGGCGCGCCCAGCGTGCCCGCCGTCGCAGCGGCCGCCAATCCACCCTTGAGAAACTTTCTACGGTCTAGGCTCATGCTGTTCTCCCCACTGTGAGTTCCAATGTCGGTCCCGATGGTGTCGGTGCAAGGCCCCGTCCCGGTGCCGACCGGACCGCCGGGGCCTGCTTCGATTACGATGCCGGGCAAACGTTGGCGGCGTTTCATCCTGCCGTTTGTCAACCGCTCGCCGGGCGACTACCCCGTGTTGAAGTGCAACGGTTGTGCCAGCTCACGCAAAAGCCTGGTATCTCGTTGATACGTATTGATTTCGTACCGAATCGCCGTCGCTGCCGAGGCGTTTACAATCGAACTTTCTGCACCAGCGTGGCACGAGCGCCAGCGACACCGATGTGCGTGCAAAATGGCGGCATGCAACGGCTCCGACAAAACAACTGCATCGATGACCGCGCCGTGGAAATGCAAATGGCATACGTTGGGGCGCTCAGCAGAACAATCGGCAGTGGAAGGCACGCGGCCCCGTGCACCGCTTGGGTGCGCGACACGGCAGCTGCGCCACGATGGGTCGCACGGCGGCGCCGTACTTTACATTCGGAGCGCGGCACCGGGCGGCCGTGAGCGCGCCGCGTGCGGCGGCGACGAGGGCAGAATCAACGCCCTAGGTGAGCACAGCGGGACGGACGGAGACCGCAGGACACACTGGCATGGAAGCTGCAATTGACGGTACAGCGCCGTGCGGCGCGTCGCGGCACGGACAAACCAACTCCACTACCCGACCAAGGTGCGCCCCGATCATGAACGCATTGGATACCAAAATTCTCGGCCTGCTGATCAAGGACGGTCGGCTCTCCTTTGCCGAGATTGCCCGCGCGCTCGGCGTCTCGCGCGCGCACGCGCGCGAGCGCGTGCAGCACCTGCTCGACGAGGGCGTCATCGAGCAGTTCACCGCGGTGGTGAAC
The DNA here is from genome assembly GCA_035267785.1 of Gammaproteobacteria bacterium. Lineage (GTDB taxonomy): Bacteria > Pseudomonadota > Gammaproteobacteria > DATFLL01 > DATFLL01 > DATFLL01. Next base: position 122,036 of record DATFLL010000075.1, on the reverse strand, counting down.
CCCGAGAAGCTCGGCAAGGCCGTGTCGGCCTTTTTCGACGTGAAGGTCTCGCCGCAGGGAATCAGTGACGTGGCGAACGAGCTGTCGCAGCAGCCGGAGGTCGTCAGTCTCTACATCATGAACGACATGCAGAGCCTGCACATGCACACGCTCACAGAGGACATGGATGTGCTGGAGCGCTTTACCGGGAAGTTTCTGTTCTCACGCGAGCACATCGTGAGCGTGGACTGCAAGACGCTGCTCAGCCGCCTGAAGAACCGCCGCGGCGGTCCGCGCTTGTAGGCTGGAGCCTTGAGTGGAAGTGATTCGAACGGGTCGAACGGCGCCGACCGATCAGCTGCCGGTGCCGCCGACCGTCAGACCGTCGATGCGTAGCGTGGGCTGGCCCACGCCCACGGGCACGCTCTGGCCCTCCTTGCCGCAGGTGCCGATACCGCCGTCGAGCGCCAGGTCGTTACCCACCATCGACACGCGTGTGAGCACGTCCGGCCCGTTGCCGATCAGCGTTGCTCCCTTGACCGGACGGGTGACCTTGCCGCCCTCGATGAGATAGGCCTCGCAGGCGGAGAATACGAACTTGCCCGAAGTGATATCGACCTGCCCGCCGCCGAAGTTCACGGCATACAGGCCCTTGTCGACCGAGGCGATGATCTCGGCCGGATCCGATTCGCCGGCCAGCATGTAGGTATTGGTCATACGCGGCATGGGCAGGTGGGCATAGGACTCGCGCCGGCCGTTGCCGGTCGGCGCCATACCCATGAGACGCGCGTTGAGCTTGTCCTGCATGTACCCCTTGAGCACGCCGTTTTCGATGAGCACGGTCTCGCTCGTCGGTGTGCCCTCGTCATCGATATTGAGCGAGCCCCGCCGATCGGCCATGGTGCCGTTATCGACCACCGTACACAGGGGCGAGGCCACCCGTTCGCCGAGCCGGCCCGAAAAGGCCGAACTGCCCTTGCGATTGAAGTCGCCTTCCAGGCCGTGACCCACCGCCTCGTGCAGCAGCACGCCCGGCCAGCCCGCTCCCAGGACAACCGGCATGGTCCCGGCCGGCGCCGCCACCGCCTCCAGGTTGACCAACGCCTGGCGCACCGCCTCGCGGGCGTAGCCCAGACCGATGTCGCCGTTGCGGAAATACTCGTAGCTGATGCGCCCGCCGCCGCCCGAAGAACCTTGTTCGCGGCGCCCGCCGTCCTCGACGATGACGCTGGCGTTGAGTCGGACCAGGGGCCGCACGTCGGCGGCCAGCGTCCCGTCGCTGGCGGCGACCAGGATCACCTCGTGCACGCCCGCCAGGCTGACCACGACCTCCTTGACACGGGTGTCCTGACGCCGCGCCTCGGCATCGAGCTCGCGCAGCAGCGCCACCTTGTCGTCGGCACTCAGCGACTCCAGGGGATCCACGGGGAGATACAGACGATGACCGGCGCCGCCCTGCCAAGCCTGGACGCGGCCCTGGCGGCCGCTGCGCGCGATCGCCCGCGCGGTCTGGGCCGCCTGGGTCAGGGCGGGCAGGACGATTTCGTCCGAGTATGCAAAACCGGTCTTCTCGCCGCTGATGGCGCGCACGCCCACGCCCTGCTCGATGTTGTGGCTGCCCTCGCGCACGATGCCGTCCTCGAGGACCCAAGACTCGTGCCGGCTGGTCTGAAAATACAGGTCCGCGCTGTCCACGGCATGGCCGAGCAGTTGGTCGAGAACCTCCTGCAGGTCGTGATCGCCGAGGCCGGCGGGCTCGAGCAGTGCGGAACGGGCGGTATCGAGAGGGTCGTGGTTCATGGCAGTGTGCAGGGTATCTTGCGGTGTTCGAGTGTCGGGAAGCTGCGCCGGATGGCCTGGACGCGGTCCAGGTCGATATCGGCGATTACGAAACCGGATCCGCGCGGCAGGCGGTCCAGTACCACACCCCAGGGATCGACGATCATGGTGTCACCGTGCGTCTCCCGGCCGTTGACGTGGTAGCCGCCCTGGGCCGAAGCAACAACGTAACACAGGTTTTCAATGGCGCGCGCACGTACCAGCGGCTCCCAATGCGCCCGCCCCGTGACGGCCGTAAAGGCCGCAGGCATCGCGATGACCTCCACGCCCTCCTCGTGCATGCGCCGAAAGAGCTCCGGGAATCGCAAATCGTAGCAGACGGCCAACCCCAAACGCCCGAAGGGAGTGTCGGCAACCACGACCTCGTTGCCCGCCTCGATGGTTTCCGATTCGTTGTATTGCTCGCCGCTCTCCTCGAGGGTGACGTCGAACAAGTGAACCTTGTCGTAGCGCGCGACGCGCGCCCCCCGCTCGTCGAACAGCAGACAGGCGGCGCGCACCTTCTCGGCCACGCTCGCCTCGAGGGGCACAGTGCCTCCGACCAGCCAGACCCGGTGCTTGTCGGCCTGGGCGGCCAGGAAGTCCTGAATCGGCCCGCTGCCGTCGGGCTCGCGCACGGCGACCTTGTCCAACTCGGTCATCCCCATCAGGGCGAAGTTCTCGGGAAGCACCACCAGCTCGGCGCCGGCATCCGCGGCACGGGCGATGAGTCGGCCGGCCTCGTTGAGATTGGCGCCGACGTTGGGGCCAGAGGCCATCTGGATGGCCGCAACGCGCCTCACGAACCGCTTCCGGGCGTGACCAGCGGGGCACGCACGTCCAGCTCGATGGTATCGGCGCTGTGGCTGCCGGGCACGAGCTCAATACGCTGGGAGGACAAACCGAGCGAGACCAGCCATGCGCGCAGCTCATTTGCCCACAGGCTGCCCTCGTCGCCGCCCGGGAAACGAATAATCAGATGACTGCCGCGCTTGGCGTCCAGTTCGCGCATCGCCGCCGAGACGGCCGGCATTCGCAGGATCACATCCCCGCGGCGGGGAACGGCCCATTGGTCGGCGTTCAAGACCAGGGGCGCGGCGCCAGCCTGCACGCAGAAACCAAGGCCCAACAGGCACCACAACGGTAGGCTCTTCATGGCCGGCAGGATATCACAGATGCGTTCGCCCTTGGCAGCGGGGCCCCGCTCCCCTGCGCGGGCCGGTTCAATCCCCGCCGTCGAGCGCGGGCTCGCCGTTGTCCTGCGCGGACTGGCGCGATGCCGGTTTCTTGGGCTGGGCCAAACGCTTGATTACCGGGTCATCCCAACTGCCGGTGATCTTGTACTGGTATTGGGCCGCCTTGTCGATCTCGGACTTGAACAGCTTCTGGAACAGCAAGATGATGGCCCCGGCCTGGGCGCCCCAGGCCAATCCCCCCGCCACCGGCAGGGTATTGCCCACCTCGGGGACGACGGTGACCAACTGATCGTAATCCCGCGCCGCCAGGCCGGTCCGGCCCTGCACCAGAATCCGTGCCGAGGGGCTCTTCATAATCAGATTGTTGGTCTTGGCGTTGCCGGCGTCGATTTGAAACGTTCCGGTAATCGAATCGAAGCTGAAGCCCTTTTTGAACACGTCGCCGAAATCCAGGGTCAGGCGGCGCGGCAGAGCCTGCAGACTCAGCAGACCGAAGATGCGTCCGGCCCCCGGATCGATGTCCTCCATGGTCCCGTCCTTGACCGAAACATCCATCCTGCCGTAGAGGCGTTTGAAGGAAAAGTGAAACGGTGAGTCCGTCCACGTCAAATCCATCTTCGAGTCGGTGGTTCCCCCTTTGATGACCGCCGCCAATCCCAAGTCTCGCAGGAAGCCTCCCAAGTCCTCGCTCTTGAGCCGGGCATTGACAGTGGTGGCTTGAGCGCCATGGTTACTCTGCCACTGTCCCCGAGCGGTAATCGTCGTCTTCGGCCGGACGAGGCGCATCGAGCGCAGCGTCAGCCCGGCAGGCTGGCGTGCGGTATCGAAGCTGAGGTCGCCGAGGTCGATCCCGTCGTAGCGCAAATCGCGAATTTGTCCGCGCACCACCGGAAAATGCCGTGGATCGGTCTGCGTTCGATTCGCGCCACCGGCCGCCTTGCGAAGGCGTAGACGATCCATATCGAAAATCACCGGCATATCGAGCGCCACAGAAGGCGCCGCGGACTTGCCGCCGAACCAGGGCGCGAGCACCTTACGCCACTGGGCCAGGGACAGCTTGTCGATACTTCCGACGATGCGCACACTGTCGTCGGGCGGCAGGCTGGCGTGCCCGCCCCCAAAGCGCGCCTCCCCCTTGAGAAAACGCAAACGTCCCCGCTCCTTGTTCACGGCAAGCGCCACCGAGGCCAGGTCGCCCAGACCAAGACGCAGGTCGGTGCGACCGTGGCGCATGAACCTCGCGTCGAACACCGCCATGCATTGATCGCCGAGCGGCTTGTACAGGGGCGCCGGCAGGTCGATGGCGGCGTCTTTCAGTCCCGCGGTCACGCGCAGCGTCACCGGCGGTCCGTCTTTGCCCTTGCCGTGATTGAGCGTCAACTGCGCCTGCCAGTCGGCCCGCCCCTTCACGTCGTTCAACAAGGGCAGGTCTGCATGGCGCTTGGCGATGGTGTCGGTGTCGACTCGCCCCCGCGCGCTGATGAAGGTCTGGTCGCTGCCCGCGGTGGACGGCGTATAGACCTCGAATTCCGCCGGCCCTCCCATGACCCGGCCCTCGATGCCGGTGGTCGACTGGTCCTTGTCCGTGAAATGCACGACGCCATTGAGGTCCGTGATATCGAGCTTGCCGTCCAAAAGGGTTACGGAACTGTTGTGCAGGCCCAACTGCCCGGCGACGCGCAGCGGGTGTTTCGCCTTGACGCGTTTGGACAGCGGAATGCGCAGCTTCAGCTCGGTCGTGCTCGTTCCGCCCACTCGGAGCGCCTTCAAGGTATCGGAGGCCGATGCGGCAATCGGGCTCTCCGCGAGAAAACGCACCGCGTCGGCCGTCGATCCCTGGATCCGCCCGCTGGTCACCAGCAGCGGATCCTTGAACTGTGCGATCCGGGCGCGCACACCCTTCAGCTCGCTATCGAAGACCTTGCCGCTGGACACCCGGATATCCATACCCTGGCCGGTGAACGTGGCGTCGGCGGCGGCGTGAGTGAATACCGGCCAGCCCTCGTGGTAATCGAGCGTCACGTTCCGGGCGTGGAACTTGACCTGGAATTGCCCGCGGTGATCGGCATAAGGAAAGTCCGCCAGGCGGCCGTTGAACACCATGCCGCCGTCAGTGACCTCGCCGGCGCGGAAGGCGCGGTCGAGCCACTCTACCGTGTGCGGCTTCATGATCCGGGCCGGAAGGAACTGTGGCACCCGCGTCACATCACTCAGGCGAAACTCGCTTTGCAGATCGATATAAGGCGAGCCGCCGTCGTCCGGGACTTCGAGCAGCAGATCCGAGCGCGTCGTCGCCGCGCCGGTATCGGCAACCATCTGGCGAGCCGACAGATTCCAGACACCGTCGCGGTGGGTCCAGTCCAGATCGGCAACGAGGCGATCGAAATCCAGATCCTGGCGAAACAGCTTGGGAAACTTCAGGCTCGCGTCGGTCGCGTCGAGTTTCAGCCCGCCGTGATGCTCGTCCAGCCACACACCGCCGCTCAGGTGCGCAAAACCCGGGATACGGCCATAGGGCTTGATGCCCAGGTCGGAAAAACGGGCCTGCGCCCGGTAGGTCGCGGGGGGCCCGTCGCCGGGAGTGTCGACGTGGACATGGATGCCGTTGATATCGCCGCGCGGCTCCAAGCGCTGCAGCCAGGTCTGCGTACGCTGGTCGAGCTTATGACTCTTGAGCAAAACGGCGGCGAGATCGTCGAGGCGCAGAAAGTTCGCCTTGATGTCCAGCCCCGGTGTCTGGCCCGGCGCCTGAGCGGTACGCACGATACTGACGCCGGTCTCCGGCCAGATGGACTGACCGCGGGCCACATGCAGCCGGTGCAGGTCCAGCGTCCAACCCTGTATGCTGCGCCGCCAGTTGAAATTGCCCCCCAAGCGCTCGAGCTCCAGGGGGTCCTGGTGCCCGAGCGCCTCGAGCACAATGTTGGACGCCTCGGCACTGCCCTCCAGACTTTGGAGCGCACCGCCTCGCCAGCCGCCCCACAGCGTGAGGTCGATGTCGCCGCGGCGCATCGCGATACCGCCGAGGCTCGGTGTGATACCCAGCTGACCGAGGTGCAGGCCCTCGCCTCGCGCGTAGAACTCGCCCTGCAGGGAGGTTGGGTCGTTCACATCGCCCGTGGCATCCACGGCCAGGCTCAGGCGCCGACCGATACGCTCAGGCAATGTGACATTGAAATCGAGCTGGTGGCGTTTGCCCGAGTTGCGAAGGCGCATATTGACGTTGGAGAAATCCAGCGTACCCTGCCCGCGCTTCAGGTCCCGCCAATGGACCTCGCTGTCCTTGATCGCCAACACGTCGCGTTGGAAGAGCCACGCCGTGAGCTGGGCGGCGGCCTCGTCACTCGTAGAACCGCCTCCGCCGGACGACAGCGAGGCCACGCGCATGCCGCGCACCACGAAGCGCCCGTCCTTGTAACGGGTGACGCCCAGGTTCGCCCCAACGACCGTGAGATCGGTGGGGACCAGGCGCCACTGGCGCAGGGAGGCCAGTAGTCCGATACCCACCCGGGCCTCGTCGAAGCGAATGATCGCCCGTCTGCCCCCGCGGTCCATCAGGCGCACGTCCTTGAAGGTCAGCGTCGGGGTGAAGCCCTCGAGCGTGGCATCCATGGTCGCGATTTGAACGGGCTGGCCGAGCAGGGTGCTCGCCCACTGCTCCACGTGCTGGCGATAACCCTTGGCCTCGGGCAACAGCAGGCGCGCGGCGGTGATCGCCACCGCCAGCACGATGACGAATACCACGAAGGTGTACCAAAGATAGGCCGTAGTCCTACGGACCAGTGTGCGGTGCCGCCTCATCGCGATAATGTCCAGACGTTCCGGCCGCAGCCCACCGGGCCCGGCCCTCGCCGTTCACTTCTCCCCTAATCAGTGTAACCCGAGTGTGCGGGGCGCACCTTGACGTCCGTACCACTTCGGCGGCCACGGCACATCGACAGGGGCCGCGCCCGAGCCGTTGCCAACGTACTCGGCCTGGCATCGGAACGCGATCTCTCAAATCAGCACGACGTCGTACTGTTCCTGGGTATAGAGGGACTCCACCTGGAACTTGATGGTTTTGCCGATGAATTCCTCGAGCTCGGCGACGCTGGTCGACTCCTCGTCGAGCATCAGGTCGACCACCTCCTGCGAGGCGAGCACGAGCAGCTGTTGGGTGTCATATTGGCGCGCCTCGCGCAGGATTTCACGAAAAATCTCGTAACAGACAGTTTCGGCCGTCTTCAGCGAACCGCGCCCGTTACAGGTTGGACAGGTCTCGCACAGGATATGTTCCAGGCTCTCTCGGGTGCGTTTGCGCGTCATCTCCACCAGACCGAGACTGGAGACCTCGCTGATATGGGTCTTGGCGTAATCGCGCTCCAGGCTGCGTTCCAGGGCACGCAGTACCTGGCGCCGGTGCTCCAGGTCGGACATGTCGATAAAATCGATGATGATAATACCGCCGAGATTGCGCAGGCGCAGCTGACGCACGATGGCCTGGGCCGCCTCCAGGTTGGTCTTGAAGATCGTCTCCTCGAGGTTGCGGTGCCCGACGAAGGCACCCGTATTGACGTCGATGGTCGTCATGGCCTCGGTCTGATCGATAATCAAATACCCGCCGGACTTGAGCTGCACCTTGCGCTCCAAAGCCTTCTGGACCTCGTCTTCCACGCCGTAGAGATCGAAGATGGGGCGCTCGCCCGGATAGTACTCGACGCGCCCGGCCAGCTCGGCGATGAACTTCGAGGCGAATTTGTGCACCCGCTGAAACGTCTCGCGCGAATCGATTCGCACCTTCTCGATGGCGCTGCCGACCAGGTCGCGCATGGTGCGCATCACGAGGGGCAGATCCTCGTGTACCAGGCTGCCGCTGGCCTCGCCCCCGCTGCGCTCCTGAATCTCGCTCCACAACTTGTGCAAAAAGCGCATATCCGCACGCAGGGCCTCTTCGCTCACCCCTTCGGCCACCGTGCGCACGATGTAGCCGCCTGACGCGAACTCGGGCGCCGCGGCACGAACCAGTTCCTTCAGGCGGGTACGCTCCTCCTCGGCCTCGATCTTCTGGGACACACCGATGTGGGCGTTTCCGGGCATGAACACGAGAAATCGCGAGGGGATCGAGATATGGGTAGTCAGACGGGCGCCCTTGGTGCCCAGAGGATCCTTGATGACCTGTACCAGCAGGTCCTGTCCCTCGCGCAGCAGCCCGGTGATGCTCTCGGCACCGCGGCCGTTGTCCTCCTCCTTAGCTTCGCTGGCCGGCACCATCACGTCCGAGGCGTGCAAAAAGGCGGTCCGCTCCAGGCCTATATCGACGAAGGCGGCCTGCATGCCGGGCAGGACACGGCACACGCGGCCTTTGTAGATGTTCCCGACCAGCCCGCGCTTGCGCGCTCGTTCTATATGCACTTCCTGCAGGATGCCGTTTTCGACGAACGCGACGCGCGTCTCCTGCGGTGTGACATTGATCAGCAACTCCTCACTCATCGGCGGCTGCACAGTCATTCCCTAGTTCGTTGGTATTGTTCTGCTCGAGGGGGTCTATACCGGCGTCATACAACAGCTCGGCGGTCTCGTACAGGGGCAACCCCATCACCCCCGAATAGCTGCCCTCCAGGTGACTGACGAACAGTGCGCCGTGCCCCTGAATGGCGTAGGCCCCGGCTTTGTCACGGGGCTCGCCCGTGGACCAATAGGCCACGCACTCGGCCTCGGTAAGTGGGCGAAACGTGACGCGGCTGGCGCTGAGTCGGGTCGCTTCCCTCTCACCGACCATCGCCACGGCGCTCAGCACGCGGTGGCTGCGGTCGGACAATCGGCGCAGCATCGCCAGTCCATCGTCGCGATCGCGCGGCTTGCCGAGTATTTCACCGTCGACCACCACCGCGGTATCGGCCCCGAGCACGGGGCGGGCCAACCCTTCGGGACGACCCGCCAGCGCGCCCCGTCCCACCAGCGCCGCTCGGCCCGCCCGCGCCTTGGCGAGCGCGAGGCGCAGCACGAAGGTCTCCGCCGACTCGCCGGGGAGGGCCGACTCGTCGACCGGCGCGCTCACCAACTCGTAGCGTACGCCGATCTGCTCCAGCAGCGACCGGCGCCGCGGCGAAGAGGACGCGAGATAGAGCTGCGGGTCGCGGCCCGCCTCGGCGTCAGTGCGGGGCTCGACGTCGACATTCACCATAAAGACACCTTATCACACCCCTCTGGCGATGACGGGCGCCCGCGCCGGGGACAGGGTGGCGGCCAAACGCGCAGCGCAGTCGACCCCGCATGCACCGGGCTTCAGCGACCGGCTAGCCGGCGCGGTGGTAAGGATGGTTTCCGAGAATGCTGGCGGCGCGATAGAGCTGCTCGGCGAGAACGACCCGCACCAGGGGGTGTGGCAGGGTAAGCGGCGAGAGGGACCAGGCCAGATCGGCCCGGGCCCGGCACGCCGGCGCCAGTCCTTCGGGCCCGCCGACCAGCAGCGCGACATCGCGCCCCGCCTGCATCCAGTCCGCCAGCTCGCGCGCCAGGCGCTCGGTGCTCCACGCGCGCCCATCGACCTCCAGGGCGATGACGTAGGCGCCCTTGGCGACGGCCGCGAGCATGCGTTCCCCTTCCTGCGTGACGGCTCGCGCCACGTCGGCCCCACGACCGCGCTTGGCCGGTGCAATCTCCGTCAAGCGCAAACGACAGGCCGCGGGCATGCGCTTGGCATAGGTTGCAAACCCCTCTTCCACCCAGGCCGGCATGCGGTTTCCGACCGCGATCAGATGCAGCTCCACGGCACCCCCTCGGCTAATCGCCCTGGACGGGCCTCAGGGCCCGGTCGAGGCGTCCGGGCTCGAATCGCCCCACAGTTTTTCGAGGTTGTAGAAGTCCCGAATCTCCGGCTGCATGATGTGCGCGACCACGTCGCCGAGGTCGACCAGCACCCAGTCACCGGTGCGCTCGCCCTCGACCCCCAGAGGCTGCACGCCGTTTTCCTTGGCCTTTTCGATGACGCTGTTGGCCAGTGACCGGACCTGGCGATCCGTGTTGCCCGTGGCGATCACCATGATGTCGGTGATGCTGGACTTGCCGCGCACGTCGATGACGTGGATGTCGCGGGCCTTGATGTCCTCCAGCGCTTCGACTACCAGGTCGCGCAGGGCTTCGATTGTCAAACTCACGTCGGTTTCACCCATAGATATGTTGTCGCTGAATCAGTTGCCAAACACCCTCCGGCACCAGGTAGCGCACGCTGCGCCCTTGCGCGAGTGCGGCCCGTATGCGGCTCGCCGCGATGTCCAAGGGCGTGACCGGCACGAACGCGATACGCCCGGCGGGCGCCTCGTGCAGCACACGCGGCTCGTCGGTCAGCCGGGCCGATACCTGCGTCGCCAGTTCGCCCGGCGCCTGCCCGGGCCGCCACGCCCAGCCGGGTCGGTGCATGACGGCAATGTGGGCCAGCTCGCTCAAGGACTTCCAGCGATGCCAGCTCGGCAGGCCGAGGAAGGCGTCCATCCCGAGGATCAGACACAGCGGTGTCCGGCCGAGCTCGGTGCGCAGTGACTCCAGGGTGTCCACCATATAGGACGGTCCCGGTCGGCGTATCTCGCGATCGTCGAGCCGGAAGGCGGGCTCGCCGTCGAGTGCCGCGCGCAGCATCGCTACGCGCTGGCGCGCACTGGCGTGCGGCGTCACCCGGTGGGGCGGGATTCCGCAGGGCACGAAGCGCACGCTGTCCAGCGCGAGCGCCTCGCGCACCTCCAGCGCCGCGCGCAGGTGCCCCAGATGAACGGGGTCGAAGGTTCCGCCGAAGATACCGGTGGCTTGCACTGTCTCGAGACTCAAGTCCGCATGCGGCCCGCGCCAGCGCGCGTGCGGCTCGCCGGCATCGGACGACAGACAGGAAGATCGCGCGGCACGACGCCGCTCGGCCCGCTAGGAAAGGTCATTCGCGAATGTGACCGTCACCGATAACGATGTACTTCTGCGAGGTCAGGCCCTCCAGCCCCACCGGGCCGCGGGCGTGGATCTTGTCCGTGCTGATGCCGATCTCGGCGCCCAGGCCATACTCGAAACCGTCCGCGAACCGCGTCGAGGCATTGACCATGACCGAGCTCGAATCGACCTCGGTGAGAAAGCGCCGAGCGCGAGTCAGGTCCTCGGTGACGATGGACTCGGTATGTCCCGAGCTGTGCGCGTGGATATGCTCGATGGCCGCATCCAGCCCGTCCACCACCCGGATAGAGAGAATCGGCGCGAGGTATTCGGCATCCCAATCCTCCTCGCTCGCCGCATTGATTCCGGGCAGAATCGCACGCGTCGCCTCGCACCCGCGCAGCTCCACACCGGCCGCCTGATACATCTCGCCAAGCTCGGCCAGCACCTGCTCGGCGACCGCCCGGTCCACCAGGAGCGTTTCCATGGTGTTGCAGGTCCCGTAGCGCTGCGTCTTGGAATTGTAGGCAACGCGCACCGCCTTGGCGCGGTCGGCCTTGGCGTCGATGTAGACGTGACAGACCCCGTGCAGGTGTTTGATGACCGGCACCTTCGCCTCGGCGCTGACGCGCTCGATGAGGCTCTTGCCCCCGCGCGGCACGATCACGTCGACATAGTCCTTCATGGTGATCAGCTCGCCGACTGCGGCGCGATCGGTGGTCTCCACCACCTGCACGGCGTCGGCGGGCAGGCCCGCTTCGGCCAGGCCCGTGCGGATACAGGCGGCGATCGCCTGGTTGGAATGGATCGCCTCGGAGCCCCCGCGCAAAATGGCGGCATTGCCCGCCTTCAGGCACAGGCCGGCGGCATCGGCCGTCACGTTCGGGCGCGACTCGTAGATAATTCCGATGACGCCCAGCGGCACGCGCATGCGCCCGACCTGGATACCCGACGGGCGCGACTTGAGCTCGGCGATCTCACCGACAGGGTCGGGCAGTGCGGCGATCTGGCGCAGGCCCTCGGCCATGGCGGCGATACGATCGGTATTCAGCTCGAGCCGATCCAGCAACGCCGCATCCAGGCCGTCGGCCCGTCCGGCGTCCATATCGCGCTGGTTCTCGACCAGCAGCGCATCGGTCGAGCCCTCGATGGCCGCGGCGATCGCCTGCAAGGCGCGATTCTTGGGGCCCGTGCCGGCACGCGCGAGCGCCCGCGAGGCGGCGCGCGCACGCTCGCCGACCTCCCGCATGTATTGCTTCACATCCACTTTCAGATCCATCGCAGCTACCGTCAGGGTGAGGGGCCGGGCAGCTCAATCCCGGCCATGGCCTCCGCTAATTGTAACAACTCCTCCCAGGGGCTGCCCGCCGCCGCGCCTTTCACCACGCGATCCGCGTGCCCGCACTGCGCGAGCAGCGCCCGCCAGCGGCCGGCGGAATGGCGGCGCAGGGCCTTGCCGACCAGCGGCTTGCGCTTGTCCCACACCCGCTGACGGGCCATGGCCGCATCCGGGCCGGCCCCGTGCTCGACCTCGAAGGCCATGGCAGCCAGAGCCCGCACCTCGCGCGCCAGGGCCCACACCACCAGCACCGGCGTGACTCCCTCGGCCCGCAGGCCGTAGACGATCCGCGCGGTGCGCGCGGCATCGCCGGCCAGTGCGCTGTCGACCAGCGCAAAGACATCGAAGCGGGCGCTGTCGGCGACCATGTCAGCCACCGCATCGGCGCTCACCGGGCCCGGGCCGTGCAGCAGCAGGAGCTTTTCGATCTCCTGGTCGGCGGCCAGCAGATTGCCCTCGACCTGCTCGGCCAGCATGGAGACCGCGGCGGGGTCGGGCTGCAGCCCCCTGGCCTGCATGCGCCGGCCGATCCACGCCGGCAGGCGCCCGGGCTCCACGGGCCAGACCTGGACGATGACGCCGGCCCCTTCCAGCGCCTTGAACCACTTGCTGCGCTGCTGTTGAGCGTCGAGCTTGGGGCAGGTGACGAGCAGCAGCACGTCCTCGGGCCGCGCCTGGGCGTACTGGACCAGGGCCTTGGCCCCCGCGTCCCCGGGCTTGCCCGTCGGCAGGCGCAGGTCCACCAGCCGGCGTTCGGAAAACAGCGACAGGGTGGTCGTCGAGGCGAGCAGCGCCGACCAGTCGAAACCGGCCTCGACGTGCAGCACCTCGCGCTCGGCGCAGCCGTGGGAACGGGCCGCGGCCCGGATGGCGTCGCCCGCCTCCCCGACCTGCAGCGGCTCGTCGCCGCTGACCATATAAATAGGTGCAAGCCCCCGGGCGAGGTGGGCCTCGAGCTGATCGTAGCGCAGCTTCATCGCTGCCGCAGTCCTACACCGCCGCACATTTCAGCGGCCCGCCTGTTTCAAGGCACTGTCGATACGCCGCAGCATCTGGCGCACGGCAAAGCCGATCATGTCCCCGCGCAGCTGCGCCTCCTCGTTGCCCTTGGCCAGGACGCTGTTGGGGTCGAACGTGTAATCCCGCGCCAGACTCACGCTCTGGCGCGGCACCAGCACCTTGCCCTCGGGATTGCGCACCTCGAAGGCCAGATGATACGTAAGCTCATATTCGTTGACCTGGCCGGACCGATTGACGGACAGGACCCGCCGGCGCACCTCGTTTCGGTCAATCACCAAAATGGCGGTGGCGCTTGCCCGCTCCTCGGTCTGGCGCGAGCCGGCGGACTCGAGCGAGCGGGTGATCTCGCGCCCGAGCTCACCCAGGGCCGGCGCCCCCTGGACGTAGACGACGTCCATCTGCGCGGGCAAATCGACGGCGGCGCGCAGGTGAAACCCGCACCCGGAGAGGAGCGCCACCAGCGCAACGCCCAGCGCCCGCAGCGCGTACGAGGCCGCCGGTGCTCGCGCACCGCGCACCTGCCTGCCTGCGGGATCGCCCCGGACAGCGGCCATCACACGACCACGTTGACCAGCTTGCCGGGCACGACGATCACCTTGCGAATCCCCTTGCCCTCGATAAAGCGCTGCACGTTCGGTTCGGCCAGCGCCGCCTGTTCAACGGCATCGCGTGCCGCATCGGCGGACACCTCGATGCTGCCGCGCAGCTTGCCGTTGACCTGCACCACCAGCTTCAGCGTATCGCGCACCAGGGCCGTCTCATCGGGCTCGGGCCACGGCGCGTCGATCACCGCCTCGGCCTGACCGAGTCCGACCACCGGCCACAGGGCGTGGGCGATGTGGGGCACGATGGGCGCGAGCAGGCGCAGCAGGATATCGACCGATTCGAACAGAACCGCCTGATAACCGAGATTCCGGCTCAGGGGCTCATTGTCCGCGCGGATGGCCTGATCGTTCCTGGGCAGGCCGCCGATCACGTTCATGATCTTCATGCAGCCGGCGACCACGGTATTGAACTGGTACTTCTCGAAGTCGCGCACGGCCTGCGCCAGGCAACCGTGCACCTCGGCGCGGGCCTTCTTCTGCTCGTCGGTCAGCGTGGTCCAATCGAATCCCTCGACCAGGGTGCGGCGCTGGTCCGCGGTTTCGTAACCGAAGCCCTCGCGGTATTCCGGTTTGGCGGCGAGCGCCCACAGGCGCTTGAGAAAGCGAAAGGCACCGGCCACCGCCTCGTCCGACCACTCCAGCGACTGCTCGGGCGGCGCGGCAAACATCATGAACAGGCGTGCCGTATCGGCGCCGTATTCCTCGATGAGCGCCTGGGGGTCGACCGTGTTGCCCTTGGACTTGGACATCTTCGCCCCGTCCTTGAGCACCATGCCCTGGGTGAGCAGCCGGGTGAAGGGCTCGTCGTTGGCGAGCAGGCCGGCGTCGCGCATGAGCTTGTTGAAAAAGCGCGCGTACAGCAGGTGCAGGATGGCGTGCTCGATACCACCGATATATTGGTCCACGGGCAGCCAGTACTGGGCGCGCTCGTCCACCATGGCCTGGTCATTGTCGGGCGAGCAGTAGCGTGCGAAATACCAGGACGATTCCATGAAGGTATCGAAGGTATCGGTCTCGCGCTCGGCCGCTCCCCCGCACTTGGGACAGGTGGTCTTATAAAAGGAGGGCATCTGCTTGAGCGGCGAGCCCACCACGCCCTCGAAGCTGACCTCCTCGGGCAGCGCCACCGGCAGGTCGTCGTCGGGCACGGGCATCGCACCGCAGTCCGGGCAGTTGACGATCGGAATGGGCGCGCCCCAGTAACGCTGGCGCGACACGCCCCAGTCGCGCAATCGGTAGTGCACGCTCACCCGTCCCTGGCCGCGCTCGGCCAGGTCCGCCGCGATGGCGCGGAAGGCCGCCTCCGAGCCCAACCCGGTATAGTCACCCGAGTCGACCAGGATACCGCGGTCGGTGAACGCCCCTTGCTTGAGGTCGACCGGGCTGCCGTCGTCGGAGTGGATGACCGGCACGATGGGCAGGCCGTAGCGGCGGGCGAATTCCCAGTCGCGCTGATCGTGCGCCGGCACCGCCATGACCGCGCCCTCGCCGTAGCCCATCAACACGAAGTTGGCCACGAAGATCGGCAGGCGATCGCCGGTCAGGGGGTGGACCGCCTTGAGGCCGGTGTCCACGCCTTTCTTTTCCATGGTCTCCATGGCCGCCTCGGCGGTCTCCAGGTGCCGGCACTCCTCGACGAAGGCGGCCACGTTCGGATGCCACTTCGCGGCCTCCTGGGCCAACGGGTGCTCGGCGGCCACCGCCAGATAGGTCACACCCATGAGCGTATCGGGGCGCGTGGTGAAGACCTTCAGGGGGCTGTCATGGCCCTCGACGCCGAAGTGCACTTCCACGCCTTCGGAACGCCCAATCCAGTTGCGCTGCATGGTACGCACCTGTTCGGGCCACTCGTCCATGCGATCGAGCTCCTCGAGCAGCTCGTCGGCGTACGCGGTGATCTTCATGAACCACTGCGGGATCTCCTTGCGCTCGACCTGGGTGCCGCAGCGCCAGCAGCAGCCGTCGACCACCTGCTCGTTGGCGAGCACGGTGAGATCGTTGGGGCACCAGTTCACCGGCGCGGTGCGCTTGTACACCAGCCCCTTGTCGAACAGGCGCGTGAACAGCCACTGCTCCCAGCGGTAATAGTCGGGATCGCAGGTGGCCAGCTCCCGCTCCCAGTCATAACCAAAGCCCAGGCGCTGGAGCTGCGCCCGCATGTAATCGATATTCTCCCGAGTCCAGCGCGCCGGCGGCACCTTGTTCTGGATAGCGGCGTTCTCGGCCGGCAGACCGAAGGCATCCCAGCCCATGGGCTGGAGCACGTTCTTGCCCCGCATACGCTGATAGCGCGCGATGACATCGCCGATGGTGTAGTTGCGCACGTGCCCCATGTGCAGGCGCCCGCTGGGATAGGGGAACATGGACAGGCAGTAGAATTTCTCCCGCTGCGGGTCCTCGGTAACCCGGAAGCAGCGTCGCTCCTGCCAGTAGTCCTGTGCCGCCCTTTCTACCTGTTCGGGCTGATATCGTTCGTCGATCGCCATGGGAAAACGCCTGTGATTAACTGCCGTGCCAAAAAGCGTTAGGATAGCGCAGGGCTACACAGCCCCACAATCAAATGCCGTCGGGCCGCATGCGGGCCCCGATGACGCACCCACTCGAACACGCAGCAGCGGGAAGGAATGCCATGAGCGACAACGGCACAAACGACAAATTCGTCCAGGCCTACAACCGGATGCTGGAGCGCCTGCGCGCGGCCTGGCACAAGGCCGAAGAGGGCGCCGTGCCGAGCCTGCGCGAGAACCTGGACCGCGCCCAGGAGAAGGCCTCCGAGCTCGGTGAGCTCTCGCGCGAAGAGGCCGCGCGCATCGCCGATTACCTGCAGCGCGACCTCGAGGACGCGGGCGACTATCTGGCCGAATCCGGCCGCCAGCTCGGCGACTGGTTGAGCCTGGACCTGGAGTACGCCGAAAGCCGGCTGGCGGAACTGTTCGCCGCGGTGGTCGATCAAAGCCGGGTCGAGCTCGGCCAATGGGACCGGCGCATCCACGAACGCCACACCGGCGAGGTCACCGGCATCGGCATTCTGGAGTGCCAGAACTGCGGCGAGGAGCTGCACTTCGAGCACACCGGGCAGATCCCGGCGTGCCCCAAGTGCGGCGGTACCGTCTTCAACAAACGCTTCGACGCGGGCAAATAGGCGCCGCCCGCCGCGTCAGTCGGCGCGCCCCCGCGTCCGCCGCCCCTGAGTCCATGGGCGCCGCGCGGCCCACGGCCCCAGCAGACCCAGCCACAAACCCGCCAGCACCGGCGAGTTGCCCCACCACACATAAGGGGTGGCCCCGCTGCGCGGCTGGAGCCTCCCCGTCAGAACGGTGCGTCGAAACTGCGGCGAGCGCGCCAATATCCGGCCCCGATAGTTGACTAGGGCCGAAATGCCGTTGGTAGTCGCCCCCGCCAGGTCGCGTCCCGTCTCCAGGGCACGCATGCGTCCGATCTCCAGATGCTGGGCCGGCGCCAGCGAGTCCCCATACCAGGCGTTGTTGCTCCCGTTGACCAGCAGGGTCGCCTGCGGCAGGTCGCCGCGGACCAACTCTCCGAAGGCATCCTCATAGCAGATGCTCACCGCCAGGGGCTGGCCGGCGGCGTGCAGCAGGGGCTGGTCGGCGGGCCCGGGGCTGAAGCTCGACATCGGCAGATCGAAAAAGGCGATCAGGCCGCGCAGCACGGACTGCAGCGGCACATATTCGCCAAAGGGCACGAGGTGGCGCTTGCGATAGACGCCCGGGGTGCGTCCGAGGCTCACCATCGCCGCGTAGTAACGGCCGGTCGCCGGGTCCGTCACGGGGACCCCCAGCACGATGTCGGTATCGTGCGCACGGGCCTCGGCCGCCAACCCGTCCAGGAAGCCCGGCGCCAGGCGGCGATAGTAGTCGGTCATCGCGTTTTCGGGCCAGACGATGAGGTCCGAATCCCAGTGCTGACGCGTCAGTGTCCCGTAGACGTTGACCCGGTGCGCCACCGCCAGCGGGTCCCACTTGGTCTCCTGGGCGACGTTGCCCTGGATGAGGCTGACACGCAGAGGCTGCCCTACCGGGTGGGTCCACTCGACGCGCATCAGGGCCGCGGCCCCCGCCCACAACAGCGCCAAACCGAGCACACCCGGCACCAGAACCCGCCACTGGCGCCGACCCAATGCGGTGGCCATCCATACCAGCAGCCCGGCGGTAAAGGCCGCCGCCCAGGACACCCCGTAGACGCCGAACACCGGGGCCAGCCCTGCCAGGGGCGCATCGATCTGGCTATAGCCCAGGTCCAGCCAGGGGAAACCGGTCAGAAACCAGCCGCGCACCCATTCGGCCAGGGTCCAGCCGGCGGGCATGAGCAGCAGGAACACGACGGCCTCGCCGACGCCCCGGCCCGAGCGCTCGGCCCGGCGCAGCGCCCCCGCCAGCCCATAGCCGAGCAGCGCCGGAAACAGCGCCAGCAGCGCAACGAACAGACCGGTGATGATCGAGGCCACGGCCACGCCGCTGTAGCCGAAGTCGTGGATGGCGACGAAGACCCAGGAGACACCGACGCCGAACTGGCCCAGGCCGAAGACGAAACCCAGACCCAGCGCCCGACGCGGCGCGGCCCCGCGCCACAGGGCGAACAGCAGCGCCGGGGCCAGAACGGCCAGGGGAAAATACTCGAACGGTGCAAAGGCCAGCGGTACCACGCCGCCGGCAAGCAGGGCCCAGAGATAGGCCCAGGGACTGGCAGACCACCGTCCCCACCGCCCGGGCGGATTCGACGCGCCGGGCCGGGCGCCCTCCATATCAACCACTGGCGGGCGAGCCCGAACCCGTGTCCCCGCCGCCGACGCCGGCATCGGCCGTGGCCTGCGCCAGGACCTCCTCGGGCGTGCGTACCGAGGCCGCCAGCAGGTAGATGCGCCGATTGTCGGCACGCAACACGCGGAAATGGAACCGTCCGAGGTCGATGGTCTCACCGCGCTTGGGCAGGTGACCGAAGCCGTTCAACAACAGACCGCCGATGGTGTCGAACTCCTTGTCGCTGAAATCGGCGCCGAAGTACTCGTTGAAATCCTCGATGGGGGTCAGCGCCTTGACCGTGTAGTGGTTGCCGCCGTGATCCATGATGTAGGCGTCTTCCTCGACGTCGTGCTCATCCTCGATCTCCCCGACGATCTGCTCGAGCACGTCCTCGATCGTGACCAGGCCGGCCACCCCGCCGTACTCGTCGACGACGATCGCGATGTGGTTGCGGCTGGCGCGGAATTCCTTGAGCAGAACGTTGAGCCGCTTGCTCTCGGGGATGAAGGCCGCCGGGCGGAGCACATCGCGGATATTGAACGAGCCGTTGCCACCGCCGGGGCTGCCTTGGGCGAAATAGGCCAAGAGATCCTTGGCGAGCAGAATACCGACCACCTCGTCCCGATTCTCGCCGATGACCGGAAAGCGCGAATGCTGTGATTCGATCAGGATGGGCAGGATGTCCTCGGGACGCGCGTCGCGCTCGACCACGACCATCTGCGAGCGCGGGATCATGATGTCGCGCACCTGCATCTCCGAGACCTGGAGCACACCCTCGATCATCCCCAGGGCATCGGAGTCGAGGAGGTCGCGCTGCTGCGCCTCGCGCAGTTGTTCGACTAGCTGTTCCCGGTCCTTGGGTTCGCCCAGCAGGGCCTGGGTAAGCCGTTCCAACCAGGTGCGGCCGGACGACTTGCCTTCTTGTGTTCTGCCGTCCTCGGCAGAACCGCGACTAGGTCGATCGTCGTTCATCGTGGTCTGATTCAAGATAGGGATTCGGATAGCCTAAGGCGTCCAATATTTCAATTTCAAGCGCTTCCATTCGTTCGGCATCGGCCGGCTCTATATGGTCGAACCCCAACAGATGCAAAGTGCCGTGCACCACCAGGTGGACCCAGTGTGCCCGCTCGGGTTTTCCCTGCGCCCTGGCCTCTCGCTCGACCACCGGCACGCAGATCACCAAGTCGCCGAGCAGTGACAACCCGGCCTCGGCCGCCGGCACGCCCGGGGGCAGCTCGAAGGGAAAAGACAGCACATTCGTCGGACCGTCCTTGTGCCGATAGCTGGCGTTGAGCTCGGCGCTCTCGGCGGCATCGACCAGCCGTACGGTCACGTCGCCCGAAGCCTTGTCGGCCGCATCGAGCCCGCCCGCCGCGGCGCGCCCCGTGGTCAGCGCGACCTCGACCCACCGGGCAAAATCGGCATCCTCGGGCAGTATGCCCGCCGGGGCCTTCGCCGCCCGCTGCACCTCGACATGCGCGCTCACCGCGTCTCGCCGTCCCGGCCGTTTTGACGATCGAAGTCCTCGTAGGCCTCGACGATGCGCTGCACCATGGGATGGCGCACGACGTCCTTGGCCAGAAAGAAGGTAAAACTGATGCCCTTGACGTCCTTGAGGACCTCAATGACGTGGCGCAGCCCCGAGGGCTGGCCGCGGGGCAGGTCGATCTGGGTCACGTCGCCGGTGACCACCGCGGTGGAGCCGAAGCCGATGCGCGTTAGGAACATCTTCATCTGCTCCAGCGTCGTGTTCTGCGCCTCGTCGAGAATGATGAACGACTCGTTCAGCGTGCGCCCGCGCATATAGGCCAGCGGTGCCACCTCGATGACGTTGCGCTCGATGAGCTTGGCCACACGCTCAAACCCCAGCATTTCGTACAGGGCATCGTAGAGCGGGCGCAGGTAAGGGTCGATCTTCTGCGCCAGGTCCCCCGGCAGAAAGCCCAGACGCTCACCCGCCTCGACCGCCGGGCGCGTGAGTACCAGGCGGCGTACCCGCTCGGCCTCGAGCGCCTCCACGGCGCTGGCCACGGCCAAGTAAGTCTTGCCCGTGCCGGCAGGACCAATACCGAAGTTGATGTCGTGCGTGGCGAGGTTGTGCAGATAGCGCTGCTGATTCTTGCCGCGGGCGCGGATGGTGCCGCGGCGCGTCTGAACCTCGACCTCCTGGACAGCTCGGTCCTCGGTCTCGAGCAGCGTCTCGATGCCCGCCTCCTGAAGAAACAGGTGCACGCGCGAGGGATTCAACGACTCGCTCGCCGTCTCGGAATACAGCCCTTGGAGGACCTGGCCGGCGGCCTGGACCGAGCTGGTTTCGCCGATGACACGAAAGGCATTGCCGCGATTGTTGATCTCCACGCCCAGGCGGCGCTCGATTTGACGCAGGTGCTGGTCGAACTCCCCGCACAGGTTCGCCAGCCGCTGATTGTCGGCGGGCTCGAGCAGGAAATCGGAAAAGGCGGCGGTGTCGTTCAAAATCGTACGGCGGGCGGATGTCAGGCGCAGGAGACCAGCGAATCGTCAACGCCCGTCAACTCGCCGCGCAGCGAATTGGGCAGCGCCTCGACGATGGCAACATCGACGAAACGGCCGATGAGATCGGACGGGCCCGCGAAGTTGACGACGCGGTTGTTCTCGGTGCGGCCGGCCAACTCGGTGGGATCCTTGCGCGAGGGTCCCTCGACCAGAATGCGCTGGACGGTACCGACCATGGCGCGGCTGTACTCCGCCGCACGCTGACCGATCCGCGCCTGCAGCAGGGCCAGGCGCCGCTTCTTGATGTCCAGCGGCACGTCGTCGACCAGGGCCGAGGCCGGCGTACCCGGCCGCGCGCTGTAGACGAAGCTGAAGGAGTGATCGAAGCCGACCTCCGCGATAAGGTCCATGGTCGCCTCGAAGTCGTCATCGGTCTCGCCGGGAAAGCCCACGATGAAGTCCGACGAGAGGCTGAGGTCGGGACACGCCTCGCGCAGGCGGCGCACGCTGGCCTTGTATTCCAATGCCGTGTGGCCGCGCTTCATGGCGGCGAGGATGCGATCCGAGCCGCTCTGGACGGGCAAGTGCAGGTGACCGACCAGCTCGGGGACCTCGGCATAGACCTCGATCAGGCTGTCGGTCACCTCGATCGGATGCGAGGTCGTATAGCGGATGCGATCGATGCCGTCGATGGCCGCCACGTAGCGAATCAGCAGGGCGAGATCGGCGACGTCACCGTCGTGCATGGGGCCGCGGTAGGCGTTGACGTTCTGGCCGAGCAGCGTCACCTCGCGCACGCCCTGCTCGGCGAGCTGGGCGACCTCGGCGATCACGTCGTCGAAGGGCCGGCTGACTTCCTCGCCGCGCGTGTAGGGAACCACACAGAACGTGCAGTACTTGCTGCAGCCCTCCATGATCGAGACAAAGGCCGTCGGCCCCTCGGCCCGCGGCTCGGGCAGGCGGTCGAACTTTTCGATCTCGGGAAACGAGATATCCACCACCGGCGCGCGCGCGCGACGCACCTCGTCGATCATCGCCGGCAGGCGGTGCAGGGTTTGCGGCCCGAACACCAGGTCCACGTAGGGCGCCCGCGCCCGGATAGCCTCACCCTCCTGGCTGGCGACACAGCCGCCCACGCCGATGATGAGTTCGGGGCGCGCGGCCTTGAGCTCGCGCCACATGCCGAGCTGGGAGAAGACCTTCTCCTGTGCCTTTTCCCGCACCGAGCAGGTGTTGAGCAGCAGCACGTCGGCCTGCTCGGCGCCGTCCACCGGCGTCAGGCCGTGCGAGGCCGCCAGCACGTCCGCCATCTTGGCGGAATCGTACTCGTTCATCTGGCAGCCGAACGTCTTGATGTAGAGTGTGCGAGCCATGCCCGAATCGGTTCTCGAAATAAGTCTAGCGCAAACGCATTAGAATATCCCTTATCGCTAATCGTTTTCCAGCCCCGCGAGGGCCGGCTGGCTCCCGGCCCCCTCGGACCGGCCGATACCGGCCCCCCCCCGCCCCGGCCCCAGGGGCGGCGGTGCGGGCGGGCCGGCCCGAAGCCCCGGCGATTCGGCCGCTCAGTCGTAGGTGGGCTCGGCGGCGATCTTGTGGATGCTCAGGTCCGCGCCCTCGAATTCCTCTTCCTGGCTCAGGCGGATGCCGACCGTCGCGCGCAGCAGCCCGTAGACGATCACGCCGCCGGCCAGGGCGATGACCACCCCCAGGGCGGTGCCGATGAGCTGGGACATGAAGCTCACGCCCCCGAGCCCGCCCAGGGCCTTCAGGCCGAAGATGCCGGCCGCGATGCCGCCCCACACCCCGCACAGGCCGTGCAGCGGCCACACACCGAGGACGTCGTCGATCTTCCAGCGGTTCTGGGCCAGGGTGAAGGTCCAGACGAACAACCCCCCCGCCACCGCGCCGGTAATCAGGGCGCCGATGGGGTGCATGACATTGGACCCGGCGCACACGGCCACGAGGCCGGCCAGCGGACCGTTGTGCACGAAGCCCGGGTCGTTGCGCCCGGCGGCCAGGGCGGCGAGGATGCCGCCGACCATCGCCATCAGTGAGTTGACGGCCACCAGGCCGCTGATGCCGTCGATGTGCTGGGCCGACATGACGTTGAAGCCGAACCAGCCGACGGTCAGTATCCAGGCGCCCAAGGCCAGGAACGGGATGCTCGAAGGCGGGTGAGCGGCGACGGCGCCGTCGCGGGTATAGCGCCCGTGGCGGGCCCCCAGCAACAGCACCGCGGCCAGTCCAATCCAGCCGCCCATGGCGTGGACGACCACCGAACCGGCGAAGTCATGGAACTCGGCGCCGAAGGTGTGGGCGAGCCAACTTTGAATCCCGAAGCGATGGTTCCAGGCGATACCCTCGAACAGCGGGTAGACCAGCGCCACCAGCAGGAAGGTGGCCGTCAGCTGCGGTAGAAACCGTGCACGCTCGGCAATACCGCCCGAGATGATGGCCGGGATGGCCGCCGCGAACGTCAGCAGGAAGAAGAACTTGACCAGCCCGTAGCCGTTGTCGGCCACCAGGACGTTGGCGCCGCCGAAGAACGACACGCCGTAGGCAACGGCATAACCGATAAAGAAATACGCGATGGTCGAGACGGCAAAGTCGGAAATAATCTTGACCAGCGCGTTGACCTGGTTCTTCTTGCGCACGGTCCCCAGCTCCAGGAAGGCGAAGCCGGCGTGCATCGCAAGCACCATAATGGCGCCGAGCAGGACGAACAGGACGTCCGAGGCGGTCTTGAAGGTCTCCATAACTGCTCCCTATGAACGAATTTGGCGCAAAAGGAAGCAAGAAGCGCACCAAAATGGACGTTCATTTAGGAATCAGTCGCTTACATGAAATCAAGACGATGCATGTGGACTGTATACGCATCCTAATGGTGCGCATGGTCGTTAAGGCGCACCTGTATGGTGCGCGGCAGGAGTCAATCAGCGGCCCCGCCCCGAACCAGGGCGGGCGAGAGCATCCAGACCAGCTGCCAGCCATCCGGGGGCGTGCGTTCCAGGCACGCCACCGCGCCCGGTTCGAATGCTAATACCGGCCGCTCCTGGCTGCCCTCGCCCAGGAGATAGGCGGCCAGACGCGCAACGAAGGGCATGTGCCCGACCAACATCACGTCGGCGTCCCAGCCGGCCAGGTCCGGCACCACTCCGGTCACCGCATCGTTGGGAGCGAGGCCGGCCATCGCCTCGATGTCCTCATCGATTTGCAGCGCGGCGCCGATAATGTCGGCGGTCTCCTGCGCGCGCGCCTTGCCGCTGTGTCGGATACGCCACAGCCGAACGCCGGCCTGCTGGAGCACCCCGGCAATGCGCCGCGCGTCCTCGCGCCCGCCCGGGCTGAGGGGGCGCTCGGGATTCTGCTCCTTGGTCAGGGCCCGGGCGTGCTGTACCAGATAGAGTTTCATAGTCCGTCTCCCTCGTCGCGCGGCGCAAGCTTGCTGGCCGCCCAGGCCGCCTCGCGCGCCTCGCCGTCGACCCGTTCGACCCCGCCGCGCGGGCGCAGCGCCTGCTCCATCAGACGGAAGCGGCGTTCGAATTTGGCGTTCGCCTCGCGCAGCGCACCCTCGGGGTCGATCCCGAGATGGCGCGCCAAATTGACGCACGTGAACAGGACGTCGCCCAGCTCCTCGGCGCGGCGCTCGTCCGACGCGCCGGGGTCGGCCACCTCCGCCCGCAGCTCGGCGAGCTCCTCGTCGAGCTTGTCCAGCACGCCGCCGACCTCGGACCAGTCGAAACCGACCCGCGCGGCGCGGCGCTGCAGCTTGGCCGCGCGCGTCAGCGCGGGCAGCGCCAGGATCACGCCGTCTAGCACACTCGGCTCACACCCCTGTCGCTCGGCCTTCACGCGGCGCTCGCCCTCTTTGTGGCGCTCCCAGGCCTCGGTCTGGGCCGCGGATGAGTCGATGGCCTCCTCGCCAAACACATGCGGGTGGCGGCGTATGAGTTTCTCGCCGATGCCGGCGGCCACGTCGGCGAAATCGAACGCACCGCGTTCGGCGGCCAGCTGCGCATAGAACACCACCTGGAACAGCAGATCGCCGAGCTCCTCACCGAGCTCGTCCAGGTCGCCGCGCTCGATAGCGTCGGCCACCTCATAGGCCTCTTCAAGCGTATGCGGGACAATGGTCTCGAAGGTCTGTTCGCGATCCCAGGGACAACCGGTCTGCGGGTCGCGCAGTCGGCGCATGATCTCCAGGAGTTGCTCCATTGACTGCATACCCTCTCCTCCACGGAACGCCCGATCGGATGAGTCGCTCTCGGATGAATCTGCGCCTGGCCGCGGGTACACTGCAAGGCAGGCACGCACAGAAGGCGCGAACTTGGAAATGCTACACCGGTCACGGCCCATCGGGCCAATTGCGAAGGCCGCGGCACCGTGACCCCGATCGTAGACGTCTTTGAGGGGCTTGGCATCGCGCTCGCCAGCGGACTGCTCATCGGTATGGAGCGGGGTTGGCAGACCCGGCGCACGCCCGAAGGCGGCAAGGTCGCGGGGATCCGGACCTTCGGCCTGATCGGACTGCTCGGGGGATTGTGGGGGCTCATCGGCCAACAGGCCGGCCAGCTGGTCATGGGGCTGGGGTTCATCGCGCTGACGATCCTGGTCACCAGTGCCTATCTCGGCAGCCTGCGCGCCACGCGCGATTATGGCGCGACGACCGTCGTCGCGGCCCTGGTGGCCTTCAGTCTCGGCGCCCTCGCCCTGCTCGGCTTCGAGACGGTGGCGGCAGCCGGGGCCGTGGTGACCACCGTGCTGTTGGGGCTGAAACCCACACTGCACCGCTGGCTGGAGCACCTCGAGCGCGAAGAGCTGTTCGCAGTACTCAAGCTGTTGCTCATCTCCGTCGTACTGCTGCCCGTGCTGCCTGACCAGGGTTACGGGCCGTGGCAGGCGCTCAACCCTTTCGCGCTGTGGTGGATGGTGGTGCTCATCGCGGGGGTGTCCTCGGTGGGCTACTTCGCCGTCAAGGCCGCGGGCCCGGCCGCGGGTACACTGTTTACCGGGCTGGCCGGCGGACTGGCCTCATCCACCGCGGTGACGCTGTCGTTCTCGCGTCTGGCCCGGGGCCGCAGCGCGCTGCGCCCGCTGCTCGCCGCCGGAATACTGATCGCCTCGGCCACGATGTTCCCGCGCATCCTGGTCGAAGTGGCTGTGGTCAACCATCGACTCGTCTGGCCCCTGGCCGTGCCCATGCTGGCCATGACGGGGGTCACCGCCGCCGCCGGGTTGTGGCTGTGGCGTCGGC
The DNA here is from genome assembly GCA_035267785.1 of Gammaproteobacteria bacterium. Lineage (GTDB taxonomy): Bacteria > Pseudomonadota > Gammaproteobacteria > DATFLL01 > DATFLL01 > DATFLL01. The sequence goes on along the minus strand of DATFLL010000075.1, from coordinate 95,697 downwards.
GCCGCGGCGAGTTGGGCGCCGAGGTCGCGTTGAGCAACCCCTTCGAGCTGGCGACCGCCGTGCAGTTCGGCTTGTTCCTTGCCCTGATCATGCTGCTCGCCGCGGGCGTACGCGAGTGGCTGGGAACCAAGGGCCTGTATGCGCTGGCCGCGGCCTCGGGCATCGCCGATGTCGACGCCATCACCTTGTCGATGGCGCGCCTGGCCAAGGATCAGGTGTCGCCCGACGTGGCCGTGGACTGCATCGTGCTGGCGGCGACGGTCAATACCCTGGTCAAGGGCGTACTGGTGGGAATCATCGCGCGCGGCGCCATGCTGGCGCGGGTGGGCGGGGCACTGGCTGCGGCGGCGCTGGTGGCTGGCGCGTGGTTCGCGCTGACCTGAGGCCGACCGGACCGGCCTGACCGAGGCGCCCCCGGCGCCGTCTCAGTTCGGGTGTATCGCCCGCGGCAGCACCAACTCCAGGGCCTCGGAGAAGCGCGGGCCGGCATCGCGCAGCACGACCTGCGCGACAGAGGGGTCCAGGCCCGAGGTGGCCCACGCCGTGGAGTCGATTTCCTGAATTCGCGCCTCGTCGTTCAGACCGAGCTCGGCTTCGCCGGCAAGCGCGTCGGCGATGTGGACCAGGCAGGCGTCGAGGCCGTCCGCACCGGCGCCGGACGGAGAATGATGAAAGCTCACCGCATCACGCAGCGCCGCCGGCACCTTCCACTCCTCGAGCAGCGCACCGCCAACATCGGCATGATCGAATCCCAGGACCTCGCGCTCCGCCACGCGGCTCGATACGCCCTGTTTGTCGCGGTGATCGTACACATCGACCATGCGCTCGGGGAGGCGGTCGCACAGAATCAAGCTGCCGATATCGTGGAGCAGACCCGCGACGAACAGGCGCTCGCTGTGCAATACCCGACAATGCTCGGCCAGCAGCTGCGCGAGCACGCCGCAGTACACGCTGTGGCGCCAAAAGTCCGAAACGCTCAACAGCTCGCCGGGAATGTGATCGACGGCGTCGGTGACAAAGGCATCCAGCACGAGGGCTCGCAGCCCGCTCAAGCCGATGATGTCCACCGCGCGCGAGACGGTCTCCACCCCCGGTGACCCGGCCTCGCCGGCGTCGTTAACGACCCTGAGCAGGCGCGCCGTGAGACCGGCGTCCTGGCTGATGACGTGACCGATCTCCCCGGCGCTGACATTGGGGTCGTCGACCATCTCCCCAATACGAAGACAGACTTCCGGCAGAGAGACCAGTCGTACGTCTCCCCGAACAAGCTCAGTTGGATTCACGTTATTCTTACCCTGCGCTTGCCGCCGTCTTGCGCGGCCTTAACCCAATGTAGCGGCCGCGACAGCCCCTCACTTTAGTCCCTTGGCCCGAGTGGGGACGTGCCGCTGTCAGGGCCTGCGCTGGGCGAGTGCCGCTTCGGCGAGTTGGCGCACCGACGCAAGCTCGTCGCGGCGCAGCCGGCGCAGGGTGGGCGTGGAGGTATTGGGATTGCGGGCCACCTCGAGGCGAATGTCACCGTCGGGGTCGCCGGCCAGACGATCCAAGGCGCTGACCGGCACGTATTCGAAGCGGGCGACGACACTGCGCACGGCGGTGTCGGCGTCGCCGGCAAGCATCAGGAAGGTCGGCTCGGTCGTGCTCAGGTTGGTCGCCACCGCGATACGAACCCGCCGGTCGGGATCGCGGGCCAGACGCGCCAGGACCTTGGGCGGCGTACGGCGATTGGCGGCCACGGCGCGGCGCACCGGCCAGGCCGTATCGCCGGCCAGTTTGGCCAGCGAGGCCGCAGGCGTGCGCGGATGAGCGGCCGCACGAACCCGCGCATCGAGCTCATCTGCGCAGGCGGCGGTCCACACCAAGGCCGCGGCCGCACAGACCGCCAGCCAGCCAAACCGCCGGCCGCGCCTGGATACCAGGCGCACGGCCCGCCCGGGCGAACCGCCGTCGCGGTTCATTGCCCGATGGCCTCCTTGACGATGCCATCGAGCAAATGTTCGACGTCGGCCAAGGCCTTGCGCGAAGCCGGCGTGCCGAGCGGCGGGGGACGGCGGTAGGCGACGAAGACCTTGCCGGGTACGTGGGGCAGCGTATAGATAGCGATGATATACGGGCAGAAGACGATGTTGCGGGGGTCGGCCTCCATCATCCGGCGCGAGACCGTGGCGCTGCAAAACTCCAGGGCCTCGGCCTTGGCATAGACCCGCTTGTCCGCGCCGATGTCCTTGCCGGTGCGCTGGAGCATGTTGCCGATGTGCGAGACGTTGTTTATCACCATGCCGCGCCCGGTAATTGCCAGCTCCACGAAGGCGCGTACGTCATCGAAGGTACCATCGACGGTGTAGACCTTCATCCGTTCGGCCCGCACGGGCTGCGGGACGTTGGGCGCACCGGCCGCAGGCCCACCGTCATGCCTGGCGTCGTATCCCGGCCCCGAATGCAGGCCGAAATGCCCGCAGCCGGTAACCATGACCAGCACCAGAGTGCCCGCCACTATGCTCCGCCACATACCGCCCCCTCCGACGTTGTGAGCCTCGCGCAAAGAATTCGCAAACGCCAAGTACGCTACGCCAAGCATTTTGGGAATGCAACCGCGCCGCGCTTTGTACCCGCCCGCGACGGCCCCAGCCCTCAAGCCTCGCCGATTCGGTCCGACAACAGATACCAAACCGTACGTGCAACGTACCGGTCAGCGCTCCGGCGCGGTCCCCTGGCGGGCGACTTGCAGACCGGCTATGCTAGGCGAAAATGTGGAGTCCGGTCGCGGACCGACCGACATGGCGCTTCCATAACAAGGGCCCGCGTGAGCTCAACTAACGACAACGACACCAAACCCCGCATTCTCGTGGTCGACGACTCGCGCGTCATGCGACGCGCCGTCACCAAGATTCTGGGCAACGATTACGACGTCATCGAAGCCGAGCACGGCGAAGATGCGTGGACACTGTTGACCAACGACGAGACCATCCAGGTCGTCTTCTCGGATCTGTCCATGCCGTATCTGGACGGCTATGGCCTGCTCGCCAAGGTGCGCTCCGCGGAAGACGAGCGCCTGCAGGACATCCCTGTCATCATCATCACCGGCAAGGAAGATGACGAGGCGGCGAAAACCGAGGCACTGGCCAAGGGCGCGACCGACTTCATCACCAAACCGTTCGACTCCGTTCAGCTACTGGCGCGCGCCAAGGCGCACGTCAAGTTCGAACAGACATCGCGCAAGCTCTCCAAGACCGCGGCCACGCTGGAGATGGAAGCGGCCATCGACTCGGTCACCGGGCTGGGGACGAAGGTCTACTTCACGAAGTCGGCCAACGAGACGCTCGCCTACGCCAAACGCCACGGTCATCGCCTTATCCTCGTGCGCCTGGACGTGGACAACTTCAACACCCTGTTCCTCAAGAACGGTAAAGAAGCAGCCAATTCCATCCTCGAGCATATCGGCAAGATTTTCTCGGGTTCGATTCGTCAAGAGGACAAGGCCGCACGCGTCGGCCTGGCCAGCTTCGCGTGCCTGCTGCAATCGACCATGCTGGAAGGCGCGCAGCGTCTCGCCGAACGCGTGCGCCACGAAATCGCGGCCAAAGAATTCGTCTATGGCGAACACCAGATGCGCACAACCGTCAGCATCGGTCTGGCCGAACCCGCGCTGCGCCACGACACGACCGTCGACGACATGCTCCAGGCGGCGGAGGCGAACCTCGCCGCGGCCGTCAATGCCGGCGGCAACCGGGTCGTCTCCGATTCGGCCGCGGCCCAGCCAGCGCCCCCGGCGGCCGAACAGCGCGCCCATCCCGAACCCGATCTGGAAGGCGCCCTGAGCCTGCTCCAGGAAGGACGCCAGGACGAGCTCGAACCGTACGCGGCGTCGTTGGTGCACCGCATGGCGCCGCTGATGACCTTTCTGGCCAATCACGCCAAGGGTGAGCTCCAAAAGCTGCTCAAGGCGTTGAACACGTCGAACTGACGAAGGTTGCTCACCGGGCCCACCACAAACGGGCCCGCAGCCCGAGTTCCGTGGTGTATCCGACCTCGACGAACCGTATTCGCCCCCGCGGGCCCACCACAAAGCTCGCGGGTACGGCCCGCACACCATAGCGCCGCGACAGGCTGCCGTCGGGATCGGCGAGCACCGGAAAATCGACCTGGTGCTTGTGCAGGTAGGCGCGGATCGCGTCGGGCGAACCCGACTGCTGCGCCACGGTGATGACACGATAGTCTTTGGCAATCGAGGCAATGGAGGAGAGCTCGAGGCGGCAGACCGGACACCACGTCGCCCAAAAATGCACCAGCACGGGCCGTCCCCGTTCGTCCGCGAGATCAAAATGCCCGCCGCCGAGCAGCGTCCCGGCCAGTGCCGGGGCCGTGCCGCGCACGGTGCCGCGTTGTGTGAACGCGTGTGCGCCGATCAAGACGACGAGCACGACTAGCGCCTCCAGGAGCCAGCGCGCATAGCGCGAAGCGAACAAACGTTTCATATGCAATCTCTGTTAATGCACGCGCAATACGCCCGCCGGTTGACACCAAAATCGCAAAGGCAGTAAAAAACCGACACAGCACACCGAACCGGGGCCACCAGCCCGCATCCAGGAACACGAGGTCGTAAGCATAATGTTCAAAGAAAGGTTAAAGGCATTCTCGATACACCTGTCCATCAGCTTGACCATCTTTGCCGTCCTGCTGTATCTGATCCTCGTCCACTGGTACCCGCAGCCGTTTTTCGCCGCCGACGGCGGCTGGCAGGGAATTCGCATCGTGTTCGGCGTCGATGTCGTGCTCGGCCCCTTGTTGACCTTTATCGTCTATCGCAAGGGCAAACCCGGTCTGAAATTCGATCTGACCATGATCGCACTGGTGCAACTGACGGCCCTGACCTGGGGCGTGCACATCACCTACAGTGAGCGTCCAGTGCTGATCACCTACTCCCAGTTCGGATTCTACACGGTCACCGCCGACCAGCTCGAAAAGACCGGCCTGACAATTGGGGACCTTAAACGATTCGAGCAGGGCTCCGTACTGCCCATGGCCTACGTCGACGTGCCAACCGATCCCGACAAGCGCGAAGCCTTGTTCGTGAGCTCGCTCAGGAGCGGTCATCCCGTGTATTTGATGAGCAAACTCTATCGTCCGCTCGACGCCCAGAACAGGGAAAAGATACGGGCCGAGCCTATCGACGTACGGGCAAACGTTAAATCCGATCGCCGCGCCTGGCGGGAGTTGCAGCGCTTTCTGGCCAAACGCGATGCACCGCTGGACCGCTATATCTATCTGCCGCTGTCCTGCCGCTATCGCAATCTCGTGGCCATCGTCGATCCCAAGAGCATCGATATCGTCGGCGCCGTGACGCTCAGCCATGCCCATCTACAATTCAAGCGTGTTAAGCCGCACAAAAAAACCGAGCGGCCAAAGTCAACGGCCTCTTAACCGAAACACGCAGGGCGATTCAATCGCGGGCTCAACCTCAGTGCAGTCGATCAGTGCAGTCGACCGGTACTGCCGACAAGGTCGATCAGCCGTTCGCGGATCCGGTCGGCATCCTCGGCCTGCGGCGCCAAGCGAAGATAGTGCTCGAAATCCTCACACGCGGCAGCGGCACACTCCAGCTGCGCCAGGATCAGGCCGCGGTCGCGCAGCTCGGCTGCCTCATCGGGCGTGATCGCCAGTATCCAGTTGGACACCTCCAACGCCTTCTCCAGCGCGCCGGTCTGGTAGTAGATACCCTTCAGGTTACGCAGCATGCGCGCAAGAATGTCGCGATTACGTGCCGCGCGCAGCAGCGCCCCCAACGGCGCGGCCGACGGCACCGACCCTTCGCTGCTTATCCACTCCCGGCGCTGCTCGAGTTCCGCTTCGCTCAGCGACACACCCCCGGAGAACGGATCGAGCACGATGTCGCCGCCCTGCACGGGCAGCTTGACCAGGAAGTGACCGGGAAAGGAAACGCCCTCGAGGGGCAAGCCGATGCGCCGCCCAATTTCCAGATAGACAATCGACAGGGTGATCGGGATACCGCAGCGCCGGTCCAGCACCTCGTTCAGGAAACTGTTGCGCGGGTCGTAGTAGTCGTCTTCGACGCCGTAAAATCCCTCCTCCTCGAACAAGATACGGTTAAGGGTAAACACCCGATCCGCCGTATTGGGCGAGGCGGGTAAATGCCCACGGACCCCGTCCGCGAGTTCGTCGAGACGGCGCAGGTAGTGTTCAATGTCGATCTCGGGATAGGCCTGGCTGGCCACAATGAGTGCTGCCTCGGCCAGGTTGATTTCGCAGTCGGGGCGCCGGGCGATGCGTTTGAGGCGTTCGATGGGCGGCATGTGGGACCTCCTCGGACGAATAACTCTCCCCGATCCAAAGTATAGCGAAAGAGCCTTCGCGCGAAAGCGCCGGCGCCGCGATTCGATATCACCGTCGCGCAATCGCACCACCGCCCTTTGCAGCGGGCGTTCGGTGTGATACATGGAAACGATCGGTGTCGCAAAATCCGTCGACCTTCTCGCACCGCCGCTCGATCGAGAATCTCAAGCCGGATACCGGATTCGATGGGAGAGGAACACGACACCTACGCCCGCTCGATGCATGCGGCCCAATGGACCCCGGCGGCCCCTGCACCTGCAGGCAAGCGGACGCCCGCTCTTGACCGGGCGCGATCGTCAGTCGTGGTAGCGCTGGAAGACGAGGCAGGCGTTGGTGCCGCCGAAACCGAAACTGTTCGACATGACTCGCTCCAGGGTCACGCCGTCTTGGCGCTCGCGCGCGATGGGATAGCCTTCGGCCTCGGGGTCGAGATTTTCGATATTGGCAGAGGCGGCAATGAACCCCTGCTCCATCATCAACAGCGAGTAAATCGCCTCATTGACACCCGCGGCGCCCAGGGCATGGCCCGTCAGGGACTTGGTGGAGCTGATCGGCGGCACGGAGTCGCCGAAGACCTCGCGCACGGCCTGCAGCTCGCGCACGTCGCCCACCGGTGTGCTGGTGCCGTGGGCATTGATGTAGTCGATAGGGCCTTCGACGTTCTCCAGCGCCTGCTGCATGCAGCGCACGGCACCCTCGCCGGAGGGCTGCACCATGTCGTAGCCGTCTGAGGTAGCGCCGTAGCCGACGAGCTCGGCATGTATCTTGGCCCCGCGCGCCTTCGCATGTTCGAGCTCCTCGAGCACCAGCACGCCACCCCCGCCGGAGATCACAAAACCGTCGCGATCGACATCGTAGGCCCGTGAGGCGGACTGAGGCCGATCGTTGTACTTGGAGGACAGCGCGCCCATGGCGTCGAACAGCAGCGACAGTGTCCAGTGCACTTCCTCGCCGCCGCCGGCGAACACCATGTCCTGCTTGCCGAACTGGATGAGCTCGGCCGCGTTGCCGATGCAATGGGCGCTGGTCGAACAGGCCGAGCTGATCGAGTAATTCACGCCCTTGATCTTGAACGGGGTCGCCAGACACGCGGAGTTGGTGCTGGACATGGTCCGAGGGACCATATACGGACCGACGCGCCGGATCCCCTTGCTGCGCAGGGTATCGGTGGCCAGGAGCTGGTTTTCGGTCGAGGCGCCGCCCGAACCCATGATGAGGCCCGTGCGAGGGTTGGAGACCTCGGTCTCCTCCAGACCGGCGTCGTCGATCGCCTGCTGCATGGCGATATAGTTGAACGCGGCGCCGTCACCCATGAAGCGGCGGATCTTGCGGTCGATCAGCTCATCCGGGTTCAAGCCGATGGGGCCGGCCACATGGGAGCGAAAGCCCAGGTCGGCGTATTCCTGTTGGAACTCGATGCCCGAGCGCCCCTGGCGCAGGCCATCGATGACTTCCTGCCGGTTGTTGCCGATGCTGGAGACGATACCCAGTCCGGTAATCACAACGCGTCTCACGAATCCCCCTAGAAGTTCTCGGTCGACGTAAACAATCCTACCCGAAGGTCGCTCGCCGTATAGATTTCCCTCCCATCGGCGGTGAGGCTGGCCTCGGCGATGCCCATGAAGAGTTTGCGCATGATAACGCGCTTGATATCCACCTTGTAGGTCACGAGTTTGATCTTGGGCGTTACCTGACCGGTGAATTTGACTTCGCCCGAACCCAGCGCACGTCCGTGGCCCGGCCCGCCCATCCAGCCGAGAAAGAACCCGACCAGCTGCCACATGGCGTCGAGCCCCAGACAGCCCGGCATCACGGGATCACCCTGGAAGTGGCAATCGAAAAACCAGAGGTCGGGCTTGATGTCGAGCTCGGCGATAATCTCACCCTTGCCGTACTTGCCCCCTTCGTCCGAGATGTGGGTGATGCGATCGAACATCAACATCGGCGGCAGGGGCAGCTGCGCATTGCCGGGCCCGAACAGCTCGCCCCGCCCGCACTGCAACAATTCGTCGTACCCGAAACTGTTCTTTTTGGTCATAGATATCAGTCAATTAGTATCGGAACCGTGGGCCAGCCGGCACCCGCGGCGTACAGGCCGCAGACCGGGCACAGACGTGCCCTGTTGGGTCGAAAATTCTAACAGGCTCTTGGATGCTCTGCGCGTTTAAGGTGCTGTAATCTCAGCGGATTCGAGGGGTGCCACCGACAGTCAAGGGCAAATTAGACCGCATTTTGTCCGTCGGATGCAAACAATTAATTTGCACTTAACCGCTCACAGCTCCCGATCGCGGTGAAATCCCCGCTTGGACGCGCCGATGAAGGCGGCCAGCTCTGCGACCAGGGGATGCTCGCTGGCGGCGAGCTCTGCGAGGTGCCCCTCCAGAGAGCCGCCGGCCCGAAACAGGGTCCGGTAGGCCTGCTTGAGCGCGCGCAGGTCGGCAGCGGCAAAACCGCCGCGCTTGAGCCCTACCGCGTTGAGCCCGCGCACCGTACCCGGCACCCCGTCGGTGATCATAAACGGCAGGGCGTCCTGGGTAAGCTTGGTGTTGCCGCCGATCATGGCGAACCGGCCGATCCGGGCGTGCTGGTGCACCATGACCCCACCCGACACAAAGGCACGATCGGCCACCGATACGTGACCGCCGAATCCCGAGCCGGTCGCGACGATGATACGGTCGCCGAACTGGCAGTCATGGCCCAGGTGCACGTTCACCATCAGAAAATTGTCGTTGCCCAGGCGCGTGCTGCCCTCTTCACGGGTGGCGCGGTGCACGGTGACGCCCTCGCGCAGCACGTTGCGATCGCCGATGGTCACGAAGGTCCACCGGTCCTCGAAGGAGACATCCTGCGGCAGGCCGCCGATCACCGCGTGCTCGTGAATGCGGTTGGCATTGCCGATGCGACAGCCCGCCTTGAGCACCGCGTGGGCCAGGACCGCGTTGCCGTCGCCCAGCTCGACATCGTCCTCGACGATGGCAAAGGGACCTATCCGGTTACCCTCGCCGAGTCGCGCGCCCGGCGCCACGAGCGCCGTGGGGTGAATCTCATTGGCCAAACTCACGTCTCCCTTCACAGACCGACCGCGCGCCAGCGCCGCGGCGGCAAGATGCCGGCGCTATGCACTGTCGCGCGAGAGCCATGTGCGCCATTGCTCGAACAGCGACTCGCTCAGGGCCGCCAGCGCCGAGCGCGCCCCCGTCGCCGCACGAAACACCGTCTCGCCCGCCAGTGTCCGCGAATGGCCCCCGGCCTCGCCCAGTATCAGCCATCCCGCAGCGAAGTCCCACAGCCGCTGGCGGCCATGCAGATACACGTGATAACGCCCGGCCGCCAGCCAACACCAGTCGAGCGCGACCGAACCGAAGCTGCGCTGGGAGCTGTACGGCGGCTGCGCCGCCAGGCGCGCGGCCAGTTCGGCCGGCAGGCGTTTGAAGTCCACCGCCGCAATGCACCGCGACAGATCCAGCTGCGGCACACGCTCGCCCAGCGGCACGCCATTGAGCCGGGCGCCCCGACCGCGCCGCGCCGTGAAGCATTCCCGGCGCACCGGGTCGTAGACCAGACCCAGCACCGGCTCGCCGTCACGCACCAGCGCAAGCGACACGGCAAAAAAAGGCAAACCCGCCGCAAAATTGCTGGTCCCATCCAGCGGGTCCAGACACCACAGGCCGGCGCCCGGTTCCTCGAGCAACGCGGCCTGTGCCTCGGCGTCCATCTCCTCGCCCAGGACGCGGTAGGCCGGCCAACGCTCGGACAGCGCCGCCGTGAGGCGGCGCTGCATTGCGACGTCGGCCTCGGTCACGATGCTCCCGTCGGCCTTGAAGCTGCGTTCGGCCCGGGCAAAGCGCGGCATCAGCTCCTCGGCGGCAATCGCTGCTACGAGCGAACCGAGCTCCTCGAGCTCTGGCAGGGCGGCATCGTTGTCCGAGGATGTACTCATTGTTCTCCGATATGTGATTGCTTCGGCTTCGCCGCGATCTCGCCCCAGTCGCTCAGCCCCCGCCGGCGCGGTATCCGCGCGGGCGGATGGCGACGGTATTATGCACGAGTGTGCACAGGACGCCATCGTCGCGGTAGAAACCCAGCTCGAAATGCGGCGTGCTGCGCCCGCGCGTGCTCAGCTCCTCCCGAACGCGGGTCTCCAGTTCGACGGGAAATTCAAAGCGCAGCTCCAGGTCCGAGGTCCCCTCGCGGCGAAAGTCAAGCCGCAGGGCACGGGTCCAGATCGAATAGCCCGGAAACACGCGTGCGCAGGCCAGGGCGGGGATGGGATCGGCCAGCGCGGCCTGATAACCGCCGAACATGGCCCCGCCCATATTGCGCGAGGCGGCATTGAGCGGCAGACGCAGGCGCATGCGCCGCCCGTCCTCGGCGATCTCCAGTACCTTGACGCGCATCAACCAAAACGGCGGAAACAATTCCAGGCGCCGGCGCTCGGACAGGAAACCCAGCCGACGCCCCCAGCGGCTGAGATTCAAGACCCGCCCCCGACGCCGCTCGCCGCCGCCCGGCCGTGCGCCCAACACAGGTGCAGGCATTCGCTGATGATGTCCATATAAACTCCGCGACTATATCCAACGCCAGACACGTTATCATGGCCGCCAATCGATGCCATCGATAACCGCTGCCGAGACAACGATGCCGAGTCTGGAACAACTACGCTTCGACAACAGTTTCGCCCGGCTGCCCGAGGCACACTATTCGCGCGTCGCCCCGCAGCCGTTCGATGCCGACCATCACGTGGTCAGCTTCAATCCGCGGGCCGCGGCCCTGCTCGACCTCGACCCCGGCGAGGCGGAGCGCCCGGAATTCATCGACTACCTCACCGGCCGGAAGGCCCTGCCCGGCAGCGAACCCCTGGCCATGCTCTATGCCGGGCACCAGTTCGGTGTCTACGTGCCTCAGCTCGGGGACGGGCGCGCGATCCTGCTCGGCGAGGTGCGCAACACGCACGGCGAGAAATGGGACATTCAACTCAAAGGCAGCGGACCGACGCCCTACTCGCGCGGCGGCGACGGGCGTGCCGTGCTGCGCTCGAGCATCCGCGAATACCTGTGCAGCGAGGCCATGCACGGGCTGGGCATCCCCACCACCCGCGCCCTGTGCGTCATCGGTACCGAAGCGCCGGTCTTCCGCGAGACCGAAGAGACGGGCGCGCTGCTGGCGCGCCTGGCGCCCTCGCACGTGCGTTTCGGTCACTTCGAGGTCTTCTTCTACCGCGACCAGCACGAGTCACTGCGCCGCCTGGCCGATTATGTCATCGACGAACACTTCCCCGATCTCGCCGATGCCCCGGACAAGTACCTGCAGCTGTTGCGCAGAGCCGTGCTCGACACGGCGCGCCTCATCGCGCACTGGCAGTCCGTCGGGTTCGCACACGGGGTGATGAACACCGACAATATGTCCATCCTCGGCCTGACCATCGACTACGGGCCGTTCGGCTTTCTCGACGCCTACGACAGCGACTTCATCTGCAACCACAGCGACCACACCGGCCGCTACGCCTTCGGCCAGCAGCCCCAGATCGGGCTGTGGAACCTCACCTGCCTGGCCCAGGCACTGACACCCCTGATCGAGGTCGACGCCGCGCGCGAAGCGCTGGACCTGTACGAGTCCGCCTTCGTCACCCGTTATCTGGATCTCATGCGCGCCAAGCTCGGTCTGCGCGAGCACGACCGGGAGGTGGTCCCGCTGGTCACGGACCTGCTCGAGCTGATGGGTAAGGATCGAGTCGACTACACCCGCCTGTTCCGCTGCCTGTGCCGATTCGATATCGACGGCGACAGCCCGCGCGAGATGTTCGACGACCGCGAGGCCTTCGACGCGTGGGCCGACCGCTATCGGGCACGCCTTGCGACCGAGGGCGGCGAGCCCGGCGAACGCGCCGAGCGCATGCGGCGCACCAATCCGAAATATATCCTGCGCAACTATCTCGCCCAGCAGGCGATCGTCGAGGCCGAGCGCGGCGAGTTCGCCGAGGTCGACCGGCTGCTCGACCTGCTCGCCGATCCCTTCGCCGAGCGCCCGGACATGGAAGACTATGCCGCCGAACCACCGGAATGGGCCGGGCGTATCCAGGTCAGCTGCTCGTCCTGAAGTCCGCGCGCAGCGCAGCCGTTACAATTCGCCGCCCGCGCCGGCCTTCATGATCTTCATCAGCGCATCGCGCACCCGCTCGGCCTTGGCCTTGAGCTTCGGTTCGAGGTGTCCGCCGCGGATAATCATGTTCAGGTTGGTCATCACCAGCCAGCCCTGGCCGTGTTCGTCTTCGACCAGTGCGATGCGGCAAGGCAGGTAGGCCGCGAAGTCGATGTTCGACTCGACCATCTGTTGGGCGATGAGGGGGTTGCAGAACTGGAACACCTCCATGCGCCGGGCCTTCTTGCCCATCGCCTCGATCTGCTTGGACAGGGGCAGATGGGCCACCAGCTTCATGTTGAGCATGTTGGCGCGCAGCTTCATCGAGGAAATCGCATCGTCCATGGTCACGCCCTTGTGCAGGCGCATCTTGATCACCGCCTTGTCCAGCGGCACGGCGGGCACATCGTCCGCCCGCGCCGCCCCGGCGGCAAACACCAGGATCAGGGGCAGCAGGACCGCGGAGAAGGTCGTAAGGCCTCTGGTATTTCGCATGACGTCCTCCTTGGGGTTGAGGCGCGCGGCATGCCGACGGGGCCGCGGCGCCGTGGCTGTTTGCATACGTCGCGCACCGAACACGGCGCGCCGATCGGCCACCGCCGTCAGTCAGCGGCGCGTTCGTATTTCTTGAGCAGAATACCCTCGGAACCGCAGCAGGAGGCGGCGCACTTCTTGACCGCGTGCAGTGCGGTGGGGTCGTCGTCGAGATAGGCGTCGACGGGCAGGTTCTCCTCGGCGCAGTCGCAGCCCTTGTCGTCATAGACGTAGACGTTGCGAAGCCCCGCCGCGCGCGCCGCGTCATGGGCACGCCACAGCGTCTCGCTCGGCGTCTGAGGCAGATGCTCCAGGCGATAGGCCGGAAAGAACTTGGTGATGTGCCAGGGGCTGTCGGCGCCGAGGTGATCGCGAATCCATTCGGCAATCCCGCGAAACATGTCGGGGTCGTCGTTGCGCCCGGGGATGATGTTGGTGCGTGTCTCGACGTGCACGCCGAGGCGCGCGGCGCGTTCGATGGAACCGAGCACCTGCTCGACGCTGGCCAGACCGCAGATATCGCGATAGAACGCATCGTCCAGGCTCTTGATATCCGAGCACAAGACATCGGTATGGGGTGCGATGCGCTCCAGGGCCTCGTCGGTCACGAAGCTGTTGGAGACATACACCGTGTAGAGTCCGGCCTCGTGCGCCAGACGCGAGACGTCCTCGACGTATTCGAGCCACACGGCCGGTTCCGAATAGGTAAACGCGATGCCCTCGACCCCGTGGCGTACGGCGGCGGCGACCATGGCCTCGGGCGTGACATAGGCCGCGGTCGACTCGCCTCGGGCCAGCGCATCCAGCGCCTCGGTGCCCCAGGAGATCTCCAGGTTGTGGCAGCCGCCGCAGCGGAAGTTACATCCGTAGCTGCCGATGGACATCACCTGCGTGCCCGGGCGGTACAGGCGCACGGGCTTGGACTCGATCGGATCGACGTCGATGGCCGAGATGATGCCGTAGGAGAGGTTGTACAGCGTACCGTTGCGATTGACGTGGGCCTGGCAAAAACCGCGTTGACCGTGGCGCAGGCGACAGCGCCACAAGCAGAGGTGACAGCGGGTCGTGCCGTCGGACAGACGCTCCTGCAATCCGGTCTCGACCAGTTGATATTCTTGCGGTGCGGCGCGTTGTTCGGCCATGGTGATGCTCCTGGAATTCGGTTCGGTGTAAAGATTCGGTGGTCGCGCGGCGCTCAGGCGACCTGGATCCGCCACAGGGGCGCGACCACGATGCGCAGACAGGCATGCGCGCGGCGCAGCGCCTGTTCGGCCTCGGCGGGGCTGGGCGCACGGGCGAAAATGAAGCCGAGATAGCTCGCCCCCTCGGGCAGCGGCACGACCTCGTTGCCCTCGCGGATCTGGATCTGGATGTCCTCCACGTACGGCACGCGTTGGGCCTCCAGCAGGCCTTCGACGCGCTTGAGCAGCCCGGCCTGCGGGATGGGAATCATCAAGACCCCGGCCGCTCCATCATCGGGCGCGTGCGCCAACGGCTCGCCCATGGCGTGGGCGAGCACCAACTCCTCCAGCCCGTGCCCCGTCCCCACGCGCAGCAGGCGCGAGCACAGGCCGCCGATGGTGCGCGCGGCGACCTCCAATATCCACACGCCCTCTTCATTAAGACGGCACTCGGCATGGATGGGCCCCTCGCGCAGGCCGTACGCGCGACAAGCCGCGGCGACGGTTTCGGCCAGCTGGTGCTGGCGGTCCGCCCCCAGGCGCGAGGGCGCAATGTAATAGGTCTCCTCGAAGTATGGCCCCTCGAGCGGGTCCGGCTTGTCGAACACGGCCAACACCTCGAGCTCGCCGCCGCGGAGCATTCCCTCCACGGCGACCTCGGCGCCGGGCACGAAGCGCTCGACCAGGACCCGATCGCGGGCCTCGGCCTCGAGCCCCTGTTCGCTGTGCAGCAGCCGCCCGACGCGCAGGCAGGCCTCGCGCAGCTGTGCCGGGTCGTCGGCGCGGATGACGCCGCGGCTGGCCGACAGCGCCAGCGGCTTGACCACCACCGGATAGCCCAGTCCGGCGACCTGCTCGGCCGGGTCCGCGGCGCCCGCCGCCAGCGATATGCACCGATGCGCCGGCACGGGCACACCGGCTTCGGCGAGACGCCCCCGCGCCAGGTCCTTGCGTCGGGCGATACGCACGGCCGTGGGGTCGTTGTGCGGCAAACCCAAGAGCCCGGCCACGCGTGCGGCCAGCTCGGTGCTCGCGTCGTCAGTGCCGACGACACCGGCGAACGGACCGCCGCGTTCGGCCTCGGCCAGTATCGTCGCCAGGGCCCCATCCGGGTCGTCGAAGCGGATATGCAGCCCCTGCGCATAGGCACTGACCACCGAATGGCGGCCCTCAGAGGCGATCAATACCTGCGCGCCGAGGCGCCGGGCGGCATCGATGAAGGGGGCGGTACGATAGCTGCCGTGCGGAGCGACGACCAACAGACGAGACGGCATTCGTGGCGCTGGCAAGCGGTGCTCAGAATCCGCCGCCGCCGCAGCCGGCACAGCCGCCGCTGCCGCCCACGGCCTGGAAGACGTTGTTGAACACGAAGGTTGCATTCAAACCGTCGCTGAGAAAATCGATCTCACAGCCCTGCAGGTAGTTCAGCGCGACCGGGTCGACCAGAATTCGAAACCCTTCGCCCTCCAACACGCTGTCCTGCGGCGCCTGCTCCGTGGCATAGGTCATACCGTAGGTCATGCCGCTGCAGCCGCCGCCGGAGACGAACACCCGAATGGCGCTGACCTCCTCATCGGCCTGTGCCATGAGCTCGGCCATCTTGCTCCGGGCCTCGCCACTCAGACGCATCTCCATCTCGCCCAGGGTAGACGGGAAGGCTTGTGCTGCGCTCACATTCATTATCACGACTCCTTTGTTACAATTTGCCCTGCAGTATGCCATTTGACTCCGCGTAGCGCGGGGGCAATAATAACCTAGCTAATTACTTGGTATTTTAGCAGTTCACGCCGCGTCCGTGTAGACGCACGACCGAATTGGTATTGATATGACTCGTATGGTCTTTTGTCAGGTTCTGAAACGCGAGGCCGAGGGCCTGCCTCGCCCGCCCTATCCCGGTGAGCTCGGACAGCGCATCTTCGAAGAAGTCTCCGAAGAGGGTTGGAAGCAGTGGCTGCAGCGCCTGGCCACCATCCTCAACGAAAACCGCCTCAGCACGGCCGATCCGGGCAGCCTCGAGGTCATCGAGCTGCATATGCGGGGCTTCCTGTTCGGCGAGGGCGACTACGGCCAACTGCCGGCGGGTTACACCCCGCAGGGCCAGAAAAAATAGGCTGCCAATCATGAGCATGCAAGGCCTGCATTCCGGCGGCGCGCGTTTTGCCCCGGGACAGCTCATCCACCACCGCCTGTTCGACTACCGCGGCGTCGTGGTCGATGTCGACCCCGTCTTCCAGGGCAGCGACCAATGGTACGAGCAGGTGGCCCGCAGCCGCCCGCCCAAGGACCGGCCCTGGTACCATGTCCTGGTCGACGGCGCCGAGCACACGACCTACGTGGCCGAACGCAACCTGGAGCCCGACACCAGCGATCGGCCGATCGAGCATCCGCTGCTCGGCGACTTCTTCACCGAGTTCAAAGGTGACGGCTACGTCACACGCCAGCGCTGGAATTGAAGCGCGGCAACGCATCATGACCGAGGCCCAGAGCATGCGCCCTCTTGCCGACTATCCGATCGAGGATCTCAAGCGGGTCTACCGCATTCTACACTCACAGTTACCCGAGCACATGGAGTTGATGGACTCGGAACTCATGCACGATCTGCAGCGCATCCTGCAGAGACGTGCCCGCGAAGACGGCGTCGACGTCTCCCTGCACGCTCAATGGGCGGCGTGGCTCAATGACGGTGTCTCGCTGCGCGGCGTATAACACGCCCCGGTGCGCCGCGTACCCAGGCGTTCGCACACCATAGTAATCGCTTTGCAGTCCGATCCGGGAATCGGGAAAACGCTCGACAACGCCACGCCATCCGCCCATGAATTTTTGCAGCCACTGCGGCCACTCCGTCACCCTGCGCATCCCCGAAGGCGACAACCTACCCCGGTACGTCTGCGACGCGTGCAACGCGGTGCATTACCAGAACCCGAAGATGGTCGTGGGCGCAATTCCGGTGTGGGAAGACAAGGTCCTGCTGTGTCGGCGCGCCATCGAGCCGCGCTACGGACTGTGGACCCTGCCGGCCGGGTTCATGGAAAACGGTGAGACCACGGGTGAAGGGGCGGCGCGCGAAGCCAAGGAAGAGGCCAACGCCAACATCGAGATCCTCTCGCTGTACTCCATGTTCGACCTGCCGCACATCAATCAGGTCTATATCATGTACCGGGCGCGCCTGCTGGACCTGCACTATCGCGCCGGCGACGAGAGCCTGGAGGTCGCCTTGTTCGCCGAGTCCGATATCCCATGGGAGCGGCTCGCCTTTCGTACGATTCACGAGACGCTGCGCCACTTCTTCGGCGACCGGCACCGCGGACACTACGGTCTGCACACCGGCACCATCACCCCCACCTCGCGCGCCTCATGAGGCCGGCGGCGGCGCATTATCCACGGAGACGTCAACCAGCCGGTGCCGTCACCGACTCCCACCGGGCGCGCCGAACCCGCCACTGTCCGTCCCGCTTGTGCCAGCGCGTGCTCACGCGATAGTAACGCGCCCGCTCGGGCAGCCAATCGCTGGCACCCGTAACGGCCACGTGCAGCACGGCATTGGCCCAGAGCCCATCGACCTGCACGTCCGTATCGACGACGTACACGCCGATCTTCTTGTTGCGCTGAAACTCGAACAGCATCAGCCGCCCAAGGCCGTTCTGGTCCATGCCATTGCCCGCCTTGAACTCGGGCGACAGGTGTTCAACGAAAGCACTGCGGTCCTTGTCCTGCACGGCTTGAGCCATCGCGTCGATTGCGGTGCGGATCTGCGTCTCATCGGGTGGCTTGCTGCAGGCCTGCAGCAGACCCGTCAACAACGCCGCACTGCACAGGGCGACGAACAACCGCGCCCAAGCGCCGCGGTTCGAGACTCCCGGCCGGCCTGATCCGGTAACGCAGCGAATGCTGAGTTGGCAAGGCATTAGTCGGTCGCTATGCTTGAGGTGTCTGTGGTCGATTGCGAGCCCTCGATGGCCATCGCGCGTTACCTGAAATGGATTCCGGTGTTCGGCCTGTTGGTCGCCGTCCTGGCCGGCCAGTTCCGCGCCGACGCCGCACCGTTGTCCCCGAACTCCGGCTCGACCGACGGTGCCCCCCGTGGCATCGCCCTGCTGCTGGACATCAACGGTCCGATCGGCCCGGCGACCAGTGACTACGTCGACCGCGGTCTGGCGCAAGCCGCCGAGCGCGGCGCCGAGGTGGTCATCCTGCGCATGGACACACCCGGCGGGCTGGACACCGCCATGCGCGACATCATCAAGCATATCATGGCCTCCCCCGTGCCGGTCGTCAGCTACGTCGCCCCCAGCGGTGCACGCGCCGCCAGCGCGGGCACCTATATTCTGTACGCCAGCCATGTCGCGGCGATGGCACCGGGGACCAACCTGGGAGCCGCCACACCGGTCCAGCTCAGCGGACCCACCGGCGGCGGGGACGACACGGACCAGTCCAAGGACGGCGGCGACACCATGCATCACAAGATGGTCAACGACGCCGTCGCCTATATCCGGGGACTGGCCAAGCTGCGCGGGCGCAACGCCGACTGGGCGGAGAAGGCGGTCCGCGAAGCGGCCAGCCTGCCCGCCGACGAAGCGCTCAAGCAGAACGTCGTCGACCTCATGGCCGACGACGTCCACAGCCTGCTGGCAAAGATTGCCGGCCGCAAGGTCAACGTGCTGGGCCGGACGCGCACGCTCGAGACACGGCAGTTGAATGTCGAAACATTCAAGCCCGACTGGCGCACGCGGCTGCTCGGTGTGATCACCAACCCGAACGTGGCCTACATCCTGATGCTGATCGGCATCTACGGCCTGGTCTTCGAGTTCTCCAACCCCGGCGCGATTCTGCCCGGTACGGTCGGGGCGATCTGTCTGCTGCTGGCCTTGTTCGCGTTTCAGGCGCTGCCGATCAACTACGCCGGGGTCGGTCTTCTGCTGCTGGGTATCGCACTCATGGTGGCCGAGGCCTTTGCGCCGAGTTTCGGGGCGCTGGGTATCGGCGGGATCATCGCCTTTGCCATCGGTTCGGTCATTCTGATCGACAGCCGGGCCCCGGGCTTCGGCATCTCGCCGGCACTGATCGGCGCATTCACGCTGCTCAGCGCCGTGTTGTTCATCCTGCTGCTGGGCCTGGTCATCCGGTCGCGCCACCGCCCGGTGGTCAGCGGCGAGGAGGAGCTGATCGGTGCCTCGGGCGAGGCACTCGCCGACTTCGACGCCAGCGGGACCGTGCGCGTGCACAGCGAATTGTGGAACGCGCTGACCAGCACACCGCTCAAACGCGGGCAAAAGATCAAGGTCACGGGCCGGGAAGGGCTCACGCTGACGGTGGCACCGGACAATAAACGGAGGGAGGATACTCGATGACGGCCTACACCCTGTACATCATCGTCGGCGCGATTGCGCTGTTTCTCATCAGCGCGATCAAGATTCTGCGCGAATACGAACGCGGCGTTATCTTCATGCTCGGCCGGTTCTGGAAGGTCAAGGGGCCGGGGCTGATCATCGTGATCCCCATGGTCCAGACCATGGAAAAGGTCGACCTGCGCACCATTGTCATGGACGTACCCAGCCAGGACGTCATTTCGCGCGACAACGTTTCGGTCAAGGTCAACGCCGTGGTCTACTTCCGCGTCATCGAACCGGAGAAGGCCATCATCCAGGTCGAGGACTTCTACGCGGCCACCAGTCAGCTCGCCCAGACCACCCTGCGCTCGGTCCTGGGCCAACACGAGCTCGACGAGATGCTCGCCGAACGCGACAAGCTCAACCAGGACATTCAGGCGATCCTCGATATGCAGACCGATGCCTGGGGCATCAAGGTCGCCAACGTCGAGATCAAACACGTGGACCTGGACGAGAGCATGATCAGGGCCATCGCCAAACAGGCCGAGGCCGAACGCGTACGCCGCGCCAAGGTGATCCACGCCGAAGGCGAAATGCAGGCCGCCGAAAAGCTGGTCCAGGCGGCGGAAAGGCTCTCGGCGCAGCCCCAGGCCATCCAGCTGCGTTACATGCAGACCCTGACCGAAGTGGCGGGCGACAAATCCTCCACCATCGTCTTCCCGTTGCCCATCGATCTGATAGAGGCCCTGATGCCCAAACGCGAGCGAGGCTGAGCGGCCCCGCCCGCATCGCTCCGGACCTGCCGGGCACGCCGGCCGCGGCATCGAACTGTGACCTTGGTCGCGGCGATGAGCCGCTGATGCCGTATGGTCTGCTGCTATATTGATATGCATACTCCGCGCCGCAGGAGGCCGGCCATGTGGCAACCCCTCAAACAGCTGCTCGAGCGCACCGGCCGTAAACCACGGCGCGGGCGCCGCCGCTCGGCGCTGGCCCGCCTGACGCGAAATCTGCCGAGCCTGTATCTGGCATTGACCGCGGCGCTCGCCGTCCTGGGTTATGTGTGGCTGCTCGCCTTCCCGATACTGGCCATCTATTGTCTGGTCGACCTGCCCGACAGCGTGATGGCGGCCGACGGGCCGCTGGGCTGGGCCGCAGTTGCGGGCGAGGTCGTCGCGGCGGTGTTTGGCACTGGAGTGACCGTCGCACTGCTGCGGCTCAAGCCCGACCGGGGCGACGCCGGCGGCATCGAGCTTCAGCAGTCCGAATGCCCCGCCCTGTTCGAACATCTCGCGGCCCTGTACACCACCTACGGGGCAAGCCCGGCCCACCGCGTCACCTTGACCGGCGAGATGGCGGTAACCATGGGTTACGTCCCGCTGAACGGATTTCCCTTCGCCCCGCGCCTGCACCTTCGCATCGGCCTGCCGCTGATGGCGGCACTGTCACCCGAACACGCCGAAGGCGCGCTGGCCCGCGCCATCGGCCAGGCCAGTCTGCGCCACAACCGCATCACCGGCTGGTTGCATCGTCTTCACGAGGCCTGGTTGCAGTACGCGAAGCTCTATCGTCTGCAGCCACCGAAAGTGCGTTGGCTGCTACAGGTGTGCTTTCTTTGGTACGCGCGGCTGTTCACGTTCGCCGCCCGCTATACGGTGCGTCGCGATGAGCTCGAGGGCGATCAATACGCACTGGATACCGTCAACGATCGCGTCGTCGTCGAGCTCGTGTCGGCGTTGACCGTCTATCCACGTCTGCTCAAGGAGCGATTCTGGCCGCCCTTCTGGCGCCTGGCATACAAACACGCGACTCCGCCGATGGGACCCTACAGCCGGCTGATCCAGGCGCTGCCCACGCTGCTGCAGCGCAGCGAGCCCCAGCGGTGGCTGACCGAGGCCATGCGTCGCGACGGCGATGCGCTGCAGCCCGGCCTGGCCGAGCGGCTCGACAACATCGGTCACGAACACGGTCACCTACCCGCGGCGACCGGCGGAGAAACGGCGACGGCCGCGCTGCTCGGCGCCGCCCTGCCCAATCTGTGCGCCCGACTGGACAAAAGCTGGCTGCGCGGACACCTGGCCGAGTGGCAGCAGCGCCATACCAAGTATCAGCGCGAGCTGCAGGTACTCAAGACGCTCAATGCACGTGCCCAACGCGGTGCTCTCGAACCGCGCGAAGCATGGATGCACGCACGCCTTGTGGCCAAACATCTCGACAAGTCCGCCGCCGTACCGCTGTTCAAGCGCCTGGTGAGCGAACATCCTGACGACGCCGCTCAACTGCTCGAGGCCGGTCGACTGCTGCTGTCTTGCGGCGAACCGGCGGGCGTTACCGCGTTGGAGCACGCCATGGCGCTGGACGCACGCTGCCGCACCCAAGCCATGCGCCTGATCGCGGCCTACCGCGGCCACACGGGCGGCAGCGCCGCGGACGCGGCGTGACGACACCCGGTCAAGTGCCCGACAACGCCTGCCACGCCTGACGCAGCCGCTGCTCGGAGACGGGCTGGGCCGTTTTGAGCTCCTGGGCGAACAGCGAGACGCGCCACTCCTCCAGCAGCCAATGAAACTGTGCCAGGGCCGAGTCGCCGCTTGCCCCCGCGCCTGCGATCCCGGTCCCCTCGGCGGCCTGCGCCCGCTGCCGGTAGGCTTCCCACAGCGGGCGCAGCACCAGCATCTGTTCGCGGTCGCGCGCCGGATTCCGATCGAGCTTGTCCAGTCGGCGGGAAATGGCGTGCAGGTAACGCGCCAGGTGAGCGAGCTGCGCCGGCGGGGTTGCGCTGACAAACCCCGGATAAACCAGCCCCGAGAGCTGTTCGCGAATGTCCTTGACCGCATGCATCCACGAGGGCGGAATACTGCCGCGCACGCGCTTGGCCACGTCATGGTAGGCGGCCAGCGCCGCGCCCGCCTGGGCGGCGATCCCGTCGGCCACCTCGATGACGCGCCCCCGACCGGCCTCCACCCGGGCGGCGAACTCCGCGCCGGTGCGCGGCCAGGTGTGCTCGTCGAGAAACACTCGATCGAAGGCACAGGCGATCAGATCGTCCTTGAGCGCCTCGCAGCGCCCCACCGCTGAGAACTGCAGACACATCGTGTCGATCTCGCGCAGGTTGCGGCGCAGATATTTGACCTTGTCCGCCAGGGCCAGCATGTACAGACGCCGCAGCCCGCCGCGGGTCATCGCCCGCGCCTGTTCGGCGCTGTCCAGCAGGCGCAGGGTCACGCTCTTGCCCCGATCCTCCAGCGCCGGATAGGCCTGCAGGGTCAGCCCGCCGCGCTCGACCGACACGGCCGTCTCCAGGGTCCCGAAGTCCCACTTTGTAATTCCATCGTGCCCGGGCGCCGCCCGCTCGGCACCGCGACCGGCATTGGTATCGGCACTGGCTTCGGACTCAAACGCGGCACGGGCCCGTTCGCCCCACCGCGCCTGCAGAACGTCCAGGTCGCGACCGCTGGCGAGTTCGCCGCCCTGGGCATCGATCACGCGCACACGCATATGAAGGTGTTCGGGCAGCTCTTCGACGCACCACGCCTCGGCCGGCACCGCCACACCCGTCATACGCTCGAGCACCTCGCCCAACACCTCGGTCAACCGCCGTTCGCGCGACGTCGCGCCCTCCAAAGCGGCGGCGGCAAAATCCGGGGCCGGCACGAAGTTGCGCCGCAGCGACTTGGGCAGGGATTTGATGAGGGCGACGGCCTTGTCCATGAGCAGCCCGGGCACCAGCCAGTCCAGGTTCGCCGCCGACAGTTGATTCAACACCGGCAAGGGCACGTCCACGGTCACGCCGTCTTCCGCATGGCCGGGCTCGAAGTGGTAATGCAGCGCCAATACCGCATCGCCCAATGCCAGCGTATCGGGGAAACGCTCGCCGCTGACCGCCCGCGCGTCCTTGCGCAGCAGGTCCTCGCGGCGCAGGTATAACAGATTCGGCGTTTGCGCCTCGGCCTGCTTGCGCCAGCGTTCGAAGCGTACGCCGTCATAGACCTCCGCGGGCAAGCGCCGATCGTAGAACGCGTACAGCGTGTCCTCGTCGACCACGATGTCGCGCCGCCGCGCCTTGTGCTCCAGTCCCTGGACCTCCTCGAGCAGGGCGCGGTTGTGGACCAGAAAGCCGCCGCGTGTCTGAAAGTCTCCTTCGACCAGGGCCCCTCGGATAAACAACTCCCGCGCGGCGACGGGATCGATCGGGCCGTAATTGACCTTGCGCCGCGCCACCACGGGCAGGCCGTAGAGCGTGGCGCGTTCGAACGCCGCCACCCGGCCCGCGCGCCGCTCCCAGTGCGGCTCCGAATAGCTGCGCTTGAGCAGGTGGCCCGCGACCGGCTCTATCCAGGCCGGCTCAATCCGCGCCACCGTGCGCGCATACAGTCGCGTCGTCTCCACCAACTCGGCCGCCACCAGCCACTTGGGCGGCTTTTTGGCCAGTGCCGAGCCGGGGTGGACCTGGAGCTGGAGATTGCGCGCGCCCAGATGGCTGCGCGCATCGCGGCGCATCGCGACGTTTCCGAGCAACCCGTGCAACAGCGCCCGGTGAATCGCCGCATAGCCCTCGTCACCCTCTACCGGCGTTCTGTTGATTGTCATCCCCATTCCACTCAGCTGCGCGGCCAGCTGGCGGTGGATGTCCTCCCATTCGCGCAGGCGCAGGTAGGACAGGAAGCGCTCCCGACACAGGGCACGCAGCTTCCTGTGCGACAGGTGGCGCTTTTGCTCCTGGTAGAAGGTCCAGAGCTTCAAATAGGAGACGAAGTCCGAATGCTCGTCCGCAAAGGCCTCGTGCGCCGCATCGGCCTGCGCCTGTGCCTCGAGCGGGCGCTCACGCGGGTCCTGCACCGCCAGCGCCGAGACGATGATGAGGACCTCTGCCAGGCAGCGCTCCTCACGCGCCGCCAGCAGCATGCGCCCCAGACGCACGTCGATGGGCAGGCGGGCCAGCTCGCGCCCGATGGCCGTGATGTGCCGGCGTTCGTCGACCGCGCCGAGCTCCTGCAGCAGACGGTAGCCGTCGTTGACATGACGCGTATCGGGCGCTTCGACAAAGGGAAAGCGCTCGACCGCGCCCAGACCCAGGGCCTGCATCTGCAGGATCACGCCCGCCAGATTGGTGCGCAGAATTTCCGGCGGCGTGAACGCCTCACGTGCGCCGAAATCCTCTTCGCTGTACAGGCGTATACACACGCCTGCACTGACGCGCCCGCAGCGCCCGGCACGCTGATTGGCCGAGGCCTGCGAGATCTTCTCCACCGGCAGGCGCTGCACCTTGCTGCGGTAGCTGTAACGGTTGAGTCGTGCGTAACCCGGGTCGATGACGTAGCGGATCCCGGGCACGGTCAGCGAGGTCTCGGCGACGTTGGTGGCAAGCACGATGCGCCGTCCCCCGTGCGGGTGAAAGACCCGATCCTGCTCGGCGGCCGACAGGCGCGAGTACAGAGGCAATATCTCCGTGTGCGGCGGGTGGTGCTTGCGCAGCGCTTCGGCCGTGTCGCGAATCTCGCGCTGGCCGGGCAGAAAGATCAGCACATCGCCCGGGCCGATGGCGCAGACCTCGTCCACGGCGTCGAGGATGGCCTGTTGCAGGTCGCGATCGCGTTCGTCCTCGTCCTCGCCGCGCACGGGACGATAGCGGATATCCACCGGATAGGTACGCCCCGAGACCTCGATAACCGGCGCATCGCCGAAGTGGCGGGAGAAGCGCTCGGGGTCGATGGTCGCCGAGGTGATGATGAGCTTCAGGTCGGGCCGACGCGGCAGCAGATCCTTGAGATAACCGAGCAGAAAGTCGATGTTGAGGCTGCGCTCGTGCGCCTCGTCGATGATCAGCGTGTCGTACTGGTCGAGAAAGCGATCGCCCTGGACCTCGGCGAGCAAGATGCCGTCGGTCATGAGCTTGATATAGGCGCCCTCCCCCACGGTGTCGTGAAAGCGCACCTTGTAACCGACAGCGCCGCCCGAATTCGCACGGGCATCCCTCCCGGCACCGAGCTCCTCGGCGATGCGCGCGCAAACGCTGCGCGCCGCCAGGCGCCGCGGCTGGGTATGGCCGATATAGCCGCCGACGCCGCGGCCCAACTCCAGACAGATCTTTGGCAGCTGTGTGGTCTTGCCCGAACCGGTCTCACCGCAGACCACGACGACCTGATGATCGCGAATGGCCGCGGCGATCTCCTCGCGGCGCTCGCATACCGGCAGCGCCTCAGGGTAGCGGATGGGCGGGACTGCGGCCCGGCGCGCCTCGCGGCGCTGGCACGAGGCTTCGACGTCGGCAGCCAGCGCGCGTACCGCCCCGGCCTTGGGCTGTCCCTGTTTGGCTGCGCGGCGCAGGCGGCTCAGACGACGGCGCAGGCCGTGCCGATCGCGACCGAGGGCATCGTCCAGGGATCGGGCGATAGCATCGAGGGTGGGCGTGGTGGCGGAGGGCTCAGTGGACACGGAATCTTCGGATCGGCGCTCGGCCGGCGCCTGGCTCGCGGTCCGGCGCCGGCCCCTGGTGGGGAACTCAGGGCAGGATTCTACGCCATTGCGCCGGCAGGCGGCACCCGAGGGGGCGACCGACGGGCCTCAGGCGGTACCGACGCGCAGAACGGGCTGATGGGTATGCAGAAACCAGCGGTCCATGACCACGCCGCGGGTGAACCAGCGGGTGGCAAGCAGGCGGGAGGCGATGAACTGCTTGAGCCCGTCGGGCAGCAGCGAGGCGATGCCGACATCGCTCGGCCGATCACCGAAGCGTTCGGTCAGACGAGCCTGATACGGCGCCAGACGTGCCTGCGCGTAGTCACCGTCGGCGGCCCGGATCACCTCGGCAGCCATCAGGGCCGATTCGATGGCCGGGCGAATACCCTCGCCGCTTTGGGGATAGGCCAGGCCCGCAGCATCGCCGATGAGCATGGCGCCGTCGGCCACCACCGGCCGCGGGGCATGCAGGTACAACAGATAGGCGTGGCCGTGGAACTTGACCGGCGTATCCGACGGGATCCGGCCCTGGTCGATCAGGAACTGCCGAAATTCCGCCACATGCTCGGAGAGCTTGTGATTGTCCTCGCGCCCCAGGCCAACGTTGAGCCAGTCGCCCTTGCGAAAGACCCAGCCGTAACCCTTCAAGTCGCGGCAGAAATAGAGCTCGGGCACCTCGCCGTCGACCGGACAGGCGGCGCGCTGTGCCGGGCTCATTTCGAACTCGATCTCCTGGGCCGCGACCACCGATTCGCTGGAACCGAGCTTGGCCCCCAGCGCCCGGGCCACGGGACAGAAGTGCCCGCCGGCCCCAATCACAAGACGCGCGCGCAGGTCATCGTTCACCACCCACGCGCCGTCCTCGCGGCGCATGCCTTTGAAGGCCTCACCCAGACGCAGCGCCGTGCGTGCTTCGGCGGCGGCGCGGCGCAGCAGGTACTCGTCGAACTCGCAGCGGCGGATGCCGAAGCTCACGGGCTCGCCGTCGTAACGGCTCTCGACCTCCTTGCCCCCCAGGTGGCTGATGCGAAAGCCGTGGATCGGCTGGAAGGTCCGCTCCTTGCGGTAATCGGCCGTATCCAGGGCCAGCTCCTCGACCACCGCCGGAGTAATCCAGCCTGCGCAGACCTTGTCGCGCGGAAATTCGCGCTTGTCCATGATGGACACGTGCAGACCGGCATCGCGCAGGCGCCAGGCCAGGGTCGACCCCGCTGGCCCGCCGCCGACGATCAAGACATCCGTCGTTTCCATGGAACTCCTGGCGACCTCCAAAGCTTATTGCGGGTGGTCACCCGCATACAGGTGAGCGCGGCTCCAGGGCAGCTCGTTGGTCCGCGGGCGCTCGAACACCACCTGGAACAGCTGCAGGGAGCCGGTGGTAAAGGCCGCAATCGAACCGACGAGGTACAGGCGCCACGCCCGGATGAAGCGTTCGTCGAACATGTCCTCGATTTTGTCGAGGTTCTGGTCGAAACGCTCCAGCCAGTGTGTCAACGTGCGGGCATAGTGCAGGCGCAGATTCTCCACATCCTGCACGGAGAATTCCCAGGGCTCGAAGATTTCCATCATCTGACCCAGGGTCGGCGGGTAGGCGCCGGGGAAGATGCGCTTCTCGATCCAGGCGTTCATCAGCCCCGCCTGATTGCGCCCGATGGTGTGGATAAGGCCGCGGCCGTCGTCCTTGAGACAACGGTCGATGACGCCGCCGAGCTCGCGGTAGTGGTCGGTGCCGACGTGCTCGAGCATACCCACCGAGACGAAGACATCGAAATCGCCGCGAATGTTGCGGTAGTCGTCTTCGACGTACTCGACACGCTCGGCCAGCCCCTCCTCGGCCGCACGCTCACGGGCGAAACTGACCTGCTCGTGGGAGATATTGTAGGCGCGTACCTTGACGCCGTAATGCTTGGCCATGAAGCGCGCCAGACCACCCCAGCCGCAACCGGCCTCGGCGACCGTCTGCCCCGGCTGCAGGCGCAGCTTGCGGCAGACGTGGTGCAGCTTGGCCACCTGCGCCTGCTCCAGGGTCATGGTCGGGTCCGGGTAATAGGCGCAGGTGTACTGCATCACCTCGCGATCCAGCCACAGCCGATAGAACTCGTTACCCAGGTCGTAATGGTGATGGATGTTGCTACGCGAACCGGTCAGGCTGTTGCTGCGCGGGCGGTTGCGCAGCCGAGACAGGCGATGGTGCCATGGGCTGTGGGCGAGCTTCACATCCAGCGCGCGGTAGGCTGTTTCGACGAACTCGAGCAGGTCGCCCTCAACGTCGATGCGCCCCGAGCTGTAGAGGTCCCCGAAGCGCAGTTCGGGATCGTAAAGCAGGCCCAACATCGCGCCGCGATCCCGGAAACGCACGACGAGGCTGTTCTTGTCGTCGGAACCGGCGACCGTCTCGCCGTTCCAAAGCACAAGGCGAAACGGGGGCGAGCCGACCGCCGCCAACAGCTGGCGCGCAAGCCGGCGGTCCAGGGCGGTGACCCGCCCGCCCCGCGGCTCCTGTTCGGTTGACTTGGACCAGTCAGCGCCTCTGTCCGCGATATCCGGCACACCCAACGGCTCAAACTTTTCTCTGCGCATGTCCTCCCTCTCCTGCCGCAAGTACCCGCGGTCGGCCTCCGCCGCGCACAATCTGCGCCGAAGGCCCGAGTACATCGTAAAAGCAAACCCCGTGAGTGACAAATTTTTGTGGCGACGATCACGGCCCGCCGGGGCGTCGATCCAACGCGCTCGCACGAATGCTATGATGGATCGTTGCCGCGCGGCGCCCGTTCACAGACCCGTCCATCGCGGCGAGCCCTCGCGCCTTTCCCGAGGATACTCATGTACCGACATCCCATCGGATTCGCCTGGCTGGCGCTGATACTCGTGTCGGGCGCCCTGTCCAACATCGCCGCGGCCGGCACCTATCGCGGACCCGACCTCGGCGATCAACTGGTCGATTTCGCCCTGCACCTGGAGCGCAGCAACACCCGGCTGCGTTACGACGGCGTTACTTACGACAGCACCGTCGAGCGCCTGGGGGTGACCTTGACCCAGAGCCTGGGGCCCGGGCTGGACGGCCTGCTCAGCGCGGGTTACGAAGACATCACCCAGGCAGACAATCCGGACCTCGCCGGCCAAGCGCCCAACGGCTACTACGGGGGGATAGCCCTGCGCGGCCATCTGCTCTCCTCGCGCCGGTTCGATGCCGCCGTGTCCGTTCATTACAGCTACCACCGCCTGGATACCTCTCCGGCGAGCGACCAGGACATCACCCTCACCTGGCATCAGGCGTGGGCCGAGGTGGTCGCGGGCGTTCGCCCCAGCGCGCGGCTGCGTCTGTTCGCCGGCGCCCGTTATGGCGTCCTCAACGGCGATCAGCGCCTGAGCGGCAGCGTCAACCGGACAACCGGCTTCCACCAGGACACCAGGACCGGCTATTTCGGGGGGCTGGACGTCAATGTGGACCGCACCGGCCACGTCGGTCTGCGGGTCGATGGGGGCCAGTTTCGCGGGGCAGAGATGTTTTTCGCCCGCAGGTTCTAGTAAGCTGTTTAGATGGGGCCGCTATCTCATTCATTTGTGAGGTGTTTCACAATGCGCCCCGACGTGGGCGACTAAGCTTGTTTGAAAAGGCGCGGCGCTCGGCGAGCGGCGCCCTTGCGCCGCGTCCCGCACACCGTCGCGGGAACCACGCCCCCAAGCACGGTAAGACCAGGCACGGCCGACATGGCATCCAAGACCAGCATCGACAGAAAGCTCGTCAAGACCCTCGAGCCCTTCGGCTCGCTGAGCTACGACAAGCTCGACGAGCTCGTCGCAAAGGCGGAAGTCGAAGACATGCCCGCCGGCCGCCTGTTATTCCGCCAGGGCGAACGCGATCGCCGTGCGCTGTACCTCCTGTCCGGTCAGATCGAGCTGACCGCCCACGGCAAGCTGGGCAGCCGTGTGGTCAAGGCCAAGACCGCCGAGGCCCGCGAGCCCCTGGTGCCCGAGCTGCCGCGCACCTGCACGGCACGCACCAAGACCGCCGCGACGATTCTTTCGGTGGATACCGACCTGCTCGAAATCCTGCTGAGCGACGGCCCGCCGGGGGCCTATGAGGTCACCGAGATCTCGGGCGACGACGACGCCAGCGTCTGGATGTTCCGTTTCCTTCAATCGCCGGCCTTCCTCAACCTGCCCACCGAGAACATCCAGGCGCTGATCATGCGCATGGAAGAGGTCCCGGCGAAAAAGGGCACGGTAATCATCCACCAGGGCGACCGGGACGAGTACTACTACATCGTCAAGCTGGGCCGCTGCCAGGTCTCGCGCCGCCCGGCCCCCAAGATGAAGGACGTCAACCTGGCGACCCTGGGCGTGGGCGACGGTTTCGGCGAAGAGGCGCTCATCACCGGCGGTACGCGCAACGCCACCATCACCATGCTAGAAGACGGCGTTCTGATGCGCCTGAGCAAGGATGATTTCAACGCGCTGTTGGTCAACCCGCTGCTGCGTTCGATCTCGGCCAAAGACCTTCCCGCCCTGACCAAGAGCGGCGCCGTGCTTGTCGACGTACGCGGTCCGGAGGAGTTCCATCAAGGTGCACTGCCCGGGGCCGTCAATATCCCGCTGTCCGTGCTCAGGCTCAAGCTCGGCAACCTCGAGGCCGAGCAGCGTTATATCGTCTACTGCGACGACGGCTCACGCAGCCGCGCCGCCGCCTTCCTGATGAGTCAACAGGGTCTGCCCGCCTACGTCCTCGAGGAGGGGCTGCAGGGCGCCGCCGCGCAAACGGGCGCCAAGCAGGCCGCCGCTACCGCATCCGCCGCGCCGAGCAAGGCCGCCGGCTCCTCCGACGACGCGAAAAGACGACTGGCACAGGCCGAATCGGCCCAGAAGCAAGCCGAGTCCGAGGCCGACCGACTCAAGGCGGAGGCCCAGGCTTCGCGCCAGGCCGCCGACCAGGAGGCCGAGCGCCTGCGCCAAGCCCAGGCAGCGGAACAAAAAGACGAGATCGGCGATATCAAGCGCCGAGCCGCCGAGCAGACCAAGCTCGCCAAGAACCATGAATCGGCGCTGCGCGCGGCGGAAATGGAGCTGGAAAAGGTCCGCGCCGAGGCCGAGTCCGCACGCAAGGCCGCGGCTCAGCAGGTCGCCCAACACTCCCAAGCGGCCGAACAGACCCGTGTGGCGGCCCAAGCGGAGGCGGACCGCCTCAAGGCCGAGGCCGAGGCGGCGCGGCGTCGCGCCGAAGAGGAGGCCCAGCGCTCGGCCGCGGCAGAGAAGACCCGCGCTGCAGCCCAGGCCGAGGCCGAAAAGGTCCGATCCGAGGAGATGGGGCGTAAGGAGGCCGAAATCGAGGCCACTCGCCGTCAGGCCGCTGAGGCCGAACGGCAGGCCAAGGCCGCGGAGGCCGCGCGTCTGGCGGCGCTGGAGGAGGCCAATCGCCTCAAGGCCGAGGCCGAATCGGCACGCCGACGCGCCGAGCAGGAGGCAGACGCGGCCCGCAGAGAGGCGGAACAGGAGGCACAACGCATCCTGGCCGAGGAGCGCGCGCGTAAAGAGGCCGAGATCGAGGCCGCCCGGCGCCAGGCGATGGAGGCCGCCGAGCAGACCAAGGCGGCCGAGGCGGCCCGCCAGGCCGCCCAGGAGGAGGCGCGGCGCCTGCGTGAAGAGGCCGAAAGAATGCGGCGCGAAGCCCTCGAAGAGGCCGAACGTCTCAAGGCGGAAGCCGAGGCGGCCCGCGAAGAGGCCATGCGTGAAGCGGCCCGCAACAAGGCCGAGGCGGCCCGCCGTGCCCAGGCCGAGCTCGAGGCGGCCCAGCGACGGGCCGAAGAGGAGGCGCGCCGAGCCGCGGCCGCCGAGGCCGCCCGACAGCAGGCCGAGTCTCGCGCAGCCGACGTGTTGACCACGGCCGAATCGCGCCTCAAAAAAGCCGAAGAGGCGCGCCAAATGGCCGCGACCATCGCCAAGCGCCTGCAAACGGTCGAAAAGAAGCGGCGCCAGCAGCGCAGCGGCGCCGAGCACGCCATCCATACCGGGCTGCGCCGGGTGGATAATAAGCTGATCCTGGAAGGCGAAGAGGACATCTTCGTCTTTGTCGAGCCCAATTCGGGCGGCAAGCTGAACGACATCCCCCCGCCAAGGGCGACACCGGCTGCGCCGGCGGCGCCGCCCACCCCCTCGCCCGAGCCCGCGACCGTCACGATCGATGACGAGGGATTCGGAGACGAATTCATCAGCATTGAGGAGCCGGAGCCGGCCCCCGCCCCGGAGGTCAAACCCGCCCCGCCGCCCCCTGCCGCCAGTCCCGCCCCGCCGCCGGCCGCCGAAGCGGCGCCGACTGTAACCGAGGCACCGAGCGCCAACCGGGCGGTATTCGAGGCCTCGCCGAGCTCCTATGGCGCCGGTAGCATCGGCAGCGGCTCCAAGCGCAGCACGAACCGGCCGGCCCCCAAGGCGCGGTCGACGCCCCGCCCCTCCCGGCGCGGCATCGTCGCGATTGCCGCCACGCTCGTTGTGGCTGTCGGAGTCGCCTACGGCATCAGTGAGGTGCCCTGGTCCAGCCTGAAAGCGCGACTCGCCAGCGGACAGGCCGAACAGTCCGCGGACAGTGCCACCGCCCGGCGTGAACGCGCAGCGCGCCTGGCCGAGGCGCGTTCGCGCCAGGAAGCCAAGGTGGTCGAACAGGCCGAAGGCGAGTTCTCAACGCTGCTGCGCGAGTGGCGCAAGAAATTGAACAGCGTGCCGATGTTCAAGGGATCCCCGGACGCGCGGCCCAACGCCAACGACACCCGCAGCGAGGCGGACAACGCGCCGTCGTCGGCCCCGCCGGTCGTTGCCGCCCCGGCGCCCGAACCGTCCGCGCCGGCCGGAACAACGTCCACTACACCGGCACCGCCGGTACCCGGCCACCCCGGCGCCCAATAGCGCTCAACACAAAGAGTCGTTCGAAGACAGGGGACGACGTTATTCGTCGGCGTCTGGCGGCAGAATGACGGGGGCGTTCTTGCCCGAACCACCCGCGGCGACATAGCGGAATATCCCCGCCTTCAGCGGCCAGCCCTTGCTGTCGGTGACGATCACCGTCCACTTGCCCAGTTCCTTGGGATCCAGCTGCTTTCTGGAATAGACCCGCCAACGCGGGCCCTTGACCTTGAAGGGGACGCTCGCCACCACCTTGCCCTTGTACATCCAGCGATGGATGATCGTCTTGCCCTGCATGTGGCGCAGATCGGTGAAGAAGTAGATCTCGTCCTTGGCATTACTGAGTACCAGGACGCGATCCACCGGCTCGCGATTGACCACGTCGGTGGTAAACAAGGCGCGCGCCACGCGCCCTTCGGTCGCCGGATGCGCCGAATCGCTCGCCGCCGGAGCCGCGGGCGCCCACGAAAGGAACAGACCGAAAGCGGCGCCCCAGAACAGCGCCAATCGCAAACGCCGCGTCACACGCCGCAACGTCATTCCCCCGCGCCCAAGTCGCCTGACAGGTGCGTCCCCCGTCGTATTGGTTCCGATGCACTCATACCCTGAGCCGATCGCCTTCGCCGGTCGTGGTCCGGTTCACTCATGGTCTAATCCATTCATACCATAATTGTGCAAACCACCGCATGTCATGTATTGAATCACATTTGCCGGACCAGTGTCCCTCCCCGGGCCAGCCCGGCCGGGACGATGCAGCCGTTCCAATCCCGGCGATTCGATACGGCTTCAATAACGAGGCATGAATGGCGCGCCGTGTTCGTCGATGACGCGTTCCCTCTACCGGCTGCTACGCACGTCGGCACACGGGCCGACGAGGGGGTTGCGCGCTCAGGCGCCCTCCTCGCCCGCTGCCCTGAGCTTGGCGCGAATGAAATCGCTGTGGGAGACGTAAATCAAGTCGGCGACCTTGCGGATCAGGTGTTCTTCGTATTTGTCGAGCTCGCCGTCGGCATAGGCCACCTGCCACATCTGCTCGATGACGTCGGCCTTGTCCGAGTAGGAGAACCGATCGTTGATGAGCGAGGTGAACTGATAGAGGGATGTCGCGTTCATCGCCTCGCTTTCGGCGCGGTGTATCAGCTCGCCGGCCTCCGCCTCGGACAGGCGGAACGTCTGACGAACGGCGCGGGTGACCGCCCTGCGCTCGTCATCACTGACATCATAGTCCGCCTGCATCACTTCGATGAGCAGCGCCGCGGCGGCAACCTGCAGCGCCTGCTGGCGCTCACGCTCGCCGCCGGGGGCCTGAGGGTCGAGATACCGATCGAAGAGCTTTTGAAGCGAATCGAGCATGGTCGTGCCTATCCGAACAGCGTGGCGCGCAGCATCCACAGCGCCCAGGCACAAGAGAGCGCCAGGAGCAGCGAGGCCATGACAATGCCGCTGCCACCGCCGCGCCCGCGCTCCCTCGCACCGCCGGCGCTGGCCTGCGCCAGCGCGCTGCGCAGCGCCTGCCACGCGCTGGCGACCGCCGCCGACGGCTCGCGGGGCGCCGCCGAGCCTGCGGCATCGGAACCCTGGCCGCTCGAACCGCTCACGCCGAGATCCTGCGCCAACGTGCCGAGCATCGAAACCCCGGCGGGGATACCCTTGGGGAAACTGCCTTCATCGGAGAAGATCACGCGCCCGGTAATCGGCGCCGCCGGCACCTGGGCCTTCACCGCCATCACATCCAGCTCGTTCTTGAACAGCGGATTGGGGAACTTGAAGCTTTTTTGACCGACGAGCTGCGTCCACTGGTCGATGTGCTCAGCACCGAACAGAATCCCCTGATACCTC
The DNA here is from genome assembly GCA_035267785.1 of Gammaproteobacteria bacterium. GTDB lineage: Bacteria > Pseudomonadota > Gammaproteobacteria > DATFLL01 > DATFLL01 > DATFLL01. The sequence continues at coordinate 60,974 of DATFLL010000075.1, read as the reverse complement.
TTCAAGTCGGCAACGACGATGGTATCGGGCCGCAACAGCAGATAATCGATGTGAGTAATGCCATCCATCCCATCGGGCAACATGACATCTTTGACAAAATCGAGGCCGCACCGTTCGATGACCCGGCGCATGCGCCGCTCACGAACCTTGCCGCGCATCCGCGGCCAAAGCAGCAGCAATGCGAAGGTTGCGGTTCCGGCCGGCCCCAGCCATGGGACGACGCGCACGACCTTCGCACCGAGAAGCGTTATTATATTGGCAATTTCTGCGGTCATTTTGTCTGCGCCCGATTGGGCGGGCACTCTAACGTTGGGCACAAGCGCGCGGAACTTTAACACAGGTCCCGAGTCGGCAATACTGCGCGGCACACGCATTGGCAATAATGACAGTACCGGGTGGAGGCCCAAATGTCCCGTATTGTGAACCAAATAGCAATATTCGTCGTACTGCTCGCCCTGGCGGCCCCGCCCGGGCTGGCTGCGACACCCGATGACACCGCCCGCGACGCCCGGCAATCCTCCTTCCCCGGACAACGCATCGGCACAGTGGCGCCGGACTTCACGCTCGATGCGCTCGACGGCACGGTCCACAGTCTGCACGGGCTACGCGAACAGGGCTACGTGCTGCTGGTGTTTTGGTCGACGCATTGTCCGTTCTGCCAGGCCCTGATCCCGGACTTCAAGGCGATCGACGAGCGTTATCGCGATCAGGGGCTGACCCTGGCGGCCATCGACATCGGCTATGAGGACCGACCCGACGTTCAGGCCTACGTCGAAGATCACGACATCGACTATCTGGTACTCAACGACGACGCCCGGAAGCCCTCGCTCGTCAAGGCCTATGGCGTCATTGGCACCCCCACCATCGTCCTGGTCTCTCCACAAGGCGTGATTCGGTTTTACGGCCATCACCTGCCCGACCTGCAACACTACCTGAACCCGAGCGCCCCTGGTCCGGCCGCAGCGCCTGGCGGTGGGCTGCTGCCGCGGACGCACTGAGCTCAAGCCTCGGCGTTGAAACCCGCCGGGGGTCAGCTCGGCGCGCGCACGCTCGCACACTGCCCTATAATGGAATTGACCTGCAGGGGGGACAGACCGTGGACGAGGCGCAATACGAGGCGAGAGTCAGGGCAGCGGAGAAGGTTCTCACCGACTACGGCGCCGTACTCTCCGAGGTGGAACCTTCGGTCTCGGGACTGCCGGTATCACTGCTTCCCCACGACCGCGACACGATCAAAGAGGCGATCCAACTGCTGCTCTGGGAGCTGGGCGACGGCGATGAACGCCTGCGCGACGGGTTGATCCAGGGTTACGTCTTTCTCGGCCAGTTCATTCCCGACCACGAGGCCGCCATCGCCGCCCGCGGCCAGAATGTGATGCGCAGCGGGGACCCCGAATCCAACGACTGGGAGCAGGCCGATCAAGCCGCCCGTATCGCCAACCGCATCAAGCTGGACATGGAGGCCCTGCTGCAGGAAATCACGCTGCTGCAATCCCACGACGACCACGAACCGCCGGCATCCTCCTGAAACGTCCCGGCGCATTGGCCGGGCTCCGGGGGAGTCAGGCGATACGCACCGATTGCAAGACCGCCTCGAGCTGGGGGAAGCTCAGCGCACAGACGCGCATGGGCTCCTTCTTCCCGCGCAGGCGCACCCGTCTCTCGTTGTCCTTCCAGAACTGTTCCGGCAGGTGTTTATAGGAGCTCGCGCTCATCACCACATCGGTGCCGATGGCCTTCGTCGCGCTCTCCAACCGGAAGGCGGTGTTGACCGCGTCACCCAGGGCCGTGTTGTCCGCGCCGATTCCCACCGAGGCCTTGCCCGTGTTGATACCCACGCCGATGCGCAGCTTGCCGGGAAGCTCGGGAAAGTGGGCGGACAGGCGCTCGGTGAGCGCGCCGATTAGCCATGCCGTCTTCATGGCCTTGAGGACGTTACGCGGTACCTGCTCGGCCTCCCAACGCGCAAAGACGCAGTCGCCGATAAATTTATCCACCGCGCCATCGTTCTTGTAGATAACGTTGCTCACGTCGTGAAACCATTTGCTCATCATTTTGGTGAGTGTCTGAATCGGCACCTGCTCGGACAGGGAGGTGAACCCCCGAATGTCGGCCACGAGGATTGTGATGTCCTTGATCTCTGGGCTGTCGAGGATAATCGTCTCTTGAAAGGAGAGGGAATCGATGTACTGGCGTGGTGTGGCGTCCTGCTTGAACACGAAACAAGTGCGACCGATGCAGATGGTATCGCCATCGCTCAGGCGGGTCGGGGCGGCGACGCGTTGGTCGTTGAGGCGACTGCCGTTGGAGCTGCCGCTGTCGATGAGATAATACTCGCCATCGCCCAGGCGGCGGATGACCGCATGGTTGCGCGAGACCATCAGATCGCTCAACACCACGTCGTTGCTCTTGTCACGGCCGATGGTCAAGACGCTGTTGCACAGCACCTTGTGTTCTTTATCGCCGACGCTGTAGCTCAAGGTCCCCATCGTCGCCTCTCCGCGCCGCATCCCGGTCAGGACGCGCCACCAAGCCACGGGCCGGCGGGCGGTCGGCCGCGACCGTCGCGGGCCCCACACCCCTTTATAGGCGACTATAGCATGCCGCCGCTGCCCCGAAGGGGCGCCGCGCCGCCGGGGGCCGCCCGTCAGGGACCGCGCGGGGCTTGGAATTGGCCCTTCCGGCACCAATCATAATTGGCTAAGCTAGATATCTTTTCTTGCAATACACGAGCCGGCTCCGCCGACGAAGGGTCGGGCAATGGACCGGGGAGGTATCTGATGAGTGTGGCTGCATCCATTCCCGCCGTCGACGAGGCGGCCATCCGCGACCGTGCATGGCATGCCCAGCGCCCTGCCCCGGTCACGGGCGAAGAGCGCGAGGCCCTGATTGGCCGCATAAAACGCCTGCTCAAGGAGCAGGATGCTGCCCTCGTTGCGCACTATTATGTCGACGCGGACCTGCAGATGCTGGCCGAAGAGACGGGCGGCTACGTCTCCGACTCCCTCGATATGGCACGCTTCGGCAATGAGCATCCGGCCAGCACCCTCGTGGTCGCGGGCGTGCGCTTCATGGGCGAGACCGCCAAGATCCTCAATCCCGAAAAACGGGTGCTGATGCCCACCCTCGAGGCCGAGTGCTCGCTCGACCTGAGCTGCCCCGCCGATGCCTTCGGCGCCTTTTGTGACGCCAACCCGGATCGCACCGTGGTCGTGTACGCCAACACCAGCGCGGCGGTAAAGGCCCGCGCGGACTGGGTGGTCACCTCGAGCATCGCGCTCAAGGTCGCGCGCTATCTATCCGAGCGCGGCGAGAAGATCCTCTGGGCCCCGGATCGGTTCCTCGGCGGCTACATCCAAAAGGCCACTGGTGCCGACATGCTGCTGTGGCAAGGCTCGTGCATCGTCCACGACGAGTTCAAGGCCCGCGAGTTGGCCAAGCTAAAGACCCAGCATCCGGAAGCCGCGGTGCTCGTCCATCCCGAGTCCCCGGGCGATGTCATCGATATGGCCGACGTCGTCGGTTCCACCACGCAGCTCATCAAGGCCGTCACCGAGCTCGATGCGCCGACGTTCATCGTGGCCACCGACAACGGCATCTTTTACAAGATGAAACAGGCCGCCCCCGACAAGACCTTCATCGAGGCACCGACCGGCGGCGTCGGCGCGACCTGTCGCAGCTGCGCGCACTGCCCGTGGATGGCCATGAACGGCCTGCGCAACCTCGCCGAGACGCTGGAGACGGGCGCCAACGAGATTCACGTCGAAGAGTCCATCCGCCGACGTGCCCTGGTCTCGGTGCAGCGCATGCTGGACTTCGCCCGCGATCAACAGGCCCAGGTCCTGGGCAGCGGCAACGCCTGAGCGACGCGCGCCCGCCTCATGGGTCCCCTGCTCATCTTTCGCCACGTCGCCTGCGAGGGCCCCGGCTACCTGGGCGAGTTTCTCGAACGTCACGATGTTGCCTACCGGATCGTCGCCGTCGATCAGGGCGAGCCGGTGCCCGCCGAACTCGGCGACGCTCCGGGGCTCATCTTCATGGGCGGCCCTATGAGCGTGAACGATCCCCTGCCCTGGGTGCAGCGGGAGTTCGCCCTGATATGCCGTGCCGCCGATGCCGGCCGGCCGGTGCTCGGTCACTGCCTGGGCGGCCAGCTCATTGCCAAGGCCTTGGGGGGCCAGGTGGGGCCCAACGGCCAGCGCGAGATCGGCTGGCTGCCGGTCGAGCGCGTGGATGGCGCACCGGCCCGTGACTGGCTGAACGGACTGCCGCCGGCCTTCGAGGTCTTCCATTGGCACGGCGAGACCTTCAGCCTGCCCGACGGTGCGGCGAATATCCTGCGCAGCGAGGCCTGCGAGCACCAGGGCTTCGTGCTCGACAACATCCTCGCCCTGCAGTGCCACGTCGAGATGACCGCACCCATGGTCAGCGAATGGTCGCACCTCTACGCCGACGAGCTTGACGACCCTGCGCCGACCGTCCAGAGTGCCGAACAGATACAAAGCCGCCTGGACGAGCGCATCGTGGCGTCGCGCCGCGCCGCCGACGCCCTGTACACGCGCTGGATCGAGGCGCTCGGCTGAACGTCACGCATCCGGCTTCATTGAAGGAGGCACACCGCCATGGCCGATACCACCCCCTTCACCATCGAGGCCCTGGAGCTGGGCCCCATGGAGAATTTCGTCTATTTAATTCAGGACCATGCCAGCGGCCGCGCCGCGGTGGTCGACCCCGCGTGGGAGGTGGACAAGGTCCTGGAGCTCGCGCGCACTCGCGGCGTGCGCATCAGCGACATCCTGCTCACGCACAGCCACCACGACCACATCAACGGCATCGAGGACGTGTTGGCCGAGTACGATGCGCAGTTACACCTGCTCAAGCCCGAGGCGAAGTTCTGGGGACATTATCTGGAGCTGCCGACGCTGCACCACGGCGGCGACGTCATCGAGCTGGGAGAGACCGAAATCCAGGTCCTGCACACGCCCGGACACACGCCGGGCTCGGCCTGCTACCACCTGGGCGGCCAGCTCATCACCGGCGATACGCTGTTCGTGTTCGGCTGCGGGCGCTGCGACCTGAGCGGCGGCGACCCCGAACAGATGTACGACACGCTGCGCCGGCTCGGCAGCGAGCTGCCCGACGACACGGTGATCCACCCGGGCCACAACTACGCGGAGAAACCGGTCTCCACCCTGGCAGAACAGGCCGACGGAAATCCCTTCATGCACTTCGACCAGGTCGAGGACTTCGTCGAATACCGGATGCACACCCACGATCGAATCCGACACACGCCGTACCACCCGGTACCGCGCGGCGCCTCGTAGCCTGATGACGCGCGTTGCGGCCGGGCGGCCGGCACGACCGCGGAGCCTCAGACCTCGGCGACGATATAGCTCATCCAGGACTCCTGGTTCTCGACTTCGGTGACCTCGTAATACTCGCCCGTACCCTCGAGGTATTCGTCATCGTCGTCGCTGTCCTCGAAGCGCTCCCAATAGACCCGCACCTTGCTGAAACCCGCCTCCTCGAGCAACTCGCGCACCTCCGGCATCGTCCACAGTCGCCACTCGTACGTGAAGGCCTTATCCATGCGCGAGCCGTCCTTGAAGCGGAAGTGGATGTGGCAGGTCATGCGGTGGTCGATGGGATTGAAGCTGGCGTGCTCCCAGATGTAGGTCGCCTTCTGGCCCTTGAGCTTGGTCTCCTCCTTGAGCGTGTCGTAGCTTTCGGTGCCGCCGAACAGATCGAGCATCAGCATGCCGTCCTCCTTCAGGCCAGCGCGCGCGGTCTCGAAATAATGGCGAAGCTCGTCGCGGGTCTTGAAGGTGCAGTAGCTGAAATTGAACGCACAGGTCACGTCCGCCTTGATATCGGAGTCGGTGCGCACATCCGCTTCGACCAGCGTCAGACGTTTCGCCACGTCCTCGCCCGCCGGCTCGATATTGTGCTCGCGGCCCCAGGCAAGGGTTTCGGGGCAGAAATCGACGCCCAGCGCGGTGCGCTGCGGGTCGGTGCGGCACCATTGGGCGGCCAGCAGGGCGGTGCCGCAGAAATCTTCCCGCAGCACGAGAGGCTCGCGCCCGCGCAGCGATCGATACGTATCGATCATGAAGTCGACCTCGGTCTCGGCCGCCTGCACCGCCTCCTGGTAGAGATGGTGACGGTCGGCCCGTTCAGCCTGGGTGGCCGAAAGGCCCGGCTCCGACTGCTTGTCCAGCTTGCGTTGCGCGTGCTTGCCCATGAAATTCCTCTCGTTCTGTGGTCGTCGGTGCTGCCGGCGCGAAGGCTCCCGGCAATATCCCACCCATTATACGGACTTTGCGGGCCCACCCTGACCGAAGACGGAATCGGTCGGTGTGTGCGGGGACGATATGGTATCATTCTGCGTTATCGCCTCAATCCGAATATCCCATCGAGGTCTCGTTTCCAAGGTGTCGGCCCCCATGTCCGTCCCGCTATCCACCCAAGTCCCGCCGGAGCAATCGCGGGTCCCCAGGCACCGCACCGTCGGCGTGCGGGTGGGCGACGTGCTGGTCGGTGGGAGCGCTCCAGTCGTCGTGCAGTCCATGACGAATACCGACACCGCCGATGCGGTGGGCACGGCCGTACAGGTCGCCCAGCTCGCCCGCGCCGGCTCGGAGCTGGTGCGCATCACCGTCAATACCGCCGAGGCCGCCGCGGCGGTGCCCGCGATTCGCGAACAGTTGGACAAGATGGGCCTCGACGTGCCGCTCGTGGGCGACTTCCACTTCAACGGCCATAAGCTGCTCGCCCAATATCCCGAGTGCGCCCAAGCCCTGGCCAAGTACCGCATCAACCCGGGCAATGTGGGCCGCGGGCGCAAACGCGACGAACAGTTCGCGGCCATGATCGAGACGGCCTGCCGCTTTGATCGGCCCGTGCGCATTGGCGTCAACTGGGGCAGCCTCGACCAGGACCTGCTGGCCCGTCTCATGGACGAAAACGCGACGCGGGCCGAGCCCCTGGACGCCGCCGAGGTCATGCATGAGGCCCTGATCGTATCGGCCCTGGACAGCGCCCGACGCGCCGAAGACATCGGCCTCGGTCACGACCGCATCGTGCTCTCGTGCAAAATGAGCGGGGTGCAGGACCTCATCTCCGTCTATCGGGCGTTGGCCGCACGCTGCGATTACCCCTTGCACCTGGGACTGACTGAGGCCGGTATGGGCTCCAAGGGCATCGTCGCCTCCACGGCGGCACTGGCGGTGCTGCTGCAGGAGGGCATCGGCGACACGATACGCATCTCGCTCACGCCCGAACCGGGCGGGGACCGCACCCAGGAAGTGATCGTCGCCCAGGAGATTTTGCAGAGCATGGGCCTGCGCGCCTTTACGCCGATGGTCGTCGCCTGTCCCGGATGCGGGCGCACCTCGAGCACCTACTTCCAACAGCTCGCCCAGGACATCCAGTCCTACCTGCGCCACAAGATGCCGGAGTGGCGAGGGCGCTATCAGGGCGTGGAGGAGATGACGGTGGCGGTCATGGGCTGCGTGGTCAACGGCCCCGGCGAGAGCAAGCACGCCAATATCGGCATCAGCCTGCCGGGCACCGGCGAGCGCCCGGTCGCACCCGTCTACGTGGACGGTGAGAAGACAGTCACGCTCAAGGGCGAGCACATCGCCGAGGAATTTCAACGGCTGGTCGATGAGTACATCGAGCAGCGCTACGCGCGCAAGACCGAGACCTGAGCCGCTGGCGCCAACCGGCGCTCAATAGGCTTCCACACCTGTAACGCCGAGGCGTGCCGCCCATTCAAACAGCTCGGCCGGCGCCAGCGGCCGGCTGAAATAATGTCCTTGGGCGATATCACAGCCCAGGACGTACAACATGTCGAAGACGTCCTTTTCCTCCACCCCTTCGGCGACCACTTCCAGGCCCAGGTTGTGGGCAAGATCGATGGTCGAGCGGACGATGACCGCATCGTTTTCGTCGACGAACGTGTCGATGACGAACGACTTGTCTATCTTGAGCTCGTCGACGGGAAATTTTTTCAGATAGGCCAGGGATGAAAATCCGGTGCCGAAGTCGTCGATGGACAGGCGCATCCCCATGGCATCCAAGCGCAGCAGCGTTTCCAGGGCATGATGGGGATCGGCCATGGTCGCACTTTCGGTGATCTCCAGCACGAGGCGCTCGGGAGGCAGCTCCCATTGATCCAGGCTGTGGGCGATCTGGCGCTCGAGGTCCGGGTCGTGGAGGTTCCACACCGACAGGTTGACCGCCACGTGAATGTCCAGTCCCCGACGGCGCCACTCAGCGGTTTGCCGGATTGCCCGTTCGAGTACCCAGAGCGTGAGGAGCTTGATGAGCCCGGTCTGCTCGGCAACGGGAATGATCTCCTCGGGCGTAATGTTGCCGCGTACCGGATGATCCCAGCGCAGCAGGGCCTCGACACCGACCATGCGGCCGGTCTTGACGTCGAGTTTGGGCTGATAGTGCAGTTCCAACTGATCGGTATTGATGGCGCTGCGAAGCTCACTGACCAGCGCCAGACGCCCGACGCTGTATTGGTCCTGGGCGCTGGAATAGACGCTGTAACCGACGTTCTTCCGTTTGGCGACATACATCGCCACATCGGCGCGCTGCATCAGTGTCTGGACATCGGTGCCGTGTTCGGGTGACAGGGCGATGCCGATGCTCCCACCGACGTAAAGATTGTGGTGCGCCACGCGCAATACCCGTTCCAGGGCATTCAATGTCTTTCGGGCTATCCTCTCGGCACCCTCTTCGCCGCCTCCGGGCAGCAGGATCGCAAATTCATCGCCGCCGAGGCGCGCGACCGTGTCGCTTTCGCGCAGCAGTTCGGTCAAACGGGCGCCGACCTGCTGCAGCACGAGGTCGCCCACATGATGGCCGAGTGTGTCGTTGATTTCCTTGAAGCGATCCAGGTCCATGATCAGCAGCGCGGTGCTGGTACCCTCGCGCTGGGCGACGACCACGCTCTGCTGTAGACGGTCCTGCAGCAGCGTACGATTGGGCAGGTTGGTCAATGCGTCGTGTAGGGCCTGGTGCTCGAGCTCGCGCTGACGCGAATGCACCTGGCGACGCATCTCGGAGAAGGCATCGATCAGGTTCTGCGTCTCCCAGGTCTTGACCGCGGGCAGCGTGGGCAAATCGAAGTCGGACCGACCCATGGCCTCGTTCTTCAGCGCTCTAGCGACCTGGGTCATCGGGCGCAGTACCCGACGCTCGAAGTGGCGAAATCCGAAGACAATTACCAGCATGGCCACGCCACTGAGTACCCACAATGCGTGACTGATGGACGCAGCCACCTCAGCCAGGCGAGACACGTCTGCGGCGGCCGCGCCCATCAAGTGCTCATCGATGACCTGCAGGTGCTCCCAGATCGAACCGAGCAGCGGCTCGATCGAACGCCGGAACAAGGGAATGTCGGTGCGCCAACGGTCCGAACGCGCGATGTCAACCACTGTGGTGAAATCCTGCTGCCACTCGGCGGCCTGGTCCTGCATTTCCTCCAGCGATTGCGAGCCCTGCAGACCCAAACGCCCGCGCGCCTTCAGTCGCTGCAGTGCCACCAGCCTGTCCTGGACGACCGCGTACAGCTGTTCGACGTCCTCGGCCTGATTGGTCAACCTAACCTCGCCCAGCGAGGCGAGTCGATTGATGAGATACAAGCGGTAGGCCGCGATCATCTGCGACCAGGTATAACGAGCCGCCTCGAATAGACGATAGTCGGCGGAGTCACGGCCGTGCTCCTCGGCCGCCTCGCGCATTGCCAAGTTCGCAGCCGTATAGAAACCGATCTGCTTGGGCAGCATGGAAGTTCGGGCCAGTCCTATGGCCGGAAACAGCTCGTCCACATCCACACGCGTCTGCATGAGCGCCGCCGCCTGACTGTCGAACTTCTGCAGCTCGCTCCTGAGCACACGAAGCTCTTGGCGCACGCGCGGGTCGTCGAGGTCGGGCTGGCGGCGCAGGCGTTCGACACGCTGAATGGCGACGGCGATGCCTCGGTGCACCGTGGCGCGCGTGTCGCTGTCCGGCGACAGAGCATAGGACTGCAGCGCGAAATCCGCCTGCCAAACAGCGTCGCGGATGCCCCGACTCTCCTGAAGGATGCGATAGCGCTGCTCGATATGGGCCGTGCTCGAACGGCTGGCACGCGAAACATACCAGCCCATGGACCAGGCGGTGATGAGAGTGATGAGCCCCAGCGAGATGGCCACCGCGAGGTAGCGCCCCCGCAGGCTCTGGGTCAGGAATCGGATAACGCGTGAACCGGCCATGGAACCGTCCAACGTCAGAGTCGAGACGCAGCCACCCTGGCAGATACGCCGAGTGTCGGCGCCGCCCTCGCAGACGGCTCCCCCCTTACCCGGGCCTTGGCGGCGCACGGCCGCCTCCTGATCGGAACCTTATATAATTATTCTATCGTGCCAATCCATAGATTCTTTAGAGGGTGCCGGCACCGCCCGTGAACGAGCGCGTGCCGGCGACGGCGGCAGGCTTATTCGTCGGTGACACAGCCCTCGGAGGCGTTCTTGACGTTCTTGATGTACTTGGACAGTGTTCCGCGGGTCGCCTTATAGGGGGGCATCTGCCACGCCTCGCGCCGGCGGGCCATCTCCTGCTCGTCGACATCGACCTCGATGGCGCGCCGGGCGGCATCGATGGTAACCGTGTCACCGTCGCGCACCAGCGCCAGCGGTCCGCCTTCCTGCGCCTCGGGTACGATATGCCCGATGATGAAACCGTGTGAACCGCCGGAGAAGCGTCCGTCGGTCAGCAGGGCCACATCGCTGCCCAAGCCCGCCCCCATGATCGCCGAGGTCGGCGTCAACATCTCGGGCATGCCCGGACCACCCTTCGGTCCCTCGTAGCGGATGATGACCACATCGCCCTTCCGGATGCGGCCCTCCTCCAGGCCCTTGAGCATGTCTTCCTCGCAGTCGAACACTCGGGCCGGACCGGAGAACTGCAGACCCTCCTTGCCGGTGATCTTGGCCACCGATCCGCCCGGGGCGAGGTTGCCCTTGAGGATCTGAATATGACCGGTCTCCTTGATGGGCCGCTCCACCGGGCGGAACACCTCCTGTCCGGCGCTCAGCCCCGGGAGATCGGCGAGGTTCTCTGCGACCGTCTTGCCGGTGACGGTCAGGCAATCGCCGTTGATCAGGCCCTGTTCCATCAGATACTTCATCACGGCCGGGGTCCCGCCAACGTTGTGCAGGTCCTCCATCACGTACTTGCCCGAGGGCTTGAGGTCGGCGAGGAAGGGCACCCGGTCGGAGACGGCCTGGAAATCGTCGATGGTCAAGTCCACCTCGACCGAACGCGCCATGGCGATGAGATGCAGCACGGCATTGGTCGAACCGCCCAGCGCCATCACGATCACCATCGCATTCTCGAAGGCCTCGCGGGTCATGATGTCGCGCGGCTTGATATCGCGCTCGAGCAGGTGGCGAATGGCCTGTCCGGCGCGAACGCATTCGTCGAGCTTCAGGGGATCGACCGCCGGCGTCGAGGAGCTGTAGGGCAGGGACATGCCCATGGCCTCGATTGCCGAGGCCATGGTATTGGCCGTATACATGCCGCCGCAGGCGCCGGCCCCCGGACAGGCGTGGCGCACGATGTCCTGGCGCTCGGTCTCGTCGATGCGCTGGGCGAGGAACTGGCCATAGCTCTGGAAGGCCGAGACGATATCCACCACCTCGTGCCCCTTGTCAGTATAGCCGGGCTTGATGGTCCCACCATAGATCATCAGCGAGGGGCGGTTGACGCGCCCCATCGCAATCAGCACGCCCGGCATGTTCTTGTCGCAGCCGGGCAGGGAGATGTTCGCGTCGTACCACTGGCCCTTCATGACCGTCTCGACCGAATCGGCGATGAGGTCGCGCGACTGCAGCGAGTAGCTCATGCCCTCGGTGCCCATGGAAATGCCGTCGGAGACACCGATGGTGTTGAAGCGCATCCCCACCAGTCCCGCGGCCTCGACGCCCTCCTTGACCTTGGCGGCCAGGTCGTTGAGGTGCATGTTGCAGGTGTTGCCCTCCCACCAGACCGAGGAGATGCCGACCTCGGGCTTGTCCAGGTCCTTTTCGGTCAGGCCGGTGCCGTAGAGCATGGCCTGGGAGGCTCCCTGGGACTTCGGCTGGGTGATGCGGGCGCTGTATTTGTTGAGCTTCTCGGTCATCGACGGACTCCAGGACTGGCCGCGCCGGATAGGCATCCGCGCGGGAACGCATGCAGGGGCCGCCCGTGGGCAATGTCGGGGCGGCCACGCTAAAAACCCGCAGTATAAACCATACCGGGCCCGGATCGGGCTGCTCCGATTGGCCGGCCGCAACCGGCCTGCGGGCAGTTGGACGCGGCTCAACCTTTGCTCTGCGCCTGCCGATGACTATAGTGGGACCCTATCGGATACCCGTAGGGAAAAGGTATCGAAAATCAGGGGGCTGGCCGTGAAATTCCAATCCGCCGATTCCCGCTGCCGGCCGCGAGGCCGTGCCCGGCACGCCGCGGGCGCAATCCTATTGGCCGCCGCCGCAGTGAGCACGGCAGCGCTCGCAGGTGCCCCCGCACGCCCGCCACAGCTGGAACGCCAGGCCTTCGTGGCCGCCGAGCGCGCCCTGGCCGCAGGCGACACGGCCACCTTCGAGCGCCTCGCCGCGACCCTGCGCGACTATCCCCTCTATCCTTACCTCGTCTTCGACCGCCTCGAACAGGAACTCGATGGCGCCAAGGCGGCGCGTATCAAGGCCTTCCTCGATCGCTACGCCGATACCCCGCTCGCCCCCCGGCTGCAGCGCGATTGGCTGGACACCCTGGCACGCCGCCGCCAGTGGAAACAATTTCTGGCCGCCTACGTCCCGGGGACCGGCGAGACGCTGCGTTGCGACTATGCCCGTGCCTTACTCGAGCAAATGCAGCAGGACAAGGCGGGCCCCGTCGTTCGCTCGCTGTGGCTGGTCGGCCGGTCGCGCCCGAAGAGCTGCGACCCTGTCTTCCGCGCGTGGCGCGAAGCGGGCAACCTGACGCCCGATCTGGTCTGGGAGCGCATCCACCTGGCCATGCAGGCGGGCCAGTCCGGCCTGGCGGGCTACCTGGCCCGCTACCTGCCGCAGGCCCAACGCGGCCAGGTCACCCTCTGGCGCCAGATCCGCCGCGAGCCCCAGCGGGTCCTGACCGAGCCGGGCCTGCTGGCCGCGGCAGCTACCCCCAATGGGCTCGCCGGCTGGATCCTGAGCGACGGGCTGCGCCGCCTTGCCCACGCGGACCCGCAGCGTGCCGCGGCCTTCTGGCAGACGCACGGCGCCAGCGCCCCAGTCACGAAGATCGAACGCGCGGCCATCGAGCGGACCATCGCCCTGGAGCTGGCCGATGCGGGAGATGCCGGCGCCGCCCACTGGATACAACGCATCAAGGATCCCGCCGCGCTGCGCCGCTTGCGCACTACCCATATCGTGGCCGCGCTGCGCGAGGGCGAGTGGGAACAGGCATTGACCTGGATCGATGCGCTCGCCCCCGAGCGGCGCCAAAGCGCTCGCTGGCGCTACTGGCGCGCCCGGGCCCTGGAGGCGATGGGACGAAAGGCGCCGGCCAAGGCGCTGTATAAGTCATTGGCCGCCGAGCGGGGCTATTACGGGTTCCTGGCCGCCGACCGCGCCGGTACGGCCTACCGATTCGACGAGCGCCCCCTGGTCTATCGCGCCGAGGAGCTGCGCGAGGTGGCGGACCTGCCCGGTATTCAACGGGCGCGTGAGCTCTTCCACATCGGCCACGTCGTCGACGCACGGCGCGAGTGGCGCACCGTACTGCCGACATTGAGCGAGCCGCAGTTGCTCAAGGCCGCCCAGCTGGCGCATCAATGGGGTTGGCACGACCGCGCGATTTTCACTCTCGGGCGCGCGCGTTACTGGGATGATTTGAAGCTGCGCTTCCCGCTGGCCTACCAGGACGAGGTCGTGAGCGAAGCGGCCAGCCACGATATCGATCCGGCCTGGGCCTTCGCGGTCATTCGCCAGGAAAGCGCCTTTACGCCCGATGCCCATTCGTCCGCCGGGGCCATGGGCCTGATGCAGCTGCTGCCGCGCACCGCGCGCCAGATGGCCCGTACCCTGCAGGTCCATCTGGGAAACCGCTCGGCCCTGCTCGATGCAGGTACGAATATCCGATTGGGGGTACGCTACCTGAAACGGGTCGAGGATCGCTTCGGGGGCCACACCGTGCTGGCAACGGCGGCGTACAATGCCGGAGCCCGACGGGTACGGGCATGGCAACCGCAGAGCGGCCCCATGGCGGCGGACGTGTGGGTCGAAACCGTCCCCTATGCCGAGACCCGCAATTATCTCCGCCGGGTCATGGCCTACACGGTGATCTACCAGCAGCGGCTGGGATATTCGCCGGAGCCACTCCAGCAACGGATGCAGACGGTGCCGCCTGTCGCCGACGACGCCGGCACCGAGTTGTAGGCGGGCCTCGCCGGGCCAAGCCTCAGCCTGTCGCGCGCTCTCCCCTCGCCCCCGTCTCGGCCGCCAAGGCCGCCGCCTCTTCGCGGGTGTAGAAGCGCCCCTCGCGCGTGAATCCCGGCTCCAGGGAACCTTTGACGGCGACCGGCTGGCCGTCCGTGCCCCGCTCGACCACCAGATCCCCCGGCAGGCCCTCCAGCAGGTGGACGCAGGCCGGGCGGCCGTCGGCGTAACGCGACGGGTAGATCTTGCCCGTCAGGCTGTCGCGGAAGGCGGGCAGAAAACCGCAGTCGCGGTTGTCGTCGCTGGTACCGCCCGTGCCGCGCCGCTCGGCGGTCTGGCGGCGTAGATCGTCGTCGGTCAACGGCACGCGCCGCAACGTCCGTCGGCCGGGCGATCGCTTGTCGACGGGATCCTGGGGCTGAGACATGCGCAGGTAGCCTTTGTGACGACCGGGTAACGGCCATTTGACATTCGCACTTAACCCATACAATCCGCGTGCCAAATCAAAACGGCAGGAAATCCGCTTCAGTTCGTGATAATCAGAGGCACCCGTGACGCGGCGTGTCAGATTGTGACCTCTGATGTCGGTCCACGGGTGAAGGGGCGCTACGCCGGTGCTCAATCTCTCGGGCCGGTTCAAGACGCCGGGTGGGTGGTCGATATCACTTGAAGGAGCCTTTATTTCGCCTGTCAGGAGGATTCGCCGTGCTGACCATCGCCGCCGCCCTCGCCGCTTCCATGTTGGCCTTTTGGCTGGGTTTCCACCTCGGCCATCAGATGGGGATCACCGAACCGATCCGCCGCCGCCTGCGTGAGGCCCGACAGCGGCGGCCGAACGGAGCCGGCGAGGACCTGCAGGAACACAGCGGCTTCAGCGGCCGCTGACAGGGCCCGAGGTCCAAATCCTCCGGTAGGCGCTTACTGACCGGGCTTGGAGGGGCGCGTCGGCGTCTCCTCCTCGACCTCGATCTCCTCGGTGGGCGGCAGCATCAGGTTGGTGGTATACGCCAGATCGTAGCCGTAGAAGTCTCTCAAGTAATGGTAGACGTCCCGGTCGTGCCGCTCGAGCTGTTCCTCGAGTTCGGCCATGACCCGTCGGGCCAGGCGGGTCGCCTCCTTTTCCGGCAGGGAAGTGGTGAAGGTCCGCCCGTCGCGGATAAATCCTGCCGCCAGCATTCGCCGCTTTATCTCCTCCCATAGATCGCCGCACGTTTCGGGCGGATTGTTCTCGTAGTCCATATTCACGACGATTGCGTAAGTCATGCGTGTTCCTCGGTGTAACGATTCGGACCGAGCGACGGGTCTCCCACGCTCCACGGGCGCGAGGTGAGGCGCCGGCCCCGATCTCGGCAACATAACACAAGCCCCGCACGGCGGCGGAACCCTAATATTTATTATTTTAAATCAGTATGATATAAAAACAACTTGCATTTCACTTTAACTTTTCCTATATAACCACTTAAAACAAGGGAGGAAAAGTTCGATGGAAGACTCGCCGTTGCCAATCTATGAGGTCCAGGAACTGAGCGTCCGGGAGGCCTTGCAGGCGCTGGCCGCGGAAAATGATGCGACCGAGACAGTCAACGAGGAGGAGGCCGAAAGAGCCCATGCACTGGGTTGGGCGCGGCCCTGGGTACAGGCGCGGTAAGGCCGGAGCCACAACCGGCCTGAGCAGGGACGTCAGCGCTGAGCGCCGCGCAATGCGGCGATGACGCGGTCTTCGAGATTGATGCGATCGGCCAGCACCTCGCCCAGGCGGGAGAGGTCATCGGCAAGGCCCCCCAGGTCGTCGCAGTGGTCGCCGCAATCATACTTGTCGTTGAAATCCAGGATTTGAGCCGTGGTATCGGCAATGCGGTGGTAGACCTGCTCAGCGATCGCGACCACAGGCTGGCGGCGCTCCCGGCCACCCTGGAAATGGCGATAGAGCTGAAAATGCGCGATCGCCGTATAGTCCACCAGGGACTCACAAAACTCCTGCAGCAGTTCCTGGACCACCGGCTCGGGCTTGAAGGGACGCTTGGCAGCGAGCTGGCTGAACAGTGCCAGAGTCGCCGTCCGGGTCTTGAGCAGATTCTTCAGCTGATCAAGCGACTGCCCCCGGCGCTCTTTTAGGGTGTCTTGCTGCGGCATGCTCCCTCTCCGGCGTCGTTATCGTTTTCCAACGATGTTAGCAGTATTCACTGCCCCACCAAACCGAAATCGTCCCGGACGCCGCTAACGGCGGACTCCCCAGCTCAGTCTTCACCGCGTGCCACGGGCCGGTGCGGGTCGCGAATCCACTCGCTCCAGGAACCGGCATACAGACAGCCGTCCCCCAAACCGGCAACCGCCATGGCCAGCAGGTTATGACAGGCCGTCACGCCCGAACCGCACATATGCACGCTGGCGCTCGGGTCCTGGTCGCCCAGGACCGAGGCCAGGCGCGAGCGCAGCGCCGCCGGCGCCAGAAAGCATCCTTCGTCGTCCAGGTTGCCCGCAAAAGGCAGATTTCGCGCGCCGGGGATGTGGCCGGCGACGGGGTCGATCGGTTCGTGTTCGCCGCGAAAGCGCGGGCTCTCGCGCGCATCGACCAGGGCAATCCCCTGGCGCGACAGCGCGGCCTCGACCTGCGCGCTGTCCAGGCACAGCGCCTCGCGCACGTTGGGCACGAAGTCCGCACGACGCGCCGGCGGCACCTGGTCGTCAAGTGGGTAACCGTGGCGGCGCCACGCCCCCAGGCCGCCGTCGAGCACCGCAACCGCGTCATGACCAAGCCAGCGCAGCAGCCACCAGAGGCGCGCGGCGAAGGCCCCGCCCCGATCGTCGTAGGCCACGACCTGCGTCGCGGCGTCGACACCCCACGCAGCGATTCGCCGGGCCAGCACCTCGGGCGCGGGAAGCGGGTGGCGTCCGGTGAAGCGGCCGACCGGACCGGACAGGTCCTCGTCCAGGTGAGCATAGTATGCGCCCGGCAGATGGGCGGACCGGTACGCCCGGCGCCCGGCCGATGGCTCGGCCAGGTCGAAACGGCAGTCCACGACCACCCAGCCGGGCTCCCCAAGGCGGGAGTAGAGCTCCTCGGCGCTGATCAGGGTCTCGTAGGGCATTGCGGCTCCCTTCGTTTGGCTAACATGGTCGACGTTCGCCCGCCGGTCGACCATGCTCAGTACATGCTCATTATAAGAGTCGCCGTCCCCAGTGCACGGAGACATTGCCCACCGGAAAGGCACAGTGGGCGATCGCGGCGCCTCATCGACGCCCCCAGGAGGACCTATGGCATTGACACTGCGCTCCGACGCCTTCGAGCACCAACAGGCCATCCCCACGCGCTACAGCTGCGACGGCGAGAACATCTCGCCCCCGCTCGCCTGGACCGGCGTCCCGCCCGACGCCCGGAGCCTCGTGCTGATCGTGGACGACCCCGACGCCCCCGACCCGGCCGCCCCGCGAATGACCTGGGTCCACTGGGTGCTCTACAACCTGCCCCCTGACGCGACGCATCTGCCCGAGGCGGTAACGCCGACCGAGCTACCGAACGGCACCCGCGAGGGCAAGAACAACTGGGGGCGAACCGGCTACGGCGGCCCCTGTCCGCCCGTCGGCCGCCATCGATACTTCCACAAGCTGTACGCGCTGGATACCGTGCTACCCGATCTGGCATCACCCGACAAGCATACGCTCGAACAGGCGATGAAGGACCACATCCTGGCTCACACCGAGCTCGTCGGCAACTTCCAACGCTGAGGCCTGGGCCTACCAACGGGTGCGGAGCGTGACCGCCGCACTGCAGCCGCAACGCACCACTATGGCGCGACGCGGTCGCCGCGACGATGCTCCTTGGTGCACCCGTACGCTCGCGCCGCACCGCTCTGCGCCGTTTAAGCGTTCCACATCACGGCCCCGGGGTATTTCCGCGTATGGCACACCCCTTGCACTAGGCCCCGTATAACACAACAAGGGGCATCCGATGTTCGCATCAAGGTGTAAAAATATAGTTAGGTTCTCGTCGGCGGCTCTCCTCGCTTTGTTATCCGCACCGGCCTTTGCAGCCGACGGGACGGGCTCGTTCCAGGTCTCGATGGACACAGTCTGGCTGGTCACCGCGGCCGCACTGGTGTTCTTTATGCAAGCCGGTTTCGCGCTGCTCGAGGGTGGCATGGTGCGTTCCAAGAACACCGTCAACGTCATCATGAAGAATTACGTCGACGCGTGCGTGGGCAGCATCGTGTTCTGGCTTGTGGGCTACGGTTTGATGTTCGGCGTCAATGCCACCGGTTGGCTGGGCACGGACCACTTCCTGCTCGGCAATGCCGAACACATGGATTACAGCCTGCTGCTCTTTCAGACCATGTTCGCCGCGACCTGCGTGACCATTGCCTCCGGGGCGATGGCCGAACGCACGCGCTACGAGTCCTATCTGGTCGGGGCTATCGGCATCACAGCCGTCATCTATCCCGTTTACGGCAGCTGGGCCTGGGGCAGCCTGTATACCGGTTCGGGCTGGCTCAAGCAGATGGGCTTTATCGATTTTGCCGGCTCGACCGTGGTGCATTCGATCGGCGGCTGGGTCGCGCTGGCGGGGATCATTGTACTCGGACCGCGGCTGGGACGATTCGATGCCGATGGAAAGGCGCGTCCCATCCCGGGCCACAACCTGACGCTGGTGGCCCTCGGGGGCTTCATCCTGTGGCTGGGGTGGTTCGGTTTCAACGGCGGCAGCACGGCCGCGGCCGTGCCCAGTATTGGGCTCATCAACCTGAATACCCACTTGGCCGCCGCCTCCGGCGCGGTCGGGGCCATGACCACGATGTGGATCAGCCGGCGCCCCGTGCTTATGACGACCACGGTCAACGGCTCCATCGGCGGCCTGGTCGCCATCACGGCCGGCTGTGCCACCATGGAACCCATGTACGCGGTGATCACGGGACTGGTCGCCGGTTTTGTACTGGTCGGCGGGGACGGGTTTCTCAACTGGCTGCGGTTGGACGATGTGGTCGGCGCGGTGCCCGTACACGCGTTCTGCGGGGCCTGGGGCACGCTGGCCGCCGGGCTGTTCAAAACCGGTGACTTGTTCAACCCAACGCAGGTGCTGGTCCAGTTCATCGGCGTGGCCGCCGGATTTCTGTGGGCCTTCCCGCTCGCCCTGCTGATGTATTTCTTAATCCACAAGACGATGGGGCTGCGCGCCGGAACGCTCGACGAGCAGCGCGGGCTGGACTTCACCGAGCACAGCGAAGTCGGCTACCCCGAATTCCAAACGGCAATGACCCACCAGAAATAGGAGACAGATAATGCAGGATGCCATCGTTCGCAACGACGCCCGAGCCGAGGCGATTCCCGCACGCCGCCGTGCCGTCTTCACCGGCCTGGTGCCCTACCTGCACGGGGACGACCTCTACACAGCGCTGTGGCTGTGGCAGGACAAATACTCCGACGGTCCGGCCATGGCGCTGCATCAATTCATCAACGAATTCGCCTGCCTTATAGAACAGCAGGTGCGCCGCAGCGACATCCACCGCAGCCTGGTCGCCGCCATGAGCAAGGAGGCGGTCGAGCTCGCCCCGGACCCCTATGGCGACATGGTCGCCTATCGCGAACGACGTCTGCCCGAAGCCAAGCTGGCTGCGGCCATGATTCCGGAGAACGCGGCCCCGCTGCCCGCTACAGCGATCCTCGAGGCCGTCCTGCGCTCGCTGTTTCTCCAGCTCGACGAAGAATATCCGCTGGTCACCAACAAGCTGCGCCGGTACCTGTCGCAACACCTGGCCGCCCTCGGCCTGGAGCTGGCGCCGTTCAGCGAGCTGTCGCAGTGGCTGAGCGGCCTGCGTGAACATCTCAACCATACTTACTCAGAGGTACAAATGCGCGGCCTGCTGCACGTGGCGTACGTCGGCGGCTGCGAATACCTCGGGCCCGTGCAGATCGACACGCTGCTCGCGCGTGCCATCGATAAGGCCGAACACCTCCCCGAAGCCAAGGACTTCGCCCCGCGCCAGCTGCTGTAACACCTCGCCACACCCGCGCCACACGACGCCCTCGGACGGACGGCCACTAAATCGCGAGGTGCCGATTTCGCGCCGGGCCTCAACGAGGCACGAACCGCTTACCGACAAACGCACGGCCGAGGCGCCGTGCGGTCTGCCGGAATTCTGCTGTTGTGAGTGTTGGAATTCATCCCATCGTGCCAGCGGCGAGCGCACATTTCCTCACCGTGCACGCGATTCGTTACAATGGCGAGAATCTTCAGGCTATCCACAGGAGGCAGACCATGGTACGCACGGAATCCACAATGCTTGAGCTCGGCACGCCAGCCCCGGATTTTCGGCTGCCCGAACCGTTGACCGGAACGGAAGTCGGCCTGAGTGACCTGAAGGGAGACAAGGGCCTGCTGGTGGTGTTCATGTGTAACCACTGTCCCTACGTAAAACACATCCAGCGGGAGCTGGCTGCCGTGATCAAGGAATACCAGGCCAAGGGGATCGCCGCGGTCGGTATCAGCAGCAACGATGTCTCCACTCACCCGGACGACGCACCGGACAAGATGGCCGAGGAAGCACAGCGGCTGGGTTACACCTTTCCCTATCTCTATGATGAAACCCAGGAGACGGCCAAGGCCTACCACGCCGCTTGCACGCCGGACTTCTTCCTGTTCGACGCTCAGCGGCGTCCGGCCTACCGCGGTCAGTTCGACGACTCCCGACCCGGCAACGACCGCCCGGTGACCGGCACCGACCTGCGCGCCGCGCTCGATGCATTGGTCGCGGGCAAGGCGGTGGACACCGACCAGATACCCAGCATGGGTTGCAACATCAAATGGAAGAGCGGAGCCGAACCGGCGTATTTCGGATAGGATGAACTCGACACGCGCCACTGCGGTGCCCGGCGGTCGCGGGCACCGGCGTGCGCGTAGCTACCGGAATCGCGGCGACGTTAGCGCGGCGGCCCGTTTTCGAAGCGCAACGCTATGCCCTCGTCGCAAATGCGTACGACGCGCGCCTTGATGCGGGCCGATGCGTCCTCGGTCAACGCCTGGACGACCTTGAGATAGACCTCGGTACCGACCTGCGGCGGGTCGTGCGCGCCCGACTGCCCGCCCTGATTGCCGCTCGCCGATATGACCGGGTATTCGAGAAACAGTCCGACCTCGCTGATGTCGCGGCTGCGCAGCAATTGAGTGGCGCCGCCCGGCAGCACTAGCTCCACCGTCATGGTTACCGGCAGACGCCGGTAACGGCGCTTGTCCCTGGATTCGCTCACCGTCTCCCCCTGTACGGCCCCGGCGGCCCGTCGCGGCGTCACGCTGGCCGTCCAGGCCGATCGCAGTCACCGTGTTCGAGTCGCTGTCTATGACATAGCGACCGCCAACGCCGCGACTTTAGCCCCGGTCGCGCCGGCAACCGGCGTTTGCGCCACACATCTTGGTCAGATTTCCGTAACTCCACCGTCACGGTTGCTTCATGTGCCGCCGTTAGAGTGAGCCCATCGTTCAAGCAGTTCTCAAGGAGAAATCTCATGGCGACGCCTTGTACGGCCATGTCCCTGGTCCGCCAGCCCTTACATCGGCGCGGGGGATTGAGCGTGTCGCTGGCAAGCACCGATGCGGAAGTCGAACAGTGCCTGCGGCTTCGCTACCGCGTTTTCGCCGACGAGATGGGCGCATCGCTGCGCAGCACGCGGCTCGGAGTCGATCAGGACCGCTTCGATAACTACTGCAAGCACCTGATGGTCCGCGATATCGAAGGGGGCGAAGTCATCGGCACCACCCGCCTGCTCCTCGGCCGGGATGCCGCCCGTCTGGGAATGTTTTATTCGGAAACCGAATTCGCCCTGGAACGCATATTGGCGCTGCCGGGTCAGTTCATGGAGGTCGGTCGTACGTGCATCCACGCCGACTATCGCCGCGGAGCCGCCTTGGCCATGTTGTGGAATGGCGTAGCGCAGGTAACCGTGCTGGACAACGTCGACTATCTGATAGGCTGCGCCAGCATCCCGCTGAACAAGGGCGACAGCTATGTCGTGTCTATCCTGGACTATCTTCGTGCCAATCATTGGGCGCCCGAGTCACTGCGGGTGACGCCGCTCATTGGGCTCAATACGCGGGACGCGGTCGCCAGCCGTAACGTCCTGCTGCCCCCCTTGCTCAAGGGTTACCTGCGACTGGGCGCCGTGGTGTGCGGCGAGCCCTACTGGGACGCGGCCTTCAATGTTGCCGACGCCTTCATTTTGGTCGACCGCGATCAGCTGGCACGGCGCTACGTGCGCCATTTCGTCAACCGGGTTTGAATAGCGCTCGCGCAACGGGAGATGGGCCGGCCCGATAAGATCATTCGTGCGCTGCGCGTGTCCACGCGAGCGTCGCGCCTGTGCCTGCACCTGCTCTGGGGCCTGATGCTGGCGAGTTGGCTGCGCTGGCGCTGCGGCCCTCTGTGGTTCCGCCGCCCGGGTGGCGAGGCGCGCCGGCGCCGGTGGATGCAGCAACTGGCGGTAGTCCTCGGTCTGCGCATTCAGACTTCGGGTCGCGCGATGGACACGGCCGGGCTGCTCGTCGCCAATCACATCTCCTGGCTGGACGCGGTCGCCATTTCCGCAGCAGTTCCCACGACGTTCGTCGCCAAGGATGACGTTCGCCGCTGGCCTGTCATCGGTACCCTGGCCACGCGGAGCGGTACCGTGTTTCTGCGTCGGGCCAACCTCGGCGTCCTCAACGTGGCCATCGACACCCTGGCCGAGGTCATTCGCCGCGGCCAACGGGTAACGGTCTTTCCCGAAGGCACAACCGGCCCCGGCACGCAGCTCAATGACTTTCGCCGAGCGCTGTACCAAAGCGTTGTCAACGCTGGTGCGCCAGTGCAGGCTGTCGCCGTGCGTTATCTGCGAAACGGCTCACCCGATACCGTTGCCCCGTTCATTGGCGACGATGAGTTCGTGCCCCACCTGCTGCGTATCATGGCCGAACCCTTCACTGACGTTCGGCTGGACTTCCAGCGGCCGCTGGCCGGCGGCGACCGACGGACGCTGGCCGCCGCGACCCGCGCGCAAATCAGCGTCGCACTCGGCATCTCGCAGCGAACACGACCAGGCGCTGGCGAGCCCGCTCCCGCAGCCCGGCTGGGCGCCGGTGTCAAGGCGCCCAGCACGGACGCGACCACTACCGCGGCCACGGCGCCAATGTTTCCACGTCGCATATTTGTTGCTCCAAACTCGAGATAGAGCGCTGCTGGGGCGTCCACGCGTGAACGCATCTCCAGTCGCCCGGTCCCCCGGTCGGACAGCGCGCACGTCCGATTCGACGGCGCCCGGCCGGCCCGTAATTCAATCAGTCGTTCAGACGGGGACAGACCGCGGCGGTGCGCGGGCGAGAAAGGCAATGAAGGTGAATTGATGAGACAGGTGCGGAACGGCCATGAAGGCCGGCCGCGCGGGGTTGATTACCGCCAGATTGACGGGCAGTCCGACGGTGGCGTGCCCGAGGTTGGACACGTGCAGACAGAACTCACAAGTATGCCCGGGCGTATGAGCCTTGACGTCGGCCTCGTGGACCAAGACCGCCATCCGTCCTCCGAGGACGGCAATGACGAGCAGGATGTGCAAGGCCTTCACGCGGATATGCCTTCCAATCGGTGGGTTGCGGTTACTCTATAGTGACCCCCCATGACCAATCAAATATAGATCCGGGTCAGGGAGTGACCCCAGTCACGGAAGCCCACGGCTTACGACGAGCGCCGAAACAACACGAAAGTCATGTCGTCGGGTTTGCTGGGCAGATCGCCGCCGGGTTGCTGCATGCGGGCACGGCCGTCTGCCGCCAGGCGCTTGGCTGCCGTTCCCAAACGACCGACGCGAACACGCTGGACTATCTCGTCAAGGTAGAAGTTGTCGAACAGGCCGTCGCTCGCCACCACGACAGTGTCGCGGGGCGCCAGTCTGATATGCGGCCCAATCTCGATGCGCATGTCGGGCGTTCCGATGACGTTGGACACTAGGTGGCGCTCGGCGTGATGAACCGCCTCGGTCTCGTCGAGCATACCGGACTCCACCGCGTAACCGACCGGTGAGTGCGACACGGTCTGCTGTTTGATGCGCCCACGCTGTCCGGTCACGAGTATCATCGAATCCCCTATGTGATAGGACCGAATGGTCGTGCCATCGACCTCGACAATAGCCATGGTGGTCGCGCCACCGGCACTGCGCGCAAGAACGGCACGATTCGCTTCTTCGATACCGTTCAGGATGGCCTCGCGCAGCGCCGCGCCCTCGTCGGCGGCCCGACGCACGGCACCGACCACGGATTCGACGGCCAGGCGCGAGGCTTCGTCGCCCCCCGGCATACCGCCGACGCCGTCGGCCACCACCAGGACCCCGGCCTGCTCATCGAACGGCACCAGCGCCGCACTGTCCTCATTCGGCGTATCCTTTTCCGGTGAACGACGGGTATAGACCGCGGCACGTCCGCGGACGAATTCGTAGGTCCTCGCCTCGTCCATGTCCTGGTCGGCGAAGACCAGACCGTCGCCGACCGCACCGGCGATTGAGGATGGGTCGGCGAGCGCATTCCGCATCAGTCCCACCTCATGGTCTCGAGGTACTGACGCAGTTGGCCGGCGCTTCGGAATTGACGCAGGATAAGGGTGCGCTTGAGGCCGCGGCAAATGGCCTTTATCTGCGGCGGCTGTCGGGCATAGTGCTTTTGGCCGCCCAGGGCATCGTAGAGGATGTGGATCATGTTCACGACATCGTCGTGGATGTTCTCCGGCCTGGCCGCACCCCAATGGAACATATCGAGAAGCTTGAGATCGAACTCCAGCCCATAGCGCTGCAGGATGATGTTGTCGGCGTGCAGGTCGCCGTGGTATTCGCGCATGTTGTGAATGCATTCCATGCCCGTGGCCAGCGCATGAAGCAAGTGGATTCCCTGAAAGGGTGAGAGGCGCTTACCGGGTTGCCTGGCGAGAAATTGGCTCAGGAGCTCACCTTCGACGAAATCGGATACGAGGAAGGCGATTTGGCTGCCGCGGTGGATGATCATCTCGCGCGTATGGTATTGAATCACGATCGGACATTGACGCAACTTGTGCAGCTTGGTGGCGTAGAATTTCGCGTTGCGATCGCGCGGGTTGCGGTGCGGAAAGAACAGCTTGGCGGTCCGCTCGATACCCGTCGCCTGCTCGCGAATGAGATAGACTTCACCTTCCCATCCCGCCCCGAGCCGCGTGATGACCTCGTACTTGCCGGCCAGAACCCGTCCCGGGGCGAAGTTGAATGCCTCGATTCGTACTGGCTTGCCCACCGCGCCTTTAGCCATCGCCCCTCCACCGTTGCGGCCCATACCGAGCAGGCCACGCGCAAGGCCCTGCGCGTCAGCTTAGCATCGAAGGGGCCCCGATGCAGCCAGTTATAGCGGCGCATTCCCGCCCGGGCCCGCAGGCGGAGCGCTTGTGCGCCGCGGCTGAGAATACGCCTTCCTGACCGCAGGGCCTTCAATGCACCAGATTGACGCGCCCATTCGCCCTTGTCGCTCGTGGTGGCCCTGGCGTAGACTGTCTGCGGGCAGCGCTCCCGCCGCATCCGAGCCGCCGATAAGCGGCCGTCCGATTCGCAACGCAACAGCAAGAGTGCAATGAAGAACCTGCCGGTTGACAGCAATTATCTCAGCGACATGCTCATGCGCCTGTTGCATATCCCCAGCCCGACTGGCTACACGGACAGCATCGTACATTTCGCCTGTAGTCAGCTGGACCGCCTGCACATACCCTACGAGCTGACCCGCCGGGGAGCGATCCGTGCCACGCTCAAGGGAAAGCGCGCCTCTCCGGATCGGGCCATCGTGGCGCACCTCGATACGCTGGGCGCCATGGTCAAGACCCTCAAGGACAACGGCCGACTGGAGGTGATTCCCATCGGCCACTGGAACGCGCGCTTTGCCGAGGGCGCGCGAGTGACGGTGGAGACCGATTCCGGAGCCTACCGCGGAACGATCCTGCCACTGAAGGCCTCAGGCCATACGTTTCATCGCGAGATCGACACGCAACCGTCGGCGTGGGACAACCTCGAGGTGCGAATCGATACGCACTGCGCCTCGCGTGACGACCTGATGCGCCACGGATTTCACGTGGGCGACTACGTGGCGATCGACCCGAATCCGGAAATGCTGGACAACGGGTATATCAACTCACGCCACCTGGACGACAAGGCAGGCGTGGCCGTGGTCTTTGCGGCGGCCAAAGCGATAGTCGAATCGGACATCACGCTGCCGGTCGACTGCCATCTGCTGTTTACGGTGTCCGAGGAAGTCGGCTCGGGTGCCTCGGCCGTGCTGCACCAGGATGTCGCGGAGATGGTCACGGTCGACAACGGCACGACCGCACCCGGGCAGAATTCCAGTGAATTCGGCGCGACCATCGCCATGGCCGACTCCAGCGGCCCCTATGACTATCATCTGACGCATCGACTGCTCAATCTGTGCAAGGAGTTCGGGATTCCACATCAACGGGATGTATTCAAGTATTACCACTCCGACAGCGCCGCGGCCACGGCCGCTGGCAACGATCTGCGAACCGCCTTGATCTGTTTCGGTATCGACGGCTCGCATGGCTGGGAACGCATCCACATCAGCGCCCTGCTGGCATTGAGCGAACTGCTGACCTACTACGTACAGAGCCGCCCGCTGTACATGCGCGACCGCTTCGAGCTCGGCCCCTTGCCCGGCTTTCCCACGCAGCCTTCCTGACCTTCATCAGCCGCAGACCCCAACGGCCGCCATGTCCCACTACGTCTTCCTGTTGTTGTTCGCCACCGCCGGGGCATGGCTGCTGGTCATGAATCTGCAGCTCCTACGTTCGACGTACAAGCTCAAACTCTATATGACGCGGCGCGACTACACCCGTCTGCAGGGCCGTCACCTGGGCTTGATGGTCTTGGGAATCGTATTGCTGGTCGGAGGCCTGGTGCTCTACGTACGCTACGGCGGCGGTGCGTGAGCGTGCGAGGCGCAGGCGGGCCGAGGTAGCGCGCGCTGGCGGGTCAATGGGCCTCCATACGCCCGAGCTCCTCGAGGATGGAGACCACTAGCGACTCGCCGCTGGCCGACATCCCTTTGCAGAGCTCGTCGGCGTCGCGCTCCCCATTGACCAGGCGGCGCATGATTCCGCCGAGGCGAGCCATATCGCCACCCACCGGTGCCATCTGCTCGGCCATATGCCCAAGCATTTCCAGCGCCTCGGTACTGCCGTGCGCAGCGGCATGGACCATGTGCGCCAGGCCCGGCGCGGCGGCGCTGGGATCGGGCTGGGCATTGGGATCGGGCAGGGTCTGCGGATCCTGCAGGCCGCGCAGGATGGCCTCCACGATGACGGCGTCGTCCTCGTCCAGGCCCTGTAGCAGAGACGTCTCGCGCTCGCCGGCGAGTATCCGCCGGATAGCGCCGACGAGTTTGAGCTGACCGTATGTCTCTCCCGCCTCGAGGACCGGCTGCAGCTTGTCCCGCTGGTCGGGATTGTGGCAGGCCGCGACGACATTGACGATCAGCTCGGCGTGCGTCTGTATGATCTGCTCCGTGCGGGTCGATGTAGAACTCATGGGGATCTCCT
This sequence comes from Gammaproteobacteria bacterium, assembly GCA_035267785.1. Lineage (GTDB taxonomy): Bacteria > Pseudomonadota > Gammaproteobacteria > DATFLL01 > DATFLL01 > DATFLL01. Next base: position 32,953 of record DATFLL010000075.1, on the reverse strand, counting down.
TAAACTACGCACAGGCTGCCCGAATTGGCACCGCCCGGTCAAGCCACCGGCCGGCCCCGATGCCCGGCTCCGCCCGGAACCGGCAAGGACGTGATGTCGATGCTCAGTGGGCCAGTTGCAGGGTGAAGATGTCCCCGAGGGCTGCACGGATCTGGTTGATGGTCAGAAAACGCCCGTCGGTCGAGTACTGGTAATGTCCGCAGACCAGGCGATCGACCTGAGGTTGCTCGGTTGAGCGCAGGTACAGGACGGTCGCAAACTCCTGCGGCAGGATGCCGCCGTCGTCGGCCAGGAGCGGGCCGTTGCTGGCCACGATACGCGGACCGAGAATCTCGTAGTCGTCGAACTGTTTGACGGCATAGACGTCGAAACGGCCCGGCGTAATGACATGGTTGTACTCGGAAAGATCGCGGTGCATGACGAGCCGGCAATTCGGTTCGTATTTCTTGGTCAACAGAAAATCCTTGTCCTCGGCAATGGCTCCGCGGTAAAACCGGATTCGGTCGTGGCTGCTCGTAACGACCAAGCGCTTGTGCAACACAAGCACCGACCCGACCGGTATCTGCGTCGACTCGCCGGGCTTGACCGGGCCCGACAGACTCTGACAGCCGCCGAGCAGCGCCATTCCGGCGAGCGCGGCCGCCAGGCGAAACAACAACCTCATAATTACTCCTTGGAGAATCACACGCCGTGAGCCCGATGTCGGCTCACGGCGCCAGTTTCAATGTCATGACCTTGCCCAGTGTCTTGCGTATTTCATCGACGGTGGGAAACTCGGCCTCGTAGTTATAGACCCAGTGCTGGCACGCGAGACGACGCACCTGCGGCTGACGCTCCGAGTGCAGGTACAGGTCGACGCTCCAGTTCTGCATCCCGGGACCGGCGTCGTCGGCCCCGCCGCCCATACCGATGCCCAGCATGCCGCGACTGGCATACATCGGGTAATGCAGGGCCACATCGTCGCGGCGGCTGCCGACCCGATGGACCGTAAAGGTATCCGGCTCAATGGTCTGGGACGTGTCACGCACGTCGTTGACCTCGAGTCGACAATACACATAGTACTGGTTCACGGGGTTGAGCTCCTTTCCCGCGATCACCCGACCGCCCTGAATATAGACGCCCGCCGTGTGCGCCGGCACGCTGAGCCGCTGATGGAGCGTCACGGTAGAGCCGACGGGAACCTTATAGTAAGGCGAGCCGGGACCGACCGGGCCGCTCGTCTGACATCCTGCCAGCATTGCGGCGCCAGCGACCACTGACACGCCAATCACGGATTTAAACGAACACGATGATGCGATGTTCATGGCGGCCTCCCGTTGCACACGACTGCATACCAAATAGGACCCGGCGACACTCGCCTGGTTCAACCGGTCAGATTAAGTCTAGCAAAGCGGCGACGGCCGCGTGGGCGACGGTCCGGGTCAGGCGGGCAGCTCGATCGCCCCGAAGTCGCGCGCCTGGGGATGGCGGACCTCGGGGCCGAGGTCGCCCTCGCGAACCAGGCATGTCGTATGCAAGCCCGCCTGCGCAGCCGCGTCGAGCTCTTCGATTACATCCGAGAGAAACAAAATGGCGCCGGCCTCCAGCCCAATGGACTTTGCGATCGCCTGGTAGGCGCCGGCCTCGCGTTTGGCACCGATATTGGTGTCAAAGTAGCCGTTGAACAAGCTCGTCAGATCGCCGTGGTCCGTATGCGCGAACAGCAGCTTCTGGGCCTGGACCGAACCGGAGGAAAATACATACAGCAGTAAGCCGTCCGACTTCCACTGTTTTAGCTTCTGCACCGCGTCGTCGTAGACATGACCCCGGAAGTCGCCCTGGCGATAGCCCGCCTCCCAGATCATTCCCTGTAGTGTCTTGAGAGGCGTCACCTTGCGGTCCTCGTCCATCCAGCGTACGAGCTGCTCGACAACCTGAGCGTCGTCGAAACCGCCGCCGGCGGCCTCGCGGGCCTGGTCCAGGCAGCGGCGAACATCGGGGTCGTCGCCGTGATCCCGGACGAAATCCGCCAAGTGTGCGCGCGCATACGGGAACAGTACGTCCTTGACGAAGGACAGCGACGAGGTCGTCCCTTCGATGTCGGTGACGATGGCCTTGATCACGAACGCCGACCCTCTCTTGCCAAGGCATGTGAACCGGTCATCGGCAGTACTCCGCCACAAAACGGTCGAAATCCGGGAAGCGCCGCGCCGTATCGCTGCCGGTAAAGCTCGCCACCCAGCCGTCCGGTGTCGTGAAAAGACGAATAGCCTTGAAGCTCGGACGCTCGCCCATGTCGAACCAATGGGTGGTATCGGCCGGGACGCTGATCAAGTCGCCGCGCTCGCACAGCACCGCATAGACCTTGCCGTCGTGGTGGATATAGAACAGCCCGCTGCCGTCGACGAAGAAACGCACCTCGAAGTCGCCATGGGTGTGCTCGTCGAGAAATTTTTCCCGAAGCGCCGCCCGGTCCGGGTGCTCCGGATGCAGCGCCACCACGTCGACGGACTTGAAGCCGTAGTCGCGCATGAGTCGTTCGATGGGCTCTCGATAGGCATCGATCACCGCTTCGTTCGAGGCGTCGGCCGCCAGCTCGCGGCTGGCTTCCCAGCGCTCGAAGGTTACGCCGATATCGGCGAGCTGATCGGCGATCGCGTCAAAGTCCCGGTATGATGCCACCACATTGGCGTCGACATCCTCGTAGATCGTCAGTACGCTCATCGCATCGCCGCTCCCCGCATTCGCATTTCGCATTCGAATAGAAATTCCAGTGCTTCGAGGTGACGCATTGCCTCCTCCACACTGGTCCCCCAGGTATACAGGCCGTGTCCGGCTATCAGATAACCATGCAGCATCGGATGTTGGTCCATATAGGCATCGACCCGATCGGCCAGGCGCATCATGTCCTGATCGTTGGGAAAAACCGGCAGCGCAATCCGCGTCTCATGGGTATCGACGCCACGAAAAGCCTTCAGCAATTCGTAGTCATCCAGGATGATCTCCTCGAGCCCGAGGCGCGAGATGAGGGTGTCGTTGACCGAGTGCGTGTGCAGCACGGCGGCAATATCCGGAAACCGCCGGTAGATCCGAACGTGCAGCAGCGTCTCGGCCGAAGGGCGCTTGCTCGTATCGAGGGGATCACCATCGGCGTCGACCAGCATGATATCGTCATCGTCGAGCTCGCCCTTGTGGCGCCCCGAAACCGTAATGGCGATGCGTCCGTCGTCGAGGCGCGCCGAAAAATTGCCGCTGGTCGCCGGCACCCAGCCGCGCTCGTACAGCCGCCTGCCGGCGGCCACGAGTTGGCCCGTGATATCCTGCAATGCGTAGTGATGGCGATCCACGATGTCCCCCGAGGCGCACCGCCGACCGGCGAGCGGCCGGCCATGTATCCGGTAGCCGCTTAGTTTGCACTGTAACGGACGGGGGCGCAATGCGCGGGCCGCGCACCTAGGACTTGTGTTCGATGATCCAGTTGACGGCATCGCCGATGTCCCGGCTGAGCACCGCCCCGTCGGGCAGCAGGGCCTCGTCGCCCGAGCGGTACTCGCCAGTGCGCACCAGGACAGCCTGCATGCCGGCCGCGACCGCCCCGACCACGTCGGCCTCGACGTCATCGCCGACGACCACCACCTCATTCGGGTCACATTCGAAATCACCCGCCGCCGAGCGAAAGAAGGCGCGACTGGGCTTGCCGATCACCTCGGCATCGACACCCGCGGCGTATTCGAGTGCGGCCACGAAGGGGCCGGCGTCCAGGCTCAACGACTCACCGTCCTTGAAATATCGATTGCGCGCCATGGCCAGCAGCGGCGCGCCCTCGATTACCAGGCGAAACGCCGCGTTCAGCCGCTCGTACGTGAATCTCTCGCCGGCATCGCCCACCAGCACTGCGTCCGGTCGCCCGGCGTCCAGGCCGGCAAACTCCTCCTCCAGGGCGGGATGCACTAGCAGCAGCGGCCGCAAGCCTCGCTGTTCGATCAGGCGACGGGCTGCCAACGGCGCCGTGAAGACCTCTTCGGCGGAGATCCGCAGTCCCATGCCGGCCAGCCGCGTAACGATCGCTGGACGCGTACTGCGTGTGGTGTTGGTAATGTAACGAACGGGCAGCCCCGCCGCATGTAGGCGTTCGAGCGCCGCCCGCGAACCGGGCAGCAAGTGCTCGCCCACATAGAGAACACCGCTGAGATCGAGCAGCACGCCGCGGATCATCATCGCCTTCCTCAAAATCCAGACAACGCTGATCTAACTATAGACCCACGAGACGTGCGGAGCTCAACCGTCGGCCAACAGGCGCTCGCGCCATTGCGCAAGCTCGCGGTACCAATCCGTGATCGTCTGCAGCGAGTAGGCGGCATTGGCGGGGCTTGGATTGGGCGTGACGAATACGGAACTTGCCCCAATCCGGTGCGCCTGGAGTCCCCAGTCCAGCTGCGGCGTTCGATTCTCGGCGTAGCGTAGGTATGCGCGATAGGCCTGCAGGCCGTGGAACCAGGCGATCGGCGAACCACACTCGAGCAACCGGTCGCGAAGCTGCGGCGCCCACTGACGAAAGTCGGCGGCGCGGAGCTGAGCCCCGCCCGGCGTCGGGCGCTTGACCACATCGGTGAACCCGATGCGATCGCGCGCCAACAGCACGCCGTGGGCCTCGGGGCCGGGCTGCACCGGCTGGGCCGGCAGGCCGGAGGCATTGAACGCGCGCCAGAAGCGATTCTGCGGGGTGGCGAAATAATAGCCCGCCCGCACCGAATTGACGGAGGGATTCAGACCGATGGATACGATGGCTAGGCCGGGGCCCAGGTAATCGTCAAGGGTCTGCACCGCTCTCAGCCCTGCCCCTTGCCGCCGGCCTCTTCGTTGAGCAACTGCGCCACGATCGGTTTGCTGTGTTCGCCGAAATAAATGGAGCGGTGGGGAAAGGGGATCTCGATCCCCTCGCGGTCGAAGGCGTACTTGAGGCGACGCCGATACTCACGGCCGACCTCCCACTGCTTGATCGGCTTGGTACGCAAGCGACCCTTGATCACTACCGCCGAGTCGGCAAAGTTGTCCACGCCGAAGATTTCGACGTCCTCGATCATCATGTGGCCAAATACCGGATCTTCGCGCAGCTCCTTGCCGACCTCGCGCATGACCTCCATCACGCGATCCATGTCCTCGCCGTAGCCCACACCGATATCGAACACGTAGGCCGACCACTCGCGCGTCAGATTGGCCAGGGTGGTGACGCTGCCGTTGGGAAAGACGTGCACGGTGCCGGACAGATCACGCAGGACGATGGTGCGAAAATTCACCGTCTCGACCAGCCCACCGGTCCCGTTGACGATCGCAACGTCCCCGACCCGCACCTGATTTTCCAGGATGAGAAAGAACCCGGCAATCACGTCGCGCACCAGGTTCTGGGCACCGAAGCCAACGGCCAGGCCGGCCACACCGGCGCTGGCGAGAATCGGGCCAATCTCCACTCCAAGCTCGCGCAGGATGACCAGGCCCGCCACCAACCAGAACAGGATCATCACGGCCTGGCGCAGCAGACGCACCAGTGTCTCGACACGCTTCTCCGACTCGCTCGGCGCCTCCCCCTCGGCCGTACTGCGGCGCAGCAGCGTCTTCTCAAGCCGGCGCAGCGCGATGCGCACGCCGATCATCGCGACCCAAAGCACCACGAGCGTCAGCAGGATGCGCAGCAAGGTCAGCAGCACGTCCTCCCAACTGATCTGTTCGATAAACCGAGTTATCACGTCCATAGGACAATCCTCGCCGCGGGCCGCGCGGGCGGCCGGCATCGCCAGTCGATACCGGACAGCTTAGCGGGTCGTATTCGCCGCAATCAACCGATCGCTTGATGTTGCGCCGGTTTGCGCGCGCCGCTCCCGGAGCACCTGAGCGCCCCAGAGCAAACGGCTGTCAAACGCGGTACCCGCGGGGGCTTGGCCCACGGGCCGGCCCGACCATGCATTTGGTCTTCAGCCGGGGCCGGGGGCAAAAAAGCGGCTCACCTGCGGCGCGAAGCGCGCCTCGTCGACCAGGAAGGCATCGTGGCCCTGGACGGACTCCAACTCGGCGAAGGTCGTCGTGCAGCCGCTGTCGGACAACAGCTGCGCCAGTTCGCGTTGTTGGGCGACCGGAAACAGAAAATCGGACGTCACACCGATCACCAGCGCCTCTGTCGCCCGAATGCGCGCCATGGCATCGGGCAGCGTCTCGCCGTGATCGGCCGCATCGAACCAGTCCATGGCGCGCGACAAGTACAAGTAGCTGTTGGCGTCGAAGACGCTCATGAATTTCCGGGCATTGGCCTCGAGATACGACTCGATTTGGAACTCCATGTCGAACGGTCCTGGCGTGGCGCGGGCGTCGATGCGCTCGCGCCCGAAGCGATGCTGCCATTCCACCGCCGATCGGTATGACATGAGCCCGAGCTTGCGAGCCAAACGCAGCCCGTTCAACGGCGGCCGGTCCGGATCGTAGTCACCGCCGCGCCATTCCGGGTCGCTGCGGATGATTTCGCGTTGAAGTGAGCGGTCGGCAATGGCGAAGGTCGAGGCACGCACGGCAGCCGATATGATGACCATCCGCTCCAAGGCCTGCGGGAACATCATGGCGTAGGCAAGCGTACTCATTCCCCCGAGCGATGCCCCGACCACCGCATGCACGCGCTCGATACCCATCTGCTGAAGGGCCTTTCGCGCAGACGCCGCAATGTCCTCGATGGACAGCTCGGGAAAGCCCAACCGGTACGGCGCGCCCGTCACAGGATTGATCGATGAGGGCCCGGTGGAACCAAAGCAGCTCCCCAAGGAATTGACGCAGATCACGCAGTAGCGGTTCGTGTCGATAGGCTTGCCCGGCCCGATCATGTATTCCCACCATCCCGGCGACGGGTCGCCCGGCGAGGAAGCCGCGTGGGGACCGGGCGAGAGGCCGGTGAAAATCAATACGACATTGTCACCCTCCGACGAAAGTGTGCCCCACGTCTCATAGGCGATCTGCACCTGCTCGAGCGCGCCGCCGCGGCGCATCTCGAAACGCCCTGGCAGTACCACGCGCTGCACCGCATCGCCGAGCGCCGGCGGCACTGACGGGACTGTCGCTTCCTGTGCTGTACGTACCACGGGGTTTAACGCTCCTTTGACAGGCTCACCGGACCTGTCCCAGCCGACAATCGAGCCGACGGGCCACGGATCGGATTGATCCGACCAAGCGTCCGGGTGAGCGAAGTACGCGAGGACGGGATATCGACGACCCACCGGCGGGGGAGAATTCATTGTGGCAGAGCCCGCCGCGGATGTGTAGTCGGGCGTGCACGGAGACGTCCGAATTGTTCGGCAAATGGTAGGGAATTTAGCAAACACGTGCCGGCGTGCGCGCCGCTCGAATGTGTGCACGCCTAGAGTGGTTCGGGGCGATGCACCGCGTAGCCCTGAACATAGTTCACACCGAGGGCGCGCAGACGTTCGCGGATGGCCTCGGTTTCAACGAATTCGGCGATGGTACTGATACCCATGACCTGGGCGATGCGATTGATCGCCTCGACCATCGCCGCGTCGACGTCATCGTTGAGGATATCCTTGACGAAGGAACCATCGATCTTCACGAAATCGACCGGCAGATTCTTCAGGTAAGCGAACCCCGACATGCCACTGCCAAAATCGTCCAAGGCGAAACGACACCCCATCGCGCGCAGCTCCGAGACGAAGCGGCGGGCATGGCCAAGGTTGGCCATGGCTGCCGTCTCGGTCACCTCGAAGCACAGGTGTCGGGCCGAGGTCCCCGAACGTGCCATTTCGTGGGCGACGAAATCGAAGAATTTATCGTCGCACATGGACTGGGCCGACACGTTTATGGCGAACAGGTCGGTCGGGGCACGGACCAGCTCTCGCTCTTCGAGCAGACGCAGTGTATAGCGGATGACCCAGCGGTCGATCTCGGTCATGACACCATAGCGTTCGGCCGCGGGAATAAACGACATGGGTGAAATAATCTGATCGTGGGGATCGATCAGCCGCAGCAACAGCTCGCTGTAGCGAATATCACCTTCCCCCGAACCTCCCAGCCGCTCGGCGCGCTGATGGTAGAGCGTAAAGCGGTCCTGCTCCAAGGCTTCGTTGAGGCGGCGAACCCATTGCATCTCGCCTTCTCGGCGAACGGTTTCCGAATCGCCTGGCTCGTGTATCCAAATCCGATTGCGTCCGCGGTCCTTGGCGATGTAGCAGGCCGCGTCCGCCGCCGCCAGCAAAGACGATATCTCTTCGGACTCCTCATCGATGACAACGACGCCGATACAGACACCGACCCGGAATACTTTGCCCTCCCAGGCGAAACGGAATCCCTGGACAGCGTCGTGTATGGTCTCGGCAACCATCTGTGCGCGTTCCGGGGGGCAGGATCGGAGCAGGATACCGAATTCGTCACCGCCCAGGCGTGCCAGCACATCACTCTTGCGCACCCGGGTCTCCAAAACACCGGCGAGCTGCTTGAGCAGATCGTCTCCCGCGACATGGCCGCAGGTGTCGTTAACGAGCTTGAACTGGTCGAGGTCCAGGTACAGGAGCGCGTGCTGCTGAGATTGACCGTGCGCATGCTCAATCGCCAGAGCGAGCTGGTGCTCGAACTCGAGCCGGTTGGCCAGCCCGGTCAGGGCGTCGTGGCGCGCCTGCCAGGACAATTCGCGCTGCAGGTGACGCTCTTGAGTGACATCGCGAAAGACGATTGCCGCACCGATAACGCGGCCGCGGCTGTCTCGGATGGGAGAAGTCGTGTCCTGAATGGCGTACTCCATGCCGTGCTTGCCGATCAGCAGCAAGTTGTGCGCCAACCCCGTAACCCGTCCATCGATCTGGCCCAGGGTCGCGGGTTGGATCACCGGCTGGCGCGTCTGCTCGGAAATCGTTCGATAGACGCCTTCCAGTGGCTGGCCCTCGGCCTGCTCCTGCGACCAACCCGTGAGCTGTTCCGCTACCGGGTTGAGATAAACCACGCGGCCCAGCTCGTCGGTGGTCATGACGGCATCGCTGATGGAATGCAGCGTGACCTCCGCCAACTCCTTTTCCTCGAACAAGGCGCGCTCGATCGCGCCCGTGCGCCGCAGCACCAGACGCGTGGTCAGGACGCCGAACCCCAGGATCGCAAGACCGACCACAAGCATGGTGAACAGCGCGTTGCGGTAGGCATGCGAGGCGTAATTGACCGCCTGGTGAGTCGCATCGCGCTCAATGCGCACCATCTGGTCGAAGAGATGCAGGATGCGTTTCTCAAGCACATAGTCTTTTGCTATCCACTTGTAATTCACCTGGCCGGCGTCGCCGTCCATGATCTCCTCGGCGACGGACTCCTGCAGTGGGGCGGTGATGCGGATAATGGCCTTGGCTTGGGCAAGCAGATCACGTTCTTCATCGGTCAATTCCATGGACTCGAGTCGATCGCGCAGCTCGATGAACTGCGCGGCCTGACGATTGAAATCCATATATTCGTCGTCGATGTCGAAAGGATCCTTCATCAACAACATCGTATAGAGACTGAGCGAGCGATGGCGGACGATGTCGCGCATGGCGTAGATAATCTGCGTCTTCGCCCCCTGAACATCGGCGATGTTTTCCATACGCTGATAGATGTTGGACATCCGGAAAAGGCCAATGACCATCAAGGCCAGCATCAGCAACAGCATGATGCCGAAGCCGAATGCGATGACGAATTTGGAGTCGCGAAAGGGCAGCATTGTGTGTTTTTTAGAGTTATGCCCGGTTGTCGGCACGTCGGCCCCGCCGACGGTGCCTACCAATCTATCTAGCGGCACATGATGCGGTATTTGGAGTTGTTCTTGACGATTAGTCGCCGAGGCTGCGTCCCCAACGCCCGGCGAAACAGATCTCGGCGAGCGGGCGGCGCTCGCGCTCAGCCAACTCGCGCTCTCGCAGCGATTCGTCCAACACGGCGGGATCGCCCGGGAACCCCACTGCGATGAATGCCATCGGGGTGAACTCTTGAGGTATGCCAAGGCTCCGGCGCGCCCGTTCGACGTCGAATCCGCCCATCTGGTGGACGGCCAGTCCCAGCGCCGTGGCCTGCAGACAGAGATTCTCGCTGGCCGCCCCGGTATCGTACTGGCCCCAGCGATTGGGTTTGCCGTTGGCATGGAACGCCGCAGCCGCCACCGCGACGATAAGCAGCGGCGCGCGCCGGGCCCAGGACTGGTTCTTTTCCGTCAGGCAGGCCAATGCCTCGTCCCAGGCGCCGCGGTCGGCTTCCCGGTCACAGACCAGAAAATGCCATGGTTCGTCCCCAAAGCAGGACGGCGCCCATCGTGCGGCCTCGAGCAGCGAGAGCAGGTGGTCGTGAGGTACCGCACGGTCGGGATCGATGGCCCGAGGACTCCAGCGTCGGGCGATCAATTCGTGGATGGGGGCCTCGGTCTGGGCGATCTTCTCCATGGTCATCCTCGCGGCTGCGTTCGGGGCCGGCCGGTGAAGGCCAACCAATACATCGCTGTACCCATGATACATGAGCCGCTGCGCCGACAGCAGCCCTCGCGGCGACGCATCGACTGCAGCGCCGTCGCCGACCGCCTACGCCCACACGGCGAGCGCCGGGCCGCAGACGCCGCCTTCGGCCAGGCGACCCACCGGACTAATCCGCGCGGAGGCGATGCCCTTCACTCGCTGTAGTCATCGAGCGGCTCGTCCCAGGGCCCGGTTTGTGCGTCATCGTCAGCATAAAAATCCGCCTCGTCATCCACAGACGCTGCGCGGGCAACGGGATCGTATCCGCCCGACCACTCTTCCGGCGGCTCGGTCGGCTCGATCTCCAGCTCGTACCATTCTTCGAGATCGATCTCCTCGACGTCACCGTCGATGTCCTGCACCTCGACCACACCCTCGGCCTCATTGACGGAAGTGACCTCGAACTCCTGGCCTCCCTCCTCGCGCATGTACCAATGCCCCACGATAGGATCGACTTCGGATGGCATCACAGTTTCCTCCCAGAGAAATTACCGGAGGGCATCCGGCATTCAACGGAATCCCGTCCCCGGAGGCTGCTTGTCCCCGGCCGGGATGTGGAAAAGGGCCTTCCTCGGCCAGTCTGCACTCGCTTGGCCCGCCCTCTGCTCGCCTGATTTTTCAGTCACTTGACGATCCAACGCACATCACCGCTCCTGCCAGGTGGACACGACATCGTCAAACGCACTAAGTGTAGGCCGCAGCAGGTCGCACTTACAGAGTCTGCGGGTTCAAAATGGCGCCTTGGTGCCGGCATAGACCTTGATGCCGTCCAGACGGTTGGCATAGGCGACGTCCAGGCGCAGATCGACGTTGACGAAGGTCTTCAGCTTCCAGCGCAGCCCGAGGCCTCCGCCGACGTGCAGGTCGGTCAGGTCCACGGCACGGTTCTCGGGGTATGCGTTGCCGACATCCACGAACATCGCGCCGCGCAGCGCCCGCTGACCGAAGATCGGTGTCAGGTACTCCACATTGGCCAGCACGAAGGCCTTGCCGCTGATCACCGAGCTCTCGTAGCCGCGCAGCGAGTCGGCACCACCCAGGGCGAATGCATCGCCGTTGAACAGCCGCCCCGTGGACAGGCCCAGCTGCAGATTGACGTTGATATTGCGGTAAGGGAGCGAGCTGACGGGCATGTATCGCCGGTAGTACAGCGTGTGCCGAAGGTAGGCATAGTCCGAACCGGTGAACTGCCCCCCGGCCTCCAGGTCGTATCCGTAGCTTACACCGGCACGCGTAAAGAGCAGATCGCGTACGTCATAATAGGAAACGGACGCCAGTACGCCGTAGGTATCGCCCGCATAACGGCCGGGGACCGCGACTCCGGACAGCGGTTCGTACTGCTGGCGGCGCCAGATCATGCCGCCACCGAAACGCCAACCCCGTGACGGCCCACGCACGTTCAGCCAGCGCGAGAGCGCTACTTTGGCCTCGGCTGAACGATGCGAATAGGTACCCGTCGTCGCAGAGGTCGCGTCGGTCAGCGTGACATCAGGCAGGTGGGCCCGGTTGGCGCTGACATCGAGCTGGTAGGCGGTTCCGAACATGCGCGGATAGCTGTAATCCAGCGACGTGCTGCGTTCCGTGCCGCTGTTGTCACCGTAATTCTTCGTCTTGCGCGAGAGCTTCAGGCGTTGGTTCAGTCCGCCGAGGTTGTCCGCACGCACATCGAAGCCATACGTGATGTCGCCATCGGAATTGCGATCCAGGCGCGGCAGCGGCAGGAAATAGTGCTTTTCGCGCACGATGACCTTGAGTACCTGGCCGCCCGCGGCCGGCAGCAGCTCGGTGTCCACCGAACGGAACAGGCCGAGGTTCATGATCGCCTGGCGCGACTGTGCGATGCGCACCGGGTCGGCCGGCTCGCCCGGCTTGACGAGCATCTCTTGGAGGATGACGCGCCGGCGCGTCGTGTCGTTGCCGGATATCTCGATCGCGACGATGGTCGGCTGAAGCGTTGCCGCGGCGGGCACGCTGCTCGCCGCCCATACCGGCGCGGGCAATGCGGCAAAGAAGATGTACAGATAGAGCGCGCCGCACGACGCCCATCGGTGCAGCGCATGCCGGTGACCCGCCCTCGTCGGGGCAACCGGAGGCGTCACGGAGGAACGGCCCGTGCTCGACAACATGCGCAATACGTGGTGGTCCATTTCATTATTGTGATGTCAGGCCATCCACTGTTGCGGGGCGTCAGGCCCGGTGGCGGCTTTCGCCCTGCGTGACGCCACCGGCGATCAGGTGGGCGGTACGCAGCGGCTCGGGTAGCGCCCCGTGTACGGCAAACCGGCGCAGTAGCGCAGTGACCCGTGAACGACTGATACCACGGTATTGTACATACAGCCCGCCCAGGCGTTCCATCGGCCCGGCACGTTCGACGAGGCGCCATTTGCGCGCACCCCCGCGCACCCGCGTGAGCAGGGCCCGGCGAATGGCCGCCAGATCTGGCGCCTTGCGGCTGACGGCGACCACGGGAAGCCCCAAGGCGCAATGGAGCCCTTCGAGATCGATGACATTGAATCCGGCGACGGTCAGCCCCTGCAGGAGCACGGCCTGGAGGTGGCCGCGAAAACGCGAGGCTTGGATCATCGCGGCAATGGCGCGCGTGGCATTGGCGCCGTCACGCCGGACACGGCCGCTAAGCACACCGGCCAGACAGCGGCCTGAGTAAAGGGCGCCGACGATCAACACGTCGCCGCGATGGGCAGGATCGAACGGGGCGTCGTCGATGCCGATGACATGAGAGATACGGGCTGTCATGCGCTCGCACCGTGGCCGCCGCTGCCCTGGCGGTTTTGAGATGTATATAAGGTGTGTGATGATGGTATCGTCATGCCATCGAACCTAACGTATCGCGGCGGCCCCCGCCCGGGTGCCCGAGCGCTCCGGTGGACGGCCGTCGGTGTCCTCGCCCTGTGCGCGCCGCCCCTGCTCGGCGTCTGGCTGGCCGGCCTGCCGCTGGCGCGCTACGTGCAGTTTCCGCCGAAGGAACAGTATATCGCGCACGCCGCCCCTTCGGCCGCCGCGATGGTCCTGTTCGCCGTGCTCGGCGCCGCCGCGCTCGGCGCATTGCTCTTTGTCCTGTGGCCGCGCGCAGCGGCGCCTGTCAACGAATCCGGCGCGCCCTCCCGGCGGCGGGGCGAATTCCCGTGGTGGGGCCGGCTTGCGCTGGCCGCCCTCGCGCTGTCCTGGCTGTTCGCGTGGACGCGTTGGGCCGCGCTGTCCGGATTGCAGAGCTACAGTTTCGTACCCTTGTGGTTGAGTTACATCGCGTTGGTCAATGCCCTGACACGCCGGCGCACGGGCACATGTCTGGCGTGTCGCAGGCGCGGTCTGTTCCTCGCCCTGTTTCCGGCCAGCGCCGTGTTCTGGTGGTACTTCGAGTATCTCAACCGCTTCGTCCAGAACTGGCAGTACACCGGCGTCGACGTGAGCGACGCTCTCGGATACGGGCTGCACGCGACACTGGCGTTCTCCACGGTTCTGCCGGCCGTGGCCAGCACGCAGGAGCTGCTCGCCACATTTGGCCCCCTGCGACACGGCTGGTCCCGCGCCGTCCGCGTCGAACATTCCCGCGCCGTGGCGGCGCTGGTGCTGCTGGTCTCACTCGGCGCGCTCTTGGCCCTGGGCGTCAGACCCAATCTGCTGTTCCCGACGATCTGGCTGGCCCCGCTCGGCATCCTGCTGGCACTGCAGACCCTGGCGGCGCCTCGCGGCGAAGCGCGAAATTATCTTGCGCCGCTCGCCGCCGGCCGCTGGGAGGTGATCTACCTGCCGGCGCTCGCGGCATTGACCTGCGGCGTGTTCTGGGAGATGTGGAACGAATACAGCGCCGCCAAGTGGGTCTACCATATTGCGTTCGTCGAACGATGGAAGGTCTTCGAGATGCCCTTGCTCGGTTACCTGGGCTACCTTCCGTTCGGAGTGCAATGTGCCGTTGTCATCGATCTGGTGCGCCGTGCGCTTTCCGCGCGGCGAGAGGCTGACGACGACAGGCGTTGACTTTGGAGCCCATCGCCCTATGCTGAGCCCGGTAGCGACCCGCGCGTCGCGCCCGTGTTCCACGGGACAACGACCAAGACCATAACAAGACCAATTCCTCAGGGACCAATCTCCATGACGACCAGCCTCGAGGCCGTCGGCCTGACCTTCGTGGTGTACCTCGCGGCAATGCTGGCAATCGGCCTGTACAGCTATCGGCGTACCCGGGACCTCGCCGATTACATTCTCGGCGGGCGCCGCCTGGGCAAGTGGGTGACCGCGCTGAGCGCCGAAGCCTCGGATATGAGCGGTTGGCTGCTGCTCGGCCTGCCGGGCTACGCCTACGCCAGCGGCCTGGACGGCGGGTGGATCGCGCTCGGTCTGCTGGTCGGCACTTACCTCAATTGGCGCCTGGTCGCAGCGCGCCTGCGCCATTACTCACTGGCCGCGGGCGACGCGCTGACCCTGCCGGATTTTTTCGAGCAGCGCTTCGCCGACCAGAGTCGCGTTCTGCGGGTTGTCGCCGCGGCGTTCATCCTGCTGTTCTTCACATTCTATACCGGCTCGGGGCTGGTCGCCGGAGGCAAGCTCTTCAATGCCGTGTTCGGCATCGACTACACCTGGGCGGTCGCCCTCGGTGGTCTGATGATCCTGATGTATACGCTGCTCGGCGGTTTTCTCGCCGTCTCCTGGACCGACCTGGTGCAGGGCCTGTTGATGGTGTTCGCGCTGGCGATTGCGCCGGTCGCCGCCATCGAGGCGCTGGGCGGCTGGTCGCAGACGCTGGCGCTGCTGCAAGCGCACAATGCAAGCCTGCTCGACCCGCTGCGTGACCGCCACGGCCACCCCCTGGGCACCGTCGCGATCGCCTCGCTGCTGGGTTGGGGGCTGGGCTACTTCGGCCAACCGCACATCCTCGCCCGCTTCATGGCCATCGGCGACCCGGCCCAACTGCCCCAGGCCCGACGCATCGCCGTCGGCTGGGTCGCCGTCAGCCTCGTCGGTGCCCTGCTCGTGGGTCTGATCGGTGTGGTCTATCTGGCGCACCCCCTGCAAGGCGCGGCCACCGAGCGGGTATTCATGAACCTTGTCCAACTCGTATTCCACCCGCTGGTCGCCGGCGCCATGCTCGCCGCGATCCTGGCCGCCATCATGAGCACTGCGGACTCGCAGCTCCTGGTCGCCTCCTCGGCGCTTGCCGAGGACTTCTACAAGGCGCTGTGGCGACGCGAGGCGGGCAGGCGCGAGCTGATCTGGGTCGGGCGCGGCGCCGTACTGCTCATCGCCGTGGTCGCCTTCTTGTTGGCGATGACACCCGGCAACAAGGTCCTCGACCTGGTCGCCTACGCGTGGGCGGGCTTCGGGGCCGCGTTCGGTCCGACCGTGCTGTTCGCGCTGTTCTGGCGGCGCATGACCCGCAACGGCGCGCTGGCGGGGATCGTGCTCGGCGGCCTGACCGTGATCGTATGGAAACAGCTGCACGGGGGGCTGTTCGACCTCTACGAGATCATCCCGGGCTTTGTCGCCTCCTGCGCGGCGATCGTGATCGCCAGCCTGCTCGATGCGCCGCCCCCATCGGCGGTCACGACGCGCTTTGACGCCGTCGCCGCCGAGTCGGATTGAGCACGCGGACGATCGCGCCGATGAACGAAGACCTGGAGCTCAACCAGCGCATCGCCGAACGCCTGCGCGAGGCGGCCGACCTGTTGGAGCGCCAGGGCGCCAATCCGTTTCGGATCGGTGCCTATCGCCGCGCGGCCGATACACTGACCCATCTCGACCGGGACGTGGAGGCGATCCTCGCCCGCGAGGGTATGGACGGCCTGATGGCCCTGCCCGGCATCGGCAAGGGGATCGCGGCCAATATCGCCGAGATCGTGCACAGTGGGCGTTGGGCACAGCTGGATCGCCTGCGCGGTACGGCCGACCCGATCGCCTTGTTTCGGACCGTGCCGGGTGTGGGACCGGAATTGGCAAGAAGCATTCACGATCACCTGCACGCCGACACACTCGAGGAACTCGAGCTCGCCGCGCACGACGGTCGCCTCGAGCAGGTGCCCGGCATCGGCACGCGGCGTGCCGCGGCGCTGCGCGCCAGCCTGGAGCATGTGCTGGGGCGCGTGCGCAGCCGGCGGCGCGTGGCCAATGGACCGGACGTAGCCGCGACACTGGATGTCGATCGCGAATATCGCGACAAGGCCGAGGCCGGCGCCCTGGCCAGCATCGTACCGCGTCGGTTCAATCCCGACCAGACGCGCACGCTGCCGGTACTGCACACCCAGCGCGGACCCTGGCACTTCACCGCCCTGTACTCGAACACGGCGCGCGCCCATGACCTCGGCCGCACGCGCGACTGGGTCGTATTGTATTTCTACGACGACCATCACCAGGAAGGGCAACACACCGTGGTGACCGAAACACACGGACCGCTGATCGGCCGGCGCGTGGTCCGCGGGCGCGAGGCCGAATGCCGCCGCCACTACGGCCTGGAATAGCCCGCACCCCATGCCTACGGCGCGACACAACAAACACCTGCTGCGCGGCGCGTTGCTGGTCATTGCCGCGGAGCTGATGTTCGCCTCCATGGGCGCGGTCATCAAGGGCCTGTCGACCGACCTGCCAACGGAGATGCTCGTTTTTTTCCGCAACGCCTTCGGGCTGCTGGTTCTGCTGCCGCTGCTGGCACGCCGCGGCGTTCCGTCGCTGGCCACGCGGGTGCCGCACCTGCACCTGCTGCGCGCCCTGTCCGGGTTGTCGGCGATGTATTGCTTCTTCTATGCGCTCAGCGAGCTGCAGCTCGCCAACGCGGTAATCCTTAAACTGACGGCGCCGATCTTCATCCCGGTGATCGCGGCGGCGTGGCTGCGCGAGGAAATCAGCCCGGGGATCGTCGCGGCCGTCGTCGCCGGGTTCGTCGGCGTAGCATTGATAGTTCGCCCACCGGGCGGGCATCTCGACGCGGTCGCCCTCATCGGATTGGCCGGCGGCGCGCTCGTGGCGCTCGCCAAGGTCACGATACGGCGCCTGACGCGGACCGAGCCCGCCACGCGGATCGTGTTCTATTTCGGCCTCGTTGCCACCGTCGTCTCCGTCGTTCCCCTCGCCTGGGCCTGGCGCGCGCCGAGCCCGCGTGAATGGGCAATGCTGGCCCTGCTCGGCGTGCTGGCAACGAGCGGACAGCTGTTGATGACCCGCGGTTATGCGTCGGCACCCGCCGCACGAGTCGGGACGTTCACCTATGCCTCGGTATTGTTCGCGGCAGCCTACGGTTGGTGGTTCTGGGGAGAGCAATGGGACCTATGGGCGCTGACGGGCGCCGCCTTGATCGTCGTCGCTGGCGTGCTGGCCGTACGACGCCGGCGTCAAGCCGCATAGGCGTGCAGACCGAGCGAGCCGTGGCTCCACGCCCGGTGGACCGGGATCAGGACATCCGGCGAGGCCGCACCGTAAGCCACCAACAACGGCAGATAGTGCTCCAGTGTCGGTACCGACTCGCGTCCGCCCGGCATCGACCAGGGCGAGCACAGGGCCGCTTCATCGCCGCTGGCAAGCGCGGTCTCGACGGCCTCGACAAACTTGACCGCCCACTGCGGCGGCGATGCGTGCACCTCGTCGTCCGCATTCGCACCGGACCACGACAAGCGGCGAAGATTGTGTACCACGCCGCCGCTGGCGATGATCAGCACTCCGCGCTCGCGCAGCGGCGCCAAATGTCGTCCCAGCGTCAAATGCCACGGTGCACCCAATGGCGAGCTCAATGAAAGCTGCACAACAGGAACGCTCGGTTGCGGCCACATTCGGCTGAGCGGTACCCACACGCCGTGATCCAAAGGGCGCGGCACCAGCGCGACATCCACACCGCGTCGGCCCAGCTGCGAACCCAGCCAGTGGACCGCTTCGCTGGCATCGACCAGCGACCATCGGCGCTCGTACAGGTCCGGCGCAAAACCGCCGAAGTCATGCTGGATGGCCGATTCGACACCCGCGAGTGCGGGGGCGCCACGATCCCAGTGCGCCGAAATGCACAGGACGATATCCGGCATCGAATCCAGAGATTCCGCCAACGCAGTCCACGCTTGCGTGGTCGCGTTGTCCTGGAGAACGATATCCGGGGCGCCGTGCGACACGAACCACACGGGAAATTTCGTCATAGTACGTCCACCGTCGTCGCCTTTCCGATCGAATTGTGTATCTGAGGGATCGCCCACAGCCCGCCTGTGACTCGGTTCACCGACCACCGGTATCCGAACCGCTAGCCTTTGAACCATGGAACCCATCTACGACGCACCACCAACCGAGGCCCCCAGGGAGCGTATGATGCATCGCTTCAAGAGCATCATGGCGATGATGTTCTCCGTGTTTTTCCTGGTGCTGTCCCTGTCTTTGACCGCACTGGCCATCTATCAGTTCGCCAGTGCGCTGGCGGGCGACTCGCTCGTTACGGGCATCGTTCAGGCCATCAACACCGCGGTGATCGCACTGGCGACCTTCGAGCTCGGTATCGGCGTGGGCAAGGAATACACCACGCCCGAGGACGAGCACAACATGTTCAATACGGTGCGCCGTACGGTGACGCGGTTCGTGGGCGTAGTCACCATCGCCCTGGTGCTCGAGGGCCTGATCATGGTCATCAAATACAGTCAGCTGGAGCTCGCCGGAAATCTCTATTACCCGGTGGCAATCATCTCCAGCGCTAGCCTGCTGCTCGTCGCCCTCGGCGGATTCCTCGGCCTCAGTCGCCGCGACTCAGGCCCCAACTCGCACGACGAGGGCCCGGACGAACACCGGCGCACGGAACCCCGCGCAGATTGAGGGGTCTACGTGGAAGGTGTGGAGCCGTCCGGCTCCGCCTGCCGCCGTTGTCTCGACTCGACTATACCCGCGAACACAAGGATGGGGTGACGGACGACCATGCACTGGATCCGCACACTGACCCGACGTTGGGCCTATCTGTTGGCACTCAGCCCGATCCTGACGGACTGGCTGGAGACGGGGCATCTGCCGCACCACCCAGTGGAATACACCACGGAGATCGTGGTCGGTCTCCTGTTGGTGGGATGCATCGGAACCATCTACCGCGACATGGATCGCCTCAAGATCATGGCCGAGACCGACGGCCTGACCGCGCTGTACAATCGGCGCAAATTCATGGGCGACATCGAACGCGCAGTGCAGATGGCGCACCGCCTTGACGGCGCCTTGTCGCTGGTGTATCTCGACGTCGATGAATTCAAACGCATCAACGATCGCCGTGGTCATTCCGAAGGCGACGCCGTCTTGCGCCACGTCGCCGCGCTGCTGGGCGGTTGCGCCCGTCGGCGCGTCGACGCCGGCTACCGGCTGGGAGGTGACGAGTTTGCGCTGCTGCTGCCAGGCGTGGGGGCGGCGGGGGCCACCGCGATTGTACGGCGCGCCTGCGCACAGGACGGTCCGGCTCAGCAGGCCTTGCAGCGCCTACAGGTTTCTCTGTCCTTTGGCGCCGTCCAGCTGCACCGGCACGAAGACAGCCGAATGTTTCTGCGCCGTGCCGATGCCGAGATGTACCGCAACAAACAAGGCGTCAAGAACTCGCGTCTGACGCCGGGTGCCGATGCGCGTGAGGCCAAACGCAGGGGCGCCCGCCTTCCGGCAAGCGCCTGAGACGGTTATTTGCCCGTCCAGGACTCGACGAGCTTGGGATGTTCCTTCACCCAGCGCTTGGCGTTCTGGTAGGGATCGGAGTTGGGCTTTTCGTTCCAATTCATCAACTGCTCCATGTCGGCGATGTTCCAGTGGAAGCGGTTCAACACCCGATACACCTCGGGCATATCCTTGCGCAGCCCCTTGCGCACGACCGTATCGATGTGTTCCTTGCCCCCATATACGCCCTTGGGGTCCTTCAGGTACTTGAGCTTCCAGCGCGAGAACATCCAGTGCGGCGTCCAGCCGGTCACCACGATCCAGCGATGGTTGCGTATCGCATCGCGCAGGGCCGCGGTCATGGTCGCGCCGCTGCCTTCCACCAGATGAAACTTGTACAGACGGTAGTCCTTCATGGCCTGTTCCGTCTTGCTCATGATACCGGCACCGGGATCGATACCGATGATCTTGCGATCGAATTTCCCGGCATGGTCGCTTAACTGCGCAATCGAGTCGATGTTCACATAATCGGGCACAACCAGTCCGATGCGGGTTCCCTCCAGATTGGGCCCGAGGTCGACCACACTGTCCTTTACCCTGCGATAGTAATTTGCGTGCGTCGTCGGCAGCCAGGCGGCGACCATGCCATCGGCGTCGCCGCTGCCCACCGCCTGCCACATCGCCGCCGCGCTGACCGGCAGTATCTTGACGTTATAGCCGAGATTTTCCAGCACGGCGCGAACGACGTTCGTACTCGCCACGGCGCTCGTCCATTCGACATAGACGAGCTCGACGCGTCCTTTGTCGCCTGCCCGGGCCGGGGCCGACGACAACACGAATGCCGCGACAAGCACGGCCAACACGGTCGACAACAGAGTCTTGAATTGTCGGTTCACGGATTGCCTCCTTTGTCTCAGGTCGCGCCCTGGCGCGTGCCGCGCCCGAGACGCTGAGTGATACGGTCCAAAATCATCGCTAGGATGACCACGCCGATGCCCGCCTCAAAGCCCTTGCCGGGCTGGAGGCGCTGAATCGCCCGCCAGACCTCGCCGCCCAGACCCTCGGCGCCGATCATGGCGGCGATGACCACCATGGACAGCGAGAGCATGATGGTCTGGTTCACGCCCGCCATTATGGTCGGCACCGCCAGGGGCAATTGAACCTTGATCAGCTTTTGGCGCGGTGTCGAACCGAAGGCGTCCGCCGCCTCGATAAGATCCGCCGGCACCTGTTCGATGCCCAGCACGGTCAACCGAATGGCGGGAGGCATGGCGAAAATAACCGTCGAGAAGATGGCAGAGACCGGGCCGAGTCCGAAAAACGGGATCGCCGGGATCAGATACACGAAGGCCGGCATCGTCTGCATGAAGTCGAGCACCGGCATGGTCACCCGGCGCGCCCGAGGTGACAGCGCGGCCCAGATACCCAGCGGCAGCCCTATTGCCACGGCGATTGCGGTCGCGATAGTCACCAGCGTCAAGGTCTGGATAGTGGGATACCACAACTGCAGGTTCCACAGCAGGCCGAGCCCCAAAAGACTCAACAGACCGGCGCGACGACCCGCAACCCGCCAGGCGACGGCGGTGACCAGCGCGATCAACAGCCACGGCGGCAAGTACATCAGCCCGTCAACGATCGCCTCAACGCCGCGTTCCATGACGTCGCTGATCGCCTTGGTGACAAACGAAAAGTGACTGGTGAGAAAATCCAGCCCGCTGTCGATCATCCGGTCCAGTGGGAGCCGGGGAATGTCGAATCCGCTCATGCGCTGCCTCCTTCGGCCAAGGCCGACAGTACGCCGCTCTTGACGACGACACCGAGCAGCTTGCGGTCGGCATCGACGACCGGTAGCGCGTAGGGCCAATCGGCGAGCGTGGTAATCAACCCTGTCAAGGGTTCGTCAAGACCGACGCGCGGCACGTCGCGGTTCATCGCGTCGGTGACGGACTTGTCCCCGCGGTCCACGGCCTGGCTCGCTGCATCGGCGTCGATGATGCCCTCCAGGGTGTAATCGCGCCGCACCACGAAGATCGCCGACAGGCTCTCGTCGCGCATCTTGTGCAATGCGGTACGCGGCCCGTCGCTCACATAGGCGACGGCTCTAGCCTTGGCGAGTACGGATTGAGCCGTCAGGACCTTGGTCTTGTCGATGTCCTCGACGAAACGTTCCACGTAACTGCTGGCCGGTGCCGTCAGTATGTCCTCCGGCGTGCCGATCTGCACGACCTGGCCGTCCTTCATCAGGACAATGCGATCTCCGATCTTCAGCGCCTCGTCGAGATCGTGGGTGATGAACAAAATGGTCTTGTGGACGCGCTCCTGCAGCGAAACCAGCTCATGCTGCATATCGCGGCGGATCAAGGGATCGAGCGCGCTGAAGGCCTCGTCCATCAGCAAGATGTCCGGGTCGACGGCCAGCGCCCTCGCCAGCCCCACCCGCTGCTGCATACCGCCGGACAGCTGCGCCGGATTGGCGTCTTCCCATCCCTCAAGACCGACAAGCTGCAGCGCCGATCGGGCCCGCTCGTCCCGCTCATTGCGCTCCACACCCTGTATTTCCAGGCCGTAGGCGGTGTTTTCGAGGATCGTGCGATGAGGAAACAGGGCGAAATGCTGGAACACCATGCCGAACTTGCGTCGCCGCAGGCTGCGCAGCTCATCGGGGTCAAGCGCTATCATATCCACGCCGTCGATACTGATGTCGCCTCGGGTCGGTTCGATCAGGCGATTGACGCATCGAATCAAGGTCGATTTACCGCTGCCGCTCAGTCCCATGACGACCAGTGTCTCGCCCTCGTAGACATCGAAGGAGACATTGGACAGGCCGAGCGCCGAACCGGTCTCGGAATAGATCGCCTGTTTGTCTGCGCCTTCGTCCAGCATCGCCAATGCGCGCTCGGCATTTTCGCCGAACACTTTGGTCAAACCTTTGACCTGTATCTTCGCGGAATCGCTGTCAGGCATGATCTGTGAAGTCCGGATGCGGTTGGCGCGGCGGGCCTTGGCCGCCGCTCGATTGCCAGCGAAAGCAGGCCGAACGGTCGCACCCAGACGGTGCGGCAGAAGGACCAACGATTGATGCCGGCGACAAGGCCCACTCGAGGTGTTCGACGCAAGCCAGGCGCTCGCGCCGCGGCGACCACGCGCCCCTGTCCGACGAACGCGGACGCTCGCATAAAGTGGGGTAGTCGCTTGTTACCCTATCGTACTCACTATCGGGAGTCCAGACGCAAGGCCAACCGCACGGGTTGAAGGGGGAAGGTGTTCGCTCAATACGCTAGGAAGCCGTAGCCGATGGAGGAACGGCAGCCCCGACGTGCGCCCGCAGCCAGGTCAGAAGCTCGGCCGGCGGCATGGGTCGGCCCAACAGATAGCCTTGAACCTCATCACAGCCGTGTCGACGCGCGAACTCGAGCTGCTCTTCGGTTTCCACGCCTTCTGCCGTCACTTCCATTCGCAGACTGCGCGCCAGGGCGATAATAGCGAGAATGATGCCGCTGTCGTTCTCATCGCCCGGCACGTCACGAACGAACGAGCGGTCGATCTTGAGCCGACCGATGGGAAAACGCTTGAGATAGCTCATGGAGGAATACCCGGTGCCAAAATCGTCGACGGAGATTCCCACCCCCATGGCGTGCAAGGCGCGCAGGGTGTCAGTCGTCTGCTCGAGGTGATCGGCTAACAGGCTTTCGGTAATCTCCACCTCCAGGCGTTCGGGTTCGAGTTCATCCTCTTCCAGGCAGCGACGGACCTTGTCGATGAGGTTGCGGTCGCGAAATTGGCGTGTGGACAGATTGACAGCCACTCGAACGGACGGCCCGGCAACCTCGGACAGGCGCCGGCTGAACCGACAGGCATTGGTGAGCACCCACTCACCGACGTCGACAATCAAGCCGGTCTCCTCCAACAGTGGGATGAACTGTTTCGGTTCGACCAGACCGAATTCGGGATGGTCCCAGCGCAGCAGGGCCTCGACGCCGCTCACGCGCCCTTCGTGCAGGTCTATGCGTGGTTGGAAATGAAGCACGAACTCTCCACGCTCCAATGCCTGATGTATCTGGCTCTGAAGCTTGAGATACTCGACCGCATGGGCGGTCATGTCCGGAGTGAAGTATTGGTAACAGTTGCCGCCGCTTTCCTTGGCACGGTACATGGCGCTGTCGGCATACTTCAACAAACTGTCGATGTCGACCGCATCGTCCGGATAAATGCTGATACCGACACTTGCGGTAACGAGCACCTCATGGCCGGCGGCGACGGTGGGAGTGCGTACCGCGGTAAGTACCTTGTCGGCAACGGCACTGACATCGTCCAACTCGTCTATCCCCTCCATCACAATCGTAAATTCATCGCCCGACAAACGCGCGACCGTGTCGCCGCCGCGCACGCAGGCCGCCACCCGCTCGACGACGGCCTTGAGCAGCTCGTCTCCGGTGCCGTGACCCAGACTGTCGTTGACGTTCTTGAAACGATCGAGATCGAAGAACAGAACAGCCAGCCTTTTGCCGCTGCGCTCGCTCTGGGCGATCGCGTGACCCAGTCGGTCCTGCAGCAGTGCCCGATTGGGCAATCCGGTCAGCACGTCATGGTGTGCCAGGTAGTGCAGATGTTCTTGTGCCTCCATGCGCTCCGTGATGTCCTTGCCAGTAGAGACGAAATGGGTGACGTTTCCGGCCTCGTCCTTGATAGGCGTGATGGTCTTCTCCTCGTAATACAGGCTGCCGTCACGGCGCCGGTTGATCAGTACGTCCCGGAACACATCGCCGCGCAGGATTGTCTGCCACATGCCGCGATAAAACTCGGACTCATGCAGGCCGGACTTGTTAATCGCCGGCGTCGCACCGATCACCTCATCGCGGCTGTAACCACTCGTCGCCAGAAAGGCCGGGTTGACGTATTCGATGACACCGTTGCGATCGGTAATCACGACCACATCGTCGGTTTGTTCCATCGCTCGAGAGAGCTTTCGCATTTGCGACTCAGCGCGGCAGCGCTCGATAGCGATGTCGGCAACATCGACCAGGATTGCCATTACCTCGCGCTCGGCAGCGCTCGGTTGGCGCGCGGTGGTGTAGAACAGGCCGATGGTACCGAGGACCCTGGCATTTCCATCGAACACGGGCTGGGCCCAGGCCGACAGCAGACCGGCTGCCTCCAGGGCGGTGCGCATCGGGCCGGCCGCCGCGTCAGTATGCACGTCCTCGATCACCGCCGGTTCGCCGCGGGCCGCAGCGACCGCGCAGACCGGCCCCGGTT
The DNA here is from genome assembly GCA_035267785.1 of Gammaproteobacteria bacterium. Classification (GTDB taxonomy): domain Bacteria; phylum Pseudomonadota; class Gammaproteobacteria; order DATFLL01; family DATFLL01; genus DATFLL01. The sequence continues at coordinate 7,622 of DATFLL010000075.1, read as the reverse complement.
CGCCAATACGAACCCAGGAGAACTCCGCCTTGAAGGCGGCAGGCAGACTCGGTGCCGCGACCAGGCGCAGCATGTCACCCTTTTCGTCGCGCACCATGAACGTGCAGCGCACGTCCGGGAACTGCTCTTCGACATACCGTGCCAGGTGGTCGAGTGTCTCGGGCAACGGGCGCCCCCGGGCGATGAGGCGAAGAAATTCCTGATGCCCCGAGCGCAGCCACTCGGCGTGGCGCCGTTCTCCGATCTCGCACTCGAGGCCTTCGTTGCTCTCACGCAAGGCGCGCGTGCGCCCGGAGACCCGTCGCTCCAATTGGCGGTGCGATTCGAGTAAGGCGGCCTCGACCTTCAAGCGCTGGACATCCTTGCGCCGCAGCAGAGCGATCAACAGGAAGCTCAACGCGCCGATTCCCGACAGGGCGATCAGAATCTGCTGGCGCTCGCGGGCCGCACGGGCGGCAAACAGATCGGGCTGGGGAAGATCGACCACGCGCCAGGGGGTAGCGGGGATTCTGGCCGAGCCCGCGACGCGCCCGAGCTCGGCGGCGCTCAGCCGGGTTGGACTCCCGGCAGTGGCGCCCGCTGTGATTTCAATGCGCGCGGGCCTGTCGTCGCGCACCAGAACCAGGCGATGGCCGCTGAGCTGGATGGGACGCAGACGCTCGGCAACGACAACGGGCGAGAACCGAACCAGGACGACGCCCCGCTCGTGTCCCTGCGTCGTCCAGGGGACCATCAGATCGAGATGTCCGGCCGTCGGCCCCCGATGGAAGAAGATGCTCCGCTCGCGCCGGCCCGCAGCGAAGGCACGCAGGTCGGCACGACACGCGGCACCGAGCCGATCGGTCGGGCCCGCAAGCCTGCCCTTCGGATCGGTTACGAGCAGGGCGCGGAAGCCGGGGAAATCGCGACGGAGGGGGCCTTCGAGGGCGCGCCGGGCGGAAGGGTCGTCGGGTACGCGCGACAGGCGCTGCAGTTGGGCAGGGTGTTCGTCGATCAGCAGCCTCAGCCCGCGTTGCTGGTCGCTGATTAGCAGGCCGATCTCGCGAGAGGCCGCGGCCGCCGAACGCTGCGTGGCAGCATGCTGCGCGGCGACGAATTCGCGGTAATTACGCCGGGCCGTCCAGACCAGGGCGGTGGCCACCAGGACGAAGATGATCAGCGTCGACAGCGGCGGGAGAAAACGTTCGAGTCGTCTGTTCACGGCAGCGCACATCGGCCGGTTGGCCACCTTGAATTGCGCTGGCCTTCCCGTGCCTGGACCGATACGGCGCTAAGGATGTTTCCTCGCGCGCGCTCCCGTGTTCCGTGTCCCCCGTCCTGCGGGCCTCCATGGACCCACTCGCCCACAAGGGCAAAAAATACGCGTAATGGGTTCGTTCAATTAGTTATGTCGGCAGGACGGGCCGTGGCCTTTAGCCCCGGCCCGTCACCGCCTCGACAGGGAATCGACTCAGGCCGGCTGCAGCGAGTAACCGCGCAGCGAACGCGCAAAGTCCTGCAGCGTCTGGATACCGGTCTGCTCGGCCTGGTGACACCACTCCTGCAGATTCTGCAGCAGCTTCTCCTGGTTGGCCGCCGAGCGTCCCCATAGTGCCTTGAGCTGCTGTTTGAACTGGTAAACCGTCTCCAGGGTCTTGCTCTGGCTCAGGGCTGCCGTCAAGGTCTCGCTGGTCTCGGCATCGAGCTGGACGTCCTCCCGCACCAGGGGCTTGCGGGCCCGGCGAAAGAGCTTGCGGCAGGACTCGTCGGCCCGGCGCAACTCCTCGCGAAGTACCGGCAGGATGACCCGCCGACCATACAGCGTGAGGATATGGAAGCGATTGCGAACGACCGCGGTCACGGTATCCACGTCGATAATGTTCTTGTCGCGGGCGATGATCGCCTTGGGCGCCACCTTCTTGATGCGGGCCAGGCCCAGCGCCGAGAGCACCCGGCAATACAGCCAGCCGATATCGAACTCCCACCATTTGTTGGAAAAACGCGCCGAGGACGGATAGGCGTGATGGTTGTTGTGCAGCTCCTCGCCGCCGATGATCAGCCCCCAGGGCACCAGATTGGTCGCCGCGTCCGAAGTCTCGAAATTACGGTAGCCCCAGTAGTGGGCGCCGCCGTTGATCACGCCGGCCGCCCAGAAGGGGATCCACGCCATCTGGACCGCCCAAATCGTCAAACCCAGCGCACCGAACAGCGCAATGTCGATGACCGCCATCAGGGCCACGCCACCCAAGGGATAGCGGCTGTAGACATTGCGCTCCAGCCAGTCGTCCGGCGTCGCATGACCGTACCTGGCCTGGGTTTCGGTATTTCGCGCCTCTTTGCGGTACAGCTCGGCGCCCTGCCAGAGCACCTTACGGATGCCCATCACCTGCGGGCTGTGCGGATCCTCTTCGGTCTCGCACTTGGCGTGATGCTTGCGGTGAACGGCCACCCACTGCTTGGTCACCATGCCGGTGGTCAGCCACAGCCAGAATCGGAAAAAGTGGCTGGGTACGGCGTGCAGATCCAGCGCCCGGTGCGCCTGGTGGCGGTGCAGGTAGACCGTAACGGCCGCGATGGTGATTTGCGTCAGGACCAGGGCCACGACAACGAGGCCCCAGACGGGTAGTTCAAGTATTCCACTCATAGATTTGATTGCTCTCGCATTGGTTCAGTTCGCCTTGGCAAGTATATCAGATGTGAACCGAAACCCCTCTTCGACCGTTCGACACCCAGCGAATCGCGAACCATTGCGATTGCGATTTGTCCACCTAGGTGTGGGCCCCACGCGCCCCGGGACGAGGCCGCGAGGCAGGACCATTGACCTGGATCATGGCCGCTCGCAGCCATAGCGGGCACCCTGGATTCAAGATAAACGACGACGCCGAGCAGACAAGAAAGGGGACAGAGGCATGGAGCACCGCTTCCACCCGCGCAGCGCCATCGAAGTCGAAACCGTGGTATTCCACCGCGGGGTCCCCGCCGCCATCTGCCAGACGCGCGACCTGAGCCTGGGCGGGGCCTTCATCCGCTCGGGGCCCATGAATTTGTACCGCCATACGCCCGTGGAGCTCGAGCTGGCGCTGGATACGGGCGGGTTGGTCGAATCCCACCGCCTGCCGGCCTTCGTGGTCCACAGCGGCCCCCAGGGGGCCGGCCTGATGTTCTTGAACGTCCACCGCGACGCGCGCGTGGCGATCCGCAATGCCTTGCGGGCCGCCGGGGACCGATGCGAGCTGCGCTGGGGCGCACCCGACGCCGCGCCGGCCGTCTTGTTGATGGGCGGCTGAGGACAGCAGGCCACCCATCGCCCTATAGCTGTCACGGAGACCTCCCCAATGAAAGAGACACTCATCGCGGCCCTCGCGGCCGGGATACTGGCCAGTGCCACCGTCGGAGTGGCCGGTGCGCAGAGCCCCTCCCCGCAAAACCGGGCCCAGGACCAGAATCAGGCGCAGCAGCGCAACATCTACGGCTGGCAGCTTATGACCCCCGCCGAACGGGAGCAGTACCGCCAGCGGATGCGCCAGATGAACTCCCCCGAGGCGCGCGAGCGCTTCCGGGCCGAACACCACCGCCAGATGCAGGAGAGGGCGCGCGAGCGCGGCGTCACGCTGCCTGCCGAGCCGGGCCAGGGCATGGGCCGCGGACGCGGTATGGGCCCCGGCATGGGACCGGGCAGCGGCCCCCGCAATGGTATGGGCCCCGGGACACAGCGGGGCCGCGGAATGGGGCCCGGTTCGACCCAATAAGACCAAATCAGGTCGGTGATCGGGGGAGCCCCGGACCGACCCTCAGAACGGCAAGGCCCGTCACGCCCCGGTAGAGGCGTGACGGGCCTTGTCTCGTTGGCGGGTGCTTACCGGCCGGTGCCGCGCCAGCTCGCTGACAGGTGCTTGCCCAGCAGGGCGAGGATCTGCATCCCTTCCTGCGTCTCGGGCTGCTTGGCCGTCTTCAACAGACCGCCCACCCCGCCTCGTGCCGGCGGCAGCTCGGCCACCTCCTGGCTGGTCGCCACCAGGGCATCGGCCAATCCCACCATCAGGTCCTGGCTCTCCTTGCGCTCCAGGACGCACAGCAGGCGCTGCAGGCCCTCGTTGCGCGCCAGACGGTCGACCAGGCACATGCCGTCGCTCAGCACGGCGGCCAGGCGGCTGATGATGTCCTCGCTGAGCGAGTCGGCGGCCGAGCCCAGGACCCGGGCGACATTGACGATGCGGTCCAGGTCGCCGTTTTCCACCAGCCGCGCAATGGCCGGCAGGGCCCGGTCGATGCCGCTGCGGTTGACCTGGTCCAGCAGCGCCATACCGTCGCCGGCCGTGGCGGCCAGCCGATTGACGATGTCATCGGACAGCGAGTCCTGCGCCGAGGCCAACAGACGCGCCATCTCGACCAGACGGTCGAGGTCGCCGTTCTCCACCAGGCGCGCGATGGCCGGCAGCGCCTGGTCGACACCGCTGCGGTTGACCCGGTCGAGCAGGTCCATGCCGCCGCTCAGGGTCGCGGCCAGGCGCGTGACCATGTCGTCGGTCAGCGAATCGCGGGCGCTCTCCAGCAGGCGCTGGAGCTCCACCACATCGCCGTCCGTGCTCTCGCCCCCCTCGGGGGCCGGTTTTGGCTGACTCATCGCCGCACCCCCTTAGAGCAGTCCACGCGCGCTGGCCCAATACAGCTGGTTGTAGGCCATCTTGAACCAGTGCACCGCCTTGGTGGGCGGCTTGGGGTCGGGCGGGTTCTGATAGTTGAACATCGCGTAGGTGGCGCGGTCCTTGCCGGCCTCGATGAAGCAAAACACCTTGCCGTCGTAGTCACGCACCGGCACCCCGATCTTGACCATCGAAGCGATGTTCTCGGCAATCGCCTCGGCCTCGAAGTGTGCCGTGGAGCCGGCCTTGCTGATCGGCAGGTTGGTGGTATCGCCCAGGACAAACACGTCGTCGCGCCCCTCCATGTTCAGGCGGTGGCGATCGGTGGGGATCCATCCGCTTTGGCCAAGATTGTTCTTTTCGATGACCTCCATCCCCTTGTGGGCCGGGATGGCAATGAGCAGGTCGTAGTTGGTCTCGGTACCCTCCTCGCTCTTGAGCACCTTGTTCTTGCCGTCGACCTCCTTCATGTTGAACAGCGTCTCGTAGGTGATGCCCAGGCGCTCGAATTCGGGTGTGGCCCATTTGGCGACATTCTCCAGACTGTGGGTGCGCCCGATCGGATACGTGTAGTGCAACTGCACCTTGTCGCGGATACCCCGTTCCTTGAAGTAGTCATTGAGCATGAAGGTGATTTCGAGCGGGGCCATCGGACACTTGTGCGGTACGCCGACGGTAATCACGACCTTCCCGCCCTCGAATTCGCGCAGACGCTTGAACATCTTTACCGCCGATTCTTCCGTGTAGAAGAACTCGGCGTTTTCCGCCAAGCCGGGAATGGCCTCGGGCACGATGCGCGAGCCGGTGGCGATTGCCAAAATATCGTACTCGTGCGTCTTGCCGGCCTTGGTCTTGACGCGGTTGTTGTCGAGGTCGAACTCCTCGACCGGATCGACTTCGAAGTCAATGCCCGGCTCGAGCAGGCCGCGCTGATCACGGTAGAGCTGGTCCGGCGTCATCTGACCGACGGCCACGTAGAGTAAGCCGGGCTGGTACATATGCTGATCGGAAGCCGATAACATGGTGATCTTCGCCTTGCCCGACTTGAGCTCGCCTTTGAGACGGCGCGCCAGGTTGTTGCCGAGGATGGTGCCGCCCATCCCGCCGCCGATAATTAGAATTCTCATTATGATTCCCTCCTCGCGTGGTTGAACCGCCGGGCGCGCCGCGGTGCGGCACCCCGGCGCCGATTATCGTGTCTGGGTCATTTCAGTTTGCGTACCCGGATACGCCAGACACCGTCTTTTTCTTCGTTGCTGATGACCTCATGACCGACTTTGTTGATCCACTCGGGAACGTCCTCGGCCGATCCCTTGTCGGTGGAGAGCAATTCCATCTCCTCGCCGACCTCGGCCTGCTTCATCTGCGCAATCAACTCCATCAACGGTCCGGGGCAAAACGTATTGCGGGCATCGATGACCTTCGGTTCGTCGCTCATACTCTGCTACTCCTGAAATCTAATCCACCGATCGACCGACTCGGCACGGGTTGTTCAGAATGTCACTATCTGTCCGCCCTCGGCGTCGCTCAAAAAACGAGTCAGACCCAGTGCCGGCTCCATGACGTCCTCGAGGTCGTCACTGCCCACGCCGAGCACGTCCATGGCCATGGAGCAGGGAAACAGCTTGGCATCCCCGAGCTCGGCGGCCTGTTCAAACAGCTGCTTGAAGGGCGGGACATTTTTCTCGCCCATCAACCGGCCCATCTCGCCCTCGGCCGGCGCCTTTTCGTCCTTGCCCTTGAGGAAATACGGCAGGGCGTTCATGGAGAAAAATACGGTGACCTCATCGCCGCCGGCAGCAGCCACCGAGGCCATCATGGCGGCCATTTGCAGCTTCTCCCGCGTGCCGGAGACACAGACAATACTGATGCGTTGTGACATAGGAATACCGTTCGTGACGTAGTTGCGTTGCTCAATGGACCGTCGGCGCGACGATTCCGGCGTACCCGTCCGCGAAGCGGCGCGGATGCCGACGGCCCGTGGCATAGGGCGGACGCGCAAGTCGCGCGCTCACACCAGAACAGCGAAATACAAGATATGTGCCAGTACCGGGCCAGGCCCGGGACGACCCACGGAGGCCAATGCTAAGTCACGGAAATCGCAGACTTTTGACCACCATCTTCACCTCGTTTTGACAACCGCGCCGACCTTGACAGGTCTGCGAGAGGGGATAAAGAATGGGTCTTCGACATGTCGGTGTCATGTCACGACATGACACGGGCAATTGCCAGGGGGGGCGCCATGACCAAACCCGCGAACTGCAAACCGTCCTGCGAGCAGATCATCGATATCCTGCCCGGTCCTTTCATGATCATAGACCGGGATTACCGAATCGTCTCCACCAACGAGGCCTACCGCAAACACTACGACGTGCGCAGCGAGGACGTGGTCGGGCGCCACTGCTATGAGGTCTCCCATCGCTCCCAGGTTCCGTGCAGCCAGAACGGCGAACACTGCCCCCTGGAGGACTGCTATCGCACCGGCGAGGTCACCCATGTGGTGCACGTGCACTACGACAAGCACGGCGCCGAGGAACAGGTCCAGCTCCAGGCCGTCCCCATCCTGGATGCCGACGGTCGCGTACTCTACATCGGGGAGTATGTTCAGCCGCCGCGGCCCGCGGCCGAGGAACACGCCTTGCTGGTGGGCCGCTCCCGCCCGTTGCTGCGCATGATCAGCCTGCTGCAGCGGGTCGCCCCCACCCAAACCACCGTGCTGCTGCTGGGCGAGAGCGGCGTGGGCAAGGAGCGCGTGGCCCAATACCTGCACCACTATTCCAATCGCAGTGGCCATCCGTTCGTGGTGGTCGACTGCAGCACCCTGGGCGAGAACCTCATCGAGAGCGAGCTGTTCGGCTACGAGCGCGGCGCCTTCACGGGCGCGGCGCGCCTCAAGCGCGGCCTGTTCGAAGCTGCCCGCGGCGGCACGCTGTTCATCGACGAAATCGGCGAGCTGCCCCTGCCGCTGCAAAGCAAGCTGCTGCGGGTGCTGGAGACCGG
>DATFLL010000074.1:0-7649 GCA_035267785.1 Gammaproteobacteria bacterium | reverse complement strand
CGGGAAGTACTTGATGAACCGCCGTAGGCGGTTCTAAGTGCGACCAGAACGAGCGCAGCGAGTTCGGGAAGTACTTGATGAACCGCCGTAGGCGGTTCTAAGTGCCCGGAAGGATTACTCGACGCTTCGCGCCTCGCCCTGCGGGCCGCCGTCGCCGCGCTCCGGCGGTCAGCCGGGCTCCGCCCGGCTGTCGAACCGACCATTTGAAGTCGGAGGTTCGAATCCCCGCAGCAGGACAAACGAAAAGGGGCCACCTGACGGTGACCCCTTTTCGTTTGTATGGCGCGCCCGGAAGGATTCGAACCTCCGACCGCCTGGTTCGTAGCCAGGTACTCTATCCAGCTGAGCTACGGGCGCAATCTGAGTGGCGAGTTGCGAGTCACGAGGACCCAGGGCTACCGCCAAGTGCCCCAGAGAGCGCGCAATATACTGACTCCCAGGCCAAATTTCAAGCACACCCAGTCCGGGACCCTCGCGCCTCGTCCCTCGGTACTCACCACTGGAAATCGGGCACAGCCCGGCTGTCGAACCGCCCATTGAACATCGAGGGTTCGAATCGGGGTAGCGTCTCGAGAGGAGGAATTTCCGCGGCGGGAGTCGCCCGTCAATACAATGTGGCGGAGAGAGAGGGATTCGAACCCTCGATGGAGCTATTAACCCCATACTCCCTTAGCAGGGGAGCGCCTTCAGCCTCTCGGCCATCTCTCCGGCGTTCGGAAGGCGAAGGATACCGGGGCAGACCGCGAAGGTAAAGGATGAATTGGACCTCAGGTCCCGACGCCCCCTTGGGGATCGTCGTGTTCCCGCTCCTTCTGGATCCGGTCGTAAATCTCCTCTCGGTGCACGGTGACGTCCTTGGGCGCATTGATCCCGATACGGACCTGGTTGCCCTTGACGCCCAGGACCGTCACGGTCACATCGTCACCGATAACGAGCGTTTCTCCCACTCGTCGTGTCAGAATCAGCATCCTATTTACTCCTTGCAAAACATGGGACCGGGCCGCCCGACCAACCGTGGACTGGGCGAACACCGCCGCATGAAGGGCTTATCGTCACCCTAAACCCAAACTTTAGGGCGCTCAAGCGCGTAGAGGCGAATTACCTGATTTGGGTCATTTTTCCGGAGCCTGCTCCAGATTGAAGGCGGAGTGCAGGGCGCGGACGGCCAGCTCGAGGTATTTCTCGTCGACCACGACGGATATCTTGATCTCGGAGGTCGAAATCATGCGGATATTGATACCCTCTTTGGCCAGGGCCTCGAACATGGTGCTGGCGATCCCGGCGTGCGAGCGCATGCCCACGCCCACCAGCGAGATCTTGACGATCTTGGTGTCACCGGAGACCTCGCGCGCACCGAGGTCCTGCGCGGTCTTCTCGAGCACAGCGAGGGCCTTGTCGTAGTCGTTGCGATGTACCGTGAAGGTGAAATCGGTGGTCGCGTCGGCGCCCACGTTCTGAATGATCATGTCGACTTCGATATTGGCCTCGCCGATGGGGCCGAGGATGTGGTAGGCCACGCCCGGGCGATCGGGCACGCCGAGCACGGTGAGCTTGGCCTCGTCCCGGTTGAAGGCGATGCCTGAAATCAGGGCTTGTTCCATACCTTCTTCCTCATAGGTGATCAGCGTCCCCTCGCCTTCCTCGAAGCTGGAGAGCACGCGCAGCGGCACGTTGTACTTGCCGGCGAATTCCACGGCGCGGATCTGCAGCACCTTGGAACCGAGGCTGGCCATTTCGAGCATTTCCTCGAAAGTGATGCGGCTCAGGCGCCGGGCGTTGGGCTCGACCCGCGGGTCGGTGGTATAGACCCCGTCGACATCGGTGTAGATCTGGCACTCGTCGGCCTTTAGCGCCGCGGCCATGGCCACGGCCGTGGTATCCGAGCCGCCCCGCCCCAGGGTGGTGATGTTGCCCGCCTCGTCCATCCCCTGGAAACCGGCGATGACCACAACACGTCCGGCGGCCAGGTCCTGGCGCACACGGGCCTCGTCGATGCCCAGGATACGCGCCTTGGTGTAGGCGCTGTCGGTGCGGATATGGACCTGCGATCCGGTATACGAGCGCGCCGGACAGCCGCGTCGGTTGAGGGCCATGGCGAGCAGGGCGATGGTCACCTGCTCACCGGTGGACAACAACACGTCCATTTCGCGCGGGTTGGGATGCGGATCGACGGCGCGTGCCAGCTCGACGAGCCGGTTGGTCTCCCCGCTCATGGCCGAGACGACCACCACGACGTCGTGGCCCTGGGCGCGCGCCTGGATCAGGCGCTCGGCGACATGCTCGATGCGCTCGACGCTGCCCACCGAGGTCCCGCCGTATTTCTGCACGATCAGCGCCATGGAACGCTACTTCCAACCCAAAGGGCGCAAATTAAACACTAATTGCGGAAATAAAGAAAGGGGAGCAGGCGAAAACGGGCCTCACAGGCGCTCGCGGACCCAATCGGGCACGGCCGCCAGGGCCGCATCCAGCCCTTCGGGTTGGTTGCCGCCGGCCTGGGCCATGTCGGGCCGGCCGCCGCCCTTGCCGCCGACCTGGGAGGCCACGGCATTGACCAGCTCGCCGGCCTTGATTTGACCGGTGCGGTCCTTGGTGACGCCGGCAACCAGGCTGACCTTGTCGCCGCTGACCGCCGCCAGGACAACGGCCGCCGATCCGAGCTTATTCTTGAGCTGATCGACCGTCTCGCGCAGGGTCTTGGCGTCGGCGCCGTCCAGACGCGCGGCAAGCACCTGCACGCCATCGACCGCCACGGCCCGGTCGGCCAACTCGCCCCCCTGGCTGCTGGCCAGCTTGCCCTTGAGGGTCTCGAGCTCCTTTTCGAGCTTGCGGCTGCGCTCGATGAGCTGACCGACCTTGTCGGCCGCCGTCTCGCGCCCCGCCTTGACCAAGGCGGCTACCTCGTCTAGGTGAGCCTCCTCGTCGCGCACCCACGCCAGGGCACGCGCCCCGGTGACCGCCTCGATGCGCCGGATGCCTGCGGCGACGCCCGCCTCGGCCGTGATCTTGAACAGGCCGATGTCGCCGGTGCGCTGCACGTGGGTGCCGCCGCACAGCTCGACGGAAAATTCGCCCATGCGCAGCACGCGCACGTCCTGGTCGTATTTCTCCCCGAACAGCGCCATGGCGCCGCTCTCCAGGGCATCGTCCAGGGACATCAGCCTGGTCTCGACCGGATGATTCGCCCGAATCTCGGCGTTGACCAGGTCCTCGATCTCGCGCAGCTGCTCGTGGCTGACCGGCTCGAAGTGCGAGAAGTCGAAACGCAGGCGATCGGCCTCGACCAGCGAGCCCTTCTGAGTCACGTGGTCGCCGAGCACCACGCGCAGCGCGGCGTGCATCAGGTGCGTCGCCGAATGGTTGTAGGCGGTATCCTGGCGGCGCTCGACGTCGACCCGTGCCTCGAGCCGATCGCCAACGCGCAGCTCGCCGCTTCGCACCCGACCGATGTGCCCGAACGGCCCACCGCCCTGCTTGCGCGTGTCCTGGACCTCAAACTCGCCGGTCTGGCCGCGCAGCAAACCGCGGTCGCCGACCTGGCCGCCCGACTCGGCGTAAAAAGGAGTGCGGTCGAGCACGACCATGCCGGACTGCCCGGCGCCCAGGTGATCGACGGCCTCACCCTCGGCGTAGAGACCGATGACCGTACCCTGATCCGCCAGGTGGTCATAACCGGTGAACTCGGTCTTGCCCTGGATCCCGAGCTTGACGTCGTACTGGCCCTCGAACTGGCTGGCCGCGCGTGCGCGCTCGCGCTGGGCGGACATCTCGCGCTCGAAACCTTCCATGTCGAGGTGCAGGCCGCGCTCGCGGGCGATGTCGGCGGTCAGGTCGACCGGGAAACCGAAGGTGTCGTAGAGCTTGAACACCGTCTCTCCCGGAATAATCTCGCCCGACAGTCCGGCGATGGCCTGCTCCAGGATGCCCATGCCCTGGTCGAGGGTCTCGGCGAAGCGCTCCTCCTCCTGGCGCAGCACGCGCTCGACCTGATCGCGGGCGCGGGCCAGCTCGGGGTAGGCGCCGCCCATATCCTGGGCGAGCACGCCGACCAGCTTGTGGAAGAACGGCTCGCGCTGACCGAGCTTGTGGCCGTGGCGAATGGCGCGGCGAATGATGCGCCGCAGCACGTAGCCGCGGCCCTCGTTGGAGGGCAGCACCCCGTCGGTGATCAGAAAGCTCGAGGAACGGATGTGATCGGCGATGACCTTCAGCGAGGCGTCGCTGCGGTCGGCGCAGTCGGTCAACTCGGCGGCGGCGCCGATGAGATTCTGGAACAGGTCGATCTCGTAGTTGCTGTGCACGCCCTGCATCACCGCGGCCAGACGCTCCAGGCCCATGCCGGTGTCGACCGACGGCTTGGGCAGCGGGGTCATATTACCGTCGCGATCGCGGTCGTACTGCATGAACACCAGGTTCCAGATCTCGATGTAGCGGTCGGCCTCGGCGTCGGGGCTGCCCGGCGGTCCGCCCGGGACTTCGGGACCGTGGTCGTAAAATATCTCGGAGCACGGCCCGCAGGGCCCGGTGTCGCCCATCGACCAGAAGTTGTCGCTCTCGTAGGGTTTGCCGCCGGGCTTGTCGCCGATGCGGGTGAAGCGCGCCGGGTCGACCTTGACCTCCTTGAGCCAGATATCGGCCGCCTCGTCGTCGTCGGCGTAGACCGTCACCCACAGGCGCTCGGGCGGCAGGGCCATCACGCCGGTGAGAAACTCCCAGGCAAAGCCGATCGCCTCGCGCTTGAAGTAGTCGCCAAAGCTGAAGTTGCCCAGCATCTCGAAGAAGGTGTGGTGGCGGGCGGTATACCCGACGTTTTCCAGGTCGTTGTGCTTACCGCCGGCACGCACGCAGCGCTGAGAGCTGGCGGCGCGGGAATAAGATCGCGTCTCCAGGCCGAGAAAGACCTCCTTGAACTGGACCATGCCCGCGTTGGTGAACAGCAGGGTCGGATCGTTGGCCGGCACCAGGGGGCTGGACGGCACGACCTCATGGCCGCGTTCGCGGAAGAAATCCAGAAAGTTGCTACGTAATTCAGCGCTGGTCTTCATGTCGTTCAATCGTGGGGACACCGTCGCCGGCGCCCAAGTCCCGATAGGGGCCGAAGGCCCCGGCGTCAAATCGCATCCGGGTCGTCTTCCAGACCCAGTTCATCATCCTCGTCGGTGAGCGCCGCGCGGGCCTGATCAGCGGTAAATCCCCGATACTGCAGGAACCTCGCCTGACGGGCTCGTTCGTGCAGGTCGCCCGGCGGCGCCGCGCCGAAGCGCTTGCGCCGCGCCCGCGCCGCCCGCTCCCGCCAGTGGCGGTCGGAAAAATCGACGTACCGGGCAATGAGCTCGTCGGTGAGTCCGCGTTCGCGCAGCTCAGCCTGGATGCGCCGCGGCCCCGAGCCCTTTTCGATGCGCGAGGCAACGAAGGCCTCGGCAAACCGCTCGTCACTGAGCAGCCCTTCGGCCGCGAGCCCCTCGAGGGCACCGGCCACCGCCGCGGGCTCGAAACCCCGCGCGCCCAGCTTGTGCTCCAATTCGCGGGTGCTGTGCTCGCGACGCGCCAAAAATCGAACGGCGGCCTCCCGGGCCGCCGCGGCGTCATCCTCGGCCAAGGCTCGGTATCGCTAGGTGCGGGAGCCGGCTCAGGCCTGGGCGTCCGCCTCGAGCGGCTCGTCCGCCGGCGGCGCCTCGCCGCTGCCCTTGACCGGTAGCACCTGGGCCCGGATCTTGGCCTCGATCTCGGCGGCCATCTCCGGATTGTCCTTCAGGAACTGGCGCACGTTGTCCTTGCCCTGGCCGATGCGGTTGCCATCATAGCTGTACCAGGCACCGGACTTGTCCACAATGCCCTCGCGCACGCCCAGGTCGATGATCTCGCCCTCGCGCGAGATACCCTCGCCGTAGAGGATGTCGAACTCGGCCTGCTTGAACGGCGGGGCCACCTTGTTCTTGACCACCTTGACGCGGGTCTCGTTACCCACGACCTCGTCGCTCTTCTTGATGGCACCGATGCGTCGGATATCCAGACGCACGGAGGAGTAGAACTTGAGCGCGTTACCGCCGGTCGTCGTCTCGGGGCTGCCGAACATGACGCCGATCTTCATGCGGATCTGGTTGATGAAGATGACCAGGGTATTGGAGCGCTTGATGTTGGCGGTGAGCTTGCGCAGGGCCTGGGACATCAACCGGGCCTGCAGGCCGACGTGGGAGTCGCCCATGTCGCCCTCGATCTCGGCCTTGGGCGTCAGCGCGGCGACCGAGTCGACCACCACCACATCCACGGCGCCGGAGCGCACCAGCATATCGGCAATCTCCAGGGCCTGCTCGCCGGTATCCGGCTGGGAGACCAGCAGGTCATCGACGTTGACCCCGAGCTTGGAGGCATACTGCGGGTCGAGCGCGTGCTCGGCGTCGATAAAGGCCGCGGTCCCGCCCAGCTTCTGGCATTCGGCGACGACCTGCAGGGTGAGTGTGGTCTTACCGGAGGACTCCGGACCGTAGATCTCGACCACCCGCCCGCGCGGCAGGCCGCCCAGGCCCAGGGCGATATCCAGACCCAGGGAGCCCGTGGAGATGGCGTCGATGTCGCGCACGGCACCGGCATCGCCCATGCGCATGACCGACCCCTTGCCGAACTGCTTCTCGATCTGGCTGAGTGCCGCACTCAGCGCCTTCTTCCTGTTCTCCTCCATCGTGTGCACCCCCGTATCAAATGATTCGAAGTAGCCCCTTCCGTGGGCCTACCACTGGTAAGGCATTCACCAAAGAACTAACGCGGATTATTTCACAAATCCCGCCGCCCAGCCTAGCGGGCTGGCGAAAATCTGTGGCACGCGGGTATCGGCGGCGCGATGCAGGGCATCGCCTATGTAATTGATCCGGCTGAAACGCCGTGTCATTCAGTCCGGGGCTCGTCTTCGCCGGCGCCATGCAGCGGCCAGCGTCGCAGTACTCGATACTGGGCGCCTTCCGGCAACGTCACGGACTCGACGAGGGCGAAGTCCCGCACATCCCACACGAGCGGGTCGAGCGCCGTCGCCTGGGGACCATGCCCGACCTTACGCATCAAGGTCACGTGGGCCTTGAAAGGCCGCGATTCGGGCCGGTAACCGCAGGGCAGCAGGGCCCGTGTCAGCTCCTGGACCAAGGCGCTCAAGGCGGGCGGAATGACCGAGGCGCCGGCCCAGATCACGCGGGGGCGCGGGAAGTGGCCCAGGGTATCGAACACCAGCCTGAACGGCTCGCCGTGCATACCGTCGGCCGCCGCCTCGACACAGGCCTGCGCCGCCTCGTCCAGGCTGCCCAGAAACGCCAGCGTCAGATGCAGCTTCTCGGGGCCGACCGGCCGCCCGCCCCCGCCGCGGACCAATTTACGGGTGCGGCGCACCAGCTCGTCCTGCAGCGCCGCACTCGGCCGCAGGGCGAAGAACAGGCGGCGGGTCTCAGCCGGTGCCATCGAGCCGTTCCAGCACCCCCTCCAGGGCGGCCACCACGGCTTGGCGGCGCACCACCTCCCGATCGCCGGCAAACAGCGCATGGCGGCATTCGACCTCGGCCCCGCGTTCGGCCCACGCCAACCAGACGGTACCGACCGGCTTGTAGGGGGTGGCACCGCCGGGCCCGGCGATACCGCTGATGGCCAGGACCACGTCGGCGCGGCTG
>DATFLL010000073.1:0-3033 GCA_035267785.1 Gammaproteobacteria bacterium | reverse complement strand
ACATTTGAGGAGGCGGTGGCCCCGATCTGGTGTAATGCAGTTGCGACGCTGTAGAACCCAGAAGACGGAGACCACCGCCATGAAGAAGGATAGCAGCAAGGGTCTGGGCCAGGTGATCCAGATCGACGAGGGCCAGGTCCGGGGCCACCTGGACGAGATGGTGCGCAGCACGGTCGAGGAGACGCTCAACGGGCTGCTCGACGCCGAGGCGGACCGGCTGTGCAACGCCGAGCGCTATGCGCGCAGCGCGGGGCGCACGGACTACCGCGCCGGTAGCTACGAGCGTGGTCTGGAGACGAAGGCCGGCTCGGTGAGACTGAAGATGCCGAAGCTGCGCCAACAGACCTTCGAGACGGCGATCATCGAGCGCTACCGCCGCCGCGAGGCGTCGGTCGAGGAGTCGCTGGTGGAGATGTACCTGGCGGGGGTGTCGGTGCGCCGGGTCGAGGACATCACCGAGGCGCTGTGGGGCTCGCGGGTGTCGGCGAGCACGGTCAGCGACCTCAACCAGAAGGTCTACCGCCACATCGAGCGCTGGCGCAACCGGGCGATCACCGACGCTTTCCCGTACGTCTACCTCGACGGCATTGTGCTCAAGCGCAGCTGGGGCGGCGAGGTGCGCAACGTCTCGGTACTCGTGGCGATCGGCGTCGACGCCGCGGGCTACCGCCGCGTGCTGGGCATCGCCGAGGGCGCGAAGGAAGACAAGGCCGGCTGGGGCGGCTTTCTGGCGCACCTCAAGGACCGAGGCCTGTCCGGCGTGCGGCTGTTCACCTAGGACGCCTGTCGCGGGCTGACCGAGGCGCTCGCCGAGCACTTCCCCGAGGCGCTGTGGCAGCGCTGCACGGTGCACGTCTACCGCAACGTGTTCAGTGTGGTGCCCAATGGCCGTGTCCGCGAGGTCTCGATGATGCTCAAGGCGATCCACGCCGCCGAGGATCTCGCTGCGGCCCAGGACAAGGCGACGGCCGTGATCGCCAAGCTGCGCGAGATGAAGCTCTCGCGGGCCGCCGATCTCGTGGACGATGGCGTCGCCGAGACGCTGACCTACTACGGCTTCCCGCCGGAGCACTGGCGGCGCATCCGCACCAACAACCCACTCGAGCGCATCATGCGCGAGATCCGCCGACGCACGAAGGTCGTCGGTGCCTTCCCGGACGGCAACTCGGCGCTGATGCTGTGTGCGGCACGGCTGCGCCACATCGCCGGGACCAAGTGGGGCACACGGCGCTACCTCACGATGGAGCTGCTCAACAAGGCCGAAGATGAACAACTTGCGACGGCGTGAACCACTGGAAACGGACCACCGCCGAATCAAAAGTGCGAAAGATTCTGGACACTACCCTCAGAACAGGGTGCCCGACTTGGTGGGGTGGTACGAATCGTCGCGAATGGATTCGCCAGAGGGGCGCGGACGCACGCGATCAATGGAGTCACGACAACTCGCGGCCGCAGTCGCCGCAACGCAGCGTCCGTATCGCAATCGCTCGTCGGGTCCGTATGGGCCGGAGAGGAGCCGGCCGTGCCCTCCCATTTCTACCATTCCAGTACGGCAGCGGCACTCACTGGGCGTACCGGAACAGGTAGAAACGGCCACCGAGTACGGCAGGTACCATGCCTACCACTCCCGTTGTATCGTCATACTCAACGTATCGCTCATGGCCGCCTGAAAAATCGGCGGCACCTCCGTCGATTTGGCTCCATTGATTCGTCGTCGGATCGAATATCCAGGTTTCGCTGCCGTTCAAACCAACGACCAGGTACTTGTCGACATCACTCATGTACGTAATATCCCCGCTTCCCGACAGTCCCGGGGGGTCGGGGAGATCGGAATACTTTCGTGTTGCGGGATCGTAGAAGAATAAGTTCGAATTGTCGCTGCGAAATACCCAGCGATCCCGTTTCCGATCCCATGTCGATAGCGCATTGTAAAGATTGCCTGCAGCTACGTTTCCTGGTGGCGAGTTGACCGGAGTCGTCTCAGTCCATTTACGTGTCGCTAAATCATACTGTGCCCCATGAGTTCCGTAACTATCCAGAAAAATGAGCTTGTCATGACCGGGCCAATAGTGCAGATGCGATTCATACGGGGACACATCATATTGGGACGGCCAGAATTGACGAATATTGTTGTCGATCCGGCGGTCCCATGAACTGTCGGAGAAGTGATAGAGCCAAGTCGATTTGTTGTCGGTGTTTAGCGCGTCCCGCGCCGCTTGCGACGATGAACTGCTAACCATCTTGCTGTTTGCGCCGAGGATGAGCGCGATAAGATCCCGGTTTGGTACATACGTGAATGCATCGTATACGTGTCGTGGCGACGGCGTAGGGTCGTCTGAAAAGTTGTTGAGCAGGTACCCCCCGCTGTACAGGCTTCCGCCCCAATTGGTCACTTTCCTTATCAGAATTCGGTTCTGGTCAATGTCCCAGCCTGCGATGGCGTCGGCGTAATAGTCGATGTCGTGGTTTGAGTCTTGTATGCCCTCGTAGTACACGATTTCGCCGCTCATGGGGCGATACGTCGTATTTCCGTAGTTTCGTGCATTTCCGGTGAGTGTCGTGTCCGTGGCCACACCTGGGGCCAGCTCGACTCCGGGCGTTACAGCGACCCATTCGTTGATTGGAAGTTGCGATACGTCAACTGGGCCACCACCCGGCGAGACAACCGTGACCGTGCCACCGGAAGACCCACCGGAGCCCGCGCTCGAACTGTCGGCCATGGAGCCGTGTCCGCTGGTGCCCATGTCGGCGCCTGCGCCGCCGCACCCGGACAGCGAGACGGAGAAGAGCACCACGAGAGAGAGGAAGAATTTCGGCCGTTGCATGCGCTCAGGCTCCTATCGCGGAACGATCGCGAATTGGGGGTCGGTGTTGTAGTCGGGCGTGCCATCCGTGCCCGGCTTCACGGTGCGGCCGTCGAACACGGACCAGGCATTGGCCGCGTTCGCGATGCCGCTGTCCGCCGCCACCGCGAGGGCAGGCTGGAGGTTCGACGGGTAACCGGTCGGGCTGCCGGGGTAGCCGGTCATCTCG
>DATFLL010000072.1:0-4546 GCA_035267785.1 Gammaproteobacteria bacterium | reverse complement strand
CACGCCTCACGCCTCACGCCTCACGCCTCACGCCTCACGCGGCGCACAGGGCGCGCGTTTGGCGCGCATTCCGCGCGCGTTACAAGCTACAAGTTCCAAGTTACAAGTGAAATCGTCACCCCTCACTCCTCACTCCTCACTCCTCACTCCTCACTCCTCACTCCTCACTCCTCACTCCTCACGCCCCGTCGCTTGCGTTACTCTCTCCCCCATGAGCGCCTCCGACCCGATCCGCCCTGCCCCCGAGCTCCCCGATTCCCTGCGCGGGCGCCTCGACCATTGGCGCGAGCAGTTCGAGGCCGCCGGCGGTGCGCTGCCGGCCGATCCCTTGATCGCCGAGTCGCTCGGCCCCGTCTGGACGGGCAGCGAGTTCGTCGCCCAGACCTGTATTCGCCAGCCCGAACTGTTGACCGAGCTGATCGCCTCGGGCGACCTGACCCGCGCCTATCCCGAAGACGCCTATGTCCAGGGCATCGACGTCGCCCTGGCCGAGGTTCAGGACGAGGCGGGGCTCGGGGTTGCCTTGCGCGTGCTGCGCCGGCGCGAGATGGTACGCATCGCCTGGCGCGACCTGGCCGGGTGGGCGCCGCTGGAGCAAACCACGGCCGAGTTGTCACACCTGGCCGAGGCCTGCATCGACGGCGCCCTTGCACGCCTGCACGACTGGCAGCGCGCCGAGCTGGGTACGCCGACCGATCGCGACGGCGAACCGCAGGGGCTGGTCGTGCTCGGCATGGGCAAGCTCGGGGCCTGGGAGCTGAATTTCTCCTCGGACATCGACCTCATCTTCGCCTTCGCCGAAGGCGGTACCACGCAGGGTGGGGCGCGGGAGCTCAGCAACGAGGAGTTCTTCACCCGTCTGGGCCGGCGGCTCATCAAGGTGCTGGACGAGAACATCGCCGACGGTTTCGTGTTCCGCGTCGACATGCGCCTGCGCCCCTTCGGTGACAGCGGACCGCTGGCCATGAATTTCGACGCGGTCG
Organism: Gammaproteobacteria bacterium; assembly: GCA_035267785.1. GTDB lineage: Bacteria > Pseudomonadota > Gammaproteobacteria > DATFLL01 > DATFLL01 > DATFLL01. Next base: position 3,563 of record DATFLL010000072.1, on the reverse strand, counting down.
AACACTACTATCAGGTCCACGGCCGGGAGTGGGAACGCTACGCGATGATCAAGGCGCGGGTGGTGGGCGGCGACCGCGCGGCGGGCGAGCGATTGATGCAGACGCTGCGCCCGTTCGTATTTCGCCGTTATCTGGACTTTGGCGCCTTCGAGTCGCTGCGCGAGATGAAGCAGATGATCGTGCGCGAGGTCGCGCGCAAGGGGCTGGAGGACAACGTCAAGCTCGGCGCCGGGGGCATCCGCGAAGTGGAGTTTATCGCCCAGGCGTTCCAGCTCATCCGCGGCGGACGCGAGCCCGCCCTGCAGGACAGGGGGGTGCTGATCGTGCTCGAGCGCCTCGGTGCGGCCGGCTACCTGCCGGAGTTCGTCGTGCGCGAGCTGCGCGAGGCCTACGTCTTCCTACGCAATGTAGAACATCGCCTGCAGGAGTTCGCCGATCAGCAGACCCACAAGCTGCCGCGTGACGAGGCCGGGCGGGCCCGCCTGGCCTTTACGATGGGCTTCGCCGATTGGGAGTCCTTCGCCAAGGTTTTGCAGCGCCACCGCGCCCGCGCGCACGCGCACTTCGAGCAGGTATTCGAAGCGCCGCAGACGCGCCACGCGGAGAACGACGCGCTGGACCTGCAGTCGGTGTGGCTGGGCAATGTAACCGAGGAGGCGGCCGAGGCCCAGCTGGCGGCGGCCGGCTTTCGCGATACCGCCGAAAGCCGGCGCTTTCTCGAGGTCCTGCGCGCCAGCCACAGCTACCGTGCCCTGAGCGCTCAGGGCCGCGCCCGCATGGACCGCCTGATGCCCCTGCTGCTGGGCGCGGTGGGCGCGGTTGATAATCCCGACACGACTCTCAAGCGGGCCACGCAGCTACTCGAGAGCATCGCCCGGCGTACGGCCTATCTGTCGCTGCTGGTCGAAAACCCGATGGCCCTCTCGCAATTGGTCAAGCTGGTGGCGGCCAGTCCCTGGATTGCGAAGTATCTGGGCCAGCATCCGCTGCTGCTCGACGAGCTGCTCGACCCGCGCAGTCTGTACATTGCGCCGACCAAGGAGGAGCTGCTCGGCGATCTGCGCGAGCGCCTGGCCGGTCTGCCGCCCGACGACCTGGAATTGAACATGGAGGCGCTGCGCCACTTCAAGCAGGCCAACGTGCTGCGGGTCGCGGCGGCCGACCTCGCCGGGGCGCTGCCGCTGATGAAGGTCAGCGATCACCTTACCTGGATCGCCGAGGCGGTGGTCGACGAAGTTCTCGAGCTCGCCTGGCGCCACATGGTCGAACGCCACGGCCGGCCGGTGTGCACCGCCGACGGCGAGCTGTGCGACAAGGGCTTTGCCGTCGTGGCCTACGGCAAACTCGGCGGCATTGAGCTGGGCTACGGGTCCGATCTGGACCTGGTCTTCCTGCACGGCGGCGAGGACGAGCAGGCCGAAACCACCGGCGAGAAACCGGTGGCATTGTCGGTGTTCTTCGCCCGCCTGGGCCAACGCATCATCCATATTCTCACGTCGCAGACTACCGCCGGCGTGCTTTACGACGTCGACATGCGCCTGCGGCCGAGCGGAGCCTCGGGTCTGCTGGTCAGCGGACTCGGCTCCTTCACGGAATATCAACACAACCAGGCATGGACGTGGGAGCACCAGGCGCTGGTGCGCGCGCGGGTGGTGGCGGGCGACCCGACTATCGCCCGCGGCTTCGAGGCGCTGCGCCGCGACGTCTTGAGCCGCCGGCGCGAGCGTGAGGCGCTGCGCCGCGAGGTCGTCGAGATGCGCGAGCGCATGCGCGAGGCCAACAGCCGCGATGCGCCGGGCCTGTTCGATCTCAAGCAGGGGCGAGGCGGTATCGCCGACATCGAATTTATGGTCCAATATGGCGTCCTGTCGTGGGCGTGCGATCACCCCAACCTGCTGGTCCATACCGACAATGTCCGCCTGCTGGCGGGTCTGGCCGAGGCCGGCGTGATCCCCGCCCCGGAGGCGGAGCTGCTTGCCGATGCCTACCGCGCCTTTCGCGCCCGGACCCACCGGCTGACGCTGCAGGAGCAGTCGACGGTGGTGGACGAGAATGAGCTCGCCGACTTCCGGCGCGCGGTGATCCGCTGGTGGGACGAGTTCATGTTGTCGTAAACGAATGTGTTGACGACGGGCGCGGCGTTTCGAACGCCCGAACGCGGCGACCGACCTTTTGAGCGGAGGAGACTGGTCTATGTCGATGGATGACCGAGACGGCGTCATCTGGTTTGACGGCGAATTGGTGCCCTGGCGCGAAGCGCAGGTCCATGTCCTCACCCATACCCTGCACTACGGCATGGGCGTATTCGAGGGCGTGCGTGCCTACAAGGCCGATCAGGGCACGGCCATCTTCCGCCTGCAGGATCACACCGATCGCCTGTTTCGCTCGGCCTATATCCTCAATATGCAGATGCCCTTCGACAAGGCCGCGATCAACGAGGCGCAGCGCGCCGCCGTACGCGAGAACGATCTGGAGAGCGCCTACATCCGTCCGATGTGCTTCTACGGCTCGGAGGGCATGGGGCTGCGCGCCGATAACCTGAAGGTGCACGTCATTGTCGCGGCCTGGTCCTGGGGCTCGTACCTGGGCTCCGAGGGGATGGAGAAGGGGATCCGCATCAAGACCTCATCGTTCACACGCCATCACGTCAACATCACGATGTGCAAGGCCAAGGCCAACGGCAACTACATGAACTCGATGCTGGCGCTGAACGAGGCCATTTCCAACGGCTACGATGAGGCCATGCTACTCGACGTCGACGGTTACGTGGCCGAAGGCAGCGGCGAGAACATCTTCATCGTGCGCGACGGCGTGATCTACACCCCGGAGCTGACCTCCGCGCTGGAGGGCATCACGCGCGACACCATTTTGCAGTTGGCCGCCGAGATGGGTGTGCCGGTGCGCGAGAAGCGTATCACCCGCGATGAAGTCTATGTTGCCGATGAGGCCTTCTTCACCGGCACCGCCGCCGAGGTCACGCCCATCCGCGAGGTCGACGGCCGCGCCATCGGCGCCGGGACCCGTGGGCCCATTACCGAGCAACTGCAGTCGATGTATTTCGATGCGGTACACGGGCGCGCCAGTGGTCGCAGCGACTGGTTGACACCGGTGGCCTAAACCGGCTCGTGTACCGGACTGCCGCAACGGCATAGAACACTGAATGGATCCGAAGGAGAGCAACGTGGCTGAGCAGAACAGCGCCAAACTCATCGAACCCAATGCCGAGAACCGCTACGAGATCACCCGCGCGGACCTGCCGCTCCACTGCCCGATGGACGGCATGAGCCTGTGGAACTCGCACCCGCGCGTTTTTCTACCCATCGAGGCGACGGGTAAGGCCAAGTGCCCCTACTGCGGGGCCGAGTACACACTCAAGGATTGAACATCCGGCTCGCCGCCGTGCCGCGGCGACTGGCGTCATCGAACGAAATGAGGCCCCCGTGGGCGAACACACCTGGTTGAAGTGGCCGCTGCTCGCCGCGGCCTTCCTGTTTCCCTTCACCGTAGTCAGCGTCCCCGACGGGGGCAGCGGCACCTATGTCCTGCCCGCCCTGTTCGGCGTG
>DATFLL010000071.1:0-2566 GCA_035267785.1 Gammaproteobacteria bacterium | reverse complement strand
CGAGCTGGATTTCAACGGCCGCACGCTGCGCTTTCTCGACACCCCCGGCCACGCACGCCACCACTTCTGCGTCTACGACGAGATCAACGGCGGGATCTTCAGCGGTGACACCTTCGGCCTCGGTTATCCGCAGCTGCAGACAGACGAAGGCCAATTTATGTTTCCCACCACCACCCCAGTGCAGTTCGATCCGCCCGCGCTGCTCGACAGCATCGACCGCCTGATGGCCCTGAAACCGCGGACCATCTACCTCACGCACTTCGGGCCCGTCACTCCGACGCCTTATATGGCCGAGCAGCTGAAGCAGGGCGTGCGGGACTTCACCGCTATTGCGCGCGAGGAACGCACCAGCGGCGATCAGCGGGTGGCCCGCATCGAGGCCCGCCTCATGGACTACCTGCTCGGACGCCTGGACGAGCTCGGGTGTCCGCTGCCCGGGAACGAGATACGCGAGCTGCTGCAAAACGACGTCACGTTGAACGCCCAGGGCTTGGATGTCTGGCTGGATAAAGCCACCGCCGCATAGAAGGGTCTGTGACACACCGCGAAAGCAGCGAGCGCAGCGAGGGTCGGACCTTCTCCAAGGAAGCAATCCCCGGATTTCATCGAGGCGCGTTGGCCCGACCCCCCTGGCTACGACCCCTTTGCTACGACCCCCGCAGCCCGGCTCAGTCACAACAGCCCCACCACCTCGTCGGCACTTTCGAGCGCCCCCTCGATGATCCCGCCGTAGTCCCGGGCCGCTTCGGTGCCGGCCAGCAGCAGGTAACCGTCCAGCACCTGCCGGGGCGCGGTCGGCGCATAGTGCGGGTGTTCATGCGGGCCGGCCAGATCCGCCTCGGTGGCTGTGTGCGCCTCACCGCTCCAGTCCTTGACGATGACCTGTTTGACCTCCCGGGCCTGCGGCCCGAACAGCTGCTCGAGCTGCGCCAGGCTGGCCTCGACCAACGGTCCTTCGCCGGCCTGGCGACGTTGCAGGGCGCTGAGGCCGACGAACGAAGTCAGCGCATAACTGGCCTCGGCATCTGACGGGGAGTAGGGCGAGCCGTCGTAGACTTCGGTCAGCGGACCGCGCTGGCTGAAGGCCTCGCCGGACAGACCCTGCTCGCGCCAGAACGGCGAGTCATATAAAAAGAGAATCTTGCAGTGCCCGGCCATCCAGGTCGGAACCGCCCGCCACTCAGCGCGTATCGCGTCATCAACTTCGGGGCTGAGCTGCACAGTGTCCGCCAACAGGCGCAGCGGTATGGCCGAGATGACCTTTCCGGCCTTGTACTCGACGGGCCCCTCATCGCTCTCGGCCGTGACGGTCCGCGTGTCGGCGTCGACCGCGCGCACGGTTGTATTCAGATGAATCGACGCGCCCAGGTCAGTCGCCAGCGCGTCCACAATGGCCTGCGCGCCGCCGACGATACGGTATGACTCGCTGTGCGGGGAAGGGCCGGGGTGGCGCTGCACCCGCCCATCGGGTCCCTGCAGCAGGCTGTTGCCTTCAACGTGTTGCGCAAAGACCTCGATACCGAGCTCTTCGAGCAAGCGCGAGAGGCGCGGTTGAAGCGCCGGCCAGACCCACGCCGGCCCCAGGTCGACACTGGCATGACGGTCCGCACCGATCTTCTCCGAGACGATGCGCCCGCCAACCCGATCCTGGGCCTCCAGCACGCTGACCGGGTAACCCCGCTGTTCCAGACGACGCGCCAGGTACAGGCCGCTCAGACCGGCCCCGACGATGACCACGCGCTCACGACTCAAGGTGGGACACCGGGTTCAGCAAATGCCCCTGCTTGCGCAAGACGCGACAGGGCTCGGTCACGTGGATCGTCTGGCTCGAGCCCGCCGGCAGCCGCAGCCAGCTGCCCGCCGGATAGCTGCCCTGCGCATCCTCGAACGCACCCTCCAAAACGAAGTATTCCACACCGCCTTCATACTGAAAGTTGCATTCAAAGCCCGGTCCAGCTTCAACATGTCCACCTGTTCATAGTCCGCCTCGAACAGCGGCAGACGCGAATACCCCTCATGGCGCTGCCACAGGCTCTCATCCTGGGTGTCGATCGCGACCTGCTGCTGATCGGTCGGATCCATTTGCCAGAGCTTGACCAGGATCGTGCAGCCCTCGTCACTGTGCGGTGCATGCCCGGTTCCTTTCGGGTTGCGGACATAGTAGCCCGCCGGATAATCGGCATGCTGATCGGAGAAGGTCCCCTCCAGCACATAGAACTCCTCGCCGCCGTGATGCACATGGCCGGGAAAGGCGCTGCCGGGGGCAAACTCGACCACAGTCGTCACCCGCTCGACGGGCGGCTGGTCGTCATCGCGCTCCAGGCGCAGGCGGCGAACCCCGCTCGCCGGCGAGGTCTCCCACTCCAATTGATTGATATTGGCAGTGGCTCTTAGGGTTAAATCTGCATTCAATTTCATGTCGGGATGACCGTACCCCTGAACCCGAGCCACTCTGAATGTGGGAAATCGATCATATCAGGCCACCTCTTTGGCGAACACTGCCGGCGGCTTTTTGCCCAGTGAACGGTGTGGCCGGACATGATTGTAATGCTCTCGCCAGAGTTCG
>DATFLL010000070.1:0-38022 GCA_035267785.1 Gammaproteobacteria bacterium | reverse complement strand
GTGGTGGTGGTCGGCTCGGTGTTCGAACGGCGCGCACCCGGTCTCTACCACAACACCGCCGTGGTCCTGGACGCGGACGGCTCGCTGGCGGGCCGCTACCGCAAGATGCACATCCCGGACGACCCGGGGTACTACGAGAAGTTCTACTTCACGCCCGGCGACCTCGGCTTCGAGCCCATTGAGACCGCCGTGGGACGGCTGGGCGTGCTGGTCTGCTGGGATCAGTGGTTTCCCGAGGCGGCCCGGCTCATGGCCCTGGCCGGGGCGGAGCTGCTGCTCTATCCCACGGCCATCGGCTGGGACCCGGCCGACGATCCGGAAGAGCAGGCTCGCCAGCTCGACGCCTGGATCACGGTCCAACGCGGTCACGCCATCGCCAACGGCCTGCCGCTGCTCGCCTGCAACCGCATCGGCACGGAGGGCTCCGAGGCGGACCCGCCGGAGGCGCGCTTCTGGGGCAACAGCTTCATCGCCGGGCCGCAGGGCGAGCTGCTGGCCCGGGCGGGGAGCGACGAAGCCCGGATCCTGTACGACCGCATCGACCGCGACCGCAGCGACCAGGTGCGGCGGCTCTGGCCCTTCCTGCGCGACCGCCGCATCGATGCCTACGGTGACCTGACGCGGCGGCTGCGCGACTGACCGAGCCGAACCCCCGATTGCCGGCCACAGCCGGCCTTTGTGATAATCCGCCCTTTACACGACCGTGACGGGACCGACCGCATGATCCTCATCCTCCACCCCGACGTCACCAAGGACAGCCCGGAATTCCCGGCGCTGATGGAGTACCTCGGCAACCTCAGGAACATCCAGGCCCGGCTGCACGAAGAGCACGGCGCCCAGCAGACCGTCACCGAGGTCTACCTGATCGGCGACACCGCGGCCCTGGAGGTGGCGGACATGGAGGTCCTGCCCGGGGTCGAGCGGGTGGTCCGGGTCTCCGAGGAGTACCGCATCCTCGGACGCCACAAGGACGACCAGCGTCCCACCTCCTTCGAGTACAACGACGTCCACTTCGGCCAGGACAACCTCAACGTCTTCGCCGGCCTCTGCGCCGTGGACACGCCGGAGCACGTCGAGCAGATGATGCGGGCGCTCCAGGAGCGCGGCCAGGTCTGCACCCGCATGGGGGCGTACAAGCCGCGCACCAACCCCTACTCCTTCCAGGGCCACGGCAAGACCTGCCTGCCCTACGTCTTCGAGCTCGCGGGCAAGTACGGCGTCAAGGTGATCGCCATGGAGGTGACCCACGAGAGCCACGTCCAGGAGATCCGCGAGGCCCTGCACCAAACCGGCAACCCCACCGGGGTGATGTTCCAGATCGGCACCCGCAACACCCAGAACTTCGAGCTGTTGAAGGCCGTCGGCCGCCAGAACGAGCACCCGGTCCTGTTGAAACGGGGTTTCGGGATCACCCTGGAGGAGTCGCTCAACGCCGCCGAGTACCTCGCCAGCGAGGGCAACCGCAAGGTCATCTTCGGGCTGCGCGGCATGAAGACCATCATGGGCGACCCGCACCGCAACTTCGTCGACTTCGCCCACGTGCCCGTGGTCAAGCGCCTCACCCGGATGCCCGTGTGCATCGACCCCTCCCACTCAGTGGGCACCCGCGACACGGCCCCGGACGGCCTGCTCGACGTCATGCACGTCACCGCCCAGGGCGTGGTGGCCGGCGCCAACATGATCCTGGTCGACTTCCACCCCGTGCCAAGCAAGGCCCTGGTCGACGGGCCGCAGGCCCTGACCCTCGACGAGCTCGGCTTCTTCCTCGAAGACGTGCGCATCGCCCGCAGCGCCTACGAGCAGCGCGTCGAACAGGCTCGGCGTTTCAAACCGGCCTCGCCCGTGAGCGCACAGGCTTCTTAGAGTCAGCCCCTTCGCGCGATGGTTGTCAACGTTTCCGCTACAGATGGTTAGCGGCGGTTCCTGACTTATTACAAAAGCATCCGCGGCTAATTCGTTGACCCATTGGTGTAGCGCCAAGCCGCACTGTCCAAGGGATGTTTCGGCCTATTATAAATAGGTGTCACGAGCCATCGGCTAAAGAGGACTCATGCACCGACTCGCCGGCGTAATCCTGCACAAGGCCGTCACAAACGCCGGGCCCATCTATGTCGTCCAGGATCGCACCGGGCGCTCGCTGTATTTCGGTGACGGCCCGGTGCAGGGGCGTATTCTGAATGCCAACCCGGTGCGCCCCGCGCTGGGTTATGTGCAGGGGATGACGGCATTCCTCCTGTTCCGCGAGCAGGTCGACTCGGTCCTGCAGGTGGGTCTGGGCGCCGGGGCGCTGACCCGATTCCTGCTCTCGGCACTGCCCACGACGCTGATTGACGTCGTGGAGGCCGAGCCCGCGGTGGTTGATATCGCGCGGCGCTACTTCGACCTGCCGGACGATCCGCGCCTGCGGATGCACATCGGCGACGGGGCGCTCCATGTCGCCGATGCCGGGGCGCCGGCCTGCGATGTCCTTTTGGTCGATGCCTACGATGCGGTGGCCATGTCGCCGAGCGTATCCGAGTACGCATTCTTCGCCGCCTGCCGCGAACGGCTCACCTCCGAGGGCATATTCGCGATCAACCTGTGGAACGGCCAGGCCGATGCCTTCGCCCAGATACTGTCGCGCATCGACGAGGTATTCGACTACCAGACCCTGTGTCTGCCCGTCGCGGGCAAGGGCAACGTCGTGGTCTTCGCCTTCAACCGCGCACCGCGCCCGCTGTCGGTCAAGCTGCTGCGCGAGCGCGCCGCGGTACTGGAACGGCACCATGATATTCCCTACATGCGTTTCCTACGCCAGCTCCAGAGCGCCAACCGGCCGTCCGAAGGGCGCCTGAGCCTGAGTCGCTGAACATCCGAGCCTCGGCCTGCCGACCGCTTTTTTGACCCGGATCAGTGCGCGGGGCGCCTGCCCCACGGTAGCCTGCGCTGTATCGACGGTCGCCTTTCGACGTCAGTGGAGACGAACCATGACCGCAATTGCAAGGAGCTTCCCGTTGCTGACCCTGGCCCTACTGCTGGTCGGCCCGTTTGTCTCACCCGCCGGTGCCGCCGACGCCAGGAGTCAGGAGGTCCTGCCGATCACGCCGGACATCACTTCCGTGACGGTGATGCACAACGGTCATCCGGTGGTGATCCGCCGCAACCGCGACCAGATCAACACCATCAATCCGGAGTACGCCAAGACGCTCGGCAAATGCCCGCCGTTCTGTATCCAGCCCGAACACCTGGCCCCGGGCGTGGAGACCATCGGCGAGGTCGAGATGCTCCACTACCTCAAGCGCATGAGCGAGGGCGACAAATCGATCCTGGTCATCGACTCGCGCACCCCCGCCTGGGTCAAGCGCGCGACCATCCCCGGCTCGATCAATATCCCCTGGACGCAGCTCAATTGGGAGCGCGGCGCCGACCCCGCGGCCATCGCGCGTATCATGCAAAACCGCTTCGGCGTGCGCCGCCACGAGGGGCTCTGGGATTTCAGCCGTGCCAAAACCCTGGTGCTGTTCTGCAATGGGATGTGGTGCAGCCAGTCGCCGAACAACATCCACGCCCTGCTTCGCTTCGGCTACCCGGCAAACAAGCTCAAGTGGTATCGCGGCGGGCTGCAGGACTGGGAGGTTCTCGGCCTGACCACCGTGGCCGGCCCCGGGCGCTAGTCACACATCCGACGCGAACGACCTCTTCTATACTTGGCGTATATCCCGCGCAACCGGCCCCGGCCGGAGGAGGTACGTTATGCGCATCCTATCCGCTTGGCACGTGCAATCCGTCACCGTCCTGCTCTTCACCGCTGCGTTTGCCCTAACCGCGCACGCCGCCGGACAACAGGCTCCCTGGCCCGGTGAGAGCAGCGAACAAGGCGCCCGCCAGGTCGAGACCCCCTATGAGGCGCAGAAGGTCGTCTACGATTTCTATTTCGACGAACCGCAGAAGGTTAATTCCGCGCTGTACTGGATCCGCTCGCTCATGAACCCGCTCATGGCGGCACCCTATGGCTATTCCCCCGAGGAGCTGTCGATCAAGGTGGTCATTCACGGCACAGAGATCGTCACGGTGGCGCGCAAGAACTACGCGAAATACAAGGACGCCGTGGAGCGCATGCGCTACTTGCACTCCCTGGGCGTACAATTCAAGGTCTGCGCCCTGGCCGCGGCCGACTACGGCTACCGGCCCGAGGACTTTCAGGACTTCGTGGAAGTCGTACCCTCGGCCTTCGCCGAGCTGGCCCATTGGCAGATGCAGGGCTACGCCCTGATCACGCCCCGCATCCTGGAACGCCACCACAGCATCGAGGAGATCCGCTGAGCCGCCCGGCCGAGCACATGCCGCTTTGCCCTGCCGGCGGGCTCGGTTTAGAATACGCAGCCCCGGCCCGCCAGGTCGCCATTCCCAGTCCGTGGTCATCGCATCGTCATGAGCTCCCCGTCCCAGGCCAGCGCCGCCGTGGTCAGCCCGCTGACCCCGCGCCTGCCCCAACGCGCCGGGGAGCGCCTGCGCTGGGGTCGGCTCTACGGCGGCGGGCAGGGCCTGGTCATCGCCAGCGCCGCGCGCAGCCACAGCGGTCCGGTGATCGTGCTGGCACCCGATACCCCGGCCGCCCAGCGTCTGGACTATGAGCTGCGATTCTATCTCGGCGCCGATCCCGACATACCGCTGCTGACCCTCCCCGACTGGGAGACGCTTCCCTACGACGTCTTCTCGCCGCACCAGGACATCGTCTCGGACCGGCTGACCGCGCTTTACCGCCTGCCCGAGCTGGCCCGCGGCGTGCTGATTGTCCCCGTGCAGACCCTCATGCACCGCCTGGCCCCGCGCAGCTACCTGAGCGCGCACAGCCTGGTGCTCGATCAGGGCGAACGCCTGGACCTGGACGAGATGCGCCGGCGCCTGGAGGCCAACGGCTACCAGTGCGTCTCCGCCGTCATGGAACACGGCGAGTTCGCTGTACGCGGCAGCCTGATTGACCTGTTTCCCATGGGCAGCCGCGTGCCGTATCGCATCGAGCTGTTCGACGACGAGGTCGAGAGCATTCGCACCTTCGACCCGGAGACGCAGCGCTCCATCGAACAGGTCGAACGCGTGCGCCTGCTGCCCGCCCGTGAATTTCCGCTGAACAAAGACGCCATCACGCGCTTTCGCCAGGCCTGGCGCGCGCGCTTCGAAGGCGATCCGCAGGCCTGCCAGGTCTATCGTGACGTCAGCAACGGCCTGGCCCCGCCCGGTATCGAATACTACCTGCCCCTGTTCTTCGAGCAGACCGAAACCCTGTTCGATTACCTGCCCGAGGGTGCGCTGGTGGTCACGCCGCACGGCATGGACGATGCCGCCGAGGGATTCTGGGCCGAGATCGCCGAGCGCTACGAGCAGCACCGCCACGACACCGAGCGCCCCCTGCTCAGCCCGACCGAGGTCTTCGTACAGAGCAACGAGGTCTTCGCCGGCTGCAAACAATTCCCGAGAGTCGAACTGCAGCGTTTCGAGTACGAGGACCCGAACGCCTGCAACTTCGCCACGGCCGCGCCCCCGGGGCTTACGCTCGACCCGCGCGCCGCGCGGCCGACCGATGCGCTGCGCCGATTCCTGGACGAGTTCGACGGCCGCGTCCTGTTCGCCGCCGAGACGACCGGCCGGCGCGAGGGACTCCTGGAGATGCTGCGCGGCTGCGACGTGTATCCCACCCCCTTCGCCGGCTGGCAGGAGTTCGTCGAGGCCGATGCCCGCGTCGGCATCACGGTCGCCCCGCTCGATCAGGGCCTGCTGCTCGAACAGCCGCGTCTGGCCGTCATCGCCGAGCCGCAGCTCTACGGCGAGCAGGTCATGCAGCGCCGGCGGCGCAAGACGACCCAGCGAGATACGGACGCCATCATCCGCAATCTTGCCGAGTTGGATGTGGGCGCACCAGTGGTGCACGAGGATCACGGTGTGGGCCGCTACCTGGGCCTGCAGACGCTCGGCGTGGGCGGAGTCGATGCGGAATTTCTCACACTGGAATACGCCGGCGGCGACAAGCTCTACGTTCCGGTCGCCTCACTGCACCTCATCAGCCGTTACACCGGCGCGGCGCCCGAGAGCGCGCCGCTGCACAAGCTCGGCAGCGGCCAGTGGGAGCGCGCCAAACGCAAGGCCAGCGAAAAGGTCCGTGACGTCGCCGCCGAGCTGCTCGACATCTACGCCCGCCGGGCCGCCCGCCAGGGTTTTGCCTACCCGATCGAAGAAGACGCCTACCGTGCCTTCGCCGCCGGCTTTCCCTTCGAAGAGACACCGGACCAACAGGCCGCGATCGACGCCGTGGTCGAGGACATGCGTTCGCCGCAGCCCATGGATCGTCTTGTCTGCGGCGACGTGGGTTTCGGCAAGACCGAGGTCGCGATGCGCGCGGCCTTCGTGGCCGTGCAGTCGGGCAAACAGGTCGCCGTGCTCGCGCCGACCACGCTGCTCACGCAGCAGCACCTGGAGAACTTCCGGGACCGCTTCGCCGACTGGCCGGTGCGCGTGGAATCGCTGTCGCGCTTTCGCTCCAAAAAAGAACAGGACAGCACGCTCAAGGCGCTGGCCGACGGCAAGGTCGATATCGTCATCGGCACCCACAAGCTGCTGCAGTCGGACGTCAAATTCAACCGCCTGGGTCTGGTGATCATCGACGAGGAGCACCGCTTCGGCGTGCGCCAGAAAGAGCGCTTCAAGGCATTGCGCGCCGAGGTCGACGTGCTGACCCTGACCGCCACGCCTATTCCGCGCACGCTCAACATGGCCCTGTCCGATCTGCGGTCCCTGTCGATTATCGCCACTGCCCCGGCGCGGCGCCTGGCGGTCAAGACCTTCGTCAACGAATGGAACGGTGCACTCATTCAGGAGGCGTGCCTGCGCGAGATCAAGCGCGGCGGCCAGGTCTATTTCCTGCACAACGACGTCGAGACCATCCACAAACGCGCCCGCGAACTCGAGGAGCTCGTCCCTGAGGCGACCGTTCGCGTGGCCCACGGCCAGATGCGCGAGCGCGAGCTCGAACATGTCATGTCGGATTTTTATCACCAGCGCTTCAATATCCTGGTGTGTACGACCATCATCGAGACGGGCATCGACGTGCCGAGCGCCAATACGATCATCATCGAACGCGCCGACAAGTTCGGCCTGGCCCAGCTCTATCAGCTGCGCGGTCGTGTCGGGCGCTCGCACCACCGCGCCTACGCCTATCTGGTCGTACCCCCGCGCGGCGCCATCACCGCCGACGCACTCAAGCGCCTGGAGGCGATCGAATCCATCGAGTCGCTGGGCACCGGATTTACGCTGGCCACCCACGATCTGGAGATTCGCGGCGCCGGCGAGCTGCTGGGCGATGAGCAGAGCGGGCAGATGCAGGAGATCGGCTACACTCTCTACACCGAGTTGCTCGAACGCGCCGTGCACGCCCTCAAGGAGGGCCGGGAGCCCGACCTCGCCCGACCGCTGGAGCACGGCGCCGAAGTCGACCTGCACATTCCTGCCCTGATCCCCGAGGCCTACCTGCCCGATGTGCACGAGCGGCTGATCATGTACAAGCGCATCGCCAGCGCCGCCACGGCCGAGGAACTGCGCGAGCTGCAGGTGGAGATGATCGACCGTTTCGGTCTGTTGCCCGAGCAGACCAAGAACCTGTTTCGCATCACCGAGCTCAAGCTCAAGGCCGGGCGGCTGGGCGTGCGCAAGATAGACATTGGCGAGCGCGGCGGGCGGCTGACCTTCACCGAGCAACCCAACATCGACCCGGTGCGTATCATCCAACTCGTGCAGACCCAATCGAGCGTCTACAAGCTCGACGGCAGCGACAAGCTGCGCGTCCAACAGGAGCTGGCCGACACCGATCAGCGCTTCCAGGCGATCGACGCCCTACTCGATACGCTCGGCGAGCAGGCCGCCGCCTGAGCGGCACGCTATACTGCACGTATGGCCCCATCGGATCGCCCGCGTGAACAACACGACCCGCATGCCGCCCAGCAGCATCGCTGGGGCGGCGGCATGCTGGTGGCCATGTGGCTGCTGGTACTGGGACTTCTGACCTATGGCTTTAGCACCTGGCTCGACCACGCCCATAATCCCAACCGCCGCGCCGAGAGTCTCGTGGCCGCCGACGGCAGCCGCGAGGTCGTCCTCCAGCGCAACCGCTACGGGCACTATGTCACCAGCGGCACCATCAACGGCCAGCCCGTCACCTTCATGCTCGACACCGGCGCCTCGGACATCTCCATCCCGGCCGGTATCGCCTCACGCCTGGGCCTGAAGCGCGGGCCCGAGATGACCTACCAGACCGCCGCCGGCCCGACTGTGAATTATCTGACTCGCCTGAACCGCATCGCCATCGGCAACATCGCGCTGCGCAACGTACGGGCCTCCATCAATCCCAACGTCAACGACGACGAAATCCTGCTCGGCATGAGCTTCCTCGGCCAACTGGAAATCACCCAGAAAGGCGACACCCTCACTCTACGGCAATAGACATTAGATACGTGCGTTACTAACAAGGAGGACACAGAGACACGGAGACAAGCAGATTGAGGCTGGAATGCGGCGGAATCCCATAATCCGTTATACCGGTGAACCCGTGGGGTGGCGCGCTGCTGTCGAATGGATAGTGGAGGCATTCCAACTATTCAAACAAAGCTCTGTGCCTCCGTGTCCTCTGTGGTTAAACGCGGCGCCACGCAAGGACGTCAGTCGCGGTCGAACAGTTCGTGTTCGAAGCCGAAGTAGCGCAGGTCGCGGATGCGCTGGGGGTAGAGGATACCGTCGAGGTGGTCGACTTCGTGCTGCACGACGCGGGCGTGGAAGGCCTGCGCTTCGCGCTCGATGCGCCCGCCGCTCGCGTCAAAGCCGGCGTAGTGGATGGCGCGGTAGCGCGGCACCAGGCCCCGCAGCCCGGGGACGCTCAGGCAGCCCTCCCAGGCCTCCTCCGGGGTCGCATCGCGCACCGTTATCTCCGGGTTGATAAGCACCGTGGTCGGCACGGGCTCGGCGTCCGGATAGCGCGGGTTGGCCTCCACACCGAAGATGACCACCCGCAGCCCGACGCCGATTTGCGGCGCGGCCAGCCCGGCGCCGTTCTCGGCGGCCATGGTGTCGAACATGTCCTCGATGAGCGCATCGAGCTCGGGCGTGTTAAACTCGGCCACTGGCGCTGCCACCTGGGCGAGCAGCGGATGTCCCATCCGCAATACGGGTTTGACGGCCATCACGCTCCCCTGAACATACCTGCGTTACCATTCGCCCTGACCGGGTGCCGGCAAGATGCGCGGCGGCGGCGAGCACGATGATGCAACCGCCATCATGGTAGCGGGAACGAAACGAAGGGAAAAGGCATTGAGACGCTTTACCGCCTGGCTGATACTGGCCCAGCTCACGACCGTCCTGGCAACCGGCCTGGCGTCCGCGCCGGCCCGCGCAGATGAGCCCCAGTTCTACGATGTCGAGCTCATCGTCTTCAAGAACATCGACCCCAGTGTGATGGATGCGGAACGCTGGCCCACGGAGCCCAAGCTGCCGGCACCCTCGCGCTTTCTGGCCCTGAATTCTCTCATCTCCGGTGCCACCGCCAGTATGGGACCTCCCTACCAGAGCTACACTGCCCTGCCAGCATCCGACCTGCAGCTCGGCGGCGCGGTCAAGAAGCTGGAAGACTCGCGCCGCTACCGCGTCCTGCTGCACACCGGCTGGCGCGAACCGGCCGCCGATGAAAAAGCGGCGCTGCCCGTCTGGATCGATCTCACCATCCCGTCCGGCGATCCCGACTCGCCGCCGCCGCCGATCAGCTCAAACTCGGGCGCCACGGCCCCCGCAGCCGCAGTGCCGACCACCGCCCCCAACCTGTCCGCGGGGACCACGGCGCCCGGGCCCGGCGCGCCCGTGAACCAGCCGCCGCAGCTCGAAGGTACGGTCCAGTTCTACGTCTCGCGCTACATGCACTTCGAGGTGCATCTGGCCTATCTGACCAGTCGCGCCACGCCGCCGCCGGCCGCCGACGGTGCGCCCTCAGGGTCCGAACCCGCGACGGCTCAGCCCGCCCCGATGACGCTGCCCTCCGACACCAGCGTGCCGAGCACGACCGCGCCGAATGCCAGCGCCGCACCGGCACGCACCCCGGTGGTCTTCCAACTCGACGAGGAACGCCGTGTACGCAGCGGCGAGCTGCACTACTTCGACCACCCCGGCTTCGGCGTCCTCGTCCAGGTCACGCCCTACACCCCGCCCAAGAGCACCCATCGCTAGTGGATGTCAGCGAGCGCCGCAGATAACCACAGAGGACACCGAGACACAGAGAAAAACGTGCAAGCTTGTGATTGGCTCGGCACTTCGTGCTTCGGTCGCGGAGATTAAAACGGTGTTGGACGAGCGACTCGCGATATCTGCGTTGACCTGTGGCCTGTGGTAGACCCGCGCACGCTCGATTATGACCTCCGCACCGTCTGTGCGACAACCGCCGTCTGAAGCAGACTATCGTATCTTCTCTCTGTCTCCGTGCCTCTGTGTACTCTGTGGTATAGACCAGAGCGCGCGGGAAGAACCTAAAGCGTGGTGATGACCTGGGCCAGGAGGGTGCGGATGTCTTCCATGCCGCTCTTGAGGTGGTGTTCGATCTCTTCCATGGTGATCTCGCCTTCGCCGCGTCCCGCCGCCCAGTTGGCGACCACGGCGCTGGAGGCGTAGCACAGCTCGAGCTCGCGGGCGAGCGCGGCCTCGGGCATGCCGGTCATGCCGACCAGGTGGCAGCCGTCGCGCTCGAGGCGGTCGATCTCGGCAGCCGTCTCCAGGCGCGGGCCCTGGGTGGCGCCGTAAGTGCCGTTGTCCACGGCGTCGAGGCCCGCCGCCTCGGCGGCGCGCACGAGTATCCGGCGCAGCTCGTCGCAGTAGGGCTGGGTGAAGTCGATGTGCACGACCTGATTCAGCCCCTCTTCGAAATAGGTGTTCACGCGCGACCAGGTGTAGTCGATGATCTGGTCCGGGAAGACCAGTTTGCCCGGCGCCATGTCGGCGCGGATACCGCCCACGGCATTGACCGCGATGACCTTCTGCGCGCCGGCTTCCTTCAGGGCCCAGAGGTTGGCGCGGTAGTTGACCTTGTGCGGGGGAATCGTGTGGCCGTAGCCGTGGCGGGCCAGGAACAGCACCTCGTGCCCGGCCAGCACACCGTGGGTTAGCGGACCGGAGGGCTCGCCGTAGGGGGTGTGCACGACCTCGCGGTGCGTGATGTCCAGTTCCTTGATGGAGGTCAGGCCGGTACCGCCGATGATCGCGATGTCCGCCACGGGGTGCCTTCCTGCTGCGCTGGTCGAGCTCATGATTCGTTGACGGCGTAGATACCCGGAATGTTCCGCAGGTAACCCTTGTAGTCCATCCCGCAGCCGAAGACGTAACGGTCCTCGACTGTCAGACCGACGAAGTCGACCGTCTCGAGGGCCTTGCCTTCACGAAGCTTGTTGACGAGCACCGCGCAGTAGACCTCGCTTGCTCCCTGCTCCCGGCAGTAGTCCAGGATACGGGCCAGAGTGATGCCCTCGTCGAGGATATCGTCAATGATGAGAACCACGCGGTCCTGCAGGGGCGTCGTGGGGGCGACCTTCCAATCCAGCTCACCGCCGCGCGTGTCACCGCGGTAGCGGGTGGCGTGGATATAGTCGATCTGCAGGGGAAAATTGATTCGGGTCAGGAGCTGACCGGCCGGGATGAGAGCCCCGGTCATGACGCAAAGCACGAGGGGATCGCTCCCCTCGAGCTTTGCGCTGATCGCCTCGGCCAGTCGGTCGTAGGCCCGATCAACGTCGGCCGCGGTGTGCAGGCAATCGGCTCGCGCCAGCACCTCCCGCGCCTGTTGACCGGTGACCGCCATGCCGGATGGTGCGAGCCCTTAGTAGGTGAAGGTGACGGTGTCGTCGTCCATCGCCTCGCTGATCACGTAGGCGCCGCCGACAGTCTCTTCGACTTCGGGGATGAGGTCGTCGCCCCACAGGTCCAGGGTCGGGGTACAGACCTTGAACTTCACGCCGGCCTCGTGGGCATCCTTGATGAAGTCGTACACGGACTTGGGGCTGCCTTCCTGAACGTGCAGCTTCTCCGCCACGCCCTTCTTGGCCAGCTCGCCCGAACGCCCCGTCATAATCACTTCCACGTCGAATTCCATCGCGGCGGCAACCGTTGCCTGGAAAAACGGCGCGCCCAGCTCGGAACCGTTGGAAGGATCAGTATTAACCATAACAATCATAAGCTTATCGGCCATTTCGTCTCGTCTCCGGGTTGGGCAACCTTAGGTTGAGCTGAAAAATGGGGCATTATAGGCGCCTCATTTCGACATTGCTAGTATATTCTAATACTCCACTTTACCCCTGTACCGAGCCCTCTCGCGCCCGGAAAACGGCCGTCTCAGCGCTCTTGCGGCGTCTCGTCGGCCCCCGTCCCCGCCTCGTCCTGAGCCTGATATCCGCTCAGGCGGATACCCGCGGGCACGTGCACGGTGGAGGTCGGGAAGGCAATCTCGGCGCCGTGGGCGGCAATAATGTCGTTGACTCGCAGGAGGACATCCTGCTTGACGGCGTGATAGTCGACCCAGTTGGTCGTACGAGTAAAAGTGTAGATGAAAAAGTCGAGCGATGAGGGCCCGAAGGCGTTGAAATTGACAATCAGGGTCTGGGACGGGTCGATGTCCGGATGCCCCTGCAGCATCGCCTTGACCTCCTCGACGATGGCGCGCAGCACGCCGGCATCGTCATAGCGAATCCCCACCGTTTCGTAGATACGCCGGTTGGTCATGCGAGACGGATTTTCCACGGCAATCGTGGTGAAGGTCTGGTTGGGGACGTAGAGGGGGCGCTTGTCGAAGGTGCGGATACAGGTCAGGCGCCAGCCGATCTTCTCGACCGTACCCTCGATGTTCCGATCCGGCGAGCGCACCCAGTCCCCGACCGAGAAGGGGCGATCCATATAGACCATCAGACCGCCGAAAAAATTGGACAGCAGGTCCTTGGCGGCAAAGCCCACCGCCAGCCCGCCGATGCCGCCGAAGGCCAGTACGCCCGAGATGCTGAAGCCCAGCGTCTGCAGGGCCACGAGCGCCGCGGTAATGATGACCGAAAAGCGCAGCAGCTTGCTCACGGCATCGGCCGTGGTGCGATCCACCCTCTTGCCTTCGGCCTCGCGCGCGGCAATCAACCTTTGCTCCACCCCGGCGATCACCCGCACCAGGAACCATGCGAGCGCCGCGATGACGCCCACGTCGCGTATCGGGACGGTGGCCTTGAAGATGGCCGCCTCGGTGTTCTGCCCGACGATCTCGGCGGCGAACGTGATACCCACGATCCAGATGAGCAGCGTCAGTGGCCGCTGGGCGGCATCCAACAGGGCGTCGTCCCACACGACCCGGTTGGCAGCCACCCGCGTGAGCAGGCGCTTGACGACGCGCTTTTGAATGAAATCCACGAGCAGCGCCGCGAACACCACGATGAACACTTGCGCGATCCACAGCCACTGGCCCTCGAACAGGGCCAGAAAACGGTGCCAGGCATCGGCGCTCATCGAGTCCCCTTTCCTCTCGTTCCCCCTGCGCGTACTCGGCGGTGCGCGATGGATGCGTCGACTGTCATCGGCGCGGTCCCCTCATTCCAGGTCCAGCTCCAGACTCGGGTCCTCGGTGTGACGGGCGAGCGCGGCAACGCCCTGGCGCCAGCGCGGGTCGCGGTGCAACGCCTCGCGCGAGACCCCGTGGCGCCCGTGCATACGCGCCAGACGCATATGGGCGACCGGATCGCTGTAGTCGGCCAGTCCGTCGACGACCTGCTGTGCCGCCGGCCGGTTGTTGCAGATCAGGACCATATCGCAGCCCGCCGCCAGCGCCGCGCGGGCGCGCCCGGCATAGTCGGGTGCCTGCGAAGCGCCCGTTGTCTGGAGTTGCGCACCGGCCATGTTCAGGTCGTCGCTGAAGATGACGCCCTGAAACCCCAACCGTCCGCGCAGGATATCCTGCAGCCAGATCTGCGAGTAACCCGCCGGTTGGGCGTCGACCCGTGGATAGATCACGTGTGCCGGCATGATGGCCGCCAGCCCGAAATGGATCATGCGCTCGAACGGCACCGCGTCCTCGGCTTCGATATCGCTCCATCCACGCTCATCGACCGGCAGATCGGTGTGCGAATCGGCCGCCACGGCGCCGTGGCCGGGAAAATGCTTGCCCGTGGCGGACATGCCGGCCTCGTGCATGCCGGTCATGAAGGCGTGCGCCAGGTCGGCAACCGCCTCGGGATCGTGATGGAAGGCGCGATCGCCGATGACCTCGCTGACGCCCCGGTCCAGGTCCAGCACCGGCGCAAAGCTGAAGTCCACATCCGCCGCCCGCAGCTCGGCGGCCATGACCCAGCCCGCTGTACGCGCCAGCTCGCGCGCGCGGCGCCGGTCGCGGTCGTACACGTGCCCGAAGCTGCGCATCGGAGGCAGGTGGGTGAAGCCTTCGCGAAAACGCTGGACGCGCCCGCCTTCGTGATCGACGGCAACCAGCAGGCGCGGCGTACGCACGGCGTGGATGGCGCCGACCAACTCATCGAGCTGCTCGGGCGAGGCGTAGTTGCGGCTGAACAGGATCACCCCGCCGACCGCAGGATGGGTCAACAGCTCACGCTCCTCGGCGTCGAGGCCGGTACCCTGTACGTCCAGCATGACGGGGCCGAGTGACATATCAGCGCTTCCGAATCGGACAGGTGGCAAGGCCGCGGTGAGCTCGGTCCATTACGGCTGACCCACGTCCTTGACCATGTCGATGACCACGCGGGTGCGGGCATTCATCAGCACGATGTCCGTGCCGACGCGCACACGCACGTAGTTCTCGGGCAGCGCCGGCAGACGGCGTTCCAGATCGCGCGGCAGCGGGTGCGTTTGCAGTCCCGGCGGCAGCTTGCCGCGGCGCTCGACCTGACGCTCGAGCCCGGGCGGCAGCCGTTCCCGTTTGGCCAGGCCCGGCGGCAGGCCGTTGCGGCCGCGGCCATGGCCATGACCGCGCTCGCGCTCGTATTCACGTTCGTGTGCGCGCCGGTGCTGTGCGTAATACCGTCGAATGATATCGCGCTGATGCTCGTTGAAACCGACATCGACCTGCGTATTGTCACCGCGGACGCTGACATGTCCGCCGACGTCGGCCAGGCCCACGCAGCCGCTCAGCGACAGCGAGCCCACCACTACCGCAATCGCCGTCCACAGTTGCCGTCTTCCCATCGCCTCCCCCTTACTATTCCGATCATCACGTTAGCGGTAAGGCCAATGGCCCTACACGATGTGCACACGCGTGCCCGCGGGTACGCGCTCGAACAGCTCGATAACATCACGGTTGCGCATCTTGATACAGCCGTGCGAGCTCGGTATGCCCATCGGGTCCTCGTCCGGACAGCCGTGTATATAGACATAGCGGCGCATAGTATCGACCTCGCCGAACCGGTTAAGCCCCGGCTCCAGCCCGCTCAGCCAGAGTATACGCGTGAGGATCCAGTCCCGTCCCGGATATTGGGCGCGCAGCTGCGGCGAATAGATTTCCCCGGTCGGGCGCCGTCCCACGAAGACCGTATTCACGGGACAACCGGCACCAATCTTCGCACGGATACGATGCCAGCCGCGCGGCGTGCATTCGCTGCCGTTGCGCTCGCCCGGTCCGTTCTTCGCCGTGGCGACCTCGATCCGCCGGACCGTGCGTCCGTCCTCGTCCAGGCGCAGCTCCTGGCGTGCGATGTCCACGTGAATGACGGGCGATTCGCTCACGACCAGTCCTTGTAGGGATGACGGACCAGGCTGACATTGTAGTAGCGCGGATCGTGCGAGACCTCCTCACCCAGCCAGGGCGGGCGCTCGAAGTCTTCCTGCTCGTCGTCCAACTCGATTTCGGCTACCACCAGCCCGGCATTTTCCGCGCCGAAGACATCGATCTCCCAGCGGTGTCCGCCGTAATCGATGAAATGACGGGTCTTTTCGATCAGCGGCTTATCGCACAGGGACTCGAGCATCACCCGGGCATCCTCCGCGGGCACGGGATATTCGAATTCCAAGCGCCGCACGCCCAAGGTTGCGCTCTTGATATTCAGGTAGGCCTTCTCACCCTGAAGGCGCACCCGCACCGACGCACGCTCGGAGCCGACGAGATACCCCTGGCGATAGGGCGTGCCCCCATCGGCGTCGTTGCGCCATCGGTCGTCGGTGACCAGAAATTTACGCTCGATCTCAGTGGCCATTGCGAAAGCCGCCCCGGTTTGACACGCCGCCCCAACTGACACGCCTCAGGGGCGTGACAAGCAACGACAAATGACTATGCTTGGGAAAATATTCAGGGATTGTAACGGAGAACGCAAAAACCATGAAAGCCGTCATGATGAACGCGCCCGGCGAACCGGAGGTCCTGCAGCCGGCCCAGGCCGACACCCCGGCCATCTCCCGCCCCAGCGAGATGCTCGTGCGCCTGAAGGCCGCCGGTATCAACCCCATCGATACCAAGCTGCGCGGCCGCGGCACCTATTATCCCGATCGCCTGCCGGCCATACTCGGCTGCGACGGCGCGGGCGTCGTCGAGGCCGTCGGCGAAGGGGTCAGCCGCTTCCAGCCGGGCGATGCAGTCTATTTCTGTCACGGCGGCATCGGCGGCCATCCCGGCACCTATGCCGAATACGCGGTCGTCGATCAGGAGTTCGCCGCCCCCAAACCCGCCTCGCTGGACTTTACCGAGGCGGCGGCGGTACCGCTGGTGCTGATCACGGCCTGGGAGGCCCTGCATGACCGCGCACACGTCGAAGCCGGTCACACCGTGCTGGTCCACGCCGGCGCCGGCGGCGTCGGTCACGTGGCCATTCAGCTGGCCCGCCTGGCCGGGGCGCGCGTGTGCACGACGGTCGGCTCGGCGCAGAAGGCCGACTTTGTCACGGAGCTCGGCGCCGAGCTCACCATCGACTACCACGCGCAGGATTTTGCCCAGGTGGCACGCGCCTGGACCGATGGCGAGGGCGTCGACATCGCCTTCGATACCGTCGGCGGCGCGACCTTCGAGCAGAGCTTTTCCGCCGTGCGCCTCTACGGCGACTTGGTGACGCTGCTCCAGCCGGGCGCCGACGTCGACTGGAAGGAGGCCCGGCTGCGCAATCTGCGTGTCGCGCTCGAGTTGATGCTCTCGCCCATGTACCTCGGCCAACACGCCGCCCAGGCCCATCAGGCGGGGATCCTCGCCGAGGGCGCCCAGCTGATCGACGCCGGCAAGCTGGGCGTGCACGTGGCGCAAGTCTTCCCTCTAAGCGAGGCGGCGGCCGCGCACCGCCAGCTCGAACAGGGAGGCTTCGTCGGCAAGCTCGTCCTCGATATCGATGGTTGATGCGGCAGGGCCGCCGACACGGGTGCCGGATTTGCTGTTCGTCTACGGGACGCTGTGGACGGGCAGCGGCTATCGCGAAGCCAAACGCCTGGCAAGCCGCTGCCTGAAGGACCTCGGGCCGGCCTGGATTTGCGGGCGTCTTTACGACCTTGGCCGCCACCCCGCCGTGGTACCCGCCCGACACGCCAACGAGCGCGTCCACGGGCGCCTTTGCGCTGTATCCGAACGCGACGCCTGTCTGGCGCGCCTGGATGCGTTCGAGGACTGCGACCCGAACGATCCGCACGCCGGGCTGTACCGTCGGGAACGGATACGCGTCTACGCGGCGCACACGGCACGGATGCCGCACGGGACCGACGCGCCGCAATGGTGCTGGGCGTATTTTTTCAACGGCGGGGTAACAGGCCGGCCGCGGATTCGCCACGGCGATTACCGGCGCTGGCTGAAAGGCTCTTGACAACGACCGCGCAGACCGCCTGCGTCGTCATGCGCCACTCGTTCAGGCGAGCGGCTCAGGCGCGCTCGAACAAGGCGATGGATTCGACGTGCGCCGTGTGCGGGAACATGTCCATGACACCGGCGCCGCGAAGTCGGTATTTAAGATCACTGACGAGCACGCCCGCATCGCGCGCCAGGGTGGCAGGATTGCACGAGACGTAGACGATTCGCCGCGCACCGACGGCGGCAATCGCCTCCAACAGCTCCGCGGCACCGGTCCGCGGGGGGTCCAGCAGCACCTTGTCGTAGTGCTGGCCGCGCAGCCAGGGACTGCCCGCCGGGTCCTGCGTCAGATCGGCGGTGTAAAAACGGGCGTTGTCTATCCCGTTGTGCGCGGCATTGGCCCGGGCGCGTTCGACGAGCCCGGCCTCGCCCTCCACCCCCACGACCTCCTCTGCGCACCGTGCCAACGGCAGAGTGAAATTTCCCAGACCGCAGAACAGGTCCAGCATCCGGTCCTCGCGGCCGGCCTCGAGCAGGGTCAGCGCCCGGTCGACCATCGCCGCGTTGATCGCCGCGTTGACCTGCGTGAAGTCCGTCGGCTGAAAGATCAACTCCACGTCATACGCATCCAGGCGATAGCTGAGCGTCGAGTCCCGCGGCCACAGGGCGGCGACGCTGTCCGGCCCGCCGGGCTGGAGATAGATGTGCAGGCCATGTGCACGGCCGAAGTCGACAAGCGCCTTCTCGTCTTCGCCACTCAAAGGCGAAAGATGGCGAAACACCAGGGCCGTGGCCTCATCGCCGACCGCGACCTCGATCTGTGCCACGCGCGAGC
Source organism: Gammaproteobacteria bacterium (assembly GCA_035267785.1). Taxonomy (GTDB): domain Bacteria; phylum Pseudomonadota; class Gammaproteobacteria; order DATFLL01; family DATFLL01; genus DATFLL01. The sequence continues at coordinate 19,399 of DATFLL010000070.1, read as the reverse complement.
GCACGGAAAGTCCATCGATGAGCTCGGCGATGGCCGGCAGCCGCTCCCCCACGCTCGGATGGAGCACCTCGCAGCGCTCGAGATCCGCCAGGCGATTGCTGTGCTTCTCGCGAAAGCCGATCAAAACACGCCCCTTCTTGGCAACGTATTTCACCCCGAGGCGCGCCTTGCGTCGATACTGCCAGACAGGACCGGTCAGGGCGGGAAAGACTTCAGCCGGCTCGACCTTGCCGATGCGCGCCAGATTGTCCAACAGGCGGCGTTGCTTGGCCGCAATCTGCGCCTCGGGGGACAGGTGCTGGAGGCTGCAGCCGCCGCACACACCGAAATGCGCACAGCGGGGCACGACCCGGTCGACATCGGCCCGCACCACCTCAACGGCGCGACCCTCGTCGTAGTCGCGGCGCGAGCGCGTGTAGACCAGGCGAACGCTCTCGCCCGGCAGCGCCCCGTCGACGAAGACCGTCTTGCCATCGATACGCGCCACACCGCGCCCGTCGTGGCTCAGTGCCTCGACATGGGCCTCGATCGGATCGCCGCTCGGTTTCTTGTGGCGTCTCGCCATGGAAGGAGTGGAAGCTCGGACGACTATTCGGGCCAGGCGGCGAGAAACTCGTCCAGGTGGGGTTTGCCCTCGGCCCGCAGCGATTCGCGCACGCGGCTGCATTCGGTCTCGTAGGCCGCGGGCGTCAGTCGGCCCCGAATGAGCTCGAAGCGCAAAAACACCAGATAGGTGTTGAGCACGTCGGTCTCGCAGTAGTCGCGGATGGCACCGACCTCGCCCGCCAGGTAGGCGTCCCAGACCTTCGAGCCGTCCATACCCATCTTGCCCGGCAGTCCGAGCAGCGTGGCGACTTCGTCGAGCGGCGCCACCGCGCGTGCCGTGTAGGCCGCGATGACATCCATGAGGTCGGTGTGCCGCGCGTGGAAGCGGTTCAGGTAATTGTTCCACTTGAAGCCGGGATCGTCCTCGCCGGTATCCCAGTAACGCGGCGCCGCGACGCCGTGTACGAGGGCGCGATAGTGAATGACGGGCAGATCGAAACCGCCGCCGTTCCAGGACACCAGCGTCGGCGTATAACGATCCAATCCGTCGAAAAACCGCCGCAGCAATTCGGCTTCGTCGGCATTCTCGTCGCCCAGGGACCAGACCTTGAATTTGTCGTTGGAGCGCAGCACGACCGAAATGGCCACGATGCGCTGCAGGTGATGGCGCAGGAAATCGCTGCCGGTCTGCTGACGGCGCTTGTGGAACATGACATTGGCGACGTCCTTGTCGCTGAGACCGTCCAGGTCATACAGGCGCCGGCCCCCCTCCACGTCCGGGACCGTTTCGATATCGAATACGAAGACGTTCATCCGTGCGTTTACTCGGAAGGAAAGACCCCGGTGGAAAGATAGCGATCGCCCCGGTCGCAGATGATCGAGACGATCACGGCATCGTGCAGCTCCGCACTGAGCTGCAAGGCCGCGGCCACGGCGCCGCCCGAGGAAACGCCGCAGAAGATACCTTCGCGTGCCGCCAGCTCCCGTGTCGTCGTCTCCGCCTCCAGTTGGTCGACGTCGATGACACGATCGACGCGGGAGGCCTCGAAGATACTGGGCAGGTATTCTTTTGGCCAGCGGCGTATTCCCGGGATGCTGGAGCCTTCGGTCGGCTGGACACCGACGATTTGGATATCGGGATTCTGCTCCTTGAGATAACGCGAGGTACCCATGATCGTGCCCGTCGTTCCCATGGCGCTGACGAAGTGGGTGACGGTGCCCTGCGTGTCGCGCCAGATCTCCGGACCGGTTCCCTCGTAGTGGGCCATCGGATTGTCCGGGTTCGAAAACTGATCGAGCACCTTGCCCTTGCCCTCGGCCTGCATCTGGGCCGCCAGGTCGCGCGCGCCCTCCATACTGGCCTCGCGAGGCACCAGGACGAGCTCGGCACCGAAGGCCTTCATGACGGCGCGCCGCTCCACGCTCATGTTCTCCGGCATGATCAACACCATGCGGTAGCCCTTGATGGCCGCGGCCATCGCCAGCGCAATACCGGTGTTGCCGCTGGTCGCCTCGATCAGGGTGTCACCCGGTCGAATCTCGCCGCGGGCCTCCGCGTGCCGAATCATGGCCATGGCCGGGCGGTCCTTGACCGATCCCGCCGGATTGTTGCCTTCCAGCTTGACCAGCACTGCATTGGAGCTCTCGGCGGACAGGCGCTGCAGGCGCACCAATGGGGTGTTGCCGATGAAAGACTCGATGGTGGGAAATTCCATCCGGCAAGTCTACAACCGCCTGCCGGGACAAGTCTAATGCCACCGGGATTTGGCAGCGCGGCCCCCCTGTGTATACTCAAATAGAGGGACGCCGGCGAAACTCGCATGCGTAGCGTATCGCCAACGATCGCCGTCACCGCGCCCAAGGTACCCGTGCGAGACGCGCGCGGGTCGAGGTTGGCCCGTGCCGCCCCCCCGGCCCGGGAACTAAATCATAACATGCTGTTTTTACTGGATTACTATGATTCGCCCAGTTACGATTTTTGTCTGTCTGGCGGGCGCTGTTCCGCTCGCCGCCCGGGGGGAAGCCACTCTGTCGGAACAGGATTTTCTCGGCGAGGTCCCCGTCGTCCTCTCGGCCACGCGACTCGCGCAACCGCTGACGGATGCGCCGGCGGCGATCACTGTCATCGACCGCGAGATGATCGAGGCCTCCGGGGCCCGCGACATCCCCGACCTGTTTCGGCTGGTCCCCGGTTTTCTCGTCGGCCACGATGACGGGCATACCGCCGCTGTCAGTTATCACATGCTCAACGAAGTCTATTCGCGCCGCATGCAGGTGCTCGTCGACGGACGCTCGGTATACACGCCGTCCTTCGGCGGCGTTCCGTGGTCTGACTTGCCGCTGAGCATCGACGACATCGAGCGCATCGAGGTAATCCGCGGGCCAAACGCCGCCACCTACGGCTCGAACTCCTTCCTGGGGATCATAAGCATCATCACCCGGCACCCGGCGCTGCAGCCTACCGGCATGCTCCGTGCCAACGCAGGTACCAACGATATTCACGACGGGACGGCGCGCTATGTGGGCCACGGCACGAATCTGGACTACCGGATCACCACGGGCTATCGTGCCGACGGCGGCTTCCCCTCCCGCCATGACTCGACCCAAGCCCGTTACCTATCGCTGCGAGGCGACTATCGCTTCGGGTTATATGACACCCTGCGTGTCGAGGCGGGAGCAAGCGACAACGACCTGCAGGAAGACACGACGTTCGATCCGACGGATTATCCGCCCCACACGAAACAGACCGAAAGTCACTTCGAACAGCTGCGTTGGCGCCACAGCGTCAGCACAGCGCGCGAGTTCTCCGTCCAATTCTATCATAACTATCACAACACCCGAGACGAGGTGCTCACCCTGCCCATCGCCGCACTCGGCGGCCTGCAGCTGCCCATCTCCTACAGCTACCGCTCGGAGCGCTATGACCTGGAGCTGCAGGACATTTTTAGCCCCGCGCCGAACACGCGCCTGGTCTGGGGCGCCAGTACGCGACGCGATGAAGTGATCTCGCCCGCCTATCTCAATACGAACGAGCCGATTCGCAACGTAACCAACCGCATCTTCGGCAATCTGGAGTGGCGCAAGCCCCACTTCACGGTCAACGCCGGCGCGATGTGGGAGAACAACGACTTCAGCGGCGCCTCGGTATCGCCGCGCCTGGCCATCAATTATCACCTCACGCCGCGACACACGGTGCGCCTGTCGGCGTCACGCGCCACACGCACCCCGGTCACCATCGAGGATTACGGCAATCAGGTCAACGCCGTGGGTCCGATCCGGGACGTCGGTCTATACGGTCCTCGCAACCTCAAGGCCGAGACGATCGACTCCTATGAGCTGGGGTACGTCGGCCAGCTCGGCGGCGGCCTGGATATCGATGCCAAGCTCTACCGGGACGAGCTCAAGCACCTGATCACCTATGAGACAGTAACTCCCTTTCCCGGCGACACGTTCAACAACGAGGCGCCGGTGTTCGGCAATTACGACCAGGCCCGGATCATGGGCTTCGAGACCGGGGTCAACTACCGGCCGACGCCCGCGGACCGACTCGTCGTCGCGTACGCCTATACCGATATATGGTCAACGGACAACTCCAGTGAAGTTCAGTACAGCCACGCCGCACCCTTCAACACCCTGAGCACCTTGTACCTCCATCGGTTCACGGGGCAATACATGGGAAGCATCGCCTTTTATTACACGGGCAAGATGCAGGCCTGGGATAGCCTTTCGTTCCGCCCGCCTACCAAACGCCTCGATCTGCGTCTGGCCAAAGAGTTTCACGTCGGCGCTACGCACGGCCAAGCTGCCTTTGTCGTCCAACACGCCTGGCAAGAGGATGTAGGGATTAAGTTGCAGAACATCTCTCCCTTGACGGTCTATGCGAGTGTAAAGCTGGACATCCCGTGATGCCCCTGCGGACCGACACGGTGCCCTCCGGCCGCATCCCGAGCTCAACGGCCGGGCGCTGGGTATTTCCCGCCCGACGGCAGGGTACTGTTCGTAAACACATTCGGCGCCCCGCATTCGCCTTGTTGCTCATCCTATGTATCGGCTGCAGCTTTCCGGTCCACGCGGCCGACGGTCTGTGGCTCGTTCTTAGCCGTTCGGGCGGCGCATACGCCGAATTCGCATCCGCATTTCGCGATGAGGCGACCCACCATGCGCACAACGTCCCCGATATCCGAGTCGTCCCACTCGACGACTTGAGCGTCGAGCTGTCCGCAGCGTCGGCCACTGGGGGGCCCGGCGTAATTGTTTCGGTGGGAACGTCCGCTGCGCGCGCGATCGCCAAACTCAGGCCCGAGCGGCCCGTGCTCTACGCACTGGTTCCGCGCAGCACCTATGCAACGCTCATGTCCCAATACCCCGGACCGTCGGACAACAGCGCACTGTATATCGACCAGCCCTACGAACGACAACTGGAGCTCGCCAAGCTCGCCGTGCCGAACGCCAAACGTGTTGGCGTACTGCTGGGCCCGACATCGCGTGCGAGCCGAACCGCGCTCACGCGGGCGGCCCTGCGTAGCGGCCTGCGGCTGGTTGTACATGAAATCACGGACCCATCGCAGCTTATCGATCAGCTGTCGAATCTGCTTGAACGCAGTGACGTCTTTTTGGCAATACCCGACCCGTTGGTTTCCAATCAGCGCACCGCCCCGAACATCCTGTTGACCACATATCGCTATCGCCGCCCCGTCATCGCCTATTCGCGCGCCTACGTCCGTGCCGGCGCGCTTTGTGCGGTCTACTCGACACCCCGGCAACTGGGCGCACAGGCCTACGGCCTCGCCGCGAAGATGCTCGCGGACAACCCTGGCAACCACGTAGCACCGCAGTACCCGCGCCAGTTCGACATCAGATTCAATGAATACGTTGCGCGCTCGCTCACTCTGCCCATCCCCGATATAGAGGCGCTGAAGCGACGCCTCCTCAACCGCGAAGGCGTTAAGCGATGAGCAACCGGAAGATTCGATCCAGGGTGCTGTTGGTAGTGCTTGCTCCGTTGCTCGTTGCGGTGGTCGCCCTGTCGATCCATTACATCCTGTCCCGCATGCACGGCCTGGAACGGGCCTTCAACGAGCGTGGTCAGGCGATTGTCCGCGAGCTGGCGCCGGCGGCGGAGTATGGTGTCTTCTCCGGTAATGCCACTGCGCTGCGAAAGCTTGGTGAAGCCACGCTACGCGAGCCCGATGTCGTGTCCGTGGTATTTAGCGATGCCGAAGGCGGCGTGCTGGTCCGCGTTGGGACACCAACCGCCCCGCAATCGCTCCGCCCGACTCCCGGCGATTCGCCTGTCCACACCTATCATGCGTCGATCTACGCCAGCTCGATATCGATCGAAGATTACGGCCGGAGCCGAAACAGCGCAGCCAGCGAGTCGCACGGCGATACAGCCCACATGCTCGGAACGGTGGACGTCGCGCTCAGCGATGCAAGGATGCGTCACGAACAACACCATATCCTCGCGGAAGGACTGTTGATAGCCGTCCTGTGCCTGCTGGCCGCCACCCCGTTGGCCTTGCATCTCGCTAACAGCGTTACCGGTCCGATTATCGGTTTGACTCAGACCGTGGACGCAATTGGCGGGGGCGATCTCGACGCGCGGGCACCGTCGGGTGGTTACGGAGAGCTCGCGCATTTGGCCGAGGGCATCAACACTATGGCCGGCGCGCTTGCCAAAGCTCGAGCCGTCGAGCGCCGCCAGGCCGAGGATGCCCTCTATCTGGAGCAGGTCAAGGCACAAGTCACCCTGGAATCGATCGGCGAGGGTGTCATCACGACCGACTCCCACGGCATTATCACCTATATCAATCCCGTCGCCGAACAGCTTACCGGTTGGCGCCGCACATCCGCGACCGGCCTCGAGCTGCACCAGGTATTTCGACTTGTCGATAAGAATACGCGTCGCCCGCTCGACTATCCTCTGCACCGCTGCCTCCGCGATGGTGAGACTGTGCGCCATGAGGCGAATATTTACCTCAGCCGCCACGATCAAAGCGAATTCGCGGTTCAGGACGCCGCCAGCCCGATTCGCGACCGCTTCAACAACATCATCGGCGCCGTTATCGTGTTCCACGATTTTACCGAAATCGAGCGCATGGCCGAGCTCCTCGAACATCAGGCCTCGCATGACGATCTGACCGGACTGATGAACCGGCGTGAATTCGAGCGCCAGCTCGCCCAGACCCTGACCACTGCGCAAGCTCAGGGAACCGAGCACAGCCTGGTCTATCTGGATCTTGACCAATTCAAGATCGTCAACGACACCTGCGGACACATTGCCGGCGACACACTGCTGCGCCAGCTGGCCGATACCTTGCGAGAGAAAATACGCCATGGCGATATCCTCGCGCGCCTGGGCGGTGACGAATTCGGCATTATCCTGAACAACTGCCCCATCGCCGACGCTCTGCGCATCGCCGAGTATCTGCGCTCGGCAATCCGGGATTTCCGCTTCTCCTGGAAGGCGCATATCTTTGAAATCGGCGTCAGCATGGGCGTCGTGCCCATCGCTCCGTCCGCGGGCACCCTGCCCGAGCTGCTCAGCGCAGCCGACTCCGCTTGCTATATCGCCAAAGACAAAGGCCGCAATCGGATTCACGTCTTCCAGCACGATGACCAGGATCTCGCGCGGCGCCACGGGGAAATGCAGTGGATCAATCGACTGCAGCAGGCCCTGGCCGACGATCGCTTCGTGCTCTGTACCCAACCCATCGTTTCACTGACCGACGAACACGCCTGCCGTGACCATGAGATCCTCGTACGGATGCTCGACACTGATGGGAGCCACATCAAGCCGACGGCGTTTATCCCCTCCGCCGAACGCTACCAGATCATGCCCGAGGTCGATCGATGGATTCTCTCTCACACCTTTTCTACCCTGGACGAGTACGCCGACGTATTGTTGGGCAGCGATCGTATTGGCCGTTTCAACCTGAACCTATCCGGTCAATCGCTTTGCGATGACAGTTTTTTGGATTTTGTCGTCGGTCAATTTCGCGAGATTTCCGTTCCGCCGGACCGGATCACCTTCGAAATCACGGAAACTGCCGCCATCTCAAACTTGTCCCGCGCCGTTCAGTTCATCAGCACCTTCAAGAAGATGGGCTGCCGATTCGCACTGGATGACTTTGGCAGCGGATTGAGCTCTTTTGGTTATCTGAACACTCTACCGGTGGACTACATCAAGATCGACGGAAACTTCGTCTGCAATATCATGGAGAATCCATTGAATTACGCTATGATTCAGGCCATCAACAATATCGGCCATGTGATGGGCCTGAAGACCATCGCCGAGTTCGTGGAAAACGAGGATATTTTGGCGCGCCTGCGCGAGTGCCGGATCGACTATGCACAGGGTTATCACTTCGGCGTACCAGCACCGATTGACGTTCTTTTGACACACCTGCGTGCATAAAGGGAGACGTCACTGGGGAACATGCCCCTTAGGATACCGAGGAGAAGATGTCAGATCAGGACTACAGTCGCGTATTGGATTGGAACGCTGCTCTCGAGCTCGCTGGGGGGAACGCGCAGCTAGCGCAGGATTTGCTACAGATGCTGATCGAAGAGGCGCCCCGGCTGCTGGAACGTCTGGAGCACGGATTGAACGGTGGTGACCCTCAGGCACTGTGGGACGACGCCCACAAGCTTCATGGCTCGACGGCCTACTGCGGCGTCCCTGCGCTGCGCGAAGCGTCGGCCGGGCTGGAGAGCGCAATCAAGCAGGACGATCTGCCCGGCGTGCGGACACGCGTCGCGGAAGTACGCCAGGCACTGGATGCGCTGATCGCGGCCGCCGAGCGAAGTCCGGGGCCCTGAGGCACACCCTCTGCGCCGCATCGACAAGTGTCGATCGCGCCCACCGCCCGAGCCACGCCGCTAGCCCCGCGCCTCGCGCATCAGGCGTTTCATCTCTGCCACGGCCGCCGCCAGACCACAAAACAGACTGCGGGCGATGATCGCATGACCGATATTGAGCTCGCGGATAACCCGGATGGCCGCAATCGCCTCGACGTTGTGATAGTGCAAGCCGTGGCCTGCATTGACCTGCAGGCCCGCCTCGTGTGCCTGGTCGACGGCGCGAATGATACGATGCAGTTCGCGTTCGCGCGCGGCGCCCGGCCCCGCATCGGCAAAGTGGCCCGTATGGATTTCCACCACCGGTGCACCGGTCTCGATGGCCGCGTCGAGCTGGACCGGATCGGCGTCCACGAACAACGACACGCGTACGCCGGCTTCGGCCAGCCGCGCGCACGCTTCTCCTATCCGGTCGGTCTGTCCAGCAACGTCCAGGCCCCCCTCGGTGGTCAGCTCCTCGCGGCGTTCCGGCACCAGGCAGCAATCGGCCGGGCGGATCCGCTCGGCAATCGTCAGCATTTCTTCGGTAACGGCCATCTCCAGATTCATGCGGGTCTGCAAAACATCGCGCAGCATTTCGACGTCCCGCTCCTGGATATGGCGCCTGTCCTCACGCAGATGCAGGGTAATCGAATCGGCACCGGCCTGCTCGGCCAGCAGCGCCGCCTGGATGGGCTCCGGATAACGCGTTCCGCGCGACTGACGAAGCGTGGCCACGTGGTCGATGTTGACACCCAGCAAGATTTCGTCGTTGTCCTGCATTGTGCTCTACTCGTTGCGCCGAATTCGAGATTCCGGCTAATGGATATTCGAAAAATAGCTTCGCGTGTTCAGGGGCCGACCGCCCAGGTGATGGCCAATCACCGAACGCATGAAGCGCTTGGCTTCTCGTCCGCACTGCGCCGAATCCGCGCAGCCACCTGCCAGGGCCAGGAGCGTCGCGCCCCTGACCACGATACCATCGTCGCCCGGGTCGCCTGAACGTCTCGGACCGTGCTCCACGTCATAAAGGTAGTCGAGCTCGGAGACGATGGGTTCTCCGGAGTGGACATCGTGATCCAATACCAATGCATACCCAAGCGCCGTCAGCAACCCGAGCTCGAATCGGCGCAGCGGCACATCGTCGTTCGAGGCGCTGCGCAGCGCCGCCAGCGTCTCGGCATACAGCTCGAAGACCTCGCGATGCGGATCGTAGCGATGCATGAGGCGCATCAAGAGTTCGTTGAGATAAAGGCCGCTGACGACCCGCGCGCCTTGCAGCGTCAGCGCCGAACCGGCCGCCTCGGCATCGGTCAGCGTAAAGAGCTCACCGCGGCCACTCCACGAGATCAACAGGGGAATAAAGGGCTGGACCAGCCCCTGGAACCGCGCCCGCCCGCCGCGCACCCCCCGCGCCACCAGACCAACGCGTCCGTGATCCCGCGTGATGGCTTCCACCAACGCGCTGGTATTGCGAAAGGGCCGGCTGTGCAGCACGAACGCCGGCTGCAGCAGGACACGGTCACTCGCCGTCATCCCGATACCCGAGGCTGTTGAGTGCACGTTCGTCGTCCACCCACCCCTCCTTGACCTTCACCCATAACTGCAGGAAGACCTTGTGGCCGAACAGGTGCTCCATGTCGATGCGCGCCTCGCGCCCGATTTCCTTGAGACCGGCGCCGCCCTTTCCGATGACAATCGGCTTTTGATTGGGCCGTTCCACCCAGATAACAGCCCCGATTCGAAGCAACTCGCCTTCTTCTTTGAATTGTTCGATCTCGACCGTCGTTCCATAGGGCACTTCCTGGGCCAGACGCCGCATCAGCTTCTCGCGAACGATCTCCGCCGCCAAAAACCGCTCACTGCGATCGGTGATCTGGTCCTCGCCGAACAAAGGCTCTCCGGGCGGAAGCCGCTCGAGGAGTGCCTGTTCGAGGACCTCCAGATTCGTACCCTTGTAGGCCGAAACCGGAATCACCTCTTCAAAATCGAATTTCTCGGCGACGGACTGCAGGTACGGCAGCAGGCTCTGTTTGTCGGCGATCCTGTCGACCTTGTTGATTGCCAGGATGACCGGGGCCCCGGTCGCCCGGACGGCTTTGAGTACCAAATCGTCCTCTTCGGTCCAGCGCAGTGCCTCGACGACGAACACGACCACATCGACGTCGGCAAGCGCCTTGCTCGCCGTGCGGTTCATGTACCGATTCATGGCGTGTTTGGCCCGGGCGTGCAACCCAGGCGTATCGACGAAAAGGAACTGCGCCGAGTCCGTTGTCTTGATGCCGAGAAGGCGGTGTCGGGTGGTCTGCGGTTTGTGGGATGTAATACTCAACTTCTGGCCGAGCAACGTATTGAGCAGCGTGGACTTGCCGACATTCGGACGACCGATCAATGCCACGTAGCCGGCTCGAAAGTTTTTGTCGTCTGCGCTCATACCAGCAACTCGAGGGCCTGGCGCGCCGCTTCCTGTTCGGCCTTGCGACGACTCCCCGCCACTCCGCGGGTCGGTTGGCGCAGCCCCGTGACTTCGCATTGCACGACGAAGGTCTGAGCGTGTGCCTCTCCCTCGATGCGTTCGACATGATAGGCCGGCAGCGGTCGACCTTGGGCCTGCAACCATTCCTGCAGGCGTGTCTTGGGGTCCTTGAGGACCGCGTCCGGGTCGCATTGCGCGAGACGTTCATCGAACAGGTCCAACACCCATCCGCGGGCGGCCGGCAGTCCCCCGTCCAGATACAGCGCCCCGATAACCGCCTCCAGGGCATCGGCCAGAATCGAGGCGCGTCGATGACCACCGCTCTTGAGCTCGCCCGATCCCAGCTCGATCAACTCCCCCAACGACAGCGAACGCGCCAGGGACGCCAAGGTATCGCCCTTGACAAGGCTGGCGCGCAGCCGGCTCAACTGGCCTTCCGCGGCCTTGGGGAACCGCCGGTAGAGCTCCTCGGAAATGACCAGGCTAAGCACCGCATCGCCCAGAAATTCCAACCGCTCGTTGTTGTCGCCACCGACGCTGCGGTGAGTCAGGGCGCGGCCCAACAAGACCTCGTCGCTAAAGCGATGCCCGATTCGCTCGATCAATGGCGACAGGTCGATCACGAGCCGAACGGGATATCTGCCCGTTTGTCGAAATGAACGACAATATCGATATTGCCCACCAGGTGCTCACGCACCTCGTAATCGATTTCGATCGTCATGAGGTTCGCGCCCTTGTCGATGGAAATATCGTCCGGTTTGACATCATCGATCATGTTGATATCGAGGCGCTTGTTGATTTCGCGCAGGATTTGTCCCGGCGTCTTGCTGCCGATATCCGGATCCGTCTTGAACGAGGACACCACGTCACCGACCGTAAAGCCGTCCAAGTATATTGGTACAAGTTTGAGCAGAAAGAAGACGACACAGGCTATCAACGCCAGGATCAAAATCCAGCCAATAGCGGTAACGCCCTTTTGGTGTTGTGGTGTTCTCATGCCGGCTCCTCCCGATGTTATAGATTATGCTAGTGAATGACGGTTCCGATGCGACCCCAGCGCACTGAGCTCTGCTCCGAGTCCCAGTTCATCCAGATGAGAAACGCCCGGCCAACCAGGTTGGCTTCGGGCACGAAGCCCCACACCCGGCTGTCATTGCTGTTGTCCCGATTGTCGCCCATCGCGAAATAGCTGTGCGGCGGCACGGTGACCGAGAAATCACGGCCCGGAAACGCCGGGTTGATAATGATGTCATGTTTGACCCCGCCCAGGTCCTCCAGGCGCATATCCAGGCGCTGCCCATAGCTGTCGATGTAGTGCCCGGCCGGCATCTGAGACATCTTCTTCCCATTTATATACAATACCTTATTGCGGTATTCCACCTTATCGCCAGGCACCCCGATCACGCGCTTGATATAGTCTTCGGACGGATTGCGCGGGTAGCGGAACACCATGACGTCGCCGCGATGCGGCTCGCCCGTGTCCAAGAACTTCGTATCCAGCACCGGCAGACGCAAGCCGTAAGAGAACTTGCTGACCAGGATGAAGTCGCCGATGAACAGAGTCGGCAGCATCGAGCCCGAGGGGATACGAAACGGTTCGACCACGAACGAACGCAGCAGTAACACCACCAGAATAACGGGAAAGAACGACCGGGCGTATTCGACCAGGAGCGGCTCCTGGGGACTCTGCGCGGCGGCAGCCGCCTCGCCTGCCTCTGCGCCTTCCGTGCTCACCTCGCCGCCGCCCGCGGCCGCCTTGCGTTTCGGTGCGAACCAGATGACGTCCACAGCCCAAATCACACCCGTAACGAGCGTGCCGATAACCAGTATCAATGCAAAATCGAAGCTCATTTATCCTTCCCCACGTGTAAGACGGCCAGGAAGGCTTCCTGCGGAATCTCGACCTTGCCGACCTGTTTCATCCTTCGCTTGCCTGCCTTTTGTTTCTCGAGCAGCTTGCGTTTGCGCGTGACGTCGCCGCCGTAGCACTTGGCCGTGACGTTCTTGCGTAACGCCTTGACGTTGGACCGCGCGATGATCTTCGAACCGATGGCGGCCTGAATCGCCACCTCGAACATCTGCCGCGGGATAATCTCCTTCATGCTTTCGACCAGGTCGCGACCGCGCGCGTCGGCCTGGCTTCGATGGACGATCGTGGACAGGGCATCGACCTGCTCGCCGTTGATCAGCACATCCACCTTGACCAGATCGGACGGCTGGAAGCACTTGAGTTCGTAGTCGAGGGAGGCAAAGCCCCGGCTGACCGACTTGAGGCGATCGAAGAAATCCAGAACGATCTCGTTGAGCGGAATATCGTAGCTAATCGAGACCTGACTACCCAGATACTGCATCTTCTTTTGGACGCCGCGCTTTTCCACGCACAATGTGATCACGTTGCCGATATAAGCCTGCGGCACGAGAATATGCGCGGTCACGATGGGCTCCCGGACTTCGGCGATTTCGGTCGTCGGGGGCAGCTTGGCAGGGTTGTCGACCTCCAGCACCTCGCCCTTGGTTGTCTCCACCTCGAAGACAACGGTCGGTGCCGTGGTGATGAGGTTCAGGTTGTATTCGCGCTCCAGGCGCTCCTGCACGATTTCCATGTGCAGCATACCGAGAAATCCGCAGCGAAAGCCGAAGCCCAGGGCCTGCGAGGTCTCGGGCTCGTAGAACAACGCCGCATCGTTCAGCCGCAGCTTGGACAGGGCATCGCGCAGGTCTTCATATTGGTCGGCGTCGACCGGGAACAGACCGGCGAATACGCGCGGCTGAATCGGCTTGAATCCGGGCAACGGTCCGGAGGCGGGATGATCGGCCATGGTGATGGTATCGCCCACCGGGGCGCCATCGACCTCCTTGATGCCGGCAATGACGAACCCGACCTCACCGGCACGCAGGACCTGGGTATCTAGGGGCTTGGGCGAGAAGACCCCCACCTTGTCGATCTGGTACTGGCGCCCGGTGGACATGACGACCATCTTGCGTTTGGGAGTCAACGTACCCTGCTTGACGCGCACCAGCGAGACTACGCCGAGGTAATTGTCGAACCAGGAATCGACGATCAACGCCTGCACGGGGCCCTCGGGATCGCCCTCGGGCGGCGGGATGCGCTGAACCAACACTTCGAGCAGGTCCGCCACGCCCTCGCCCGTCTTGGCGCTGACCCGCAGCGCATCGTGGGCCTCGATACCGATGATCTCTTCAATTTCGTGGATCACGCGCTCGGGCTCGGCGGCCGGCAGGTCGATCTTGTTCAACACCGGCACCACTTCCAGGCCTTGCTCGATGGCCGTATAGCAGTTGGCGACGCTCTGGGCCTCCACCCCCTGCGAGGCGTCGACCACCAGCAGCGCACCCTCGCAGGCCGCCAGGGAGCGCGAGACCTCGTAGGAAAAGTCCACGTGTCCCGGGGTGTCGATAAAATTGAGCTGGTAGGTCTTCCCGTCGCTCGCCTTGTAGTTCAGCGTAACGCTCTGGGCCTTGATGGTGATGCCCCGCTCGCGCTCCAGGTCCATGGAGTCGAGTACCTGGGCTGCCATCTCGCGCTCGGTCAAGGCGCCGCACATCTGGATAAAGCGGTCCGCCAGGGTCGATTTGCCGTGATCAATATGCGCGATGATGGAGAAGTTACGTATGTGATCCAGTGTTTTCACGTAATCCTGATTGCTTTCTTATGGTATGGACCGCCCGTGCGGCACAAGCCTAACAAAAAAGGCGCTGCCACAGCGCCTTCGCGTCGTTACGATTCGGATACTCACCCGTTCGCCGCAAATCCGGCGTGTCCGAACCGGCGCCCCAACGCCCCGCTGCGGGCCCTGCCGGAACGGGGGCCGGTGCCGGCTCCCGATCGCAGGAACTCCGGCGATCGGTGCTAAGTTCCTATTATATCGGTTTTTTTACCGACTCCAAATACCATTCCAAGGCACGGGCATCGAAAAAGTAGTGACATATCTCGTCCTGTTCGCCCCCGTGCACGCCGCAAAGCACCGGCACCAGCTCGCCGTAACGCTGCTCCAGCTCGGGATCGGCGTCGATATCCACCGTCTCGACCGCCAGGCCGTGGCGCTCGGCCCACGGGGCCAGCGCCGCCAGCATGTCGTCACACAAGTGACAATAGGTGCGCATGTAAACCGTCAAGCGCATCCGGTCACTCATCGGGTACCTCGAGCGGCAGGAACAGGGGGCCCCCGTCACGCTGGACCAGGATGGGCACCGGCCGGCCGCTAGGCAGCCCGGCGGCGAGGCGGCGAAAATCGTCCGTGCTGTCCACGTCTGCACCGTTGAGCATCAGGATGACGTCGGCGCGGCGGACGCCGGCCTGCTGCGCCGGACCGGGTTCGACCGCGGCCACCCAGACACCGTGTTTTCCTTCCACGCCGAGGGCCTTGCGTCGACCGTCGTCCAGACGCGCCACGGCTATGCCCAGTCGCGCATTCCGTAAAGGCGCGGGTGCCGCCGGGCTCATCGCGAGCTCGGGCTTGGCCGGCAGCTTGCCCACGCGCACCGGCAGGTCGAGGGATTTACCCCCGCGCAGCAGATGCATGGTAACCGGCCGATCGACCGGCGCGCGCCCGACCATCACCGGCAGGTCCGAGGACGTGACGATCGGATGGCCGGCAAAATCCAGCACGACATCGCCGACCTGGACACCGGCCTTATCCGCGGGGCTGCCCGGCAGGACCTTGAGCACCAGCGCCCCGACCGGCCGATCCATCCCCAAGGATTCGGACAGCTTCAAATTGACGTCCTGGATCAGCACGCCCAGCCAGCCCCGCACGACGTGCCCCTTGGTCTTGAGCTGGTGCACGACATCCATTGCGAAATCGACGGGGATGGCAAACGACAATCCCATAAAGCCGCCGGTACGGCTGTAGATCTGGGAGTTGATCCCCACGACCTCACCCTTGAGATTGAATAGCGGGCCGCCGGAATTGCCCGGGTTGATCGCCACGTCGGTTTGGATGAAGGGGATATAGGTTTCGCTCGGCAGGCTGCGCCCCGTGGCGCTGACCACGCCCACCGACACGGAGTGATCGAAACCGAACGGCGAGCCGATGGCGAAGACCCACTCGCCGACCTGCAGATCCCGCGAGTGACCGATCTTGACCACCGGCAGCCCCTTGGCATCGACCTTGAGCAGTGCCAGGTCGCTGCGCTCGTCGCTGCCGACGAGCCGCGCCGGAAGCTCACGCCGATCGCGCAAGCGCACCGTAATCTCGTCGGCGCCCTTGACCACATGGTAGTTCGTGACGATAAAGCCGTCCGCGCCGATGATGAACCCCGAGCCGAGCGACTGCGGCTCCGGTGAGCCGGGGGCATCCTCCGGCGCCCCGCCTTGGTCGTCCTCGGGCGTCTGCCCTTCCCCGAAAAAACGGCGGTTCAACTCATCGCCGGGGCCGAAATCGGGCGGCGCACGATCCGTCCCGTTCTCGGGGGCCTCGTCCGAGGCGTCCTCGTCGGCCTTGAGGTTAGTGCTGATGTTGACCACGGCGGGGCTGTTGGTCTTCACCAACGTGGTGAAATCGGGCAATCCGCCGGCAGCCGCACGGGCCCCGCCCGCCGCCAGACACAGCGCCGCTGTCCAGAGCAACCGAGTCAGAAATCGGCCGCCCTGTCGGGCCTCAGGCAACGAGGGCATAAGCGCGGATTATCTCCAATGCGGCGTCATGACGGGGATACCGTCACGGCGCAAGATGACCGGCTGGTAGCGTTGATCATCGCGGATACGGCGGGTGAAGCGCCGAAGCCACACCCCTCCCAGGACCAGACCGCCGATGCCGAAAGCGATGGTCAACGGCTCCGGATTGGCCGATCCGATCTGCCCCGCCAGGTTCTGGCCGACAACGGCGCAGACGAGCATGGCAATCAAGGGCGCCAAGTACACCGCCAGGGAGCCGCGGATCAGCGCCGCCTCGTGCATCCCGACCACGACGCTGTCTCCGACCTGCGCGCCGATGGGGTTGAGCACCTTCATGCGGGCCGTGCGCTGGCCCAGCACGCGCGAAAGCACGCCGGTGCCGCAGCCCTTATTGGCGCTGCAGGCGCTGCAGGTACTTTGGCGCTGCGTCTCGACCCAGGCGAATTCACCCGAGCGCTCCACGACCGTTGCGGTCTCTTCGATCATATTTAGGGCTTGTGCTCTATCGATTGACCCATGAGCATCACCGTGGCCTGGGGGACCTCGCCGACGACCGTCACATAGTAGCCTTTGAGCTTGCGCCCGAAGGCATTGATCGCTCCGACGCGCGAGCTCCCAAGCAGTGTATCGGTTTCCTTGGAGAGCTTCTCCACGAAAACCGAGACCGAGGCCATACCGTCAGAATACACCATATGCACGATGGGCGCCTTGCCGCTGGCCATCCGGTGCGTGCGATAGACGTCCAGGCTGAAGCCTGCCGGAACCTGCTCGACGTGCCAATGGCGTACCTCCGGGCGCGTGTCCTCGCGCGGCTCCTGCGGCTCGTACCAGGTGAATTCCCGCCCGGAGATTCCGGGCTCGAGCAGCTTGTCCGGCACGTCGTCGAGATAATGTATATCGGTGAACATGAACTGCTCTACCGGCTGGTCCTCGCCGTTGAGCAGATCGGTGCGCAGCAGCAAGCCCGTCTTGCGATCCACCCAGAGATGATAGCCATAGCGGTATTTGTCTCGCGGACGGATGCTGATCTTTTGCGCTTCCTGGCCGGCCATACGTTCTACGCCGTGCGCCGTAAAGGTGTAATAGGCGTTCAAGGCGTGGATGTGGACGGGAAAGGTCGGTGGGAATTGCTTGGCGGGACGGGTGTTTTCAACCAGGACCGAGCGGTTATCCGACAGGATGCAGGTTACCAGATCATGGTCCCGAACCACTTCGCGGGCCGGCCCGTTGAGAGAGACCAGCCGCTCGCGCTCGCCCGTGCTGTCGGCGCTGTGAATGAGCCGCATGGCGTGCATGCGGTTGTCATAGCTGTAGACGAAGGTGCCGTCGTAATTCAGCGTATGCGCCGCCTTGGCCATGCGGCGCAGCCAGTCCTGGACATGGGCGACCTGTCCATCGGCGACCGCGATTTGGGCTGCAAAGAACGAAAGGAATAGGGCGCAAACCGAATACGGGCTAACGCGTTTCATCTGTTGCCGGTTCATGCGCTGGGTAACTCACAATCCTCATGTACGGCATCATCCCCTGCATGCCCGCGGAGACGGAATACTCGTTGTGGTTCACGATGTACGGACTGAGCTTGGACTGGACTTCTGAGGACTCGCGGACATTGACCGGCGTGACGTCCGTCGACCGATTGGCCGGGGCACTGACGCTGGCAACCATCGCACCCTGGCCCTGGTCCGCCACCTCGGAGCCGGACTGAACCATGAGGACCGCGACCGTGGCGATCGTCGCCGCCACGCCCACGCCGGCGACCTGCTTGGCCAGTTTGCCCACGCGCAACCGCAGTCGCCGTGGTGCGAGGACCACGGGCTCGGACTTCAGGGCTTCGCTGACGCGTCCGGCCAAATCCCGCATCGCGACGCTCGGCAGGTTGTTGCGAAGCGCATCGCTGATGAGCTGATAACGCTCCCAGCGAACCTGCAGTGCCTCGTCATGGCGCAGACGGTCCAACATCCGCTGTTCCTCGTGGCTGGAAAGTTCCCCGTCCAGAAAACACGACAGCTTTTCGTTGAAATCAGTCATCATTGCACTACCTAATTCGCTCGCTACACTTCCCGCTCAACGACCGTCCATCCGGCCTTGCCCGCTGACCCGGCTCAGCCGAGCAACGGTTTGAGCTTCGCATCGATGGCTTCCCGGGCCCTGAAAATACGCGACCGGACAGTGCCGATCGGGCAGGACATGGCCTGGGCTATCTCCTCATAACTCATACCTTCCAACTCCCGAAGGGTGATTGCCGTACGCAAATCCTCCGGTAGCTCTTCGATGGCCTCGAATACCACCTTCTCAATCTCGTCCTTGAGGAGCATGCGCTCCGGGGAGGCATTTTCCTTGAGGGCCGACGCACCCTCGTAATACTCGGCGTCCATGGCGTCGACATCCGAATCCGGCGGACGGCGCCCCTGGGCCACCAGGAAATTCTTCGCCGTATTGATGGCGATCCGGTACAGCCAGGTGTAGAAGGCGCTGTCACCGCGAAACGACGGCAAGGCCCGGTACGCCTTGATAAAGGTTTCCTGGGCGATATCCATGGCTTCGTGCGGGTCCTGGACGTAGCGCGAGATCAGTTTTACGATCTTGTGCTGATACTTGAGGACCAGCGCATCAAACGCCTTCTTGTCGCCGCGCTGTACCTTTGCGACTAGCGCTTGGTCGACATTCTCCTCGCCCATCCGGGCCCATCCCCTTTCATCTGTGACGGGCCGCTCGACACCTATCCAGTACGACAGCCCACGGTATATTTAGTTCGCCAGGCGACCGCTCTTTTGGGTATAGTTGCCCCAAGCTGGAGTCGGCTAGCAGCCGTGGCTAAGTCACACAAAGACGGGGAATTTTAGCCTTAATGGGCACCACAACGAAAGCTCGGCCTCACATTGCCGCGCCCGATCGTGCGG
>DATFLL010000069.1:0-10130 GCA_035267785.1 Gammaproteobacteria bacterium | reverse complement strand
CGTCATGACCGCACAGTGGGGCCCGGCCATCTCCAAAAACCCCTACCTGTCCTTCCAGTTCACCGGCGCCAAAAAGGGCGACACCATCAAGCTGAGCTGGGTCGACAACAAGGGCGAGAGCGATTCCACCGAGGCCAAGATTCGGTAACGGTTCCGCCAAATCATCGTACCCGCCCCACTGGGCGGACAGGATGTAAGGAGTTTAAGCAATGAAAAAGATGCTAATCGCAGCCGCCACGCTCGCCGTATTCGGTATCGCGCCGATCGTCGCGCAGGCGTCCACCCCGCAGGAGGACCTCAAGGCCTTCCGCGAGTACTTCGTGAAGCGATTCCCCGGCCTGCCGTTTGCCGAGTTCGCCAACGGCGCCTATGCCGTCGGTCCGAAGGACAAGCGCGAGCAGTGGGAAGCCATCGAGGAATTCCCGCCGTACGACATTCAGCTGGACAAGGGTAAGAAAGAATTCAACACCCCGTTCGCCAACGGCAAGACCTACTCCAGCTGCTTCAAGAATGGCGGCATCGGTATCCGCCAGAACTATCCGTACTTCGACCGGCAGACGGGCCAGGTCCGCACCCTGGAGATGGATATCAACGCCTGCCGCGAAAAGAACGGCGAGAAGGCTCTCAAGTACGGCACGGGCGAGATCGCCGAGCTCTCGGCCTACATGGCCTACACCTCGCGCGGCAAAAAGCTGCATGTGCTGACGCCGAAGACTCAGGCGGAACTGGCGGCCTACAACAAGGGCAAGTTCGAGTACTACGCCAAGCGCGGTCAGCTGAACTTCTCCTGCGCCGACTGCCATATGTACAACTCGGGTAACCGCATCCGTGCCAATACGCTGAGCCCGAGTCTGGGTCAGCCCACGGGCTTCCCGGTGTACCGCGCCAAGAAGGGTCACCTGCTCACCTTCGAGAACCGCTTCAAGGGCTGCAACAAGAACGTCCGTGCCAAGCCGTTCAAGGAGCAGAGCGAGGAGTATCGCGACCTGGAGTACTTCCTGACCTACATGAGCAACGGTCAGCCGGTCAACGCTCCGAGCTATCGCGAGTAATCGGCGAACTCTGTTCGACCGAAGAACCCGGCCTCTCAGGAGGCCGGGTTTTTTTATGCCTCGCTGACCCGCTTCCCGATAGACGCCTAAGCACCGATCCCGCTATAGTCCATAAACGTCAATTTTTCGTTAATGTTTTCGTCGATACTGGGTCAGGCGGGAGGCGGCGGGCGTGGAATTGACCACCGAAATGGTCTGGGTCCTGGGAATCCTGGGACTGACAATCTATCTCTTCGTCTCCGAGATTGTCCGCGTAGACGTCGCCGCCATCGCGATTATGGTGCTGCTGGGCGTGACCACCGTCATTCCGGACCATCTCGTGCCGAGCCTGGTCAAGACCGAGGAGCTGTTCCACGGCTTTGCCAGCAATGCCGTCATCTCGATCATCGCGGTCATGGTCATCGGCGCAGGCCTGGACCGCACGGGCGTCATGAGCGAGGTCGCCAGGCTCATTTTGCGCGTTGGCGGTACGACCGAACGCCGTATCATTCCCGTGCTCTCAGGCACGGTGGCGATCATCTCGAGCTTCATGCAGAATGTCGGCGCCGCCGCGCTGTTTCTACCCGTCGTCAGTCGCATCTCGCTGCGAACCGGCCTGCCGATGTCGCGCCTGCTCATGCCCATGGGCTTTTGCGCCATCCTGGGCGGCACCATGACCATGGTCGGCTCCAGTCCCCTCATCCTGCTCAACGACCTGATCCAAACCTCGAACGACAACCTGCCCGCCCACGCCGACAAGCTGCCCACCTTCGAGCTGTTCGCCGTCGCACCCGTGGGACTCGCACTGATCCTGACCGGTATCGTCTATTTCGTCCTGGCGGGCAGATACGTCCTGCCGGCCGCCCAGGGCGGGACCGGCCCCCTGGCCGGTGCGGGCGCCGTGCTCGACACGATGGAGTATTTCCGCCAACTTTACGGCCTGGCAGGGGAGGTCTTCGAGGCGCGGGTCCCGCCCGCCAGCGCCCTCGCCAATCTCAGCATCGAGTCGCTGGAGAGCCTGCTCCCGCCGGGGGTGAACATCATCGCCCTGCGCAGCGACGCGGACACGCGGCTCTCCCCGGCTCGCGACGTCGTGGTCGTCCCCGGCGCCACGCTCGCCCTGCTGGGTTCGGCCCGGGATGTCCAGGCCTTTACGGCTCGACACGAACTGACGCTCTGTGACCGCCTGGAGGCCTTCTCAGACGTCCTGGCTCCGACTCAGGCGGGTATTTCCGAGGTGGTCATCCCGCCCGGCTCACGCCATATCGGACGGACCCTGCTCGAGCTTCGTCTGCGCAAGACTTACGGGTTAAGCGTCCTGGCGGTCTACCGGTCCAACACGGCCGTCCGCGAAGGGCTGCGCGACCTCACCCTGCAGTCCGGCGACACCCTGGTCCTGCACAGCAGCTGGGCCGATCTGGCGGCCATCGAGCAGAACCGGGACTTCGTGGTAGTCACCTCAAACTACCCCCACGAGGACCTGCGTCCGCACAAGGTCGTCCATGCCCTCGCCTTTTTCGCGCTGGCCCTGGGCCTGGTCCTGTTCACCGATCTGCGCCTGTCGGTTGCGCTACTGGTCGGCGCCACGGGGATGGTACTCACACGGGTGCTGACCATCGACGAGGCCTACAACGCCGTCAGCTGGAAGACCGTCTTCCTGCTGGCGAGCCTGATCCCCCTCGGCGCGGCCGTCGAAGAGACGGGTACCGCCGAATGGATCGCCACACGCACCCTCGAGCTGCTGGGAAGCGTGCCCCATTGGGTCCTGCAGGCCGTGGTCGCCGCCCTGGCGACCTTCTTCACCCTGGTCATGTCCAACGTGGGGGCCACGGTACTGCTCGTCCCCCTGGCCATCAACATCGCCCTGCAGGCCGGGGCCGACCCGGCCGTGTTCGCACTCACCGTCGCGCTGGCCACATCGAACTCTTTCCTCATCCCCACGCACCAGGTCAATGCCCTCATCATGGGACCGGCGGGCTACCGCGTCAGCGACTTCCTGCGGGCCGGGGGCATCATGACCGTCCTGTTCCTGGTCGTGATGCTGGTGGTGCTGAATGTGGTCTTCTGAGCCGCCCTACGGGCGGGGTTGGCAGCAAAAGCTTAACGATTTTCTCCGCCTGCCTACTGACGGCTGCAAACTGCAGACTCCACACGCAAGAAGGCCGCGCTGTGCGCGGCCTTCTTGCGTGTGGATGGTGGGCCGTCCGCGACTCGAACGCGGGACCATCGGATTAAAAGTCCGGTGCTCTACCAACTGAGCTAACGGCCCGGAGCGAGCGTGGGATCATACCTAACCCACCGGGAATCACAAGAGCCCGGCAGGCCGGCACGATACGGGATAGTGGGACGACGAAGCGGGCCCGCCGGGCCCGCTCCGCCTGGCGGTCAAACGGCCTCGAGCTTGCGCAGGCCTTTGGGTAGCAGGCGCATGTCGACCAGCGAGGTCACCAGGGCCTTGGCAAACGTCGCCTCGTCCTCGTAGACCATCTTGTAGTACTGGATCTTCATGGTCAGGGCCGCGCCCAAGACGATGGAGCCGAAGGTCATGAACGAACCCAGCGCCAGCGTCGAGATGCCGGTCACGCCCTGGCCGATGGTGCAACCCATACCCAGCACGCCGCCGATGCCCATCAGGAAGCCGCCCACCGTGTGGTTGATGAAGTCCTTGAACGAGGAGAACCATTCGATGCGGAAGCTGCGGCGGATGAGGGCCCACAGGAAGGAACCGACCGTGACGCCCGCGGCGGCCATCAGGCCGAAGCTCACCAGGCGCGTCGCCGCGCCGCCGCTGAGCCAGTTCAGGAAATCACCCGACGGCGAGACGAAGGTGAACGACTGCGCCCCCGTATGCAGCGGCGGCTGGTCCATGAACATCGCGTCGGACAGCCAGGTCTGACCCAGCGGGCCGGCCGTGACATACCAGGCGGCCACGACGGCCAACCCCACCACGGCGCCACCGAGGATGTTGTCGAAACGGCCGCGGAAATCGTCCGAGCGCACGGTCCAGGCGACCAGCAGGACCGCCAGCACGCCGCCCAGGATATAACGCAGCATCATTCCGTCGCTCAGATGCAGGATACCGCTGCCGATGTCGCCCAGGCCCTGGCTGGTGATACCGTGACGCGAGAGGTCGACGAACAGCGGCTGCATCCAGGGCAGGAATACGTAGCCCATGAAGTTGGTGTACATCATCAAATAGGCGCCGATCGCCATCATGATGAATACCATCAGCGACTTGATGTTACCCGCGCCGATGCGGACCATGGTCTTGTTGCCGCAGCCGCTGCCGAGCGTCATGCCGATACCGAACAGCAGACCGCCCACGATGTACCTCGGCCAGGCGAACATAGCGGTGCGATACGGCGGAAAGGAATCACTGCCGCTGACTGCAAGCTTCGCATCAACCATGCCCACCGCCTGCAGTATCAGCACGCCGGCGACGGCCACCGACATGGCAAAGACCCAGGAGCGGATTCGTCCCGTGTCGCCCATGTTCACGAGGTCCGAGACGGCACCCATGGTGCAGAAATTGGTCTTGTTGACCACGGCTCCCATGACCACGGCGATGCCGAAGCCCCACAAAAGCACTTCCCAGGTAGAACCCATGATGTCCTCCGAAATCCGACAATACTCTGCGACCGCGGGGCCACCTTCTCGCCCACCGCCGCATATCTGAACGAGCGATTTTACTGCCCTTTAACGGGGCAGGCCACCTAAGAGAGACGCGCGAGACGGGGAAAATATTCGCCCGAATCCGGAAAAATGACTAATATTATTGTTTTTGCTGGCATTTTTGCGATACATCCGGCCGGTACCGGGTCGGATCGGCCACCCCCGCCGCCCCGAAGCCCTCGGCCCGCAGCCGGCAGGCGTCGCAGACGCCGCACGCGCGGCATTCGGCATCGGGGGCGTAGCACGAGACGGTCTGCGCGTAGTCCACGCCCAGGACGGTGCCGCGGGCAATGATCTCCGCCTTGCTCAGGTCGATGAGCGGTGCCCGAATATGAAAGCGATCGCCCTCGACCCCCGCTTTGGTGGCCACGCCGGCCAGGCGCTCGAAGGCCTCGATAAAGGCGGGCCGGCAGTCGGGATAGCCCGAATAGTCCACGGCGTTGACCCCGATGAAGATGTCACGCGCCTCCAGGACCTCCGCCCAACCCAGGGCCAGCGCCAGGAAAACCGTATTACGAGCCGGCACGTAGGTGACCGGAATCCCCTCGCCCGGGCGGTCGGGCACCGCGATAGCGGAGTCGGTCAAGGCCGACCCCCCGATCGCATCGAGGTTCATTCGAATCTGCTTGTGTTCCACCGCCCCCAGCGCCTCGGCTACGCGGGCTGCCGCCTCGAGCTCGCAGCGGTGCCGCTGGCCGTAATCGAAGCTCAATGCGTAACAGTCGAATCCCTGCTCGCGCGCCATGGCGAGCGTCGTAGCGGAATCCAGTCCGCCGGATACGAGGACAACGGCTTTGGGCATGATGGCAGTGCTCTCCTTCGTGGCCGTCAGGGCGATCCGACGCCGGGTCAGTGGCCCGGGGTATCGCCCCAGAGAAGCTTGTGCAGTTGCAGCTGCAGGCGCACTGGCAGACGGTCGGCGAGGATCCACTCGGCGAGCAGACGCGGCTCGAGCCGCTCGTGCACCGGCGAGAACAAAACCTCGCAGCGCTCGGCAAGGCGATAGTCGCGCAGCATCGCACAGGCCCAATCGTAATCGGCCCGATCGGCGAGCACGAACTTAACCTGATCGCGCGCGCCCAGGTGGTCGATGTTCTCGTAGCGGTTGCGTTCGACCTCCCCGGAGGCAGGCGCCTTCAGGTCCATCACCTTCACCACACGCGGATCGACGCCACTGACGTCGAGTGCACCGCTGGTCTCCAGCGAGACCTCGTAGCCCGCGTCGCACAGGCGTTTCAACAATCCCAGACAGGTGCGCTGCGCCAGAGGCTCGCCGCCGGTGACCGTCACGTAGTGCGCACCGTATTGGGCCACCTCGGCGACGATCGCATCGACCGACCACCATTGCCCCCCGTGAAAGGCATATTCCGTGTCGCAATAGCCGCAGCGCAGGGGGCAGCCGGTCAGACGCACGAACACCGTTGGGCAGCCGACAGTGCGCGTCTCGCCCTGGAGGGAGTGGAATATCTCGGTGATCCGCAGACGTTCGGCGGGGGGACTGTCGATGACGGAGGCTGGCATGCTTCAAATTGCTCGGGGCGCGCTGGCGCGGATGAGCGCCGCTCTTAGTATACCCCAAGGCGGGCCGTGCGCGCCCGGGGCAGGCCGCCCCGGGCATCTCGGCGCCAACGGGCTGGTCGGCGGATCGCTCGCTCGGGCTTACTTGCCTTTGGCGCTCTGCAGCTTGATCTTCTGCAGCAGGTTCTGAGCCTGGCCGCTCTCGGTGGTCTTGGGGTAGGCCTGCAGCAGGTTGTTGAGCACGGTCTTGGCCTGATCCATATCGCCCAGCTCGTAGTAGCTGTAGCCGATCTTCAGCATGGCCTCGGCGCGCTTGGGGCTGTTGGGGTAATCGTCGAGCAGCTTCTGATAATCGGCGATGGCTGCCTTGAAATGACGCTGTGCGTAGTTGGCCTCGGCAACCCAGTACTGTGCAATGTGCGCATAGCGCCCGTGGGGATACTCCTTGAGGAATTTACGAAACGCCGCGATGGCCTGGTCGTAGCGCAGCTCGCGCAGCTGGTCGAAGGCGGACTGGTAGGCCTGCTGCTCCTTGGCCGGTGACGAACCGCCGGTACCGCTCGCGGCGGCGCTCGCACCGGCGCTCGCCCCTTGGCCTGGCGAAACGCTGCTCACCGTACCGCTGCCGCCCGCACTGGCTCCCTGGCCGGTGTTCTGCGGCGCTGCCGCCCCCGCGACGGGGGCGCCCCGCTCGAGCTGGGACAGTCGCCGGTCGATGTCGGCGTACAAGTCGCGCTGGCGCTGCTTGAGCTCGTCGATGGTATGGCTCTGGACCTCGAGCTCTCCGCGCAGGCGCTGGACGTCGCTTTGCAGCTGCTCGATTCTGGAGAGCATGTCGACCAGCCCCTGACTGTCGAGCTTGCGCTCCAGGCGCGCCACGCGTTGCTCAAGGCCGGCGTCCCCAGCGCCCTTATCCTGCGCCAGCGCCTGGCCGGCGGCGCCGAGCAGGGCCACCATCGTCGCTCCCGCCCAGAGGCGGCGCAGTGTCTGTCGTTCTCGCATTGCCAGTTCCCCGAAAATTAAGTCCCGGAATACAGGATCTCCACCCGGCGATTGAGACGCCAGGCCGCTTCGTCATGACCCAGCGCCACCGGACGTTCCTCGCCGAAGCTGATGACCTGCACCTGTTTCTTGTCCGCGCCCTGCAGCAGCAGGATCTGGGCCACCGCCTCGGCCCGGCGCTGGCCCAGCGCCATATTGTACTCGCGCGAGCCGCGCTCGTCCGTATGACCTTCCACCACGACGCTCAGATTGGGGTGGTCGGCCAGGTAGCGCCCGTGCGCGGCAATAATCTCGCGGTCGTCGGGCTTGACCTGGCTGCTGTCGAAGTCGAAATAGAAGGTGCGCGTGGACAGCGGGCTGTTGGGGTCTTCCAGGGGGGTGCCCTTGAAGGTGCCCCCGAGCTCGGCCCCGTGCCGCTCCTCGCCGCCGGCCGCCCCTTTCTCGCCGCCCTGTTGGGCCCCCTGCTCGGCGCCCGGCTCGTACTTCTTGGCCCACGGTCCCTGCCCGGCACATCCGGCGAGACTCAGCGCGGCCCAGATCAGCAGCACTGCGACACCAATTTTCCTCATGGATTTGCTCATGGCATGTTCCTCATGGTTAGTTCTTGAAGGGAGACCAGGCCGGCTCGCGCACGTCCCCACCACGCAGACTGAGGCTCTGGTGGACTCGCCCGTCCACCGACACCACCCGCAGCACCCCGCGTCCTCCGCGCTGCGAGGCATAAATGATCATACTGCCGTTGGGCGAAAAACTCGGGGACTCGTCCAGGCGCGAGTCGGTCAGCACCTGCAGATAGCCCTGCGCCAGGTCGAGCACGGCAATACGAAACGCCCCCTGCGCCCCGTGGATCATCGCCACCTTCTTGCCGTCGGGCGAGACCGCAGCCCGGGCGTTGTAGTTGCCGTCGAACGTCAGCCGGCGGGCCTGCCCCGTCGCGCCGGCCGGCCCCACCCCGATCTGATAGAGCTGCGGGCTGCCGCCCCGGTCGGAGGTGAACACGAGCGATTTGCCGTCCGGCATCCAGGCCGCCTCGGTGTCGATCGCATAGCTATGGGTAATCTGATGCAGGGTCTTGCTCGCCAGGTCCAGCACGTAGATGTCGGCGTTGCCGTCCTTGGACAGCGTCAGCGCCAGGCGTCTGCCGTCGGGCGAGAAGGCCGGTGCGTTGTTCAGGCCCTGATAGGCGGCCACCTTTTGCGTATGCCTGGTGAGGATGTTCTGAATATAGACGGCCGGCCGTCCCGAGGCGAACGACACGTAGGCCAGGCGCGTGCCGTCCGGCGACCAGGCGGGCGAGAGGATCGGCTGGGACGATTCGTAGACGACCTGTTCGTTATAGCCGTCGGCATCGGCCACTGCCAGCCGGTAGGTCGGCTTGCCTGCCTTGCCGCGTACGACGGTCACGTAAGCGATATGCGTGTCGAACGCACCGCGCTCGCCGGTCAATGTCTGATAGATGATGTCGCTGATCTGGTGTGCGGTCTGGCGCAGGTTGGCCTTCGTGCTGGTGATGCTGTAACCGGCCAACTGCTTGCCGGTCGCGACGTCGAGCAACTGGAACTGGGCCTGGTAGCGCCCGTCGGCCAGCTGGTCGAGCCGGCCGACCACGAGGCTGTCGACGTCGAGCTTGCGCCAGTCGCCGAAATCGACCTGCCCGGCGTCGTGCGGGCGGGCGACCAGATCCTTGTCGGCCAGAGGCTGGAAACGACCGCTGCGGTGCAGGTCGGCACCGATGATGGCGGCCATGCGCTGGGGCGGGGCCGCGCCGCCCTTCCAGCCGAAGGGAACGATGGCGATCGGCGAGGCGCCCTTCACATAACCCGTGACCTGTATGGTCAGCTCGGCGCGGGCCGAACCCACCGCGGCCACCAGGAGGAACAGACAAGACACTATCAGGCGTTTCATGGTCCAGGTCTCAACCTTGTTGTTTGAGGTCTTCCCGATCAATGCGGAACTCTAAATTGAAATTACGAAACTGATCGAACGAGCCCGACTGCGGCGTGGGCACTGGCAGGGGCGAGGCTGCTCTGACAGCGGTAATGACGGATTGGTCGACCGCCGAATCCCCACTGCCGGTCACGAGTTCGATCTTGACCACCTCCCCGCCGGGAATCAAATGCAATTTCAACACGCAGCTCATCCCGGCCTTGGCCGAGGGCGGCGCCTGCCAGTGCTGGCGGATCGCGTTCTGGATGAGCGCGGTGTACTTGTTGAGGGCCGCCTTGCGTTCGGCCTGCTCCTGCGCCTTCTGTTCGGCGGCCATACGCTTGGCCTCGGCCTCGAGCTTTTGTTTCAGGGCCTTTTGCGCCTCGGCCTTCTGCCGCGCGGCCTCGGCCTCGCGGCGCTTCTTCTCCTCTGCCGCCTTGCGCTGCTGCTCTTCCTTCTCTCGCTGGGCCTTGAGTGCGGCCAGGCGCTTGGCCTCCTCGGCCTTTGCCTTGGCCAGGCGCTGCTGTTCGGCCTTTGCCTTGGCCAGGCGCTGTTGCTCGGCTTGGCGTTTTTTCTGTTCCTCGGCCACCCGCTTTTGCTCGGCCTCGCGCTGGCGCTTGAGCTCGGCCAGGCGCTGCTGTTCGCGCTGGCGCGCCTGGCGCGCCTTCTGCGCGGCCTCCTTCTGCTCGCGCACGCGCCGCTCCTCACGCTCACGCTTGCGTCTGGATTCGGCCTTGAGCTTGTTCAACTCGGCCTGGACCTTGCTCTCGTCGACGGTGACGGCGTGCACGATCTCCTGTTTGCCGGGCGATGGCGTCGGGGGCTCGGAAAAATGAAAGCTCACCACGAGCAGCCCGATGAAAACCACGTGCACCAGCACCGCCAGCATCAGCGCTCGGGGGTTATTGCGGAGGATCGACAGCATCGCGGCCTAGACGCTCACCGGTTCGACGATGAGTCGGGCTGGTGCGTCACCAGTCC
>DATFLL010000068.1:0-2523 GCA_035267785.1 Gammaproteobacteria bacterium | reverse complement strand
CAGTATGGGCGTGCGCGAGCAGATCATCTTCCCGGAGATCGAGTACGACAAGATCGATGTGCTGCGCGGCATGGACATCACGATCACGACCACCGCCGAGACGGACGAAGAGGGACGCGCCCTGTTGTCGGCGTTCAGCTTCCCGTTCAAGGGCTAGGAGCGAGATATGGCTAAGAAATCCATGGTCGAGCGCGAGAAGAAGCGCCTGAAGACCGTCAAGAAGTACGCGGCAAAGCGCGCGGCTCTCAAGGCGAAGGTCAGTGACCTTTCCCTCGACGTCGAGGACCGCCTCGAGGCGCAGCAGCAGCTGCAGAAGCTGCCGCGCGACGCCAGCCCGGCCCGCGTGCAGCGCCGCTGCCGTGTGACCGGCCGCCCGCACGCCGTGTACCGCAAATTCGGCCTGAGCCGAAACAAGCTGCGTGAGATGGCGATGCGCGGCGAAGTCCCTGGCCTGACCAAGGCCAGTTGGTAATTCGGTTACAAGTGGCAAGTTGCAAGGTGCAAGTAAAGACCGGGCCGCTGACACTTGTTGTTGAATGAGATGATTTTTCCAAGCTTTTGACTTGGAACTTGTAACCTGGAACTTGGAACTGAACTATGAGCATGACTGATCCTATTGCAGATATGCTGACCCGCATCCGCAATGGGCTGGCGGCCGGCAAGGTCGAGGTGCAAATGCCCTCGTCCAAGGTAAAGGTGGCCCTGGCTCAGTGCTTGAAGGATGAGGGCTATGTCGGCGATCTGGCAGTGAAGGATATCGATGGCAAGGCGGTTCTCAACGTGGTGCTCAAGTACTACGAAGGCAAGCCCGTGATCGATACCCTCAAGCGCGTCAGCCGCCCTGGCCTGCGGATCTACCGCGGCAAGGACGAGCTGCCCAAGGTGCTGAACGGGCTGGGTGTGGCCATTATCTCCACCTCGGCCGGCGTCATGACCGACCGTGCGGCTCGCAAGGCGGGCCACGGCGGCGAAGTGCTGTGCTTCGTGTCCTAAGGGTGGAATGAGATGTCCAAAGTACTGAATCCAATCACGATTCCCTCGGGCGTTGAGGTCAACATCAACGGCCAGACGGTCTCGGTCAAGGGCTCCAAGGGCACGATGGAGCACACGATGCATCCGTACGTGACCGCGGTCAAAGACGACAGCGAGCTGCGCTTCAAGCCGGTGACCGAGAAGCCCGGTTCGCTGGCCCAGACCGGCACGGCCCGGGCGATGGTCCGTAACATGATGCAGGGTGTGAGCGAAGGCTTCGAGCGCAAGCTGGAGCTGATCGGCGTGGGCTATCGCGCTCAGGCCCAGGGCAAGGTGTTGAATCTGACGCTCGGCTTCTCGCATCCGGTCGGCTACGACATTCCCGATGGCGTGACCATCGAGACTCCGAGCCAGACAGAGATTCTCGTCAAGGGCTGCGACAAGCAGCTCGTCGGTCAGGTCGCCGCAAAGATTCGCGGCTACCGTCCCCCCGAGCCCTACAAGGGCAAGGGTGTGAAGTACGCCGACGAGCGCATTGTGCGCAAAGAGGCGAAAAAGAAATAGAGGCGGTTTACCACGATGGACAAGAAGACATCCCGTTTACGCCGCGCCCTGCGCTCTCGCGTCAAGATTCGCGAGCTGGGGGCCCATCGGCTGTGCATTCATCGCACGCCGCGGCACATCTATGCGCAGATCATCGCGCCGAACGGCTCCGAGGTTGTGGCCACCGCTTCGACCGTGCAGGCCGATTTGAAGAGCGCCCTGAAAACCACGGGCAACGTCGAGGCGGCCGTGGCAGTGGGCAAGGCCATCGCCGAGAAGGCGAAGGCAGCCGGCGTGACGCGTGTGGCGTTCGATCGGTCCGGTTTTAAATATCATGGCCGCGTACGCGCGCTGGCGGATGCCGCGCGTGAAAATGGCCTGGAATTCTAGGGGTTGAGCCATGGCAGGATTTGAGAATGCACAGAGCGGTGACGGTCTCCAGGAACGCCTGGTGGCGGTGCGCCGTGTGGCCAAGGTCGTCAAGGGCGGCCGTCAGTTCGGTTTCTCCGCGCTGACGGTGGTCGGCGACGGTCAGGGCCGGGTGGGCTTCGGCCGCGGCAAGGCCCGCGAGGTGCCGGTGGCCATCTCCAAAGCCATGGAGAACGCCCGCAAGAACATGCGCAAGGTCGCCCTCAAGGAAGGCACCCTGCAGTACCCGATCACCGCCACTCATGGTGCGGCCCGGGTCTACATGCAGCCGGCCTCCGAGGGTACCGGTGTCATTGCCGGCGGCGCCATGCGTGCGGTGTTCGACGTGGTCGGGGTGCACGACGTGCTCGCCAAGTGCATCGGCACCAATAACCCCGTCAACGTTGTGCGCGCCACGATTCGCGGTCTGGCCGAGATGGCCTCGCCCGAGGACGTCGCTGCCAAGCGCGGCAAGTCGGTCAAAGAGATTCTGGAATAACAGCCATGGCCAACAACAAGACGCTGAAGGTGACCCTGGTGCGCAGCCCGATTCACCGCGTGGCCTCTCACAAGGCCTGCGTGAGCGGTCTGGGCCTGCGC
>DATFLL010000067.1:0-13076 GCA_035267785.1 Gammaproteobacteria bacterium | reverse complement strand
GTACAAGGGTCTGTTTGCCGGTGGCGGTAACTTCGACATCCCGGCCACGGCGACCATCGGCCTGGCGTTCAAGACGACCCCGACGTCGACCCTGGCCTTCGATGTCCAGAAGATCTTCTACAGCGACATCGACTCCATCGCCAATCCGTTGCTTCCCAATATACAGACCGCTCAGCTTGGTACTAGCAACGGTGCCGGCTTCGGCTGGGAGGACATGACGGTCTACAAGCTGGGCTACCAGTGGTCGACCAGCCCGGCCTGGACCTGGCGTGCGGGCTACAGTTACGGCAAGCAGCCCATCCCCAGCTCCGAGGTCCTGCTAAACATCCTGGCCCCGGCAGTGATGGAGCAGCACTTCACCTTCGGTTTCACCAACAAGCTGAGCCCGACCAGCGAGTGGAACTTCGCGGCCATGTACGCCCCGGAGAAGAAGGTGTCCGGCGCCAATCCGCTGTCGCCGGGTCAGACCATCGAGCTGAAGATGTACCAGTACCAGGTCGAGGCCAGCTACAGCTGGAAGTTCTGATCGACCGATACGGTTATCGCATGTATTTGGCGTAACCACGGAAGAGGGCCATGGCGACATGGCCCTTTTCTTTTCCGGTACGCCATCGCGCCGATTTCGCGCGCCATTCGAATTCAAAGGGGAAGATCAATGAAGCCAATTATTCGGCTGTTTTCGACTGTCTTTTTGTTCGTCCTCGCCCTGGGTCTGGCCCGGGCCGACGATGTCAAGCTCATGCCCTTCGTGCTTGCCAGCACAGCCAGCGGCGATATGGCGAGCACCGTGGAACAGGTCAAGCAGAAGCTGACCGCCAACGGTTTCGAGATTGCCGGCACCTATTCGCCCTATCCCTCGGCCACGATCATCGTGGTGACCAACGATACCCTGAAGCAGGCCGCGGCCAAGACCGATTTCGGCGCCTTTGGCGCCGCGGAGCGCGTGACCGTGACCAAGTCCGACAACGAGCTGCAGGTCGCCTACACCAATCCGGTGTACATGGCCGCGGCCTACCAGATGAAGGCCGACCTTTCGTCGGTGGCTGCCAGCCTGCGCGCGGCGCTGGGCTATCAGAAGGCCTATGGTCCCGAGGAGGGTCTGACCGCCGACGACCTCGAAGACTACCACTACAAGTGGCTGATGCCGTATTTCACGGACCGCCTCAAGCTCGCTTCTTACGGCAGCTATCAGGACGCGGTGCAGCACGTGGAAAAGGCGCTCGCCAAGAAGGAGGGCGGCGTGAGCAAGGTCTATCGGATCGACATCCCCGGCAAGAAGTCGACCGTGTTCGGCGTGCACATGACCGAGGCCTGCAGCGGCGACCAGTACATCATGTCGCGCATCGACTTCAAGCCGGTCAAGTCCACCGGCCATCTGCCCTATGAAATGGTGGTCAAGGGCTCGGCGGTCTATGCCCTCCCGGCGGAGTTCCGCATCGCCATCAACTTCCCCGACCTGTCCATGATGGGCTCGAACAGCTTCGCCTCCATCATGTGCGCCCCCAACGCCATCCAGAAGGCGCTGACCGAGGGGGCCGGCGGTTCCCCGTCGACCAACTATTAAGTTCAGTGCCATCCGACCGGGCCGGCCGTGAGGCCGGCCCGCCAGGCGAACGACGCCCCGCCCAGCGGGGCGTCGTTCGTTTCGGGCCCTGCAGCTTTCCAACGGCGCACTTCGCTCAGGCGGCTTCTGAGGCCGCTCTGCGCCTAAGTTACCCGCCCACAATGCATTTTTGGCCCGGATCGGGTAAGCTAGACCACTTTTACGGGGCGGCTCCCGACCGACGAGCGGGCCGCGGCACGCGCCGCCGCGTTTATTCAAGCTATTGTTTTTAATGACGATTCGTTCGCGGCCGTGGGCGAGCGCAAGGGGAACCGATGTTTAGCAAAGACATGACGATTGCCGGATTTGACGACGAGTTGTGGACAGCCATCCAGAATGAGGCGCGCCGGCAGGAAGACCATATCGAGCTCATCGCCTCCGAGAATTACGCCAGCCCCCGGGTCCTCGAGGCCCAGGGCTCCGTGCTGACCAACAAGTACGCCGAGGGCTATCCCGGCAAGCGTTATTACGGCGGCTGCGAATTCGTCGACGTGGCCGAGCAATTGGCCATCGACCGCGTCAAGCAGTTGTTCGGCGCCGATTACGCCAACGTGCAGCCGCACTCGGGCTCGCAGGCCAACGCCGCGGTGTATCTGGCCCTGCTGAGCCCTGGCGATACCATTCTGGGTATGAGCCTGGCCCACGGCGGTCACCTCACGCACGGCGCCAAGGTCAACTTCTCGGGCAAGATCTTCAATGCCGTTCAGTACGGTCTGGACGAGTCCACCGGCGAGATCGACTACAACGAAGTCGAACGCCTGGCCCGCGAGCACAAGCCCAAGATGATCGTGGCGGGCTTCTCCGCGTATTCGCGCGTGGTCGACTGGCAGCGCTTTCGCGCCATCGCCGACGAGGTCGGTGCCTATCTGTTCGTGGACATGGCGCATGTCGCCGGGCTTGTCGCAGCCGGCGTCTATCCCAGCCCGGTGCAGATCGCCGATGTCACCACCTCGACCACGCATAAGACGCTGCGCGGACCGCGCGGCGGCATCATCCTGGCCAAGGCCAACCCCGAGATCGAAAAGAAGCTCAACTCGCTGGTCTTCCCCGGCACGCAGGGTGGACCGCTGATGCACGTCATCGCTGCCAAGGCGGTGGCCTTCCTGGAGGCCCTGCAGCCCGAGTTCAAGACCTATCAGCAGCAGGTGGTCACCAACGCCCGCGCCATGGCCGAGGTCATGAAGGAGCGGGGCTTTGAGATCGTCTCCGGCGGCACCGACGACCACCTCTTCCTGGTGAGCTTCATCGCCCAGGGCCTGACCGGCAAGGACGTCGACGCCTGGCTGGGCAGCGCCAACATCACGGTCAACAAGAACGCCGTGCCGAACGACCCGCAGTCGCCCTTCGTGACCAGCGGCATCCGTATCGGCACGCCGGCGATGACCACCCGCGGCTTCGGCGAGGCCGAGGCGCGCGAGCTGGCGGGCTGGATCTGCGACGTCATCGACGCGCGCGGCGCGCAGGACGTGATCGACCGCGTCAAGGCGCAGGTGCTCGACGTCTGCAAGCGCCTGCCGGTCTACGCAGACTGAGCAGCGAGTAGCGCGTGGCGAGTTTCGAGAAAAAGCTTCTCGTATTTCCTCGCTCCTCGTTACTCGAACCTCGAGACTGATTGAGTATGCGGTGTCCCTTCTGCAGCGCCGACGATACCAAGGTCATCGATTCGCGTCTGGCGAACGACGGTGACATGGTACGCCGGCGCCGCGAGTGCCAGTCCTGCGGCGAACGCTTCACGACCTTCGAGTCGGCCGAGCTGCACATGCCGCGTATCGTCAAGAATGACGGCAGCCGCGTGCCGTTCGACGAGGACAAGCTGCGCTCCGGGATGTTGCGCGCCCTGGAAAAACGCCCGGTGGGTACCGAGGCGGTCGAGGACGCCATCAACCGCATCAAGCAGCGCATCCGGGCCGGAGGCGAGCGCGAGGTGAAGTCGCGCGATGTGGGCGAATGGGTGATGCAGGAGCTGCGCGAGCTCGACGCGGTCGCCTATGTGCGCTTCGCGTCGGTCTACCGCAGCTTCCAGGACGTGCGGGCATTTCAGGAGGAGATCGAGCGTTTGAGCAACGAGCCTTCGCCGGAGGCCAAGCGCAACCAAATCCCCCTGCTGCCCGGCGACGAGTAGGTGAGTATGGGGGACACGGCCGTGGCGTTCGAGGCGTCGGACCATGTGTTCATGGCACGCGCTCTGCGCCTCGCGCGGCGCGGGCTGTTCGGCACCGATCCCAATCCGCGCGTGGGCTGTGTGCTGGTGCGCCAGGGGCATGTGGTCGGCGAGGGCTGGCACGCGGCAGCCGGCGGCCCGCACGCCGAGGTCGAGGCCCTGCGCCAGGCGGGCGAGGCGGCCCGGGGCGCCACCGCCTATGTCACGCTGGAGCCCTGCTGTCATCACGGCAGGACGCCGCCGTGTACCGATGCCTTGATCGCCGCCGGTGTGGCGCGGGTAGTCGCCGCCATGCAGGATCCCAATCCGCAGGTCGCCGGCAAGGGCCTGCAGACGCTCGAGGCCCGGGGCATCGCCACCGCCAGCGGCTTGCTGGAGGCGCAGGCCGCGGCCTTGAATCCGGGATACATTCACCGTATGCACAACGGCCGGCCGTTCGTGCGCTGCAAGCTGGCGATGAGCCTGGACGGGCGCACCGCCATGGCTTCGGGCCAGAGCCAGTGGATTACGTCGGCGGGTGCACGCGACGACGTGCAGCGCCTGCGTGCGCGCAGCTCGGCGATCATGACCGGGGTCGGGACCGTGCTGGCCGATAACCCGTCGCTGACCGTACGCCTGGAGGGTGCGAGCCGACAGCCGCTGCGGGTGGTGGTCGATTCGCACCTGAGCACGCCGGTCGACTCGCGCATGTTGGGCGAGCCGGGCGAGACACTGATCGTGACCACCGCGCAGGACGCGGGTTTGAGCCAGGCACTCTCCGCGGCAGGGGCGGAGGTGGTCGACGTTCCGCCGCACGGCGACTCGGTCGACCTGGTTGCAGTCCTCGACCTGCTGGGACAGCGCCAGATGAACGAGGTGCTGCTCGAGACGGGTGCGACGCTGAGCGGGGCCATGCTGCGCGCGGGGCTGATCGACGAGTTGGTGATCTACATGGCGCCCAAGCTCATGGGCGACGCGGCGCGCGGTCTGTTCCACCTTCCTGGCCTGGAAGAACTCGACGAGGCGATCGAGCTGGATATCGTCGACGTACGCGCGGTGGGATCGGACTGGCGGATAATCGCAAAACGCGCGAAGTAGGCGCCTGCAGTCGGCAGTCATCAGTAGGCAGTTGGCAGAAAGAGTGCAAAAGCAGTACGCAGTCCTCAGTTGGCAGAAAGAGGGAAAGACAGATGACTCGACATATGAGCGTAAGCGCGAATAGTACGTGTGGAGTGGGCTTTGCTTTTTTCTTTCTGCCGACTGCCAACTGCAAACTGCCAACTTTTGTTCGCCGACCGCCAACTGCAAACTAGTTATCATGTTTACCGGAATAGTCCAAGCCGTCGGCAGCATCGCGGCCATCGAGCCCAAGGGCGGCGACAGCCGGGTACGTATCGACACGGGCAAGCTGGATATGTCCGACGTCGCACTCGGCGACAGCATCGCGGTGAACGGAGTTTGCCTGACGGCCGTACGTGTGGAGGGCGCGGCCTTCTGGGCCGATGTCTCGGGCGAGACCCTGGCGCGAACGACCTTCGGGCAGCAATGCGTCGGCGCGCCGGTGAATTTGGAAAAGGCCCTGACGCCGACCACCCATCTGGGTGGGCACCTGGTCAGCGGCCATGTCGATGGCATCGGCGAGGTCGCCGAGCGTCACGACGATGCACGCTCGGTGCGGTTTCGCATTCAGGCACCCGATGCGCTGGCGCGTTATATCGCGGAGAAGGGTTCGATTTGCGTCGACGGGGTCAGCCTGACCGTCAATGCGGTCGAGGGCGCGGCATTCGAGCTAAACATCGTGCCCCACACCCTGCAGGAGACGACGCTCGGTGCCTATCGGCCGGGCCAGGGGGTCAACCTGGAGGTCGACATCATCGCCCGCTACCTCGAGCGTCTGCTGCTGGGCGATCGCGCGGCGCACACCGAGGCGGGCGGGCTCACCAGGGCCTTGTTGGCCGAACACGGCTTCATCAAGTGACTATGGTCTGACCGAACCTTGAACGTACCGGCGGCGCCGCTGAAAGCAAAAAGATACATGGTATTGAACAGCATCGAAGAGATCGTCGCTGACCTGCGCGCGGGCAAGATGGTCATCCTCATGGATGACGAGGACCGCGAGAACGAAGGCGACCTCATCATGGCGGCCGAAAAGGTCCGTGCCGAGGACATCAATTTCATGGCACGCTACGGCCGTGGACTGATCTGCCTGACGCTCACGCGCGAGCGCTGCGAACGCCTGCGGCTTCCGCTGATGGTGCGTGACAACAATGCCAAGCACTCGACCAACTTCACCGTATCCATCGAGGCGGCCCAGGGTGTAACCACCGGGATCTCGGCCGCCGACCGCGCGGTCACCGTCCAGGCGGCTGTGGCGCCCGACGCCAAGCCGGCCGATGTGGTTCAGCCGGGCCATATCTTCCCGCTCATGGCCCAGCCGGGCGGCGTGCTCACTCGTGCCGGTCATACCGAGGCGGGTTGCGACCTGGCGGGATTGGCGGGCCTGGAAGCCGCCGCGGTCATCGTCGAGATACTCAACGAGGACGGCACCATGGCGCGCCGCCCCGATCTGGAGATCTTTGCGCGCGAGCACGGGCTGAAGATCGGCACCATTGCCGATCTCATTCACTATCGGCTCCAGCACGAGAAGACCATCAGCCGCGTCGCCGAGTCCAAGATGCCGACCGACAACGGCGAGTTTCGCCTGTACGCCTATCGCAACGCCGCCGACGACGATCTGCACTTCGCGCTGGTCATGGGAGACGTGGCGGGCGAGGAGCCCGTGCTTGTCCGCGTGCACGTACAAAACAGCCTGTGCGATCTGTTCGGCGGTCAGCGCCGCGACTGCGGGTGGCCGCTGCGCGATGCCATGCGCCGGGTAGGCGAGGAGGGCCGCGGCGTGATCGTCATCCTGCGTCTCGAGGAGTCGGCCGACGACCTGGTCAATCGCATCCGCGGCTATCAGCTCGAGGATGAAGGGGTGGCCATGCCGCGCGAGGAACCGGGCACGGACCTGCGCACCTACGGTATCGGCGCCCAGATACTCAAGGACCTGGGCGTGCGGCGTATGCGCGTGCTGAGCGCGCCCAAGCGCATGCACGGTCTTTCGGGTTTCGACCTGGAAGTGGTGGAGTACGTGTCGGACTGAACCCCGGCATGCAGTGGGAGCGGGGCTCGCCTGGCACGGCGATCGGGGTTATAGTGCGGGCCATCAGCAAGGGGACACTATGAGCAAGAACATCCGTACCATCGAGGGCGATCTGGTCGTTCGCGGCGCTAGCTTCGGCATTGCCGTGAGTCGCTTCAACAGCTTCATTGTCGAGAGCCTGCTCGAGGGGGCTATCGACACGCTCAAGCGCCACGGGGTGGAAGAAAAGGACATCGAGATCGTGCGCGCACCGGGGGCGTATGAGTTGCCATTGGTCGTCCAGCGCATGGCGGCCACCAAGCGTTACGATGCCATCATCGCCCTGGGTGCTGTCATCCGCGGCGGCACACCGCACTTCGACTACGTGGCGGGTGAGTGCACCAAGGGCCTGTCACAGGTATCGCTGGGCTCTGGTATCCCCGTAGCCTTCGGGGTACTCACGGTCGACACCATCGAGCAGGCCATCGAGCGTGCCGGCACCAAGGCCGGCAACAAGGGTGTCGAGGCGACGATGTCGGCCATCGAGATGGTGGAACTTCTGCGCAAGCTCGACTGAATCGGGCCAACCTCAGGTACCTCGCCGCGGCCCTGCGCGGCTGAGATTTCATTTCGACCACCACGCGGGTTTCCGCGAGCAGACATCATGAGCGCATCACGCAAACGCGCCCGACGCCTGGCCCTGCAGGCCCTGTACCAGTGGGACCTCGGAGGTCAGAGTGCCGCCGATATATCGGCGCAGTTCCTGGCGAGCGACGAGCTCGGCAAGGCGGACGTGGACTATTTCGAAGAACTGCTGAACCAGGTCAGTGCCCGTGCGGGGGAGCTGGACGAACACATTGCCCCGCTGCTCGATCGGCCCATCGCGGAAGTCGACCCGGTCGAGCGCGCCATCCTGCGCATGGGCGCCTATGAGCTGGCCCGGCGTATCGACGTTCCCTATCGGGTCGTGATCAACGAGGGCGTCGAGCTCGCCAAGACCTTCGGCGCCGAGCAGGGTCACCGCTTCGTCAATGGCGTATTGGACAAGCTGGCCGCCCGACTGCGTGCGGCCGAGGTCGAGGCCCGCGGCGGGCGCTCCGGCTGAATCGCCGATGCTCAGACCTGGCTTGCAACGGTCCTGACCGATGGCAGTTAGCGAATTTGAGATTATCGCCCGCTACTTCGCAGCGCATCCCGGCCGCCGCGGGGACGTCGTGCTGGGGATCGGCGACGACGCGGCCCTGCTGCGGGTGCCGCCGGATCAAGACCTTGTCCTCGCCGTCGATACCCTGGTCAGCGGCGTCCACTTTCCCACCGACACCGCGCCGGAAGACATCGGTTACAAGGCCCTGGCCGTCAATCTGAGCGACCTCGCCGCCATGGGTGCGGTGCCCGCCTGGTTCTCGCTCGCGCTGACCCTGCCCGAGGCCGACGAGGAGTGGCTGGCCGGTTTTGCGGGCGGACTGTTCGAACTGGCCGATGCGCACGGCCTGGCCCTGATCGGCGGCGATACCACCCGCGGGCCGCTGACCGTCACGGTCCAGGTCGCCGGCTTCGTACCGAGCGGGTCGGCGCTGCATCGGGCCGGTGCACGGCCGGGCGACATCGTCTGCGTGACGGGAACGCTCGGCGATGCGGCGCTCGGCTTGCAGGTGGTTCAGGGACGGCTTGACCGCGGTCCGCAGGACAACCTCTATCTGCGCCAGCGCCTGAATCGGCCGATACCCCGTGTGTCCGCCGGGCGCGCTCTGCGCGAGCGGGCGCATGCCGGTATCGACATCTCCGATGGCCTGGCGGCCGACCTCGGCCATCTGCTGGAGGCCGGCGGTGTCGGCGTCAGACTCGAGCTCGACGCCTTGCCCCTGTCGGACGCCTTCAGGCGCTATTTGGCCGATGCCCCTGAATCGGAGCAGGCTCTGGCGCTGGCCCTGACCGGCGGCGACGACTACGAGCTGTGCGTGTGTCTGGCGCCCGAGGCGTACGAGTCCCTGCCCGCGCTCGACGTGCCGTTGACCCGCGTCGGTACCGTCGAGGCGGCCGCCGGGCTGCGCTGCGTCGACGGCGCCGGCCGCGAGCTCGCCGTCGCATCCGGCGGCTATCGCCACTTCGCCACTTAGGCCGGGCCATGTCCGCGCACGCCAAGCCAATCCCACCCCGCCTGCTGGGCCATCCGGTGCACCTGCTCAGTCTGGGTTTTGGCACCGGGCTGGCGCCGCGTGCCCCGGGCACCGTCGGCACCCTGGCGGCCCTGCCGTTGTATTGGCTGCTGCACTCGCTGCCGGCCTGGCAGTACGCGCTGGTTGGCGCAGCGCTGTTCGGGTTGGGGGTGTATCTGTGCGGTGCGACGGCGCGCGTGCTGGGCGTGCACGATCATCCGGGCATCGTGTGGGACGAGGTCGTGGGGTACCTCTTGACTCTTGTCGCGGTCCCATACGACTGGCGCTGGCTCGTGCTGGGCTTCGTGTTGTTCCGCCTGTTCGATATCTGGAAGCCCTGGCCTATTCGCAGCCTGGACCGCGGGCTGCGAGGGGGCTTTGGCATCATGTTCGACGACCTGGTCGCCGCGTTGTATGCATCGGTCCTCATGCAGGTTATTCTGTATTTCTTCCGCTAGATGCCCGCCGCGGGCGTTTGTCGCAAGCGGTGCGCGGAGCGCACCGGACATCACAATAAAAGAGGAGGGAGCATGAAAAAGCTGTTTGTCGCCGTGGTTCTGGCCGGCCTGTGCGCCGCACCCCAGGCATTCGCCAACCAGGTGGAGATCCTGCACGCCAAGTTCCAGCAGAGCGGTGGGAACTGGTACGTGAGCGTCACCCTGCGTCATCACGACACCGGTTGGGACCATTACGCCGACGAGTGGCGGATCGTGGGTCCCGACGGCAAGGAGATCGCCAAGCGCGTGCTGCTGCACCCCCACGAGAACGAGCAGCCCTTCACGCGCAGCCTGGGCGGCGTCGAGATTCCGTCCGGCGACAATGTCGTCTACATTGAGGCCCACGACAAGGTCCACGGCTGGAGCCCGCAGCGCCTGAAGGTCGATCTGCGTCAGACCCGGGGCGAAGGCTTCGAGGTCTCGCGTTAAGGCCGGATGCCGGTGCCCAGGGGAGTATGCCGATGCGCGCGATGATCCGTCCTTCTACACTGCGCGGCCGGCGCTGGCTCCTCATGGCTCTGTGGGTCTGGACCGCCATGGCTTGGATCGGCAACGCCGCAGCCGCGAACATTACGGTAGTGGGCTTGTTCCCCAACATGGCGGTGGTGCGCGTCGATGGGCACCAGCACGTGCTGCACGTCGGTGACGCGACGCCGGGTGGTGTAAAGCTCATCAGCGCCGACAGCCAGGCGGCCGTGCTGGAAGTCAACGGCAAGCAGCAGCGTTTCACCCTCGGCGATCAGATATCCACCCAATTCAAGGCTCCCAAGCAGGCGACGGCGCAGATCTGGCCGGACACCAACGGCATGTACATGACCACGGGCTCGATCGACGGCAATACCGTCGACTTTGTCATCGATACGGGGGCCACATGGGTGTCGATGAACGAGCGTCAGGCCAGGCAATTGGGCATCGACTTCCGCTATCGCGGCACGCCCAAGGCGATGAGCACCGCCAACGGCATTGTGCGCGTCTACCAGGTCACGCTCGACACGGTACAGGTGGGCGATATCACGGTACACAACGTTACCGCCGCCGTCCACGAAGGAGGCTCGCCGCCCATCACGTTGTTGGGGATGTCGTTCCTGAGTCAAGTGGAGATGCAGCACAAGGGGGATATGCTGGAGTTGAAGAGTAAATATTAAATAAGTTGGCAGTTTGCAGTTTGCAGTTGGCAGTTGGCAGCAAGAATATAAAGGGTGAGGCGTGAGGCGTGAGGCGTGAGGCGAAACGCCCTGCAACTTCGGGTTTACCGCTTGGAATTCACGGAAAAGTCACCGAGACGATAATTGCCGAGCGTAGGGGCGGCACTTCGCAAACGCCAGTTATAACTTTTCTCTGCGTCCTCCGCGCCTCTGCGTCCTCCGCGTTTCTTTCCAGAGCGTCGGGGGTGAGGTGTGAGGCGAATAGAAGTCGGCAGTCATCAGTCCGCAGTTCTCAGAAAGAGGAAAACCGGCCGAAGGCCGGTTTTCCTTTTATGCTGCCGACTGACTTCTGCCAACTGTCAACTTGTTTTGTCTTTTTCGATCAGCGCATACGCCGAGTGATTGTGGATGGACTCGAAGTTCTCCGATTCCACGGTGTAGGCGTCGATACGCGGGTGGCGGTTCAGGCAGGCGGCAACGTCGCGCACCATGTCCTCGACGAACTTGGGGTTGTCGTAGGCGCGCTCGGTGACGTGCTTTTCGTCCGGCCGCTTGAGCAGCCCGTAGAGCTCGCAGGACGCCTCGGCCTCGACCAGGTCGATGAGGTCTTCGATCCAGACAAAATCGTTGATGCGGGCGCTGACGGTCAC
This sequence comes from Gammaproteobacteria bacterium, assembly GCA_035267785.1. Taxonomy (GTDB): domain Bacteria; phylum Pseudomonadota; class Gammaproteobacteria; order DATFLL01; family DATFLL01; genus DATFLL01. The sequence continues at coordinate 1,761 of DATFLL010000067.1, read as the reverse complement.
GTGGGATCGCTGATTGTGGGCTCCGTAATCCGAGATCTTCTTGGAGCACGGGCACAGGCTGGTCACCGGCACCACGACCTTGAGGGTCATTTGCGTGCCGTCTTCGGTGACTTCCCCTAGGAAGGTGACGTCATAATCCATCAGGCTTTCGACGCCGCTGACCGGGGCCTTCTTGTTGACGAAGTATGGGAAGGTCATCTCGATGTGGCCGGACTGGGCCTCCAGCACGTCGGTCATCTCGGCCAGCATATGCTTGAAGGACTTGACCGAAATCTCGCGCTCGTGGCGATTGAGTATCTCGACGAAGCGCGACATGTGCGTGCCCTTGAAGTTGTGGGGCAGATTCACGTACATGTTGAAGTTGGCGATGGTGTGCTGTTCGCCGCCGCTTCGGTCGCGGATGCGCACGGGATGGCGGATGTCTTTGATGCCCACCTTGTTGATGGGGATGCGACGGGTGTCCGCCGTGCTCTGCACGTCTTCGATGATCTCGGCGGTGATCTGACTCATTGAATTAATCCTCGGTATATCTGACGCAGGCCCGCTCGGTCTCCCACAGCGTCACGGCGCTGACCTTGACGCGCTCGTCGTTGAGCTCGTCGGAGAGACCGCGGTACAGATAGGCGGCGATATTCTCGGCCGTCGGGTTGACCTCGTCGAACGGCGGGATGTCGTTCAGGTTTCGGTGGTCGAGGTCGCCGACCAGCCGGCGGGTGCTGTCCTTGATCAGCTTGAAGTCCAGCCCCATGCCGACTTCGTCCAGGGCCCGCGCCATGACCTCGACTTCGACCTTCCAGTTGTGTCCGTGCAGCCGGCTGCAGGGCCCTTCGTAACCGCGCAGCAGATGCGCGGCCGCGAAGTCGGTGACGATCCTCATGTTGTAGCGGGCATTCATCGAACTAAAGTTGACCAAAGGACTAGGAATTTAAGCCAGCGGGGCGCTTTTGGCAAGTCTCGGGATGGACCAGACACTCGACTGCGCGCAGGATGCCGGCGGTGGTCAGGCCGGCTTCTTCGAGGAGCTCCTCGCGCGTGCCGTGGTCCAGGAAGCGGTCGGGCAGGCCGAGGTTGTAGGTAGGTACCGTCACGCCGTTCGCGGCGAGACATTCGTTCACGGCGCTGCCGGCACCGCCCATGACGGCATTTTCCTCGACGGTCAGCAGCAGGTCGTGCGAGGTGGCCAGCTCGAGCACCAGTGCCTCGTCCAGCGGTTTGACGAAGCGCATGTTGGCCACGCTTGCATTCAGGGTTTCGGCCGCTTCGAGCGCCGGAGCGAGCATGGTACCGAAGGCGAGGATCGCGATCCCCTGGCCGCGGCGGCGCAGCTCGCCCTTGCCCAGGGGCAGTGCGCTGAGGCCTTTGTCGACCGCCACGCCCGGTCCGGTGCCGCGCGGGTAGCGCACCGCGGCCGGACCGTCATGCAAGAATCCGGTGTAGAGCATCTGCCGGCATTCGTTCTCGTCGGCCGGCGCCATGACCACCATGTTCGGCAGGCAGCGCATGAAGCTCATATCAAAGCTGCCCGCATGCGTGGGACCGTCGGGGCCGACCAGGCCGGCGCGGTCGATGGCGAACAGCACCGGCAGGTTCTGCAGCGCCACGTCGTGGATGACCTGATCGTAGGCGCGCTGCAGGAAGGTGGAGTAGATTGCCACCACAGGCTTTCGGCCCTCGCAGGCGAGGCCGGCCGCCAGGGTCACGGCGTGCTGCTCGGCGATACCCACATCCAGGTAGCGCTCGGGATGTTCCTCGGAGAAGCGG
>DATFLL010000066.1:0-24363 GCA_035267785.1 Gammaproteobacteria bacterium | reverse complement strand
TCAGCGTCCCCGACGGGGGCAGCGGCACCTATGTCCTGCCCGCCCTGTTCGGCGTGTTCCTCGCCTGGCCGGCCTGGCGGCACCTGGCGCCCGAGGAGCGCCGGGTCCTGCTCGGCATACTCGCGTTCTATCTCGTTGTGCTGCTCACCCTGATCAACACCGAGAATTATTCCCTCGCGCTCGACAAGTTCGACCGCTACACGCGCGTGCTGTTGATGATCCCTGTGTACGTGTTGATCCGCCGCGTCGGCATCGTTCCCGGGCGCGCCTTCCTATACGGCTGCGTCGTTGCAGGCTTTACGCTGGCCGCCCACGGCTGGTACCAGGTACACGTGCAGGGAATGGGCGATGCGGCCGGCATTTATCACAAGATTGTCTTCGGCGACGCGGCCGTCGAATTCGCCGCCATCCTGGTTATCGCCATGCTCACCCTGGCACGCCGGCCCTGGCAGTACGCGCTGCTGGGCCTGAGCACGGCCGCGGCCCTGTATGCGAGCGTCCTGTCGGTGACGCGCTCGTCCTGGCTGTTCGTTATCGTGTTCGCCGTGGCGCTCCTGTGGTGGTACCGGCGCGAGCTCGGGCGGCGCGGTTGGGCCGCCGTCGGCGCCGGGCTGGTCCTGTTGATTGCGGTCGGGGCAGTCTGGCAGCCGAGGACAATCATACACGGCGTGGAGCGGGGCATTCAGAATCTCAAGACCTACGAGGTCAAACCGGGTGCACCGACCTCCTGGGGTATTCGCCTGAACCTGTGGCACGACGCTCTTCTCCTGTTCGCCGAGCACCCGATCCTCGGCACGGGCGTGGGCGACTTCGATGTCGAGCGTAACCGGCTGATCGCGGAGGGGCGCGCCCGCGACCTGCCCAGCTTCGGCCATGCCCACAACCAGTACTTCCACTCCCTGGCCACCACGGGACTGGTCGGGCTCATCGCTCTGCTCGTGTGCCTGTTCTACCTGCCCGCCCGGTTCTTCGTGGGCGCCTGGCACCGAGCGTCCACGGACTGGGGGCGCTTCTACGCCCTGGCCGGGCTCAGCGTGCTGCTTGCCTTCGGCGTGTTCGGGGTGGCCGAGACCTGGCTCGCACGAATGCCCTTCGCCAATCTCTTCGGCTTTCCTCTCCTGGTGCTGTTGGCCAGCGCTGCAGCCGAAACCAGCGCTGCAGCCGAAACCGGCGCCGCCTCAGGTTCCGGGGCTCGTCCACCCGGCGAGTCTGCGGCCTGAACGCCCGCCGCGACCGCGGTGCCTGTGCTATCATGGCCCGCGTTCGAGTGCGCCCCGGAAGGGCGCCCGCCGAGACCCAGAACAAGCATGAAACCGCACATTCCCGATTTCTCCATGGCCCGCGTCCTGGTCGTCGGCGACCTGATGCTGGACCGCTATTGGCACGGCGATACCTCGCGCATCTCGCCCGAGGCCCCCGTTCCGGTGGTCCTGGTCGGCGAGGCCGAGGAGCGCCCGGGCGGGGCGGGTAACGTCGCTCTGAATATCGCCACCCTGGGCGGCCAGGCCACCGTGGTCGGTTTGACCGGCGACGACGAGGCGGCTACTGCGCTGGCCTGCCGCCTGGAAGCCGACGGGGTGCGCTGCAGCTTCGAGCGCCTGGCCGGCTTTGCCACCGTCACCAAGCTTCGCGTCATCAGTCGCCACCAGCAGCTCATCCGTCTGGACTTCGAAGACGGTTTTGCCGGCCACGACCCCGCGGGTCTGCTCGGGCGGTTCCGCGACGCCCTGGCCGATACCGACGTGGTGCTGCTCTCGGACTACGGCAAGGGTAGCCTGCACACCATCGAGGCCATGGTGCGCGAGGCACGCACCGCCGGCAAACGCGTCGTCATCGACCCCAAGGGCACCGACTTTTCCCGTTACCGCGGCGCGACCGTGATCACGCCGAACCTGCACGAGTTCGAGGCCGTGGTCGGTCATTGCGCCAACGATGCCGAGGTGGTGAGCAAGGGCGAGGCCCTGCGCCGCGACCTCGAGCTCGAGGCCCTGCTGATTACGCGCAGCGAGCGCGGCATGACCCTGCTGCGCGAAGACAAGCCCGCGCTGCATTTGCCCACCCACGCGCGCGAGGTCTTCGACGTCACGGGTGCGGGCGATACCGTGATTTCGGTGCTGGCCGCGGCCCTGGCCGCCGGCGAGCCGATGGACGAGGCGACTGCGCTGGCCAATCTGGCCGCCGGTGTGGTCGTCGCCAAGCTGGGCACGGCCACGGTCAGCATCGCCGAGCTCAGACAGGCCCTGCGCGAGCAGGATGCGGTCGAACGCGGCATCGTCGACGAGGATCGTTTGATTCGCCTGGTGCGCGAGGCGCAGGCCCACGGCGAGACCGTGGTCATGACCAACGGCTGCTTCGATATCCTGCACGCCGGTCACGTTACGTATCTGCGCCAGGCGCGCGAGCGCGGCGACCGCTTGATCGTCGCGGTCAACGACGACGCCTCGGTCACGCGCCTCAAGGGCGAGGGCCGGCCCGTCAACGCGCTCGACAGCCGCATGGCCGTGCTGGCGGGCCTGGAGAGCGTGGACTGGGTCGTGCCGTTTACCGAGGACACCCCCGAGAGGCTCATCTGCGAGGTGCTGCCCGACATTCTGGTCAAGGGCGGCGACTACAAGCCCGAGGACATCGCGGGCGGGCGCTGCGTGCGTGAACACGGCGGCGAGGTCGTCGTGCTGGATTTCGTCGCGGGCTGCTCGACCAGCAACATCATCGACGCCATCCGCCACGGCGCGGACTGAGCGATCCGCAACTCAGGTTCAAGGGATTAGCGCATCATGATTATCGTCACCGGCGGCGCCGGCTTCATCGGCAGCAACATCGTCAAGGCCTGCAACGAGCGCGGGCGCAGCGACATCCTGGTCGTGGACAATCTGACCAACGGCGTGAAATTCAAGAACATCGCCGACTGCGAGATCCACGACTACATGGACAAGGAGGATTTCATCGCCCGCATCCAGGCCGGGGAGTCCTTCGCGCACAAGGTCGACGCCATCTTCCACGAAGGGGCCTGCTCGAGCACCACGGAGTGGGACGGGCGGTTCATGATGCGAAACAACTACGACTACTCCAAGGCCCTGCTGCACTATTGCCTCGAGCGGGAGATACCCTACCTGTACGCCTCCTCGGCCTCGGTCTACGGTGGCGGCTCGGTGTTCAAGGAGGAGCGCGAGTACGAGGAGCCGCTCAACGTCTACGGCTACTCCAAGTTCCTGTTCGACCAGTACGTGCGTCGCCTGCTGCCGAGCGCCAAGAGCCAGGTGGTCGGTTTCCGCTATTTCAACGTCTACGGCCCGCGCGAGAGCCACAAGGGCTCGATGGCGAGCGTGGCCTTCCACCACAACAATCAGATCCAGGAATCGGGCAAGGTCCGCCTGTTCGAAGGCACGGACGGCTACAGCGACGGCGAGCAGCGCCGCGATTTCATCTACGTCGGCGATGCCGTGGCGGTGAACCTGTGGTTCATGGACCATCCCGACCGCTCCGGCATTTTCAACCTCGGCACGGGCCGCAGCCAGCCCTTCAACGACATCGCCCGCTCGGTGATTGCCTACCACGGGCGCGGCGAGATCGAGTACATCGCGTTTCCCGACCACCTCAAGGGCCGCTACCAGAGCTTTACCGAAGCGGACATCGGTGCCCTGCGCGCCGCCGGTTACGACGCGCCCTTCAAGACCGTGGAAGAGGGTGTGCAGGCTTACATGGAATGGTTGCACCGCTCTTAATCGACCGCCGAACAACAAGCGACCACGGAGGGAGTCGTGGCACAGGCTGAGCGCATCCTCGTGGTCGGTCCCGCCTGGGTCGGCGATATGGTCATGGCGCAGAGCCTGTTTATCACCCTGCGTGCCCAGCACCCGGGCGCGTCCATCGACGTGCTTGCCCCCGCCTGGTCCAAACCCATCCTGGCGCGTATGCCCGAGGTCGATGAGGCCGTGACGCTGCCCGCCGGCCACGGGGAGTTGGGGCTCGGGGCGCGCTGGCGCCTCGGTCGCTCGCTGCGCACGCGCGATTACGCCCGAGCCATCGTCATCCCCCGTTCGCTGAAGGCCGCCCTGGTGCCGTGGTTTGCACGCATCCCGCGGCGCACGGGTTACCGCGGCGAATTTCGTTACGGCGTGCTGAACGATATCCGTCCTCTGGACAAGACCGTGCTCACGCAGACCGTCCAGCGCTACGTGGCCTTGGGCCGCCCACGCGATGCCGTCCTGCCGCCGCCGGTGCCTCGTCCGCACTTGCGGATTGACGAGGTCAACCGCACGCGTCAGCTGCATGCGCTGGGCCTCGAGCTCGATCGGCCCGTCGTCGCCTTGATGCCCGGGGCCGAATACGGGCCCGCCAAACGCTGGCCGCCGGCGAGCTTCTCGCGTGTTGCGCAGGGGCTGGCCGATGCGGGTTACCGCATCTGGCTGCTCGGATCGGAGAAGGACCGCGCCATCGCTGAGACCATCCGCGCTCCGGTCGGCGATGCCGCGGTGAACCTGTGCGGGCGCACACGCCTGGAGGACGCCATCGACCTGCTGTCGCTCGCCCAGGCCGCCCTCACCAACGACTCGGGCCTGATGCACGTGGCCGCCGCCGTCGGGATTCCGCTGGTTGCGATCTACGGCTCATCGACGCCTGCCTATACGCCGCCGCTCAGCGAACGCGCCCGCGTCGTCTACCTCGGTTTGGAATGCAGTCCCTGCTTCGAGCGCACCTGTCCGCTGGGCCACCTGAACTGCCTGCGGCAGATTACGCCGGAGAGGATTCTAACGGAGGTGGAACAACTGCTGGGGAGGAAGGCGGCCGACTCATTGCAGAGAACCGACCAATAAGTTGGCAGGCGTCAGTTGGCAGTCGGCAGAAAAAGAAAAGAGACTATTCTCTGCCCGCTGACGACTGCATACTGCCAACTCCGCCCGGAGGGCGGTCGCCAACTGACATCTTCCAACTTAACGCGGCGTGTCTAAATCGAGATTGTTTGAAATGCCGAAAATAAGCGCTTGTGTGATCTCCTATAACGAGGAGGCCAAGATCGAGGACTGCCTGCGCAGTCTCGAGGGCGTCGCCGATGAGATCGTGGTGGTGGACTCGCTCAGCACCGATCGCACGCGCGAGATCGCAGCGCGCTATACCGATCGCATCTTCGAGCAGGCCTTCCTCGGGCACGTCGAGCAGAAGAACCTGGCGGTCAGCAAGGCGAGCCACGACTGGGTGCTGAGCCTGGACTGCGACGAGCGGCTCTCGCCGCAGCTGCGCGATTCCATCCTCATGCTCAAGGACAAGCTCGGCGAACATGACGCCTATCGCATGGCGCGCCGCACATTTTATGTGTATCGATGGCTGAACCACTGCTGGTACCCGGACTTCAAGGTGCGCCTGTTCAATCGCACCACCGCCCGCTGGGGCGGCATCAATCCGCACGACCGGGTGCAGGTCGACGGCGAGGATGTCGTCACCCTGGGCGGCGATATCCTGCATTACTCCTTCGACAGCATCTCCGGCCACCTCAAGACCGTCGACAGCTTCACCGAGATCGGCGCCCGCGAGATCATCGCCCGCGGCAAACGCGCCGGCCCGCTCAGCCCGGTTACGCACGGGCTGTGGACCTTCCTCAAGCTATACCTTATTAAGAGGGGATTCCTGGACGGCTACGCCGGATTCGTCGTCTCCGTGCTGTCGGGGATGCATGCGTTCGTGAAGTACGCGAAGGTGATTTTGCAACGGCGGCGAGATAAATCCGGGCCGGGTGCTGAGGACTGACGAAAGAGTTGGCAGTAGGCAGTTTGCAGTCGGCAGAAAGAATAAGATGTGAGGTGTGAGGTGTGAGGTGTGAGGTGTGAGGCGTGACGAGTGAGGCGTGACGAGTGAGGGGTGAGATGTGACGCGGTCATCTCGGGGTGCGATGCCACCTTTCACGAAGCCTTCCGAAGCTGCCGGGCAACGAATAGCGGGGAGCGTGCACTATCGGCGAACGAAGGGTCCCTTCCCCCTCCGGGGGAAGGACAGGATGAGGGGATAAAAACATTCCGCCCGCCGCTGCGCCGCTTGGGCGGGTTCATTATCCCTTCTTGAGCAAGTTTCGGCCCTACTTCTACGATCTGGAAGCAAACGCAGAGGACGCCGAGACGGCATGAGTTGGCAGACGTCAGTTTGCAGTCGGCAGCAAGAATAAGACGCGAGGGGTGAGGTGTGAGGCGAGGGCTCGCTCCGCCCGCCGCTTCGCAGTGACTGATGCGGAACTCCGCGGGAGGGGCTCTCTTTCCTGCGCCCTGGAAAGGAACGCAGAGTACCGACTCGCTACGGGCAACCACCTCTTGGAAACCCCTTCGACGCAGCCGAGCACCGCAGGCCAAACGGGGAGTGAGCGAGCACTGTCTGAGCGCGTGACGCCGAAGGCGGTCGCGCGAGTTGCGCAGCGCCCGTTTGGCCGAGGCGCGCAGGGTACCCGCGCAGCGGGCAAGTCGTGGGGCGCGCTTTCTTTGGTTCGTTTCTTTGTCGCGTAACAAAGAAATGAACCCGCCTTAGCCACGCAGTGGCGGGCGGAAATTTCTTAATTCCCCCTCACCCTAACCCTCCCCCCAAGGGGCGGGCATCAAACCAGCAGCCGCTCCTTAATCTGCTCCGCCGCCGCCCCGATATCAATCTCCCCCATTTCCGATTCCCCAGCCCCCTCCGGCGGCCAGAAGGCCAGGCGCCGCTCGGGGCTGTTCAGCGTCTGCCAGCGCAGCGCAGTGGCCGAGCGCCGGCGCGGGTAGAACGCGGCGGTCGGCACATCGAGGGCGCCGGCGATATGCAGCGGGCCGGTGGAGCCGCTGATGAACAGCTCGGCGAACTGAATGTGCCGGGCGAAGCGCTTGAGGCCTTCGGTGGACTCGAACACGACATGGGGCGCGTCGCCGAGCAGTCGGGAGACGGCCCGAGCAGCTTCCAGTTCGCCGGGACCGGCGGTGAGCACCAGGGTGATATCGCCGCCGGCCGGCGCCAACGCCCGCCCCAACTCGGCGTATTGTTCGGCCGAGAGGTTGTTGGCCGAGCCGCCGCTGCCGGTGTGCAGGAATACCAGGCGCCGGGCCGGTTCGATGCCGTATTTGGCGCAGAAGGCCTCGCGAAGGGTGGCGACCTCGGCCTCGTCGAAGTGAAGGAAGGGCGGTGCGGGAAACTCACTGACCTCGATTTTCTGCGTGTGCAGAAAATGCGCTGCCAGCTCCAGGTTGTACATGAACTCGGGTTTTTGGCTCTGGGAGCGGCGCTGGAGCAGGCGGTTCGTATATAGGAACTGGGCCAGCTTCGTGGCGGGTGCCAGACGATAGGGAATGCCGGCCAGCAGGCCGGCCAACGCCGTGCGGCCGGTGGAGAACAGGGCTATCAGGGCGTCGAAGCGCTTGCGGCGCAGCCGCCCCGCCAGCGTCCAGGTCCCGCGCCAGCCGCGCGCCGGGCCCGGATCGATCAATACCTTGTCCACCGACGGACAAGCCAGGGCGAGCTCACGTGTGTATTCCGGTACCAGAACCGTGATTGTCGCCTCAGGCAGGTGGGCGCGCAGCAGCGCAAGCGCCGGATAGCTCAGCATGAAATCCCCGAGCTTGTCGTTTCGAACGACCAGTATGTTATCGATGTTCATGCCGAATTATCGATTGGCTGTGTATTCGAGGTATTGGTCGACGCCGCGGGGACAGTAGATCTCGTTGCGCGCCTGTGCCTGGTGCATGAGGCCCAGGTTTTCTTCTGACTGCACGTATTGGCCGCCATGGTAGAGGTGGTACTGGATGGCGATGAATTTCAGATTCTTGACTCGTATGCCGGAGGCGCGAAGACGCCAGTCGACATCGGAGTCCTCGCCGATGCCTGGGCGTACGAAGTCTTCGTTGAAGCCGTTGATTTTCAGTAGATCGCCCCGATGGCAGGAAAAATTCGAGCCCAGGATGCGTGCCTGTTTGTTGCGGTTGCCTCGGTTCAATAAAGTAGACGACAAACCAGCCTCGTAATTTTTTACGCGATCCAGGCTCATGGGTATCGCCAACAGCGGATAGAACCACTGACGTTGTATAAGCCAGCGCGCCCACGCATGGCGGCGCAGGAGCGTTGAAAACCATGGGCCCAGTTCGACGCGCCGCCCGGCGCAGACGCTGCCGGGCTCGGCGCAGGCGAGATGGCGCTGGACGAAGCGCCGATGGGGCAGGCAGTCGCCGTCGATGAATATGAGGTAGTCGCCGCTCGCGGCCGCGATCGCTCGGTTCAAGGCGCGGTTCTTGCGAAAGCCCTGGTCGTCCTGGCTCAGGTGCAGCAGGTCCGGCCGCTCTTTGCGTAAGCCGGCGACACAGGCGGCCATATCGGGATCGTTGCCGTCCTCGGACACGATGACCTGTAGCGGGACTTCAGCGCTGCTCGGTAAGCTGCGCAGGATGAGGCGCAGCGCCTCAGTATCCTTATAGACGGAGATAATGAGGCTGGCGGCATAGTCTACGGCGGATCGGTCGTCCATCGGCGTTCAGAGGTCCAACTCGGTTAACACCCGCTGCGGCGTCACATCGTACATACATTGGTTCTTCGGGCAGGCGTCGAATCGTGGCGTATGGTAGCACGGGCTGCACGGCAGGCCGGCACTGAGGATGTGCACGTCGTTGTCGGCGGTTGCGTAAGGGCCGGTGCGCTTGTAGTTGGTCGGGCCGATGATGGCGTAGACGGGCGTGCCGACCGCGGCGGCGATGTGCGACGGTCCGGTGTCGGTAGCGACGACAGCGCGCGCACCGGCGATGAGCCCGGTCAGATCGGCCAGGCCGGTGCGCCCGACCAGGGAGATGGCGTTGGAGGGCAGGGGAGCGAGCTGCTCGAAATATTCCGCCTCGGCGGCGCCGCCGACGAGTACCACGTGCAAAGACCGGTCTGCGAGGCCGGCGAGCAGCGCCCGCCAATGTTCGATGGGCCAGGCACGGTAGTTGCGCCCGGTGGACTTGTTGAAATGGCTGTTGCTCGGCACCAGCACGACGTAGTCGCCTTCGAGCCCGAAGCGCTCGCGTATCGCGCCCGGGTCGGTACCAATGAGGCTCGGATTGGTCAGGCGCAGGGCTTGGTCGTCCATGAAGCTCTTGTAGATGAGGCGAAGGTTCTCGACCGCGTGGGTTTCGGCGGGCTCGGCAAAGTGGCGGTAGGGCATGCCGATCTTGGTGCGGGCCCGCACGAGGCGCACCACGGCGTTGAAGATGGGACCGAGCTCGAGGTTGACCACCAGGTCGTAAGGCGCACGCCAGGACTCGCGCACCACCGCCAGTTTGGGCGGGCTCAGGAGCAGCGGTGCGCGGCGGCTCTTCAGGGCGAAGACCCGCTGCACACGCGGGTCGGCGTCGAACAGCGTGTGCATGCCGGCCTTGGCGACCCAGTGGATCACCACGTCCTCGCCGTACATGCGGCGCAGCGGCTCGATGATGCTGGAGGCAAAGACGGTGTCGCCGAGCTGGCCGGCACGGATCACCAGCACCCGTTTCGGAGTGCTCATGCCGGCTCCTCTTCGGGACGTCGGCCACAGGCCAGGCACCGGTCAATAAAATCCCAATCGATCATGGCGCTATTTTACAATAGCCCGGTCGCCAATAGGCCGGAGCCGGCACAATCAACCTCGAACAAGCGCCGTCCATGCCCGATACCCCAAGCCGTTCCAAAAAGGTCCTCGAGCTGTGTCTGTCCACCGGTCACGGGGGGCTGGAGCTGTATGCGGACCGGGTGATCCGCCATTTTCACGCCGAGGGACGCTGCCTCGCCGTGGTAGCCCCGGGAACCCGACTCGCCTCGCGCCTGGAGGGCGCAGGAATCCCGTATTCACCCCTGCGGGTACGAGCCCGGCTCTGGCCCCGGTTCGCGGCGCGGCGCCTTGCACGGTTGATGGAGCGCGAGCGGGTCGACGTCCTGCACATGCACTGGGGCAAGGACCTGAACCTCGCGGTGCTCGCCAAGCGCCTTTGCCGCCGCCCCGTGCGCCTGGTCTACAGCCGCCAGATGGCACTGACTCGCCACAAGCGCGACGCGTACCACCGCTTTCTGTACAGCCAGGTCGACCTCTACACGGTCATCTCCCGGCGCCTGTACGAGGAGGCGGTGCGCTTTCTGCCTCTGCCCGACGACCGCATCCGACTCCTGTATTACGGTGTCGCCGCCCCCCAGACGCTCGACCCCGAGGCATGCCGCGGCTTTTTCGACGGGGCCGGTTTGGCCGAGGGCAATTTCCGGGTCGCGCTGTTCGGGCGCATCGAGCGCGGCAAGGGCCAGCATCTGCTGGTCGAGGCAATCGGGCAGCTGAGCTCGCAGGGGCTGGACGTGCGCGCCGCCCTGGTCGGCCACGTCATGGACCAGGCCTATTTCGACGGCCTGATGGCTGGTCTGGACGAGGCCGGGCTGGCGGACCGGGTGCGCTATCTGGGTTTCCACGAGAACCCGCCCGCCGTCATGGGCTGTTTCGACGCCGTGGTGCTGGCCAGCGATGCCGAGACCTTCGGCCTGGTGTTGATCGAGGCGATGCGGGCGGGTACGGCGGTTATCGGCACGAACGCAGGCGGTGTGCCCGAGATCATCCGCGACGGCGAGACGGGCCTGTTGTTCGAACCGGGCGATGCCGATGGGCTGGCGCGGGCACTGGCACGGCTGGCCAATGCCCCGGCCCTGTGTGCGCGCCTGGCCGCGGCCGGGCGGGTCGAGGCCGATGAGCGCTTCTCGCAGGAACGGCACTTCGCCGAGCTGGAGTCGATTCTGTTCGACTGAAGCGGTTCGTACCTCACCGCGTCCGACGGGCTCAGTTCGGCGCCCGTTTAACCACAGAGGACACGGAGGCACGGAGACAGGAGTCGTCATTTCAATAACGACTCTTCTCTGCGTTCTCCGCGTCCTTTGTGTTCCTTTCCAGGGCGCTTGCTATCGGCACATACGGTCGTCTTCTCGACCCGCCAGGTGATTAACGTGCGCGATGCGGTTCGTGCCTCACCGCATCCTACGCAAGGCCGCGGCGGATACGTTCCTCGAAGTACGCGATGGTGTGCTTGAGCCCTTCGGCCAGTGGGATGGTCGGCTCCCACTTCAGTTCCTTCTTGGCCAGCGTGATGTCGGGCTGACGCTGCTTGGGATCGTCGTGGGGCAGGGGTTTGCTGACCAGCTTGGACTTGGAGCCGGTCAGCTCGATGACCTTCTCGGCCAGCTCGCGGATGGTGAATTCGCCGGGATTGCCCAGGTTGACGGGGCCGGTGAAGTCGTCCGGCGTGTCCATCAGGCGCATGAGGGCGTCGACGAGCTCGTCGACGTAGCAGAAGGAGCGGGTCTGCGACCCGTCGCCGTAGATCGTGATGTCCTCGCCCTTGAGTGCCTGGACGATGAAGTTGGACACCACGCGTCCGTCGTTGGGATGCATGCGCGGGCCGTAGGTGTTGAACAGGCGCGCGACCTTGATGGCGACGTTGTGCTGGCGCCGGTAGTCGAAGAACAGCGTCTCGGCGCAGCGCTTGCCCTCGTCGTAGCAGGAGCGAAAGCCTATCGGATTGACGTGGCCCCAGTAGCCCTCGGTCTGCGGATGGACCTCCGGGTCGCCGTAGACCTCGCTGGTCGAGGCCTGCAGGATTTTCGCGTGCGTACGCTTGGCCAGGCCCAGCATGTTGATGGCGCCGTGAACGCTGGTCTTGGTCGTCTGGACGGGATCGTGCTGGTAGTGTATCGGCGAGGCGGGGCAGGCCAGGTTGTAGATCTCGTCGACCTCGACGTACAGCGGAAAGGTTACGTCGTGGCGTATGAGGTCGAAGTGGTGATGGTCGAGCAGCGTCTCGATGTTGTCCTTGGTGCCCGTGAAGAAATTGTCCACGCACAGCACGTCGTGGCCCTGCTCGAGCAGCCGCTCGCACAGGTGCGAGCCCAGAAAGCCGGCCCCGCCCGTGACCAGGACGCGTTTGCGATCGTAATTTCTCATGCGCTTGCCTTCCCTTTTGTGCGGCGCGTCAGCGGCCGATGCCGGTGTACTCGAAGCCGAGCTCGGCCAGCTGCTCGGGTTCGTACAGATTGCGCCCATCGAAGATCACGGCCGCCTTCATGGCGTTCTTCATCTTGGCGAAGTCCGGGTTGCGAAACGGCTTCCATTCCGTGACCAGCACCAGGGCATCGACGTCTTCCAGTGCCCCGTACTGGTGCTCGGCGAGACGCAGGTGGCCGTGATCGAACCAGTCGGCCGGCAGCTCGCGCCGCGCCACGTCTATCGCCACCGGGTCATAGCCGATGGCCCGCCCGCCGGCGCCGATGATCTCGTGCAGCAGTACCTTGGACGGTGCCTCGCGCATGTCGTCCGTGCCCGGCTTGAAGGCCAGGCCCCAAATGCCGAAGGTCAGGCCGCTGAGATCATTGCCGTAGCGCTCGACGATCTTCTCGAACAGGCGGTGCTTTTGCATCTCGTTGCGCTCTTCGACGGCGAGCAGCACCTTGGGCTCGTAGTCGTTCTCCATCGCGGTGCGCACCAGCGCCTTGACGTCCTTCGGGAAGCACGAACCGCCGTAACCGCAGCCCGGATAGATGAAGGAAAAGCCGATGCGGCTGTCCGAGCCGATACCCTGGCGCACGTTCTCCACGTCCACGCCGAGGCGGTCGCACAGGTTGGCGATCTCGTTCATGAAGGAGATCTTGGTCGCCAGCATCGCGTTGGCGGTGTACTTGGTCATCTCCGCATCGCGCACGCCCATGACCAGCGTGCGCTCGTGATTGCGGGTGAATGGGCCGTACAGGTCGCGCATCATCTTGATGGCCGGCTCGCTCTCGGCGCCGATGACCACGCGGTCGGGATACATGAAGTCGGCGATTGCGGCGCCTTCTTTCAGGAATTCGGGGTTGCTGACCACGTCGAAGTCGAGCTGCTCGCCGCGGGCGTCGAGCTCTTCCTGCACGGCGGCGCGGACCTTGTCGGCCGTTCCGACCGGCACCGTGGACTTGTCGACGATAACGCTGTAGCCGGTCATGTGCCGGCCGATGTCGCGGGCCACGGCGAGGACGTACTGCAGGTCGGCCGAGCCGTCTTCGCCCGGGGGGGTGCCCACGGCGATGAAGTACAAATTCGCATCGGCCATGGCCTCGGGCAGCGAGGTGGTAAAGCGCAGGCGCCCTTCCTTGAAGTTGTTTTCGACCAGCTCCTCGAGCCCGGGCTCGTAGATGGGCAGGATGCCCTTCTTGAGGTTCTCGATCTTCGCCGTGTCGATGTCCACGCAGGTCACGGTGTTGCCCATCTCCGCGAAACAGGCGCCCGTGACCAGGCCCACATATCCTGTGCCTACCACAACAATATTCATCAATCCGTCCCAGTTGCTACTTAATTCAAGGGCTTGGCGGTGCCGCGCACCGCACCGACCCGCGCGGGCCGGATGTTGGCGCGCATACTAGCATATTTCCCCAGTGAAAACCGGCGCTTGGCGGCCGATCCGGCGCCTGCCGGGCTCTTCGAACGCCGCGGGGCGGTGCCCCGCGGCGGCGGTTTAGCGGGTCGTGACGGCCGTGGTCGGCGGGGCCTGGGTCGCGCTGCCCTCCGCCGCCGCCGCGGCCCTGGCGGTGCGCGGGCCGCTGCCTTGTCCCTTCAGGGCGGCGAAGCGGCGCAGCCTGCCCTTGAACAGCAGGTCCTGAGCGACGCGGGTGAAGGCCATTGCCTGCGTGCCCAGCTCCCGGTCGTGGGCGCCGCAGTCGAGCGGGTGGCGCTGGCGGCGGTCCTGGCGGTAATCGAAACAGCGCAGCTGGCGCGGGTCGTTGACCGGCAGCTCCACCAGGCGCGAGCCCTCGATCCAGCCGAGGATGCCGTTGTTGTAGTAGTCGGCGAAGTAGGGGCCGCGGTCGTCGTGCAGCACGCTCTTGCCGGTGAACCAGGGTACCTGCGGCAGGTGCAGCAGGTCGAGCACGGTCGGGGCAACGTCGCGCTGGGAGACCATGCGATCCACATAGTTCGGTTTGACGATCCCGGGGGCGTAGATCAGGAAGGGGATGTTGTAGTTGTTGAAGTTGTTCTGGTTGAAGATCGTCGTGTGATCGGCCAGCACCACGAACAACGTGGGGCCTATCTTCGGGTCCTTGTTTACCGCGTCGAGGAAACCGGCCAGCGCCCAGTCGGCGAAGTGCAGCACGTTGAGGTTGCGATGCACCAGCGTGTCCGTGCCGAAGGTCGGCTTGACGCCGTCGGGCAGCTCAACGTCGTGGGTGGTCGCGGTGTTGATACCGATCAGGAACGGCTGGTGCATCGCGTCCAGTTTCTTGTGCACGAAGGCGTACAGGTCCGGATCGTGCACGCCCCAGTTATTGAGGCTGTAGCGCCTGTGGTGGATGTCCTCTTTGCCGTAGCTGCCCTCAAAGCCGAGCAGCTGGGCGAACGCCCCGGTGCCGCTGGTGTTCTTGTGCGTGCCCTGGAAGAAGGCGGTCGAGTAGCCGCGCTGGCGTAGTATCTGTGGCAGACAGGTATAGCCGAAATTCTCCAGCGGCGTCTGCGCGACCGTCGCGCCCAGCGGATTTTGCTCCGAGCAGAACGTGGCGAACATGCCCTCGGTGGTGCGGTGGCCGCCGGCCAGCATGCCCTCGGTGGTCAGCGAGACCTTGCGCAGCGCATCGAAATGCGGCGTGACGTCTTTGTCGTAGCCGTAGGACTTCATGTAGGCCGCCGGCCAGCTCTCGAGCAGGATCACGATGACGTTGTAGTCGCGCGGGGCGCCGGCCGTCGAAGCCGCGTGATGCGGATACAGCGCGCGTACGATGGCCTGCGTGTGAGCGTTGTCGGGGAAGTTGATGGGGACCGGATGCAGCTCCTTGCTGCTCAACGAAAAGAACAGGGCGTTGTACGCACCGTTCAGCGCCAGGCTCGCCTCGCGCGAGTCGCCGATCTCCTGGGCATGCAGCGGTTCGAGCGGGATCGACTGAACGCCGCCGCGGATCATCAGCGGCGAGGCCAGCAGCACGACGATCAGACCAAGCTCGGGTTTGAACCGGCGCCAGCCGCGCCCGGCCGTCGGCGGGGGCGTTTCGGGCGAGCGCATCCAGCGGCCGATCAGCCACAGTGCCGCGGCCATGAGCGCCAGCTCGACCAGCAGCGATTGCCAATAAAGCGTCAAGGCGGTAGCGAGGAGCTCGGGTCCGTCATTGAAGGCGTCCAGCGCCTCGTAGGCGAGGTGGCGGCTGGTATTGGAGAAATACATCACGTCGGCGCCCTGCAGCACCACCAGGAACACGGCCGCGACATAGGTCGCGCGGCGCAGCACCGTGGCGTACTGCCAGCCGAGCAGGCGCGCGGTGAGATAGGCCAGCAGATAGGCGAGCAGCGCCAGGAAGGCGGCGATGGCGATATCGAAGCGCAGGCCCCAGAGCAGGGCGTGAACAATTGCCGTCGTGCTCAGCTGATGGGTGATGAACGGATGAAACAGGGCAAACACGATGCGCCCGACCAGGCCGAGCGCGACCAGCGCGAGCAGGGCGCGCAGGTAGAGCGGTATCTTATTTAGGCGTCCCATAGGGTCCTTGGCCCGACGGCCATCTCGCGTATCGGATTATATGTGAGGGCGTCCCGCTCCGGCTCGGCGATCAGCCCGGACCGGTCGCATCCCCGCGTCGCTGCGCGAGCAGGGCGTCGAGCTTGGCGATGACGTCCTCAGGCGTGATGCGATCCATCGTCCCCGGATCGCGTACCCGCGTGCCCCAGGGCAGCTCGTCGGGTAGCTTACCATATTTGGCCTGCACGGCCTCGGAATAGCGGTTGATCACCCACTCGGCGCTGAGGTACGGCCGGGCGCGGTCGGGATTGGTGGTGGCGTACAGGCCAACTACCGGGGTGCCGACCGCCGTGGCCAGGTGGGCCGGTCCGGCGTCGGGGGCGATTAGCGCGTCGGCGCGTGTCAGAAGCGCGAGCAGCTGTTTCAAATCAGTGCGTCCGATCAGATTTACCAGCGGCGCGCGGGCGGCCGCTGCGATATCCCGGGCATACTGCGCCTCGATGGCACTCGGCCCGCCGCTCAATACCACGCGCATGCCGTGCCGTTCGACCGCATGGTCGGCCACGGCCGCGTAGCCTGCCGCGTTCCAGTTGCGATAGGCCATCGACGAGCAGGGACTGATCACCAGCGTGGGTTGATCGCCGGGCAGCTCGTGCTCGGCGAAAGCCCGCGCTTCATCCGGGATGGGAATATCCCAGCGCAGCACGTGCTCGGCGATGCCGAGTGCCTCGGTGAATCCGAAGAAGCTGTCGATAACGTGCTGGCGCCCGCCGGGCGCGATGCGCGCGTTGGTAAACAGCCATTGCAGGTCCTTGGCGCGGTCGCGATCGAAGCCGAGCCGGACATCGGCCGCCACCATCAGGCTCGCGATGCTCGCGCGCAGTGACATCTGCATGTGCAGCAGCACGTCGAAACGCCGACCGCGCAGCGCGCGGCGCACCTGCGCGTAACTGCGCCATCGTTTTGACTTGTCAAAGGTGATAAATTCGATGCCCGGAATGTCGTAGACCAGTCCGTGTTCGGTGCGGCCGATAATCCAGGTCAGGCGTGTCCGGGGCCAGGCGGCCTGCAGCGTGCGCACGATGGGCAGGGTGTGACTGATATCGCCGACGGCCGAGAGGCGCAGGATACACAGGCTGTCGGGAGGAGAATCGAGCGGCAACACCATTATATATATGAATCCGTCCACGCAATCGCACGACAAGACTCACATCCTATACGACGCCGAGGCCTACGGCCAAGTCGACGAACGTTGGTTCGAGCCCGAATACTGGCGCGACCGGCACGCCCTGACCGGCCGCGCCCGCGGCCGGGGCACCACCTACTTCCTGCGCTTTGAGGGCCGCGGCTTGGTGCTGCGCCACTACCTGCGCGGCGGCATGGCCGCGCGGGTCCTGCACGACCAGTATCTGTACCTGGGATTACGCCTGACACGCGCCTGGCGAGAGTGGCACTTGCTCGCGCACATGCAGGAGCTCGGGCTGCCGGTGCCGGTGCCCGTCGCCGCGCGTGTGGTGCGCAGCGGCCTGCTCTACCGGGCCGATATCATCGTCGAGCAGATCCCGCACGCCCGCTCGCTCGCGCAGCGCCTGTCGCACCGGCCGCTCGTCCCCGCCGTGTGGACCGCCATCGGCTCGACCATCCGGCGCTTCCACGACGTCGGTATCGACCACGCCGATCTCAACGCCCACAACATCCTGCTCGGCGCCGACAACAGAGTCTACATCATCGACTTCGACCGCGGCCGCCAGCGCGTCCCCGGCGAATGGAGCTATGGCAACCTCACCCGGTTGCGCCGCTCGCTGAACAAGCTTCATCGGCAGATGCACGGTTTTGCCTTCCGGGACAGGGATTGGGAGGCATTACGGCGCGGTTACGGGGAAGGGGCGCCACCTTAACAAGTTGGCAGTAGGCAGTTTGCAGTTGGCAGATCCCAGTTTGCAAAAGAATAGAGCATTCATGCTTTTTTTTGCCGACTGCCCACTGACGTCTGCCGACCCCAGCCGCGAATGCGGCCGACCGCCTCACCCCTAATTCCTCACACCTCACGTCTTTTTCATTCTGCCAACTGCCAACTCGTGCTGCAGGACAGCGAGGGCCTATCCCTCGCTGTCCTGCAGCACGCCGCATATCTCCGTCAGTCGGGCCATATACCGGCCCACGATATCGCTGTGCTCCAGCAGGACTTCCTGGGCCCGCTCGCCCATGGCCGCCAGGCGTTCGGGCTCGTCGAGCAGGCCGGGCAGGCTCTCGGCCAGGGCGTCCTCAGTGTCGAATTGCATGGCCGCGTCGGCCTCGAGCAGCAGGCGGGCCTCGTCGGTGAAGTTGTCCATGTACGGGCCGAACAGGGGCGCGCGGCCCAGGCGTGCCGGCTCCAGGATATTGTGGCCGCCGACGGGCACCAGCGAGCCGCCCATGAAGACCAGCCTCGCCCCGGCCATCAGCGCTTCGAGCTCGCCGAGGGTATCGGCCAGGTAGACGCGGGTGTCGGGGCCGACCGCTTCGCCGCGGCTGCGTACGGCCAGGGCGCCGTCGGACACCACGTCTCCCAGGTCCTCCAGGATCGCCGGCAGGCGATTGGGGTGGCGCGGGGCGATGACCAGCAGTTCGGAACGGCGCGGATTCAGGCCCAGCCACAACTCGGCCAGGCGCCGTTCCTCGTCGGCGTGCGTGGAGGCGGCGAGGACGTACGGGCGTCCCAGGTCCATCGCCTCGGGGCCGTCCTCGCGTGCGCCGATGGCGAACTTGATGTTGCCCGTCACCCGGGTGTGCTCGGGATCGGCGCCCAGGGTGACAAAACCGGTCCGGTCGGCTTCGCTGCGTGCCAGCACCGCGGTGACGCCGCCCAGAGCCTCGGCGTACCGCGCCCGCAGCCAGGGACCGGCGTTCAGGGTACGCGCGGAGACCCGCGCGTTGACGATGACCAGCTTCACGCCGCGCCGTCGGCAGGTGGCGTACAGGCGCGGCCACAGCTCGGTCTCCATGATGATGCCGCAGGCCGGGCGCAGTCGCCTGAGAAAACGCCGGGTCGCCCCCGGCCAGTCGATGGGCAGATAGCGGTGCTGGGCACCCTCGGGCAGGCCGCGGCGGGCCGCCGCCGCGCCGGTGATGGTCACCGTGCTCAGAGTCAGCGGCAGTTCGGGATGGCGCTGATGCAGCGCATGAATCAGCGGCATGAGCGCGTTGACCTCGCCGACGGAGGCCGCGTGCAGCCAGAGGCCGCCGGGGGCGGTGGGCGGCGGCCAGCCCAGGCGCTCGCGGAAATAGCGCCAGCCCCCGCCGCGCCGCGCCGCCTGCCAAGCGGTCAGCAGCACCAGGGGCAGCGCCAGGGCCCGCAGCAGGAGGGTGTATTGCCACATGGCCACCAAGCATATCGGGCCCGGGCGGCGAAAGCCATTCGCCGCCCGGGCCCTGAGTCGGCAGTTGGCAGTTAGCAGTCGGCAGAAAGAAGGGCTTTGCTTGTCGTCTTTGCTGCCGGCTGCAAACTGCGGACTGCCAACTCCGCCCGAAGGGTGGGTCCCTCACCCCTCACTCCCCACACCTCACGTTTTTTCTTCCTGCCAACTGCCAACTGCCAACTGCCAACTGCCAACTGCCAACTGCCAACTGCCAACTGACGTCTGCCAACTCCCCGGAAGAATCAGCCGTCGTAGACGGCTGGTTCTCCCGGCGGCCTCGTCTTGAACCGCCGATGCACCCAGACGTATTCCGCCGGCACGCGCCTGACCTGTTCCTCGATGAATTCGTTCACGCGCCGGGCGTCGGCGACGTCATCGCCGCTGGGATAGTTTTCCAGCGCCGGGTGGATGCGCAGCAGGTAACCCTTGGCGTCGGGCAGGCGTTCGTAGTCGATGGGCACGAGCGGCGCGCCGGACAGTCTCGCCAGCCGGGCGGTGGTGGTCAGTGTGGCCGTCGGCACCCCCATGAAGGCTGCGAACACCGAGCGGCTGGCGCCCAGGTCCTGGTCGGGCGCGTACCAGCAGACCTCGCCGCGTTTGAGGTGCCTGACCATGGCGCGCAGGTCCATGGCGTCGATGATGCCGGCGTAGTCGCGCTCGCGGTGCCAGCGGATGACGGCCTCGAGCAGCGGGTTGCGAATCTTCTTGACCAGGATGTTGAAGTCCAGCTCCATCGCGAGCAGGCGCCCGGCGATGAGCATGGGTGCGAAGTGGCCGCCGATGAGGATGGCCCCACGCCCCGCCTCCCGCGCACGCTCCAGGTGCTCCATCCCTTCGATGTGCAGCAGCGGGCGCAGGCGGCGTTTGCTCGCCGACCAGGCCAGGATCGCCTCGACCACGGCCATGCCGCTGGAGGCCATGGTCTGGCGTACCAGTCTTTCCTGCTCCTCGGGGGAGAGCTGGGGGAAGCACAGCCGGATATTGGCCTGGGCGATGCGCCGGCGCCGGCCCGCCAGCCAGTAGGACAGGCGGCCCAGGCCGCGGCCCAGGGCCAGGGCCCAGGGGTAGGGCGGGCGCGCCATCAGCCACAGCAGGCCGATGCCGAGCCAGGTCGGCCAGTGGCGCGGGGACCAATAGCCCCGCCAGGGGAAACGCGGGGGTGTGTGCTCGCTCACCGGGTGCGCCTCGGTCGGCGCCGGTCACGCCGCACCCTCACAGCGCGTCCGGGTCCACGTTGCGCCGCTGCGCCATCGAGCGACCGATCTCACGCAGCTGCGCCTCGCTGAGCAGGTGCTGCAGCTGGTCGCGGATGAGCGCGTTCTCGGTGGCGATGTGCTCGCGGTACAGGGCGGCGAACTCCTCGGTGAGCGCGCGCAGTCCGTCGATGTCCTCGATGCCGTCGGGCCTGGCCAGCAGCGGCTCGAGCCTCGTCCACATCTCGTCCATGCGGGCGTGCTGGCCGCGCAGGCCGTCGATCGCCTCGGCGACCTCGGCCGAGCTGTGCGCCACGCGCGGGAAGATATCCTGTTCCTCGTCCTCGTGGTGGTCTCGCCCGGCGGTGGAGAAATAGGTGTGGATGCGCCGCGCGGCCTGGCTGGCCTCGTCGTCGCAGCCGTGCTCGGCCAGATGACTCGGCAGCTTGAGCAGCGTCTCGCAGTGGCCGAGGATGCGCTCGTGGCAGGCCATGAGCATGCCGAGCGGATCGTCGAAGCTCGGCGCCGGTTTTTTGAACGGGTCGATCATAACGGAGGCTGCGGGGTCGATGCGGTGTGGGCCATGTTATAGCAGGCCCCTTGGCGGGCGGCAACGGCGCCGGTCCGTCCCGGCAAGGCGCCGCCTACTTCAGCAGCTTGGAGATGGCCTTGAACTGCGGGTGTTTGGCGTCGCGCATCCACTCGAACATCACCGACTCGGTGTTGCTGACCACTACGCCGGCGGACGCCAGGCGGCGCAGGGCGTTTTTGTGATTGGCCTTGGAGCGCGAGCACACCGCGTCGGCCACCACGAACACCTGCCGGCCCGCGGCCTGCAGCTCCAGCGCCGTCTGCAGCACGCACACGTGCGACTCCATGCCGGTGAGCACAATCTGGTGGCGCTCGGGCGAGCTGTCGACCGCCGCGTTGAACTCGTCGACCGCGCAGCAGGAAAAGGCCGTCTTCTCCACAGGTGCCCCCGTCGGGATCTCGGTGAGCAGCTCGGCCAGCGCCGGTTCGGTCGGCCCCAGCCCCTTCGGATACTGCTCGGTGCGGCGCACCGGGATCTCCAGCAGCCCCGCCGCCTGGATCAGGCGCGCGGTGTTGTCCAGCAGATGCTCGCGCACCTTCTTGTCCATCGCCGAGGCCAGGCGCTCCTGCACGTCGATGACGACGAGCTGGCTACGCGCTGCCTGGCATAACATTTCGGTGACTACGGTCATTGTCGTGGTGTCCGCGTGGTCGAACGATATCGGCCGGGCGCTAGTTGGCAGTTTGCAGTCGGCAGTTGGCAGAAAGACGGGCCGAGTACTCAGGACTGAGGGCCGCACGCGCAAGTCCTGAGTCCTGAGTCCTCAGTCCTTATCGCTTCCTCGCAACTCTCCACTCGTTACTCGCAACTGCGCGCCCGAAGGGCGCTAAGTTGGCAGTTGGCAGAAAAGGCAAAAAGAAAGATGTCTTTCACTGCCGACTGCCAACTGATGACTGCCTACTTTAACCAACGGCTGATCCGCTGCAGCTCGTCGGCGCTCAGGCTGCCGGTGGCCTGGCGCAGGATCAACGTGTTGGTGACGTAGTCGTAACGCGCCTGGGCGTAGTCGCGTTCGGCGCCGTACAGCGCCTGCTGTGCGTTGAGCACGTCGACCTGGGTGCGCGTGCCGACCTCGTAACCGGCCTGCGTGGCGTCCAGGGCGGTCTGGGTCGACTTCAGGGCCTGCTTGCGCGCCTCGACCTGGCTGATGCCGGCGATGACGTTCAGGTAGGCGCTTCGCGCCTGGCGTTCGGTCGCGCGGCGGGTCTGTTCGAGCTGGTCCTTGGACTGCTGGTACTGGTACGTCGCCTGCTCCACGCGCGAGGAAACGCCGCCGCCCTGATACAGCGGCAGGTTCAGCTGGATGCCGACCGAGTCGTCGTTGGACGTGCGCGTGAACAGACCGCCGGTGTCGGTGTAGCTGTGCGAGGCGACGATGTTCAGCGTCGGGTAGTGGCCGGCCCTGGCGCGCTCGATCTGCTCCTTGGCCACGTCGGCGGCCTTCTCGGCGACGATGAGCTGCGGGTTGTTGTCCAGCGCGGCGTCGACCCAGGACTTGATGTCGTTCGGCTCAGGCGTGACCAGCGGCATCTGATCGCTCAGCCCGGCCAGGTCGGGCACGCTGCCGCCGATGATCTCGCGCAGGCTCTCCTTGCTCACGGCCAACTGGTTCTTGGCCGCGATCTCCTGGGCCACCGACTGGTCGTAGCGGGCCTGGGCCTCGCGCACGTCGGTGATGGCGGTCAGGCCGACCTTGAAGCGCTGCTTGGCCTGGTCGAGCTGCTGGCCAATGGCCGTCTTCTCGGCCTGGGCGAAGTGCAGATTGTCCTCGGCGGAGAGCACGGCGAAGTAGGCCTGCACCACGCGGATGATGAGGTCCTGGCGCGCGTTCTGGAACTGGCTCTCGGCCTGTGCCACCTCGTAGTCCGCCTGGCGCAGCTGGGCGAAGTAGTCGTGGTTGTACAGGACCTGGCTCAGGTTCAGCGAGTAGGTCTTGGCCGTGTAGGTCGAGGTGCGCGGCAGGCCCACCGAGGTGGCCGTGATGTCCGAGCGGTTGCGCGAGACCGAGCCGCTCAGCCCCACGTCGGGCAGCACCAGCGAGCGCGCCTGGGGCTTGGACTGCAGCGCGGCGTCGCGTGCGGCCTGCGCGGCCTGGAACTGCGGGTCCGACTGCTGGGCGCGCTTGTAGACGTCGAACAGGTCGTCGGCGTGGGCCAGGGGGGCGGCCGCGAGCGCCGCGGTCAGAGCCAGGATGGCACCCAATAGCGGGTAGCGGGCGGTCCGGGGCTTCGATGAGAGCCTCGAAGAGAGCGGGGGAGTGGAGTGTTGCATATCGGCCTGCCTGTCTCCGTGTCAGTACAGTTGGATGTCGGGATCGACCTCGCGGGCCCAGGCGTCGATGCCGCCTTCCAGGTTGATCACCTGTTCGAAGCCCATGTGTTCCAGGAAGTAGGCGACCTGGTAACTGCGGATGCCGTGATGGCAGATGACCACGATCTCGCGGTCGCGTTCCAGGTCTTCGTGCACCGAGGGGATCTGGCCCATGGGAACCAGCTCCGAGCCCTCTATGCGGCAGTACTCATACTCCCACGGCTCGCGCACGTCGAGCAACAACGGCTGTGTATCCGTTTGTTGCAGGTACTCGTACAGCTCTCGGGCTCGAAGGCGGCGCATGGGAGTGGGCCGGCCGCGGGGACCGGGGGCCGGCGTTACAGTACGAAGCGCTGGGGCTCCGGTGCGTTGACCAGCGGCGGCAGATCCGTCTCGAACAGGTATTCCTTCGACCACTCGTCCTCGCCGACGCGGGTGACCAGGATGGCCTCCATCACCGGCGAGTCGCCGACGATGGCGAACAGGCGCCCGCCCACGGTCAGCGACTGCTGGAAGGCATCGGGCAGCATGGGCATGGAGCCGGTGATGGCGATGACGTCGTAGGGTCCGTGGCGGTCCCAGCCGCAGGCCGCATCGCCCACCTCCAGGGTGACGTTGCTCAGGCCGTGATCGGAGAGCTTCTTGTGCGCCTCGGTCTTGAACTCGGGAATGATCTCCACGCTGTAGACGTGGCGGGCCAGATTGGCCAGCAGGGCGGTGACGTAGCCGCTGCCCGTGCCGACTTCCAGCACGGCGTCGGAGGGACGCACATCCAGGGCCTGCAGCATGCGGGCCTCGAGCTTGGGCGCCATCATCACCTGGTCGCGGCCGAGCGGGGTGTTCATGTCGGTAAACGCCAGGCTGCGGCAGCTCTCGGGGACAAAGTCCTCACGCGGAACGCGGGCAATCAGGTCCAGTACGCGCTGATCCAGCACCTCCCAGGGGCGGATCTGCTGCTCGATCATGTTGAAACGGGCCTGCTCGAAATTCATCGCGTTCATCGGGGCTACTCACACCAATATATTCGGGAGGCCCAAGGTTAAGCGGTTTGCCCCGGGGAGGCAAGACCGCGCGCCCGGCGTAGGTTTATCAATGGCTTGCGGGCCATACCCTTGCGCTGCTATGCCTTATGATATAGTTTGGTTTTTCACGCTAGGGGTGCCTTACGCCGCGTGCGGCGGGGCTGAGAGATACCCTTGGAACCTGATCCGGGTCGAACCGGCGTAGGGAAGCGGCCACAGTCCGAGTCAGCCTCCCGCCTGCCCGCTCCCCGCGTCCGATTCCGAGCCATTGCAACGCTTCAACGCAGGACGATCACCATGAGCGCCATACCCGAGGACTTCGTCAAGAAGACGGCCAAACTCTCGGAGGAGGCCACGCGCCCCTTCCCCAACTCGCGCAAGGTCTACGTCGAGGGATCG
>DATFLL010000065.1:0-2081 GCA_035267785.1 Gammaproteobacteria bacterium | reverse complement strand
GGAATCCGTCATCAATGAACGCGCCCAGCGCCTGCTCAAGGCGCTGGTCGAGCGCTATATCCGCGAGGGCCAGCCGGTGGGCTCGCGCACGTTGGCGCGCGATGCCGGGCTGGACCTCAGTCCCGCCACCGTGCGCAATGTCATGTCCGACCTCGAGGAACTGGGCCTGCTGCGCGCCCCGCATACCTCCTCCGGGCGTATCCCCACGGCGCAGGGCTATCGCTTGTTCGTCGATACCCTGCTGACCATCGAGCCGCTGCCGCGGGTCGACGTCTCGCGCCTGCAGCTTCAGCTCAATCCGGCCTCCGACCACGAGGAACTGCTGACCTCCGCCAGCGGCCTGCTCTCGGACGTCACGCGCCTGGCCGGCGTGGTGATGGTGCCCAAGCGCGAGAGTCTGACATTGCGCCATGTGGAGTTCCTGCCCCTGTCGGCCAACCGGGTCCTCGTCATCCTCGTGGTCAACGAGCACGATGTCCAGAACCGGATCATTCAGACCGAGCGGGCGTACAGCGCCGCCGAGCTTCAGCAGGTCGCCAATTACCTCAATCGCGAATTCGCCGGGCGCGACCTGCACCGCGTGCGCGAGGAGCTGCTGCGCGGAATGCGCGAGGCGCGCGAGGGCGTCAACCGCATCATGCTGACGGCCATCGAGATGGCCAAC
The DNA here is from genome assembly GCA_035267785.1 of Gammaproteobacteria bacterium. Classification (GTDB taxonomy): domain Bacteria; phylum Pseudomonadota; class Gammaproteobacteria; order DATFLL01; family DATFLL01; genus DATFLL01. Next base: position 1,417 of record DATFLL010000065.1, on the reverse strand, counting down.
CAGGTCTTCACTCCGGTCTCCGAACACGACGATTTCGTGGTCTCGGGCCAGACCAACCTGATGAGCTATGCCGAGATGAGCGACATCGACAAGCTGCGCCAGCTCTTCGAGGCCTTCAACACCAAGCGGGACCTGCTGCAGCTGCTCGACCAGGCGCTCAATGCCGAGCGCGTGCAGATATTCATCGGCGAGGAGTCCGGCTACGACGTGCTGGACTCCTGCTCGCTGGTGACCGCCCCCTACGAGGTCGACGGCGATGTCGTGGGGGTGCTCGGCGTCATCGGTCCCACCCGCATGGCCTACGATCGCGTCATCCCCATCGTCGATATCACGGCAAAGTTGCTCGGCTCGGCCTTGAAGCCTGGGGCGTAACCCCCATATGTTCGGTTAACATGCGCCCCGGGCCTTGCGGCCGGGGCGGGATGAATTCGCCTACCCCGTGCACGAGGGTGCGGGGCCGGGCAGACCATTCGATGAGGGAGTGAGGAATGAGCAATAACGAGCCGAACACCAGCCCCAGCGACGAGCATTCACTGATGGAGCAGGAAGACGCCGAGCCCACTCAGGCCGCGGACGAATCCCAGGTGGCTGAAGGCCAGGGCGACGCCAGCCCCGAGGCGCGTCTGGCGGCGGCCGAGGCCAAGGCCCAGGAAAACTGGGACCAGGTGCTGCGCGCCCGGGCCGAGCTGGAGAATCTGCGCCGGCGCTCCGAGCGGGACTTGGAGAACGCCCATAAATTCGCGCTGGAGCGCTTCGCCCAGGAGCTGCTGCCGGTGCGCGACAGCCTGGAGCTGGGTCTGGCAGCGGCCGAGGGCGCCGAGGGTGCCGATGCCGCGGAGAAGCTGCGCGAGGGCACCGAGATGACCCTCAAGCTGCTCACCGCGGCCATGGAGAAGTTCGGGATACACGAGGTCAACCCCGTCAACGAACCGTTCAATCCGGACTTCCACCAGGCGATGGCCATGCAGGAGAGTACGCAGGCCGAGCCCAACACGGTGCTCAGCGTCATGCAAAAGGGCTACACGCTCAACGAGCGCCTGATGCGCCCGGCCATGGTGGTCGTGGCCAAGGCGCCGGCGGAGGGCTAGGGGCCGGAAAAAGGCTTGAATTCACAGGGGCTACCCCCCATGTAGTGCGCATCGGGCAGCGCCGATGCCCAAAACGGCTCCCGCAGGGCGGGGCCCCGACCAAGGGGCAGCGCCAAGGGTGCGAAATGGGGGCGGCGCGCCAACCGGATACGACGCATCGCGGACAGCAACCAGCATTGGGAGACGACTAAAAATGGGAAGAATTATCGGAATTGACCTGGGGACGACCAACTCCTGTGTCGCCGTCATGGAGGGTGGGAAGTCCAAGGTAATCGAGAACAGCGAGGGCGACCGTACCACGCCGTCCATCGTGGCCTTCACCAACGACG
>DATFLL010000064.1:0-3887 GCA_035267785.1 Gammaproteobacteria bacterium | reverse complement strand
CCGCACGGCCTGCGATCGTTGCCATGGTGGGGCGGCAGCTAACGCAGGGAATCGGTGCTACCTGCTGCGGCTTCGGTGTCGATATCCCAATAGGTAGTGTCCGTCCATAAACGCGGTTTTTCGCAGGCGCAAGTGCGGCGAGAAGTTGGCACCACAAGCGTCGAGGGCCGGGGAACCGGTCAGGGATGCGAGTGATACGCATTGATAGCGTTTTAGGCAACTCGCTCGCGGAAATGGGGCGAGTCGCCCCCTCGGCTTGGGCGCCGATGCACTGGGGGTGGCCGCCGAACGGTCGAGCGATCAGGCAGGCGCTTCGCGCAGGCGCGCGAGCAGCGCCAGGTTGTGCGCGACGATCGAGGACCACACATAGGCCTTGAAATGGGCGAGCCCCTTCCACGTACAGCGGGCCAGGCCGTAGGCGCGTTTCAGACACGATATGCCGGCCTCGATGCCGGCCCGGAAGTTGCGCAGCTTGCGATACACCCACTGGCTGCGCACCATCGCTTCGAGGTTCAGTCCGCGCTTTTTGTGGAAGGCGACATCCTTGACGCCGGCCGCCTTGGCCGCGGCCAGATTGTCGCGGGAGGCATACCCGCCGTCGGCGGCCACTTGCCGCGGCACGGTGCCAAAGGTCTCGATGTGGCGCGTGAGCATCGGCATAAAGCGCTCGGCATCGGCCGGATTGCCGGCTTCGATGACGGCATCGAAGATCAGCCCGCTGCGCCCGCTGGCGAGGTTGAGCTTGTGGCCGTAGTGCACCTCGCGCCGGTCCTTGACGATGATATCGGTATGCGCCTCGAACAGGCTGACGACTTTGTGCGCCGCCGGCACGCGCTCGCCGGCGAATACCCGGCGCTCGGTCTGGTCGATCACCCGCTGGATCAAGCCGGTGTAATGAGCGACTTTCTCCTGCCAGGCGGCCAGCGCCCGGGCATCGATCACCGCCCCTTGTAATCGGACCGCGCTGTCTTCGAGATAGCCGAGCGTCGCCTGGGTCTGCACCGTCAGATCACGATACAGCGCCTGCTTTTTGTCATGGCCCCGGGTATAGCGAATAGCGCGGGCGCGCTTTTTCGCCCGCCGCAGGTGGTTGTGCCAGTTCAAAATCGGCGCCCCAGGCAATGCCTGGCCCGCCTGCAGCAGCCGCACCATGACCCGGACCCCATCCAGCAGCAGACTACTGTCGCTGGGTTCGTGAACGGGGCTGTCGATCACGGTGCTGTCCACCCGCCACATCGTGCCCCGTTCCACGCCGCCCTCGGCGGCCGTGCCCACCAGGTGGCGATTGATCGCCTCCCAGGTGGTCTCGCTGATCGCGGCGATGTTGGCTTGTAACGCCGCCTTTTTGGGACTCCGGCCCCGGGGCAATCGGGCAAACGCCTGGAAGGAGAGCGAGTCCTGCAGATGAAACGCCAGCTCTTCGTAGCTCAACTGTCGGTACTGCTTGAGAATGGCACAGCGCAGTGTCGACTCGGCGCTGAGTCCGCACCGCCCGGTGGTCGCCGAGCAGCCGAGGTCGTCGGCCACGAGATCGAGCAGCTGCGGATGGGCGTCGAGTAGCTCGGACATGGCGCGAAGCTCGCGACCGATCTCGTGCTCGGCGAACTGATCGAATATACTGATCTGCGAGGTGCGTTTTATGCGCATACTCGGGCTCCGGGGTTTTGGGTTTCTTTTGATTGCGCCAGGCGAAGCTTGGTGAAGGAGGAAGCGATGTAGACGGATGGACATCACGGAAACCTTCTACGCGACCCAGCGGGTGAAAGTCCCGCACGGTCAAGGTTAGCCACCAGCCGGAATCGAGTGGTGCGTGGTTCGGGGGCGACCCCGGCTGCGAAGCGTCCACAGAGAGTGTGCAGGCCGCGTCATTGAGCCTCGAAAGAACGAGGTGCGGAGCCGACGTTGTTCAAAAGACGGAAGGCAACACCGCAGGCACCGTCAAGGGCGAGGTGCCGGCGGTCCGCCGGGGTCTGAGAGCGGGGCATGTACACACAGGGTCGTCCAGGAACCTGGGAGGTCTCGTTGTCTCCACCGTAGGCAGGCGGCGCGGGCGCCGCGCTAGAAATGGTCCGGGCTCGCGGGGGTGGTCCCGACCCGCGGGAGCGAAGTGGGGGACAACGCGGTGGTAGCGCCAAGCGAAGGCAACGAAGTGCGGCGCGAGGGGCGGCGAGACGTCGGAGTCCACTGATAGTACCGTCGAGGTCGGCGAACCTGCCCGAGGGAGCCGGCGGAGGGAAGCGGTGGACCGGATCAAGTGACTTCTCGAGGGGAAGATGGCAGAGACACCGAGCTTGGACACCATCTCAACGCGACAAGAGAAGATAGCGAGTCTGGCCCGGATAGAACCGAAGCTGGCGCTGACCACGCTGGCGCACCACATCGATCTGGCGTGGTTGCGGGAGGCGTGGTGGCGCACGCGCAAGGACGGCGCGGTAGGGGTGGACGGTGTGACGGCGGCGCAGTACGAAGCGGATTTGGAGGCGAACCTGTCGAGCCTGCTCGAGCGGTTCAAATCCGGGCGCTATCGCGCGCCCGCGGTGCGCCGTGTGCACCTGCCCAAGCCTGGCACCGCCAAGACCCGCCCGATCGGCATTCCCACACTGGAGGACAAAATCCTTCAACGTGCGGTGCTCATGGTGCTGGAGCCGATCTACGAGCAGGATTTTCTGCCCTGCTCGTATGGCTTCCGCCCGGGGCGCAGTGCCCATCAGGCGCTACAGGCGCTGTGGCAGGGGTCGATGGAGCTCGGGGGTGGCTGGATCATCGATCTGGACATCCAGAGCTTCTTCGACGAGGTCAGATGGAGTCACCTTCGGGACTTTCTGGACCAACGGGTGCGCGACGGAGTGATCCGACGCGCCATCGGCAAGTGGTTGAACGCCGGGGTCATGGAGGACGGGACGCTGCACCGGCCCGAGCAGGGCACTCCTCAGGGCGGTGTGGTCTCACCCATGCTCAGTAACGTCTACCTGCACGAAGTGCTCGACCAGTGGTTCGAGCACGACGTCAAACCGAGGCTGCGGGGCAGAGCGTTTGAGATACGCTTTGCCGACGATGCGGCGCTAGTGTTTGAGAGGGAAGACGACGCGAGGCGGGTGATGGCGGTACTGGCGAAGCGCTTCGCGCGCTTTGGCCTGCGGCTGCACCCGGAAAAGACCCGGCTGGTGGACTTTCGCAGTCCGCTGCGGCGCAAGGGACCAGATGCGCCCCATGAGGAGCGCAGCTTCGATCTGCTCGGCTTCACCCACTTTTGGGCACGCTCCAGGAAAGGGCGTTGGATAGTGAAACGCAAAACGGCGGCCTCTCGCTTCAGCCGTGCGCTGCGCGAGATCGGCCAGTGGTGCAAGCGCAATCGCCACCTTCCCGTGCGGGTGCAGTGGCAAGTGCTTGGCCGCAAGCTGCAGGGCCATTACGCCTACTACGGCATCACCGGCAACGCGGCTGCGTTGTTGCGGTTTCGCCATGAGGTGCAAGGTCTGTGGCGCAAGTGGCTTAGTCGGCGCTCGCGAGCTGCGCGGCTCCCGTGGGAGGTGTTTCACCGCCTGCTTGCCCGCTATCCGTTGCCCGCCGTGCGTGTGGTGCACAGTGTGTACCGTCGTGCAGTGAAGGCTTGATTCGAGGAGCCGGTTGCCCGAGTCGGGCACGACCGGATCTGTGGGAGCCGCGGGCAGGTAACTGCCCGCGGCCACCCGGCATTGACTCCCGGGACGTTTGCCCCGACGAGTCCGCTCAGGGATCGCTCGGTTTGGACCAAGCCCCCGGTCGCTGGGTCTTGCGGTGCAGCGCGGCGCGGTCGTCGTGGACGTATTTCAGGGTGGTGTCGAGGCTGCTATGCCCCATGAGTGCTTTGACCGCGCGCAGCTCCACGCCGGCGTCGAGCGCGTTGG
>DATFLL010000063.1:0-8516 GCA_035267785.1 Gammaproteobacteria bacterium | reverse complement strand
CAGGGTGTGGAATTCCTTGGATTCGGGGAAGGCCTTGCCGACCTCGGAGAAGCGCGGAATGATGCCGCCGCCGTAACCGAAGACGCTGACCGTACCGCCCTTCCAGTAGCCCTTGCGGGTCTCGTAGGAGTGCTCGAGCTGTCCGAGCAGCGAGTTGGCCATGCCCTGAATACGCTGGTCAGGGTGCTGGTCGCGCAAGCGCTTGATGCCGGAGACGAAGCTGGGCCAGGGGCCGTTCTCAAGCTCATCGAGCATCGGGGTTTCGTAGATGTCTTTCGCCATGGCGCACTCCTTAGGAATGGAAGGTTGTCCGTTTGGACCAGCCAAATAAACGCGACCTGATCCCGTGGCGGCGGGCACAGGCCCTGTTGCGGCCTGCATTCTTATTCGTTCTGCCGTGTGGGCAGTGCTGCGTCCCGCCGGACTTCGTAGACTTGGCACAAGAGGATAGGTGGCGGCGCGCGGCGCGCATACCCTTCCTATGGGGGAGACGTCGGGAGGGGGGTTATCCCCAATGGGATATAAGTGTTGGCCGCTCCAAACGGCTTTAATTAAGCGGTTGTGACGGGCGCCGCCGAGTCGCTGTGGCGCCCCCCGAATTCACGCCGGCTCACCGGCCCCGAACGGTCCCCGGCCCGCGCGCCGGGAGCGGCCGAAAGGCGCAGCTCGACCATGACAACTCTGGCCCAAACAAGCGCCGCGCGCGACGCCATGCGCGGCGGGCCCTTCGATCTGAGCGACGACACCGCCTATCGGCGGTGGCGCGCCGCCAAGCTGCGCGACTATCCCGAGGACGTCGGCTCGCTGCGCGTGTCTATCGTCGATGCCGCCGCGCTGCGCCCCGACGAGCACGCGGGCGTCCTGGCGCGCTGTCGCAAGGCCAACCTGGCGATCTATGCCCTGGATTCCGAGGCGGGCCGCGAGGCGGCGCGGGACAAGGCGGTCATCCGCCGTCTCGGCCGCCAACTCGGCCTGGAGCGCCTGGACAACAACCTGTGCGCCGACGACGATGGCATCACCTCGCTGCGGGTGGTGCCCGGCGGTCGTCACGGCGGTTACATACCTTATACGGACCGCGCACTGAACTGGCATACCGACGGTTATTACAACCCACCCGAGCAGACGATTCGTGCCATTCTCATGCACTGCGTGCAGCCCGCCGCAGAGGGCGGGGAGAACGGCCTGTTGGATCACGAGCTCGCCTATATCGTGCTGCGCGACGAAAACCCCGAGCTCATCGCTGCGCTGATGCGCCCGGATGCCATGACCATCCCGCCCAACACCGAGGGGGGCGAGGAGTTGCGCGGCGCGCAGAGCGGGCCGGTATTCTCGGTCGAACCGGGAACCGGCAATCTGCACATGCGTTACACCGCCCGGCTGCGCAATATCGTCTGGAAGAGCGATGCGCCGACGCAAAAGGCCGCGGCGCGGCTGCGCGAGCTGCTGGGCGACGCCGGCCCCGGCGTCTTCAGCTACCGGCTGGGGCCGGGCGAGGGCGTGCTGAGCAACAACGTGCTGCACAGCCGAGGCGGGTTTCGCGACGGACCGAACGGCACGCGGCTGCTGTACCGCGCACGCTACTATGACCGGATCGCCGGTACCGATTTCAACGACTGTTTTGGCAACGATACGGCGGAGGATCCCGATGCTGTGGCTCAGTGAAATGCTCCTCCAGCACCATGAGCTGGAATCCTTCGAACAGCTCACCGAGCTGCTGCGCGAACGGGCCCGGGCCGGCGAGATGTTCTTCAGCATGGACGTCAAACCGCCGTTTCACGATACCCCCGAGGACTGGGAGACTCGCCTGGAGGCGATCTTTACCAGCGCCGGTAATTAGACGACTTCAAGGTGTACTGGGAAGAAGACAAGAGCAAGGACACCCCCATCGTCGTGCCCGACGACGTGGTGGATGTCGCGTTTCGCATCCGCGCGCGCAGTCTGCCGCTGGATCACGCCCACGCGTTGTCCGAAGCGCTGCACGCCATGCTGCCCTGGCTGGCCGACGACCCTGCCGCCGGGATTCACCTGATCCACGGCGCCGAGTCGGGCAACGGCTGGTATCGCCCGGATGATCCGGAAAACGAGGTGTTGTGCCCGTCGCGTCGCACGCGCCTGACGCTGCGCCTGTCGGCCGAACGCGTAGGGGACGCCGAGGCGCTCGGCGGCCGAACGCTGGATATCGCCGGCCACGCCCTCGGCGTCGAGGCCGGCGGCGAGGTCAAGGTGCTGAGCAGTCTGCCCACGCTGTTTGCGCGCTACGTTGTGGCCCCGGATCCGATCGCCGGTACGGGCGGCGCCGACGATGAGCAGGCGCGCGAGGAGGCCTTCCTCGACTGGGCCGTAGGCGAGCTGCGCGCGCTCGACATCGGCGTGCGTAAGGCCCTGTGCGGGCGCAGCCACGTCATGCGCACGCCGAGCGGTGAGATCCATACGCGCAGCCTGATGCTGGCCGACCTCGAGCCCGAGGAGTCGGTGCGTCTGCAGCGCCTGGGTATCGGCCCGCACCGGCGGATGGGCTGCGGGCTGTTCATCCCGCACAAGGGAATCAAGGCGGTCAAGGGCGACGACGAGTAATAGCGCCAAGGGTTTTTTCAACGCACGGTCTGCACTGCGCGCAGGCCGATCCAAAAAACCGAGAGTGAGAGGAGGGTTGGAGGACTATGGAGGTAGGAGGCAAGACCATTGCGACCACGGCCACGGGCTTTCTCGAGAACCAGGAAGACTGGAACGAGGAGATAGCGCATGCCATCGCCGCCGAAGAGGGTATCGAGCTGACCGACCGGCATTGGGACGTCATCAAGTACCTGCGCGACGAATATTTTGACAATGGGGGCAACCAGCCCAACACGCGCACCATGGTCAAGGGCATGGCCGATATCTGGGACGGCGAGAAGGTCGACGCCAAGTCGCTCTATGCGCTGTTCCCGGGCGACCCGAGCAAGCAGGGCGGACGCATCGCCGGGCTGCCGGAGAGCCGGCGCAAGGGCGGTTACTAATCGCGCCCCGGCGCGATTGCTCCGCGTATAGGCCAAATTGGATATGGAGTGGGCCCGCACCCTGGGCTAAGGTGCGGCCAGGATTTCCATCACCACAGCGTGAACGAGGCACCAGACATGAGCGAAAAACAGAAGCTTATCAAGAAGATGCTGGAAATGCAGAAGATGTTCCAGGATTACGAGCACAAAGACGGCGTCGATCCTCAGGATTATTTCGCCGCCCCCGAGGGTCATCCCCTGCACAGCTACCGCCAGGAATGCCGCGACCTGGCGATGAAGGTGGTGGACATGGCCCACGAAGAGGCCGGGTCCAAGCGCTGAGCTTCAGCTGACGACGCCGCCGGCACCGGGATACGACTCTCGGTGCCGGCGGCGTTTTTGCATTTTCAGCCTGATCAGACCTCCGACCACATCCGCACCAGATTGACATAGGCGTGGTCAACGTGGGCGGTGGCGTCCGCCTCGGGGGCCTCGCTCAGCAAATGCTCGCGTGCCAGGTTCAGCTCGTGCAGCAGCTCGCGCCGGGCGGGTTCGCGCACCAGGCTCTGCACCCAGGTCACGGCCACCAGGCGTTCGCCTCGCGTCACTTCGGCCACGCGGTGCAGGCTGGAGGAGGGATACAACACCGCGTCGCCGGCGGGCAGTTTCACGGTGGTATCGCCGAAGGCGCCGCGGATGACGAGCTCGCCGCCGTCATAGTCTTCGGGCGCGTTCAGAAACACGGTGATCGAAACATCGGAGCGGTAGCGCTCGCCGGTGCCCATGACCGGGTCGTCGATATGCTGGCCGTAGGACATGCCCGGTGTATAGCGCGCGTAGAAGGGCGAGGCGATGCGCAGCGGCAGGGCCGCGCTTTGATACAGGGGATGCTGGACGAGCGGCGTCATGACCATGGCGTTCAGACGGTCGATCAGCCGCGGGTCGGGTTCGAGCTCCTCGTTGCGCTTGACGCGCCGGGCGGCCTTGCCGGCCGACAGGCGCCCGTCCACGAACCGCGCCTCGGCGAGCAGCTCACGGACGGCCTCGAGCTCGGCGCGGCCCACGACCGCGGGGATGTGTAACAGCATCGCTTCGACTCCAGTAGCCGGATCCGTCTCCGGTGCATTGTGACAGACCGACACTGTAACGGGCGCGGGGTGCCAACGGAATACGCCGCCGGGGATAGGCTGGCCCGGGGCCGCGATAACGAAATAAGCTTGGGCGAAACAGCGCGAATGGGGGAGCCGCCATGGAACTGACCATCACGGTCGATGCCGACCAGTACCAAGTCGAAGTCCCGGACGATGTCGTCGCCGAGGGCGAGGACTTTTTCGCGCGCATGGACGCCGACATGGACCAGGGCTGGCAGATGAGCCGCGAATGGGTCGAGCAGCCCGGCACCCTGCAGCGCTGCCAGATCGCCGCCGACAAGATATTGACCGCCCTGCACACCGAGAACGAGGCGCTGGCCATGATGATGGCAGGCTACATCCTCAGCCGCATGCCGGGCGTGACCGGCATCCGGATCGTCAACGACGGCGATATGAGCACCACGGAATTCGACGGCGTGGCGGGAGCCGTCTGACGTGCTTTCCAGTCAATCCGATGGCGCACGCGCCGTGCGCAGCGTCTCGGCCAGTTTCGTTACCAGCACCGCACGATCGGCCGGGAGGTAGACGCGCTCGAAGACGGCAAAGCGCTCGGCCAGTTGATCGAGGTGGGCCGCGTCGGCCCGTTCCAACAGGGCGATGAGCTTGGCGTCCGGTACGTGGCGCTGCATCCCGGCCATCAGCGTCTCGAAGTTGCTGATGCGCGAGCCGTAGACGGGACCGTATAGAAACTCCGCCGCGACCACGTCGGGTTTGACCTTGCCGAGCAGGTTCAGGGCCTTGCGCATGGTGGGGCAGGGCGTGACCTCGAAGCCGGCGGCCTGGGCCGCGGGTACCAGGTCGGCACACCCGCCGAGCTCCATCACCGCCAGCAGGCGGGGTTTTCCCTCAACTGCCACGGCGGCGCACCGCATTGGAGCCTTGTGATTTACGCCTGCGGACCAAATCGTTATCCTTCCAGTTGTTGTTTTCGTAATGGCCTCATCATAGCGCGCCGCCCGCGCCGCGGCACCCCGCCATCGGGTGCCGCGCAAGCCTGATCGACGTCGCTCGATGCGACCGGGCGGCGTCCATGCCAGATACGCACCAGATACGCACCAGACAAGCAAGAGATGACTAAGCCGATTGCCAGCTTCGATCCCGACTGCCGGCGCTGTCCGCGTCTGGCCGCCCACCTGGCGGCGGTGCGCGAGGAGTATCCCGACTATCACGCCCGCCCCGTGGCGCCGTTCGGCGTCGCGCGCCCCAAGCTGCTGGTCGTGGGGCTGGCGCCGGGCATGCATGGGGCCAATGCCACGGGGCGCCCCTTTACGGGAGACTTCGCCGGCATCCTGCTCTACCGGACCCTGCACGAGTTCGGGTTTTCCAATCAGCCCGACGGCACCAGCCCCGACGACGGTCTCAGGCTCAAGGGCTGTCGCATCACCAACGCGGTCAAGTGTCTGCCCCCGGAGAACAAGCCCACGGGGCAGGAGGTGCGCACCTGCAACGCCTTCCTCGCCGAGGAGATCGCCGCCCTCGGTCCCAAGACCGTGGTGCTGGCCCTGGGCAGCATCGCCCATGGGGCCGTGCTGCGCGCCACCGGCCTCAAGCTCTCCGAGCACAAGTTCGGCCACGGCGCCAAACATCGGCTGCCCGAAGGCCGCTGGCTGATCGACTCCTATCACTGCAGCCGCTACAACACGCAGACCGGCCGACTGACCGAGGCCATGTTCCGCAGCGTGTTCAGGCAGGTACGACGACTGATCCCCGCCTGAGCCGCCGCCATCGACCGCCATGAGCGAGCCCCAGCACCCGTCCCAATCCGAGGCCGCCTTCGACGCCAAGGCCTTCCTCGCCACCCTGACCAACGCCCCGGGGGTCTACCGCATGCTCGACGCCGGCGGCGAGGTGCTCTATGTCGGCAAGGCGCGCAATCTCAAAAAGCGCGTCTCCAGTTATTTCCAAAAGACGATCACCCACCCCAAGACCCGGGCGCTGATGGGCCAGGTCCAGGGCGTGGAGGTCACGGTCACGCACACCGAGAACGAGGCGCTGATCCTCGAGAACCACCTCATCAAGGAGCTGCGCCCGCGCTACAACGTTCTGCTGCGCGACGACAAGAGCTATCCTTATATCTATCTCAGCACGGACCAGGACTTCCCGCGGCTGGGCTTCCACCGCGGGGCGCGCAGCGGCAAGGGGCGTTACTTCGGGCCGTATCCGAGCGCGGGGGCCGTGCGCGAGACGCTGAACCTGCTGCAGAAGGTCTTCCCGGTGCGCCAGTGCGAGGACAGCTTCTACCGCAACCGCTCCCGGCCCTGCCTGCAGTATCAGATCAAGCGCTGCACTGCGCCGTGCGTGGGGTATGTCGACAAGGCGGACTATGGCGAGGACGTGCGCCACGTGGTCATGTTCCTGGAGGGCAAGGACAGCGAGGTCATCGATGAGCTGGTGCGGCGCATGGAGCGCTCGGCCGAGGCGCTGGACTTCGAGCAGGCGGCGCGCTTCCGCGATCAGATCGCCAGCCTGCGCCGCGTGCAGGAGCGCCAGTACGTCAGCGGCCAGGGCGGGGACCTCGACGTGATCGCCGCGGCCAGCCGCGCGGGGCTGGGCTGTGTGCAGGTGTTCTATATCCGTGCCGGGCGCAATCTCGGCAACAAGACCTTCTTCCTGCGCAACGCCGAGGATGCCGATCCCGCGGCGCTCATCGAGGCCTTCCTGCCGCAGTACTATCTGACCGCCGAGGGCCGCGGCACCGCGCATGAGGTGCCCGAGCAGATCCTGGTCAGCCCGGCCCCCGAGGACACCGAACTGTTGGAGTCTGTGCTGGGCGCCGAGGCGGGGCGCAAGGTGAGCATCGCCAGCCGCGTGCGCGGCGATCGGGCCCGCTGGCTGAAGATGGCCCAGGCCAATGCCGAGATCGCGCTCGAGGCGCGCATCAACTCCCGCGCCACCATGGGACAGCGCTTCGAGGCACTGCAGGAGGCGCTGTCATTGGACGAGCTGCCGTCGCGGCTGGAATGTTTCGACATCAGCCACACCATGGGCGAGGCGCCGGTGGCCTCCTGTGTGGTCTTCGACACCAACGGACCTCTCAAATCGGACTACCGGCGGTTCAATATCGAGGGCGTCACGCCCGGCGACGACTACGGCGCCATGCACCAGGCGCTGCTGCGCCGCTTTCGCCGCCTGCGCGACGGGGAGGGCAAACTGCCCGACATCCTGTTCATCGACGGCGGGGCGGGGCAGGTGGCCCAGGCCGTGGACGTGATGCAGGAACTGCAGATCGCCGGCGTCAACGTCATCGGCGTGGCCAAGGGCCCGGCACGCCGGCCGGGGCAGGAGACCCTTTGCTTGTCCGGTCCCGGCACCGAGCTTATACTGCCCCCGGATTCGCCGGCGCTGCATTTGATTCAGCAGATCCGCGACGAGGCCCACCGCTTCGCCATCACCGGCCATCGCCAGCGCCGCGGCAAGCGGCGCACGACCTCGGTGCTCGAGGAAATCCCGGGCCTGGGGCCCAAGCGGCGCCAGCAGCTGCTGCGCCAGTTCGGCGGCCTGCAGGAGGTCGCGCGCGCCGGGGTCGAGGACCTGGCCAACGTCACGGGGATCAGCCGCCAGCTGGCCCAGCGTATCTACGACGCATTCCACGCCGACGGACAATAGGAGCCGAGCAGGACGCGAGATCATGTGGAATCTGCCCAACAAGCTGACCCTGCTGCGGATCATCCTGATCCCGGTGTTCGTGCTGGTCTTCTACATGCCCTTCAACTGGTCGGACATCGCAGCCGCGGTGGTCTTCGCCCTGGCCGGGGTGACCGACTGGCTCGATGGCTATCTCGCGCGGCGCCTGGGTCAGATGTCCTCCTTTGGCGCCTTCCTCGACCCGGTGGCCGACAAGCTGATGGTGGCGGTGGCGCTGGTCCTGCTGGTCAGCGAAAAGCCCGGCCTCGTGCTGGCGGTGCCGGCCGCCGTGATCATAGGCCGGGAGATCACCATTTCGGCCCTGCGCGAGTGGATGGCCAAGATCGGCGAGCGGGCCAAGGTGGCGGTATCGTTCGTCGGCAAGATCAAGACCACGGCCCAGATGGCCGCTCTGGTCATGCTCCTGTACCGCCATCCGGTGGGTGCATTTCCCACAGAGGACGCGGGTATCGCCCTGCTGTATCTGGCGGCGATCCTGACCCTGTGGTCGGCCTACGTCTATGCCCGGGCTGCCTGGCCGCTGCTGCTCGATCCCCCGCCCGGGGCCGAGGATTGAGCAGCCGGAACGGCTTGACAGGACAGGGCTGATGTTTACAATAGCGAGCTTCGTAACGAGGCGGGAATAGCTCAGTTGGTAGAGCACAACCTTGCCAAGGTTGGGGTCGCGAGTTCGAGTCTCGTTTCCCGCTCCAGTTAACGGCTTTTCGAGGAAAACCTCGGTCGTGGTCCAAGCGGCCGGGGTTTT
>DATFLL010000062.1:0-4202 GCA_035267785.1 Gammaproteobacteria bacterium | reverse complement strand
GCCGCCCTTGATTCGCAGGCGGTTGATGCCGGTCTTGAGGGAGGTGAGGACGATCTCGCGCGAAGCCATGACTTACACCATCTTCGGCGGTACGGCCGGCGGCGGAACGGCACCACCGGGCTGATAGCGGGCGGTGCCATGGCCTTCGCCCACCAGATTGCCGAGGTAGATGGTCAACTGCTGCTCGGCCGTCTGGCCAGCCGCGGCCTTCCCCTTGTCGAACATGACCGTTGCAAGCGCATGCAGGAACACCGCCTCACTATCGATCGAGCAGATGTCGGTGTCGTTGGTGAACGGAAGAAGGTCGAACGCGCCCTTGATACGAAGGTACCAGCTGGCGTCGGTTGGAGCCGGCCAGATCTCGATGCCGTTGTTGAACTCGTAGGAGAACGGGATCGCATCGCCGGAGGCACGGAAGCCCACCGGGTCGATGCCCTTGGTCAGTGGACGCCACACGTTGTCGCCCTGGCTGATGCCCACCCACTGCACACTTCCCGGATCCAGCTGGGCCGCGATGTTCTGCGTGGTCGGCGAGGCCGCGCCTGGCAGCGCGTCGGCGCCCACGTAGGCGGTGATCGCGTTGTTGCCGGTCGGCAGATCGTAGAAGCGTACGCCGGCTTGCAGCTGCCAGGTAAACCATAGCTGCTTTTTCCAGACCGAATTGGTCATGCCGCGAAGCTGGCGCTGCGCCGACTGCAGATAGTCGTTGTAGAGCGCAGCAATGCCGGGCGGCGGCGTGGTCAGCTGTTGCGAGTAGCCCGTGCGCATGAGCAGGCGCTTGCGCAGGTTGGCAAGCGTGTCGTGGTAGGGCAGCAGCAGCGCGGTGATGGCGTTGTAGGTGTTCACGGCGAGCTCCAGATGCAAAAACGGGGCCGAGTTTCCCCGGCCCCGTCACTCCACGGCCGGCATAGTGCCGGTGACGGGCATGGACCGATCAGGAACCGGTCAGCTGCCCGCCTTCCCCACCCGAGTCCCCACTCGGATCTTCATTGGCCAGGCCCGGGTCGACGCCCGGATTGGCCGGGTCGGTGCCCGCGCCCGGATCGGTACCGGCATCGGCTCCCGTGCCCGGATCGGCCGGCTCGGTACCGGTGCCGGGATCGGTGCCCGGATCGGCCGGATCGGAGGCGTGCGCCTGCTTGGCCTTGATCGCGTCGGCCTGGCGCTGCAAGAACGCCTCGCGCTCAGGATTGCGGGTGTTGACGAGCGACTGCTGCTGTACCTGGGTCGTGTCGCCGATCGGCAGGCCGGTGCGCCGGGCGAGCTCACGCGCACCACGGTAGTGCGAGCGCACGATCGCCTGCGTCTCGGGCTGGTTGTACTTGGACATCAGGCCGGCGTGGGCGCGCTGGGCGTCGAAGTCGTCGAGCTCGACCTGCCAGCTGTCGAGCTCATGCACGAGCGAGCCCTCGCGGGCATGGATGTCCTCGAGGATGGGGAGCTCGAAGTCGAAGATGACACACGGGATTTTCTGGCCCGCGTCGCGATCGACGAGCACGTGCAGCTTGGTGACGGTGGTCTTGGACATGATGTGGTCCTTTGCTGGGGTTCTGGCAAAGCATAGCGCCCTGGCAACTGCAGGGCGCTACGGGTCAGGCCAGGACGTAGACGGTGGCGGCGGTCGAAACCTTGATGTACGTCGGCAGTTCCGGGATCTCGATCATCCCGCCGGCCGGTACCGTGACCAGGGTCGTGTAGGTCGTGCCGTCCGGGGAGCCCTGCAGGACCAGCGCGCCGGCGGTGAAGTTGACCGCCACGCCGTTCATGCCCGGGATGAAGGGCGAAACCGAGAGCTCCTGGGCGGTGTTGTCGACAGTGAGCAGATTCATGACTTGATACCTCGTTGCGACCGGAAAAAGACCCGGGGCCGAAGCCCCGGGTTGATCTCCCCGGTTCAGGCGATGGACAGCACCGAGTGGCAGTTGCGCGCCGGCATGGTGATGCCGTAGTCCGCGGTCTTGCCCCAGTAGTAGGTGTAGCGGTCGTACATCCGCGGCGGCTTGCGCTGGATCATCCAGCGGCCCTTGAAGGGGCGCAGGAAGAAGGCGCTCGAGCTCAGGAAATAGCACCGCTTGATCCACGGGTAGGTCAGGCCCGGATTGGCCACGTCCAGCGCGTCGAAGGTCGGATCCCACACGACCAGGACCTTCTTGAAGTACAGATCGCCGGTCGACGGATCGATCGACACGCCGCCACGCTGGTTGCCGGAACCCTCGATGTAGCGCGACACGACGCTGTTGGCGTCCTTGCGATAGGCGTCGTAGTAGGCCGAGCCGCACACGATGAAGTCCGGCACGCGCTTGCCGTAGGTGGTGCAGGCGCGCCACTGCGTCTCCATGTGGTCGACCAGGTTGCCGGCGGTCGCCGTGCTGATCGCCAGATCGGCGTTGTTGCGCCAGAAGGTGTAGGTCGCGGCGTCCAGGCCACCGATCGTGCCCACGGACGGCGTGGTCGAAACGAGCGCGTCCAGGCCCGGCACGGCCTTGGAGTTCTGCGTTCCGTCGAGATGCACTTCCTGGTCCCAGCCCTCTTCCATGGACTGCTTCATGACCTGGTAGTTTTCACGCAGCAGGTTGACGACCTGCGTCTCCTCCTGCGCGGTCGGCGTGGCCGACTGGTCGTCGGTCAGGATGATGCCGTTGTTGGCGAGCTCGGTTTCGTTCAGGCTGAAACCGTCGTGCGACTCGTAATGCTGGAACGGCGCGCGGCGAACGGTGTCGCGGCGGTTGTAAGTGACCTGGTCGTCACCCGTGTAGTTCTGGTAGTTGCCGTTGTTGGAGATGCGAACCTTCTCGTTGAACACGCCGTTCGAGAAAACGGACGCCTTCTTGTTCTTGAGCAGCCACGCCATGAACGGACGGCGCGGGTTGATCGAGTCAACCGGGTCGCCCTTGGCGTAGGTTTCCAGCTGCAGGTTGGCACCGGCGGCAAGCTGTGCGGCGGTGAGAGGCATGATGTGCGCTCCTGGCATGAGTAGGAAAAACGGGCCGATGGTTCGGCCTGCCATTCCACGCATGAGGGACACGACGCCTCGATTCGGTGCTACCGGACGCGACTCCGGCGATACGGCTTGCGCGGTGCGGTTCGCTCGATGTCCTGGCGTGATGGGGAGCACGAATCCCCGCTCGGTGCTACCGGGTGCGATACCGGCTTACGCTTCACGCTGGCCACGGAAAGATCCCGCGATGTGGGATTACGGTGCCACATCGCGGGAAGCTGTCAACCCTTGCTGGCCTGCTGAACTCCGAAGTGGAACGCCTTGCCATCCTCCTCGGGCTTGAACTCCTGCTGCATGGTGGCCGCGGTTGCCGTGCTCGGACGCAGCGGGCTGGTGGCCACGGGAGGCTTTGCGCCCTGGGCAGCCGGTGCCGGCGCGGGAGCCGGCGTCGCAGCGATCGGGGGCAGCTTGCGATAGGCATCGCGGATGGCCCCGACCCACTGGCTCGGGTGCATGCTGCCGACGATGATGTCGATCGCCGGCGTGAGCATCTGGACCTGCTGCTGCCAGTTGGCGTTGTTGGTGCCGAGCTCGGAATACAGCGATTGCAGATCAGTGAGCGCCTGGACACGTGCATCCTCGTACTGCTGCGACTCGTTGCGCTGCTGGTCCTGCTGCTGACGGCTCTCGCCCTCACGACGCAGCCTGGCATGTTCGATCGCATCCTCGCGCAGCATGTCGCCGCTTTCGACCTTCTGCTGCAGATCCGGATACGGCTCGAGTGGATCCGCGAAGCCGGGGATCTCGCGGCCCAGATCCACGGCCATCTTCTTGAGCTCCTCCATGAGCCCGTCGAAGGCGATCGCGCGATCGTTGCGGTCCTCGCTGTTCATCAGCTTGGCCACGTTCAGCATGCCGGCCAGCTGCGGCCCGGTGATGGTGCTGTCAATCAGCGAGCTCATGAGCTCGTCGTTGGCCTGCAGGGTTTCGCGCGCGGAAGCCATCTCCGAGCGTACCGACTCGAGCTCGGCAGCCTGCTCCTTGTTGCTGCGCAGGATCTCGGTGAAGCGTTCGCGGGTCTTGTCCTTGAGGTTGAGCGCGTCGGCCTCGTCGTTGATCTCCTTCTCGACCTTGGCCTTCGCCTCCTCGGCAGCCTTTTCCTCCTCGGTCTTGCCGTCCTGGTCGCCGGCAGGCTTGCCTTCCTCGCCAGGCGCCGGAGCGGGTTCGGCGGCCGGGGCAGGCGCGGGTGCGGGTGTGCCGGCAT
>DATFLL010000061.1:0-64915 GCA_035267785.1 Gammaproteobacteria bacterium | reverse complement strand
ATCATCAGCGGTTGATGGAGCCCCTGGGGTATATTCCTCCGGCGGAAGCTGAGGCAGACTACTACCGGCAACTCGCCAGTCAGGATGCGATAGCGGCCTGACTTAAACCAAACAGCCTCCTCAAAACCCGGGGCGGTTCATCGCGCCTGTTACGCAAACGTTATGTGAGATAAGGAGAAAAGATTCATGCCAATAATAACCTGGGGCGGTAGATCGACCTTTGATTACAATGGATGTATAGAAATAGGTACAGAGATATTTTTTGGCGCAAATGAAAATCAAACTATATCTGCGCAACAATGGCAGACCTTAAGGCGACAATTTATAGGTAGGGTCGTAGAAATTGGAACGTCTAGAGATAATCCACCCCAAGGAAGTATGGGCGAATGGTTTTATGCCAACATATTAAATCAAGCTTTAATGTCTTATGTTGGGGTAATCTTAGTGCGGGAATATTTTGCAGTTAGGGAAAGTGATACAACCATTCGTGTTGTTCGCTAATCACATAACAAAAAAATTAACATGGACGGTCAAAAGCGTCGCAATTTTTGCAAAAGACGCAAAAATTCGCCACTTTCGCCCGCCAGTTATTTAGGCGTTAGGCGAAAAGAAAGATCGACATAAAGTAGGTGTTGCATGGAGTTCTTTGCGGAAATCGAGAGTCAGACTATTAGCCCTGAGTGGGTCTACGAGCTTGTAACGATCGATCGCCTTCCGGGGTTGTGCGCCTCAATCGATTCTGTGATTTCCGTCCAGTCGGAAAATATTGGCGAAATCTACTGCGTATGGGGCCAATTCCAGGTTTCCCGCGAAAGAATTCGAAATGGCGTGCGAGTCGCGTTGTTGAGCTGTCCGCATGCGCTGGCCTGGACAGTCGCGGTGAAGAGGGAAGAAGGGGTGCTGGTCGTCCATTGCACGATCGATGACAGGACGGCCGAGGCCGAATTTGTCGAATCAATCGAGCAGTTTGTGAGCGATTGGAGGCAAGGGCTGAAAAAGGCTCTGCCCCAGTGGGCCTGACAAGACCGTCAATCCGCTCGCGGTGCTCGGTCGGATATCTTAGCCTGTACATTGTTTTATTTATGGCTGCGCCATGAATGCGCAAAGGCCACCCTTCATCAGCTGCCGCTTATCCGGGAATTCGGTAATAGACTGAGATGACAGATCTTACTTTGGAGCAGAAGCGCGTATTGGTGGTCGGGGGGAGCTCCGGTATTGGCCTGGCAGTGGTAAAGCGCCTACGGCGACAAGGGGCGAACGTTATTGTCGCCTCTCGTGGTGCGCCGGAACGCATGGCCGCATTGCCAGAACGGTTGGATGCGGTGGAAACTCATGCGTTCGATATTACTGCCCCGAACGCCTGCGAGGGGCTGTTCGAGTCAATCGGTGCGATCGACCACTTGATCGTCGCCGTGAGGCCGGAGGTTCGCTCAGGAGCGTTTGTCGACGTCGATATTGACGAAGCAAGGCGTGCTTTCGAGACGAAATTCTGGGGGCAGTACCGGCTTGTTCAGGTGGCCGCGCGCTACATCAGTGAGACGGGAAGTATTGTCCTCACCAGCGGCATTGCAGGCGAGAGAATCTACCGGGGGGCTTCGACGATGGCGCTCATCAATGGCGCCACCGAAACGCTCTGCCGGACGTTGGCGGTCGAGCTCGGACCGGTGCGGGTGAATTGTGTCAGTCCGGGGTTTGTCGAGGCAAAAGGCGAATCCGTGCAGGATTATGCCCGCCAGTTTCCGGCCGGACGGCTGGGAACGCTCGACGAGATCGCGTCAGGATATCTGTCGCTCATGGTCAATCCTTATGTCACGGGCACCATCAATGTCCTGGACGGCGGTGCGAGGCTGATTTGATCAAGGCTCGCTGCGATAACCGGATCGAACCAGGAGGCCGGCGGGGCCGCCAATGGCTGCGCCTTGCCGCGCGGCCTAAGCCCAGATTGGCGGTCCCGTGGAGATAAGGGAGGCCCGAGAGTCCGATCTGACCGCGATCAGGCAGGTTCATCTGAACGCCTTCGGGGAAGAGGGTGAGACTATCGCGGAGCTCGTCTCGGCATTGTTCGTGGATGCCACGGCGCAGCCGCTGCTCGCGCTGGTGGCGGAAACGGGCGGTGAGGTGGTCGGCAACGTCATCTTCAGTACGGTGCGCATTGAGGGTGCCGGGACGGTGTCGGCGTGTATACTCGCGCCGCTGGCCGTCGCCAGGCGACATCAGGGCCGGGGTATCGGGCGGGCGCTTATCGAGAGGGGCCTCAGCGTGCTACGGGCGCGCGGGGTCGATGCGGTGTTCGTGCTCGGGGATCCGCGCTACTATGGTCCGCGCGGCTTCAGTGCCCATCACCGGGTTCGTGCGCCGTATGATATTCTGTACCCGGAGGCCTGGATGGCGATCGCGCTACAGGGCGATCCTCTTGAATCGCTGAGCGGCCAGTTGGTGTGTCCTCGTGCACTAAGCGACCCTAAGTACTGGTAAGAATATCTCAATAGTTGCCGCGTCGCAGGGCCGCGACGGCCGGCCGGTCGAGAAAGGCGAATGTCAGGCCCGAAGGAACCCTGAATCCAGAGACAGAGTTTTGTGTCGAACGTACGTGACGGTGTAGGTGCGGCATGCAGACAACAAGCTCGAAAGAGGCGCAGGCGACCTGGCACAGTAGCGCGGCAGAGGCGGCGCTGAAAGGGCTGAACACATCCGAGGCCGGCCTGGATCAGCAAGAAGCCGAGGCGCGGCTTGCCAGATATGGCGCCAACCGGTTACCGGAGGCGAAAAAGCGCAGCGCCTGGCTGCGGTTCCTGCTTCATTTCCACAATATCCTCATCTACGTCCTGCTCGGTTCCGCGCTGATCACCGTCGCGTTGGGCCATTGGGTCGACACGGCCGTCATTCTGGCCGTGGTGGTGGCCAACGCCATTATCGGCTTCATTCAGGAGGGCAAGGCGGAAAAGGCCATGGACGCGATTCGCCAGATGCTCGCGCCGCGTGCCGATGTAATACGGGGCGGCGAGCGCGTCAGCATCGATGGCGAGGCGCTGGTTCCGGGCGATATCGTGCTGCTCGAGGCGGGCAACAAGGTTCCGGCCGATCTGCGCCTGTTCAAAGCTCACGGGATATCGGTCCAGGAGGCGATATTGACAGGCGAGTCCGTCCCTGTCCAGAAGGGGACCGCGCCGGTTGCAGAGGACGCACCGCTCGGTGACCGCGCCTGTATGGCGTTCTCCGGCACCCTGGTGGTCTCGGGCCAGGGCAGGGGAGTGGTGGTGGCCACCGGGGACCATACGGAGATCGGGAGAATTAGCAGCCTACTGACGACCGTGGAGTCGCTGACAACGCCCCTGGTCAGGCAAATGGGCGTGTTTGCCAAATGGCTGACGGTTTTGATCTTGCTTATTGCGGCGCTGTTGTTGATCTACGGCTATTTCGTCGGTCATCACGATTTCTCCGAAATGTTCATGTCGGTGGTCGGGCTGTCGGTGGCCGCTATCCCGGAGGGCTTGCCGGCAGTGCTCACTATTACCCTTGCCGTCGGGGTGCAGGCCATGGCAAGGCGGCATGCAATTGTGAGGCGGTTGCCTGCTATCGAAACACTGGGTTCGGTTTCCGTAATCTGTTCGGATAAGACCGGTACCCTGACGCGCAATGAAATGATGGTGGCGTCCGTATTCACGGGGCAGCATCTGTTTACCTTAGAAGGCGAGGGGTATGCGCCGCAAGGCGCGTTGAAGTTGAAGGACACAAGTGTTGTCCCCTCTGAGCACGGCGTGCTGGAAGAACTCGCCCGGGTTGCGGCGCTCTGCAACGACGCGGCGCTGCGTGAGAGGGACGATGCGTGGCATGCAGAAGGCGATCCAATGGAAGCGGCTCTACTTTCCTTTGCGGGAAAAATGGGTCTGGATGTGCGCCGGGAACAGGCAGAATGGACGCGAACCGACGCCATCCCCTTCGATGCCCGACACCGCTTTATGGCCACCTTGAACCATGACCATGCGCAACACGCATTTGTCCTGGTCAAGGGAGCGCCGGAGCGCATGCTCACAATGTGTCAAAACCAGCGCGGGGCGGATGGAAAGCAGGAAGCGCTGGACGCCGGTTACTGGGAGCAGAAAGCCGAAGCCATCGCGGCACGGGGCCAGAGGGTGTTGGCATTGGCGGTCAAGCCGGTGCCGCCGGAACATACTGTCCTTGAGCTTACGGACGTGGAGGAAGGCCTGACCCTGCTCGGTATGGTCGGGATGATCGACCCACCGCGGCAGGAGGCAATCGACGCCGTGGCGCAGTGCCATAACGCGGGGATCCGGGTGAAGATGATTACCGGCGATCATGCCAAGACCGCCGCGGCGATTGGCCGGCAGATCGGCCTGCTGAACCCCGATAAGGTGTTGACCGGAGCCGACCTGGAGGATATGGATGACCGCGCCTTGAAGGACGCCGTGCTCGGGTGTGACATCTTTGCCCGCACCAGCCCGGAACACAAGCTGCGGCTAGTTACCGCGTTGCAGGCGCACGACATGACGGTGGCCATGACGGGCGATGGGGTCAATGATGCCCCGGCATTGAAACGGGCCGATGCGGGCATCGCCATGGGGCTCAAAGGATCCGAGGCGGCCAAGGAGGCATCGGAGCTGGTGCTGGCAGACGACAATTTCGCCTCCATCGTGGCCGCGGTACAAGAAGGGCGTACGGTCTATGACAACCTGAAAAAGGTCATTAGCTGGACCTTGCCCACCAATGCGGGCGAGGCCATGACCATTGTGGTGGCGCTGTTTTTCGGTATGACGCTGCCCGTCACGCCGGTTCAAATTCTGTGGGTGAATCTCATCACCGCCGTTACGCTGGGTATAGCGCTGGCCTTTGAGCCGACGGAAGAAAACACTATGCGCCGCCCGCCGCGTCCCCGGGACGAACCCCTTTTAAGCGGCGCGCTGGCGTGGCATATCGTTTTTGTTTCCTTGCTCTTCTTGTTCGGTGTCTACGGCATGTATCATTATGCCATTGAACGCGGATATTCCGTGGGGCTGGCGCGCACCCTGGCGGTCAACACGCTGGTGGTGATGGAGATCGCGCACCTGTTCTTTATTCGGAATATCTACGGTGCGTCATTGACATGGAGGGCCGTGCGGGGGACGAGAGTGGTGTGGGTGGTCGTGGTTGCCGTTGCGGCGGCGCAGGCGGCCATTACCTATTTGCCGGCACTACAGCGGATTTTTGCTACAGAACCGATCCCGTTGTGGGATGGGGCGCTGGTGCTTGGTATCGGTGTGACGCTATTTGCCGTTATTGAAACAGAGAAACAGATTCGTCTTGCATTCGCCCGCATGCGCAATCTCCAAAGGAAAGAGTAAGAGTGGCTTACAGGCCATCAGAAGGGGTGTCGGCGCCACTGCCCCCCCCCTCCGTTTGTGGATTGAAGGTCAGGAATAAGTGTAGGATTCTGTGTTGGTGTCAGTGGGCGGTCGATATATGCGCAGCTGGCATGGTGAGTAATGGACCTGAGTAAATAAGCCCGCTGAAATGACTAAAAAACTTGTACAAAGAAGGCGTTTCAAAGGCGCTCGAGAATTTGAGCTAACAGACGATGCTGTCTATGTGCGGATCAAAACAGCGTTAAAAGAGGAAAAGTTGACGGTCGGGCTGACAACCCTGGACCCAGACCCGGTCGTCAACGGCCCCTGTCTCGAATTCAAGAGCCGCGCCACAGGCCGCCCGATGCTGTCGCTGTTCGTGGATAGCCCGACTGCCGAGGAATTCAACGCCTTTGTCGATGCGTTGAGGCAGCAAATGACGGGTGATGGTGTCGATTCTGGTTCCGGGTCGGCGGGGTTGGCCGGTAACAGTTATGAGGAGCCGCCAGCGTTCGCGGAGCCGGGCCAGGACAGATTGGGCCATATCAGAGAGTTCGCGGATGCCGACAAAATCGCCGGGGCGGTCGCGATGCTGGAAAAATACGGCGTGGCCGAGGAGGTCAAGCCGTTTATAGACGCGCTGGAGGCCCTCGGTAGAGAGCCGAAGAACGAGGCGTGTATGGTGCAGGCGCTGCAGGCGTTCGACGACCTGGGGATCAGGCAGGGGGCCGTATTAACGTATGCGCCGTATATTAGTATTTTGCTGGCGGGCAAACCGTACTGAAATGAGTGTCGGGTCACGCTTCGTTAACCCGACCTACGGGGCTGTAGGTATCCTCCGAACGTCAAAATAGGAAAAACAATGACCCAGCCATCGTTGGTGCTATTGGTGAGATTCAAGTCGCGCCTCAGCCTGGAGGAAGTCGAGAAGGTCATTGCGAGCCGGATCGACGAGTTCAGAGCACTCAAGGGGCTGCAGCAGAAATACTATTTGCAGGACTCGTCTACGGGTGAGATTGCCGGGCTGTATCTCTGGGAATCGAACGAGGATTTCCTAACGTACCGCGAGTCCGAGCTTCGACGGTCGATTGCGGAGGCGTATCAAGCGGAAGGCGAGCCTCGGATCGAGGTCTATGGGGTTTTGAAGTCGCTTAGGGATTGACTACGGTTCGCGGGAGCGTAGGTGGCGTAACGGGGCTTCGACTACGGGATGATGCTGTGATCTGGAAGACAGGGTTGGGATTGGCCCGGCCGCCAGCCGGAGGCCGGGTGTGAAGGCGCGCCGTGTCGTGCTTTCGTGGAGCTCGGGCAAAGACAGCGCCTGGACCCTGCACAGGCTGCGCCAGGACCCGGACGTCGAGCTGGTCGGGCTGATGACGACGGTCAATACGACGCATGAGCGGGTGGCGATGCATTCGACCCGGCTTGAGCTCGCTGAGGCCCAGGCCCGCGCCGTGGGACTGCCGCTGCACGTCATCCCGTTGCCTTGGCCTTGCCCGAACGAGGTCTACGAGCGGGTCATGCGCGAAGCGGTCGAAGACACACTCGGCAGGGGGGCGACGCACGTCGCCTTCGGAGATCTCTTCCTCGAGGACATCCGCGCCTATCGCGTCAAACAGCTCGAGGGGTCCGGGCTTGAGCCGCTGTTCCCGATCTGGCAGGAGCCGACGGGGCCGCTTGCGCGGCGCATGGTCGATGCGGGGGTGGAGGCGTATGTCACCTGCGTCGACCCCAGGAAGCTCCCTGCCTCGTTCGCGGGCCGCCGGTTCGATCACGCGTTTCTGGACGACCTCCCGGAGGGCGTCGACCCCTGTGGCGAGTACGGCGAGTTCCACACCTGTGTCGTCGCCGGTCCGATGTTTCGCCAGCCCTTGTCCGCGGTCCGGGGCGAGGTGGTCGAGCGCGATGGGTTTTGTTTTGCCGATCTGGTTCCGGTGCCGGCCGGGGCGGAGACCGAAGGCCAGGCAAGCGGCTGACAGCTAATGACCGGTAACTGAGGTCGTGTGCCACGGCGCGAGCGGACCGTTGACGATGTCGGGTTACGCTTCGCTAACCCGACCTACCGGAAGCCGGGGGCAATGTCGGGTGACGCCTTGCAAAGGGTGCGGGCATTTGCGCCGCTCGGCCGATATGGTACAAGGTCGGTTGAGTGTCGGTAGTGCCGTTCCATGATCCTGCGTATCTTTTCCATCGTCTTTCCGGTCTTCGCCATCGCGGCGATCGGCTACTTCTACGGTCGCTACAAGCGCCCGGATATGGCGCTGGCCAATCAGCTCAATATGGACCTGTTCGTGCCGGCCCTGGTGTTCGGGGCGCTGGCGAACAAGTCCTTCGATCTGGGGGAGTACAAATGGCTGGCGTTGGCCGCGGCGCTGGTGATTCTGGGCTCGGGGCTGCTGGCCGCGCCCTTTGCCCGGCTGCTCAAGGTCGACTACCGCACGTTCGTGCCGCCCATGATGTTCAACAACTCGGGCAACATGGGTCTGCCGCTGGCGGTGCTGGCCTTCGGTCAGAAGGCCCTGCCGGCGGCGATCATCCTGTTCATCGTGGAGATGGCACTGCACTTCTCGCTCGGGGCCTATATCCTGGACCACCGCATGCGCCTGACCCGGATGCTGCGCATCCCGGTGATCGTGGCCACGCTGTTGGGCCTGGCGGTCAGCGCCAGCGGCCTGAGCCTGCCCGCACCGGTGGCCACGACCATCAAGATGCTGGGCGACATCGCCATCCCGCTGTTGTTGTTCTCCCTGGGCGTACGCCTGACGGAGGTCTCGTTCAAGGACTGGCACCTCGGGCTGTGGGGTGCGATTTTGTGCCCGGCGACGGGGCTGGCGATGGTGTGGCTGCTGTCGCTGTGGCTGACGCTGCCGCCTCTGCAGCACAGCCTGCTGATCATCTTCGGGGCCCTGCCGCCTGCGGTATTGAACTACATCGTCGCCGAGCAGTACCGCCAGGAGCCGGAGAAGGTCGCCTCCATCGTCATGCTGGCGAACCTGGGAAGCCTGGTGGTCATGCCCATTGCATTGGCGGTCGCACTGCGCTGAATTCCGGGACGGTATCCGCTCACATTCGCAGGAGACGCGTATGGCAAAAGAACACTCTGTTCCGACGGCAATCAGGGCGGCCGATGCGCCGGCGAGGAGTAAACCCTCGGTTTATCCGGGGCCCTTCGCCTCCCGCATGGCGGGGCGCGAGAAGCATCCGCTCGGCGATTTGTTCGGGCTGACCAACTTCGGCGTCAATCTCACGCGCCTGGCCCCCGGCGCCATCTCCGCCCTGCGCCATAGCCACGGCAAGCAGGATGAGTTCGTCTATGTTCTCGAGGGGCGCCCGACGCTGAACACCAACGACGGTCCGGTCGAGCTCGCGCCCGGGATGTGCGCCGGTTTCAAGGCCGGCAGCGGCAACGCCGCGAACCTGGAGAACCGCACCGACGAGGATGTGGTGTACCTGGAGGTCGGCGACCGCACGCCGGGCGACGAGGTCGTCTATCCCGACGACGACCTGCAGGCCGAGCTCGTCGACGGTCAATGGCGGTTTACGCACAAGGACGGCACGCCGTACTGATGATAGCCGTCAAGGCCGAAGGCGGGATAGGCCGTGATGCGCAAACGGTGTGGGACTGTGTCTCGCGCATCGACCAGTGATGGCGGGCCTCGAACCCGCGCGATCACATCGAGCTTACGTTTATCTATGGTGCCGGTATCGAGGAGGGCGCGGAATTCGTTCTCCGCGAACGCATCGCGAGCTGTTATCCATCAAGCGGCAACTCGCGATCGCGCGCACCGGGGCGCGGGGCCGTCCATAGAGCGGCCCGCGCGGTGTTACCTCAGTGCCATCACTGCGTCGGCGGCAGGCCCTGCATGATATTGCCCTTGACCGGTGCCGCGAGGAACGTGCGTTTGACCAGGTCGAGCGAGAAGTCTTCGGTTCGGTTCCAGGGCAGCAGCGACAGGCAGCGGGCCAACGGGCAATACCCAAACACGACCAGGGCGATCGTGCCGAGGGCCGGCAGCCAGTACAGGATGCGCAGCGGCGGCCACAGAAACTCTGCCAGCAGCGCGGTGTAGACGAGGCGGACCTGGACAGGAAACGCCGAGAAGCCGCCTTCGATCAACCGATAATGCATCGTCTGGATGGCGCTCAGCGCCGTGGCGGCGTAGAAGGCCTCCACACGGCCGGTCAATCCGACGACTAGCAGCACCGCGGTGACCGCCCAGTACCACCAGCTTAGCTCCTTGTACAGGATCATATCGATTACCTCCCGATAGACGCAGGGACGCGAGTCGGTACACTCAGCCGCGAAACCGCGGCAGCAGGGCGCCGACTTCCGTGCGATAGTGGAGGTACTGCTCACCGAAGTGCGCCAGTAAACCGCGTTCCTCGAACGCCACGCCGATGGCGATATAGGCGCTGAAGCCGAATGCCAGTACGAGGTGCGTTGCGGACATCTGCGGCGTCGCCCAGATCCCGACCAGGATACCGGCCATCATCGGATGGCGGCTGTAGCGGTACATCCATGAGCGCACGAAGGGGACCGGCGTGTATGGTTTGCCGCGCAGGTAGTACCAACCCTGGCGCAGGCCGAACAGGTCGTAGTGGCTGGTGACATAGGTGGCGGCGACCAGATACAGCCAGCCGGCGGCGAACAGCGCCCACAGCGCGATGCGTGCGGTGGGCTCGGAGACCGACCAGACGGTCCCCTCGATCGGCTGCCACAGCCATAACAGGGCCCCGAGGGCGATGCCCGAGGTGAGCACATAGGTGCTGCGTTCGGCGGCGGGTGCGATCCAACGTGTCCACCAGTCCTTGAAGCCGCGGCGGGCCATGATGCTGTGCTGCAGGCCGAACAGGATGAGCAGCCCCACGTCCACCAGTGCCGCGCCGGTGGTCGAGTGGGTCTGCAGAGGCGGTGCCACGAGCGGGCACAGCCCGGCCAGACAGGCGATCAACCAGACGATGGCCGCCATGCCGATCGCGTAGGCGATGACGCTGTAGGCGAAGACGGCCGAGCGTGTTGCGAGCGGCGGCGCGCTCGCAGACTCGGCGTAGGATTGTGATGTATTCATGCTCCCCTCCCGACAGTGCGTCGTTGGCCGCGAGGACCGTTGGGCTCGACTCGGCCCTTGCGCGGTCGGCCTCGCTGTTGTCGATGGTCTCAGGCTAGACCGGGCGGGGCGCGTCATACAGTGGCGACATTGACAACTATCGTGCCGAAGTTGACACTTTAAGGATGCACCGAATCGCAGTACTGGCCTCGGAGGACTGCGTGGGTGGCTGCGTCACCGGGACGCTTGACCTCTTCAAGGCGGCCAACACGGTCTGGCAACGCCAGGCCGGCGAAGCCGCTGCGCCGCTGTTTTCCTGGCGCGTGCTGACGCCCGACGGTACCCCCGTCAGCACATCGACGGGTATCCGCCTGTCGGCCGATGGCAGCCTCGCCGACATGGACGAGCCCGATGCCCTCATCGTCGGCAGCGTCCATTTCGAGAGCCCCGAGCAACTGCTGAGTCTGGCACAAGCCTTGGCGCCGCAACTCCGGCCGCTCGCCGCGGTCTGTGACGCGGGCTGTATCCTCGCCGCGAGCTGCACTGCGACCGTACTGCTGGCCGAGGCAGGGCTGCTCGATGGGCGTCGCGCGACGACGAGCTGGTGGATCCAGGAAGCCTTCACCGATCGCTATCCGCGCGTGCGGCTGGTGGCCGACGACATGGTGGTCGAGGACGAAGGTATCGTGACCGGCGGTGCGGCGACGGCCTATCTGAGTGTGGCTTTGAACCTCGTGCGCCGTTTTGCCGGCGACGAGCTGGCGTTGTTCTGTGCCAAGGCCCTGCTCGTCGACACCAACCGAAATTCACAGGCGCCGTACAGCTATCTGGAAAGCGGCATCCGCGTACGCGATCCACTGGTGACGCGCGCCGAGACCTGGATGCAGATGCACCTGCGAGAGGAATTCACGTTCGATCGCCTGGCCGAGGTGCTCGCGGTCAGCCCGCGCACGCTCATTCGCCGCTTCAAGAAGTCGACAGGACACAACCCCGCCGAATACCTCACGCGCCTTCGCATCGAGGAGGCCAAGCGTCTGCTCGAACGCACCACCTTGCCGCTGGAGGCGGTGGCCGAGCGTGTGGGTTATCGCGACCCCAGCAGCCTGCGCCGGGTGTTTCGCCGCACGACGCACCTCTCGCCCGGCGAGTTCCGCAAGCGCTTCTCCATCGCGGAAAATCAGCACGTCGTCTGACGCGCGCTCAGGCCCTTAACTCAGGTTCGCCTTGAAGAAGGCGATGGTCCGCTTCCAGGCAAGCTCGGCAGCCGCTTCGTCGTAGCGCGGCGTGGTGTCGTTGTGGAAGCCGTGATTGACGTCGGGATAGATATACGCCTTGTAGTCGACGCCGGCGGCCTTGAGCGCCTTTTCGTATTCCGGCCAGCCTGCGTTGATGCGCTGATCCAACCCGGCGTAGTGAATGAGCAACGGCGCCTTTATCTTGGGCACGTCTGTCGGGTCGGGCTGACGTCCGTAAAAGGGCACGGCGGCGGCCAGGTCGGGCAGACGCACGGCCATTTCGTTGGCCACGCCGCCGCCGTAGCAAAAGCCGACGACGCCGACATTGCCGGTGCAGTCCGGTCGGTCTTTGAGATAGTGAAAGCCGGCGATGAAATCCGCCAGCAGCTTGGCGGGGTCGAGCTTGCGCTGCATCGCCTTGCCTTCCTCGTCGTTACCCGGATAGCCGCCCAGGGGAGTCAGTCCGTCCGGGGCCAGCGCCATAAAGCCGGCCACGGCTAGGCGCCGAGCCACGTCCTCGATGTAAGGGTTGAGCCCGCGGTTCTCGTGCACGACCACGACGCCGGGCACTTTGCCCGCGGCATTGGCGGGGCGCGCCAGGTAGGCGTGGATCTGGCCGTGGCCCCGGGGTGAGTCGTAGTCGAGGTATTGCGTGTCGATGCGCTCGTCGGTTGGCTTGACCTGCGTGGCCAGCGCGTACCGAGGAGACAGCGTTTCCAGCAGTGCCGCGGCGCTCAAGCCGCCGACGGCGTAGCGGGCGGCCTTCTCCAGAAATTCGCGGCGGTTGATCAGGTCGTGGGCATAGCGGTCATAGAGGTCGAGCAGACCCTGGTCGAAATCACTGGCCTTCTTGCGCGTCATGGCACGGTCCTCCGGTGGCAGCGATCAGCCTATTGAGATTAGCAGGTCGGCGGGAAATCGCCGTCCGGACGTTCGTGCCCGCCGGGGGCGGGTCGGGGTGCGGGGTCTCCGATAAGTACCCGGATACACTCACAAAGCCGGTAGTCTCGGGGCGGTGAAATTCTTTCGTAAAATCATGTTCTTGTTTCCGGCGGGCGGCTCTGGCATCATAGCGGCGCGATGCAGGGGCTTGAGCGCCTGCCCGCCACACCTCGCCGGTGTCGTCTCGCGGTGAGGTCTCCAGAGTCGGCGCTGCCGAGGCCTGTCCCTCGCAGCTCGCTCCGCGCCACTCGCCACTCAAGATCGGTCGACGGTGACCCGTGTCGGTCCCCTCGCAACGACAGACCGTGAACCCCGTCAGGCCCGGAAGGGAGCAGCGGCAGCGGTGGACTCGTGTGCCGGGGTGCGGCTGGCACGGGTTGCCACCTTTTCGCCTCTTCGGACCCCGCAAAACCGGCCTGGCCTGCGGTATACTGGGGCGGTGTTTTTCTGGCCGCCGGCGAGATCCCAATGAGTTATCAGGTGCTTGCGCGCAAATGGCGCCCGCGTTCGTTCGCCGAGATGGTCGGTCAGGAGCACGTGCTGCGCGCGCTTATCAATGCGCTGGACCATGATCGGCTCCACCACGCCTTCCTGTTTGCCGGCACGCGCGGCGTCGGCAAGACGACCATCGCGCGCATCCTGGCCAAGTCACTGAACTGCGAGAAGGGTGTGAGCTCCACCCCCTGCGGGGAGTGCTCGGCCTGCCGCGAGATCGATGAGGGCCGCTTCGTGGACCTCATCGAGGTCGACGCCGCCTCGCGCACCAAGGTGGAGGACACGCGCGAGCTCCTGGACAACGTGCAGTACGCGCCCACGCGCGGGCGCTACAAGGTGTACCTCATC
Organism: Gammaproteobacteria bacterium; assembly: GCA_035267785.1. Classification (GTDB taxonomy): domain Bacteria; phylum Pseudomonadota; class Gammaproteobacteria; order DATFLL01; family DATFLL01; genus DATFLL01. Next base: position 51,508 of record DATFLL010000061.1, on the reverse strand, counting down.
GACGAGGTGCACATGCTTTCCAATCACAGCTTCAACGCGCTGCTCAAGACGCTCGAGGAGCCGCCGCCGCATATCAAGTTCCTGCTGGCCACGACCGATCCGCAGAAGCTGCCGGTCACCATCCTGTCGCGCTGCCTGCAGTTCAACCTGCGCCGCTTGCCCGCCGAGCTCATTCGAGAGCACCTGAGCCGTATTCTAGAGCAGGAGGGTGTACCGGCCGAGCCGGCGGCACTGTCTCAGGTCGCGCGCGCGGCCGACGGCTCGATGCGCGATGCGCTCAGCCTGCTCGATCAGGCCATTGCCTATGGCGCGGGGCAGATCACCGGCGAGGAGGTGCAGGCCATGCTCGGCACCATCGAGCAGGGCCACGTCCAGGCCATCCTCCAGGCACTGGCGCGCGGCGACGCCGGCGCGGTGCTCGATACGCTGAACGAATTGGCCGCCCAGGCACCGGACTACGCCGGTGTGCTGGCCGAGATCGTCTTGGTGCTGCACCGCGTAGCGCTGCTGCAGGTCGCCCCCGACGCCTACGACGAGGCGATGGGCGATCGCGACGCCCTGAGCGCCCTGGCCGAGTCGCTCAGTCCCGAGGACGTGCAGCTGTTTTATCAAATCGGCCTCATCGGACGACGCGACTTGCCGCTGGCGCCCGACCCGCGCAGCGGGCTGGAGATGGTGCTGCTGCGCATGCTGGCCTTCCGCCCGGCAGGCGAGGCCGGGGCGTCGGCGCCGCTTTCGTCTCCACAGTCGACGCCGGCGGCTGGCGGTGTCGGCGCGGGTGCCGCAGGAGGCGGTCGGGCGGCGCCAACACCGCGGACCTCGTCGGCCGCGCCGGCACGCGGCGGGGCCAAACCGCCCGCCGCGAGCTCGTCCTCCGCGCCAGCCTCGAGGCCGCGCGATGCCTCGAACGAGGCCCGGACCGCTCAAGGCCCGGCCCCGGCCGCCCCGGCGGCGACGAGCCGCGCGGATACGCAAGCGCCATCGGCCGGCGGCGGGCCGGTGGAAGACTGGGCGGGCGTCGTCGCCCAATTGAAGCTCAGCGGCGTCGTGCGCCAACTTGCCGTGCATGCCGCGCCCCTGGGGCGGGCAGGCAACGTGTTGGAGATGGCGCTGGACCCGGCCTGCGCGCAGCTGTTGACCAAGGAGCGCGAGGCCAAGCTGCAGGAGGCGCTGAGTGCGCACTTCGGCGAGGCGATCACGCTGCATATCAAGGTACAGGCTCCGCCGAGCGAGACACCCGCCGCGCGAGAGGATCGCCAGCGCGGCGAACGCCAGGCCGAGGCCGAGCGACAGATCCAGGACGATGCCAACGTCCAGGCCATCGTCGAGAAGTTCGACGCCCGTATCAAACCCGATTCGATCCAACCGCTCGATTGAACGGTTGGTCCTGCCAAGGGGCGGCGCCGCAGAGCGCGACTGGCGTCGAGTCGTTTCAACAGCCCGTTAACTTATTCCGATGTGTTCAGAGGTGTTAAGACTATGAAAGGTGGAATCGGCAACCTGATGAAGCAGGCCCAGCAGATGCAGGCCAACATGGAAAAGGCCCAGGAGGAGCTGGCGAACATGGAGGTCACGGGGCAGGCCGGTGGCGGCATGGTCAGCGTGGTCATGACGGGTCGCCACGACGTCAAGCGAGTGAGCATCGACGACAGTCTGATCGGTGACGACAAGGACATGCTCGAGGATTTGATCGCCGCGGCGGTGAACGACGCCGTGCGCCAGGTCGAGAAGGTCTCCAGCGAGAAGATGTCGGGGCTGACCTCCGGGCTGGGACTTCCCGGCGGCTTCAAACTTCCGTTCTGAGGCATCGATGTCGGCCAGTCCCCTCATCGGCCGCCTCATCGAGGCGCTGCGTTGTCTGCCGGGCGTCGGACCGAAGTCCGCGCAGCGGATGGCCTACTACCTGCTCGAGCGCGATCGCCCCGGCGCGCTGGCATTGGCCGACGCCCTGCGCGAGGCCGTTGAGCATGTCGGTCACTGCCAGGTGTGCCGCACGCTGACCGAAGAGGAAATCTGCCCTATCTGCGCGGACGAGCGGCGGGACCGCTCCGTGCTGTGCATCGTGGAGACACCGGCCGACGTCTACGCCGTGCAGCAGGCGACCGGCTACCGGGGATTGTACTTCGTGCTGATGGGCCACCTCTCGCCGCTGGACGGCATCGGCCCCGAGGACATCGGCCTCGATCTGCTCGCCAAGCGCCTGGACGCCGGCGAGGTCGAGGAGGTGATCCTGGCCACCAGCTCGACGGTGGAGGGCGAGGCGACCTCACATTATATTGCCGACATGGCGCGCCACCGCGGCATCCGCGCTACGCGGATCGCCCACGGCGTACCCATGGGCGGCGAGCTGGAGTACGTCGACGGCAGCACGCTGTCCCACGCCTTCGAGGGCCGCCGGGACCTGTAACCGCTCGCGCCCCGCGGCCGCGACGTCTACGCGCCGGCCAGCGAGTCGACGATCTGGTGATAGCTCTCCAGGCGCCGCTCGCTGATGTGTCCTTCGGCCACGGCCTCCTGCAGCGCACAGCCGGGCTCCTGGCGGTGGGCGCAGTTGCGAAAGCGGCATTGGCCGTGGTACGGGCGAAACTCCACGAACCCCTCGTATGCCTGCTCGGGCGTGATATTCCACAGGCCGAAGTCGCGAATCCCGGGCGAGTCGATGATACTGCCCCCGCCGGGCACACGGTACTGCATCGCCGCGCTGGTCGTGTGGCGCCCCTGGCCGCTGGCCTCGGAGAGCTCTCCGACGCGCGCGTCGACGCCGGGCAGCAGGGCGTTGATCAACGACGACTTGCCCACCCCGGACTGACCGACGAACACGCTGGTGCGCCCGCGCAGGTGCTCGCGCAGCTCGTCCAGCCCGTGCTCGCGCTTCGTACTGGCGAACAGCACCGTGTAGCCAATCGCCCGATACTCGGACATGCGCGCCTCGATGCGCCCCCGCTTGGCCTCGTCCATCAGGTCGCGTTTGTTGACGACGATGATCGGCGCGATGTGCGTTGTCTCGGCGGCGACCAGGTAGCGGTCGATCATCCACTCGCTGATACCGGGCCGCGGGGCGGTGACGATGATGATCTGGTCGATGTTGGCCGCGATGGGCTTCATCTGACCGACGGTGTCGGGTCGGGCGAGCAGGGTGCGCCGGGGCTCGACGGCGACGATGACGCCGGTGCGATCGCTCCCGGCCTGCCAGATGACGCGATCGCCGCTGACCAGGGCGCCGAGATTGCTGCGCAGGACGCAGCGGAATTGTTCGCCGTGCTCGTCCTCGATCAGTGCGTAGGCACCGTAGTTGGCGAGCAGGGTACCTGCCTGTTCGGGGCCGAGCGCGGAATCCGACAGGTCCGCCTCGACGCGCTCGGCCTTGCGCCGGGCGCGCGCCAGGCGTTCTTCCTGGACCTTGCGGATACGCCATTCCTGACGGCGGGTCAGCCTGCGTTTAGGCATTCAAGCGGGCGCCTGGCGGCTCAACACGCACGTCGCCGGCTGCCACTGCGGCGGCCGCCATAGCGGGAATCGGGGCGATGCGGGCGTTCACGCCTGGTCGAGCAGGGCGTTGACCTTGGCCGCGCAGATGAAGTCGTTTTCGGACAGTCCGCCGATGGCGTGGGTGCTGTAGCGGACCAGGCAGCGATTGTAGCCCACCTCGAGATCGGGGTGGTGATCCTCCTGATGGGCGATCCAGGCCAGGGCGTTGACGAAGGCGATGGTCTGGTAATAGTTCTTGAAGCGGTACTCCCGGTAGATGACCTTGCCGTCGTTGTCGAGCGTCCAGCCCTCGACCTTGGCCAGAAAACGCTCGGCCGTCTTGGTGTCGAGCGCCTCGGTGCCGCCTTCACAGGGAACACAATGCTTTTCGGTGAGCTCAGTCATGGATCACTTCTTGAAGTGGTAGAAAGTGTGATTCAGATACGCGACCACGTCCTGGATCTGGTCCTCGGGCCAGGACACGCCCAGGCTGTTCTTGCAGCGGTGCACCTGTTTGTTCAACGCGGCCAGCGAGTCGATGCGTCGATCGGGGCGCGTGTAAATGGCCGTGCCGTTGCCCCCGACGATCGAGGCGTGGCATTGGATGCAGTTCTGATCGTGCAGCTCCTTGCCGCGTTTGACGTCCGCCGCGTGTGCGGCCGTACCGATGAGGCTCAGGGACAGACCCAGGGCCAGGCCCAATTGGGGGCCGATGCGCGATAGATGCCGTACGTTCATGATGTACCTCGTGCTCGTTACCCGGGAATTTTAGTCAACAAATGGGCCACGCGCACCGGTGCCGGGGGATGGGAGTCATGGAACGCCGAGTAGAGCGGGTCCGGTGTCAGCGTATTGGCGTTGTCCTCGTACAACTTGACCAATGCCCGCACAAGCGTCGAGGGATCGGTCTGCTCGGCGGCGAAATCGTCCGCCTCGAACTCATGGCGGCGCATGCCCGCGGCCAGGGCCGGTTGGATGAAGAATCCCGCCAGCGGTGCAATCAGCAGGAACAGGACCAGGGCGGCATGGGTCGATGACTGGCTCATTCCGAGCCCGGCATAGAACCAGGGCTGTCCGCTCAGCCAGCCCAGTGCGCCCAAGGCCAGCAGGCTGAGTGCCGACATGCTCATGAGGCGTTTGGCGACATGATGGCGCTTGAAGTGGCCGAGCTCATGGGCCAGGACCGCCTCGATCTCAACGGCGTCGAGGCTGTTGAGCAGCGTGTCGAAGAACACGATGCGCTTGTTTTCGCCCAGTCCGGTGAAATAGGCGTTGCCGTGGCTTGAGCGGCGCGAGCCGTCCATGACGAAGATTCCCTTGCTGGCGAAGCCGCAGCGCGCGAGCAGGCGTTCGATGCGCTGGCGCAGCTCGGGATTGTCCAGCGGCAGGAAGCGGTTGAACAGGGGCGCGATGACCACGGGGTAGGCCCACAGCATCAGCACACTGAATCCCATCCACACGACCCAGGCCGCCAGCCACCACAGGGGCCCCGCGTCGGCCATCAGCCACAGCACTACCCATACCAGCGGCGCGGCGATGGCAAGCGTCAGCAGCAGCTGCTTGAAGTTGTCCGCGATGAACAGTCCGGCGCTCATGCGGCTGAAGCCGAATCGACGCTCGATCCCGAAGGTGCGATAGACGTCCATGGGCAGCTCGAGCACGCTGCTCAGCGCGAGAAAGCTGACCACGAAGCCCGTGCCCGCTACCAGCGGTGAGAGCCCGGTGGCATGCCAGAGCCCGTCGAGGCCCTCCAGGGCGCCGCCCAATGTCCATAGCACGAACAAGGCCGCGGCGATGAGCGTATCGGCCATTGCCGCGCGGGTCTTGGCGATGGTGTAGGCCGCCGCCTTGTGATGGGCGCTCGCGTCCACGGCGTCGCGAAACGCCTCCGGGACCGAGTCGCGATGGCGCTGGACGTGGCGCACGTGGCGGCGTGCCAGCCAAAGCTGGATTACGGTCACCAGGGCGAGGACAGCGAGGACGAACCAGGTGAAGGCGTTCATCGAGCTCCAGACAGAACAATGATGCGGCGAGAATTCGGCACCGCGGGTTTGCGTTTGGTAGAATGCCTGACCGGCATCACCGAGCAGGACTCAAGGATATCATGGCGCAGGATCCGAACAACCTTATCTGGATCGATCTCGAAATGACCGGCCTGGACACGATGAACGACCGGATCATCGAGATCGCTACCATCGTGACCGACAGCGGGCTCAATGTCCTGGCCGAGGGGCCCGTTTTGGCCGTTCACCAGCCCGACGAGGCGCTCGAGGGCATGGACGAGTGGAACAAGAAGACGCACGGCGGTTCGGGCCTCATCGAGCGGGTACGCGCCAGCGACTGCGACGAGGCCGAGGCCGAGCGCCAGACCCTGGAATTTCTGCGCCAATACGTGCCGGCCAACGCCTCGCCCATGTGCGGCAACAGCATCTGCCAGGACCGGCGCTTTCTCGCCCGATGCATGCCCGCGCTGGAGGCCTATTTCCACTACCGCAACCTGGATGTCAGCACATTGAAGGAGCTGGCGCGGCGCTGGCACCCGAGCGTCTACAGTGGCTACTCCAAACAGGGTGCCCATCTCGCCCTGGACGACATCCGCGATTCCATCCGTGAGCTCCAGCATTACCGCGAGCACCTGATCCGCCTGCCGGCCTGACCGCGCTCGCTCCCCACCCGCTTTTCCACGCCCAACGTCGGGACTTTGGCGCTGTAAACCCGGCGCGAGTCAAGACTCCGACACGCCTCTGTCAAATACCGGATGGCGGCCGTCTCGGGCGTTTTCTCATTAAATCAATAATATAGACGTTCAACGGACAAAGTCCTCGCTGCTCTTGTGTGCTGGAACACAAATTGCAGAAGAATCCCTGGCCGGGTCGGCGCGTGCGCCTGGAAGCCGGCCGAGAAGGGAGGCCCGCCCACGGGCTGGAGAGTAGCGATGAACAACGCAGCGAATGCGGCAGCGAGTGAAATGGTGGCACATGCTGATGGCTGACCTACAACAGACGGACGGATCGGCGGGTGCGCCCCCCGCGGGGCGGCGCCGTCCGGTCCGCGTCATTGCGGTGGCCAGCGGCAAGGGCGGTGTCGGTAAGACCAACGTCTCGGTGAACCTCGCGATGGCCTTGGCCAACGCCGGGCAGAGGGTCATGCTGATGGACGCCGACCTGGGCCTGGGCAACATCGATGTGCTGCTGGGCATCCGGCCGCGCTATAACCTGTCCAATGTGCTCAGCGGCGACTGCACGCTGGAGGAGAGCATTGTCGATGGGCCCGGTGGTCTGAAGATTATTCCCTCCTCTTCGGGCGTGCAGGCCATGACCATGCTCAGCGCCGCGGAGCACGCCGGTCTGATTCAAGCCTTCTCCGACCTCAGCTACGACTTCGATGTGCTCCTGATTGATACCGCTGCCGGTATCTCCGGCAGCGTGGTCAGTTTCAGCCGGGCCGCTCAGGAGGTGATGATGGTGGTGTGCGACGAGCCCGCCTCCATCGCCAACGCCTACGCGCTGATCAAGCTGCTCAGTCGCGAACACGGTGTCTACCGCGTCCATATCCTGGCGAACATGGTGCAGGGCCCGGAACACGGCCGTGCCGTTTTCCAGAAGCTCGTCGAGACCACCGACCGTTTTCTGGATGTGCCGCTGGATTATCTCGGCTACATCCCCCACGACGATCACCTGAAAGAGGCGGTTCAGCGCCAACGCAGCGTGGTCGAAGCCTATCCGTTCAGCAAGGCCGCGTTGGCCTTCCAGACGCTTGCGGACAGGACCAGTAAATGGCCTCTGCCCGCGGGGGCGGCCGGTCATCTGGAATTTTTTGTTGAACGACTCATCACGAACCCGGTGCACGACGCGGAGGTCATGCCATGAACGGTCTTGCAATGTATGCGGCGGCTCAGCCGGCCCACCAGGACGATCTGGTGGAGCGCCACGCCCCCCTGGTCAAGCGCATTGCCTATCACTTGATGACGCGCCTGCCGGCCAGTGTCCAGCTCGAGGACCTGGTGCAGGCCGGAATGATTGGCCTGTTGGAGGCCTCGCGCAACTACGACGAGGCACAGGGCGCAAGCTTCGAGACCTACGCCGGCATTCGTATCCGCGGCGCGATGCTCGATGAAATCCGCAAGAACGACTGGGCGCCGCGGTCGGTGCACCGCAAGGCACGGATGGTGGCCGAGGCCGTGCGCGGCATTGAGCACGCCCACGGCCGCGATGCGCGCGACCACGAGATTGCCCAGGAGCTGGGCGTGAGCATCCAGGAGTACTACACCCTTCTGCAGGAGGCGACCTGCCACAAGGTGCTCAGCGTCGAGGACATGGGCATCGGCGAGGAATCCTACCTGGACAACATGTCCGACGGTGCCCCCGGTATCCTCGAGGGCTTGCAGCAGGAGGACGTCCAGCGCGTCGTGACCGAGGCGATTGCCGGTCTGCCCGAACGCGAGCGGCTGGTGATGGCCCTGTATTACGACGACGAGCTCAATCTGCGCGAAATCGGCGCGGTGATGGGCGTGAGCGAATCGCGCGTCAGCCAGATCCACAGCCAGGCGGTGATCCGGCTGCAGTCGCGGTTGCTCAGCTGGCACGAGTAGCCCCCCACCACCTGATGCCATCCGGGGGCTTGTGCCCCCCTGGCGGCGGGCGCGCCAGCCGCTGTCAGTCGCCGAATTCCTCCACCGTATAGCGTTGAACCCGGATCGCGTCCGACCAATGGTCGGGCGGCAGTCCCGCCTTGAGCTTGAGATGGCGCAGAAAATCGCGCGGCTCGGGCAGGCTCTCCCATACCGACGGCAGGAAAGTCCCGCGCCGGTTGCCTTCCTGCAGCACAAAACCATCCACGCCCGGGCGCATCGCCGCCAGCAGGGCCTCCTCGCTGTCGACCTCGAGCGGCGCGGGCGGCGTGAGCACGGAGATGTGGATGGACAGGCCGTCGCGTTCGACGGGGCTCAAGGGCGGAAAACGCGGGTCGCGAAAGGCCGCCGCGTGGGCGTTTTGGGCGATGTCCTCGACCAGCGGGCGCGTTGCCTCCAGGCTGCCGATACAGCCGCGCAGCTCGCCTCCGCGGGTCAGGGTGACGAAGGCCGCGCCGGGCGCCTGCAAGGCCTCGGGATAGGAGGCGCTATCGACGGCCAGGGGCCGGCCGTGGGCCAGTCCGTAGTCGATGGATGCCGCGGCGATCTCCAGCAGGGTACGGCGCTGCTCGGCGTCCAGCATGGGCTCAGTCGAAGACCCAGGCGCCGTAGCCGACCACCTGGTCGCGCGGCCCCGCCGTGTCGCCCGAGTTGCGCAGGTCCACGGTGTGGGCGTGCAGTCCGAGCTTGCGCGACAGGTGCAGCAGGCCGTTGACGGGATTGCGCCCGCAGGCGTCTTCGTAGTGGATGTCTTCCGGGCGCAGGCCCTCGATCGCACGCGCCGTGGCCTGGTCCATGCGCCGGGCCGTGTCGTAATCGTGGTAGTGGCTCAGATCCGAGCTGATGACGATCAGGGTCTCGGGACCGTCCCAGAGCATCTCCAGCACCTCGCCCACGTCTTCCGGGCGGGTGTCGCCCACGACCAGCGGCACGAGCGTGAACGAGGCCAGGACCTCCTGCAGGAACGGCAGATGCACCTCCAGGCTGTGTTCCAGGGCATGGGCCTCGTCCAGCGTCTTGACCTGCGGCAGCGCGCTGATGCGCGCGATTGCCTCCCGGTCGAGCGGGATGTCCCCCAGGGGCGTGGCGAACTGTTCGGCGGTGCTCACCGCCAGGCCGTAGAAGGGGACCCTGTGCGAGGGGCCGAGCAGGATCACCCGGTGGATGACATCGCGGGCCGGGCGCAGCCGGGCGTAGGCGCTGGCGGCGATCGGCCCCGAATAAATATACCCGGCGTGGGGCACGATGATGGCCTTGGGCACGGGTTCCTCGGTCGGCGCGGCGGCGTCGAGCATTTGGCGCACCGTGGTGTGCAGCTCGGCGGGGCCGGCGGGATAGAACATGCCGGCGACGGCCGGCGGGCGCGTATGGGACGCGGTCATGGTAACGTCCTTAGTGAAGGATTAACGCTTCTATCAAAAGTATAGCCGCGCGGCCGGGCGTTCAAGGGCCGCAGTGCCGTCGGCGGGGTAGGGGGCCGCTCGCGATTGAATCCTGCGGCTGTCGGCTATAGTTAAGGGATAAGATTCGATTACGACGAAGGCCCGCTCATGAGCGATATCGGCATCACCGAGCCCACCGTCCCCGTCGGCTATTGGCACAAGCTCGAAGACGGGCGTATCCAGTGCGATCTGTGCCCGCGATTCTGCAAGCTGCATGACGGTCAGCGCGGCCTGTGTTTCGTGCGCGCGCGCCAGGGCGATACTATGGTGCTCACCACCTATGGGCGCTCCAGCGGCTACTGCGTCGATCCCATCGAGAAAAAGCCGCTCAATCACTTCCTGCCCGGTACCTCGGTGCTCTCGTTCGGTACGGCCGGCTGCAACCTGGCCTGCAAGTTCTGCCAGAACTGGGATATCAGCAAGTCGCGCGAAATCGACACGCTCGCCGACGAGGCCTTCCCGGAGACGATTGCCCGGGCCGCCGAGAAACTCGGCTGCCGCAGCGTGGCCTACACCTACAATGACCCGGTGATTTTCCACGAGTACGCGATCGACGTGGCCAAGGCCTGTCACGAGCGCGGCATAAAATCCGTCGCCGTCACTGCCGGCTATGTCACCGCCGAGCCGCGTGCGGAGTTCTACCGTTACATGGACGCGGCCAACGTCGATCTGAAGGCTTTTACCGAGCGCTTCTACCACAAGATCACCGGCGGTCACCTGCAGCCGGTGCTCGAGACGCTCGAATATCTGAAGCGCGAGACGGACGTGTGGTTCGAGCTCACCACGCTGTTGATACCGGGCGAGAACGACTCCGACGAGGAGCTCACCGAGATGACCCAATGGGTGGCGGAACATCTCGGTCCGGATGTGCCGATGCATTTCACCGCCTTTCACCCGGACTGGAAGATGATGGACACGCCGCCGACGCCGCCCGAGACCCTGACGCGTGCGCGGCGCATCGCCATGGAAAACGGTATCCGTTACGCCTATACGGGCAATGTCCACGATGCGGAGGGGGGTAGCACCTACTGTCACCACTGTGGTACAAAACTCATCGGTCGGGACTGGTATGTCCTATCGGACTGGAACCTGACCGACGACGGTCATTGCAAATCCTGCGGTACGCCCTGTGCCGGCGTTTTCGAAGGTCCGCCCGGTCAGTGGGGGGCCAAGCGGATGCCCGTAAGGCTCAGGGACTTCGCCGTCTGAGTCGGCCTTTAGCCCCCATCGCGCTGTCTGCACCGGTCGCGCCGGCGGGCGTCCGTTTGCTCGGGCTTCGCGTACCCGATTGGCTTTATGCAAGGAGACGGCATGCGAACAGTACTGCCTTGTCTGTGCGCTGCGCTTGTAGCGGCAGAGCTGGCCCCGGCGGGCGCGGCTGCCGCGGCTCAGGGCTCGGGCGACCAACTGGCGGTGGCGACCTCAGCGGCCGCTACGGATACCTTCGAAGAACCCAAGAAAAAGAGCACCTGGGACGGCGAAGGCGAGCTGGGCGTGATTGTCACCAGCGGCAATACCAAGACCTCCAGCATCAATGCCAAGCTCAAATTCGATAACGAGCGCCCACGCTGGCGCAATCACATCGGCGCCGAGTATCTGCGCACGTCCGAGAGTTCGGTGACTACCGCCGAACGCTACGTAGTGGCCGGCAAGTCGGACTACAAGCTCGACGAGGTCAACTACCTGGTCGGTACGCTGCGCTACGAAAACGATCGTTTCGCCGGCTTTACCTATCGCGTGTCCGAGTCGGTCGGTTACGGCCATCGTTTCGTCAACACCGATACCATGGTGTTCGAAACCGAGATCGGCGCCGGTGGGCGCCAGACGAAGTTTCTCGACGGCACGCGTGATAACGAAGCCATCGCGCGCGTGGCCGCCAAATACCGCTGGAAGTTCACGCCCACCAGCGAGTTCAGCGAGGCGGCCTTCTCGGAAATCGGCCAGAGCAACACGCACAGCGAGTCGGAGACCTCGCTCAAGCTGAAGATGAACGCCAAGTTGGCCATGAAGTTGTCGGTGCTGGTCAAGCACGACACCCAGGTGCCCGTGGACAAGGTCAAGACGGATACGCTGACGTCAATCAATCTGGTGTATGATTTCTGACAGGCTGTTGAAAGCTGCTGCGGTGTGCGCTGTTGATGGCGCACATCCCTGTGCGCCACTGTGCGGGCGACCTTCGGTCGCGCAAAACGAATATCCCTATCGTTTTGTCGCTCCTTCGCCTATCTACTGGATATGTCCCAATTGAAATGATTGGGTCGCTGCGCTGCCGGTTCCCGAAGGAGCTTTGCAGCTATATTTGGGTGTATTCGGGCTCGTGACGCTTTCACCAGCCCTTCAATAATGGATATGTTGATTGCCTTGAAGGTGGTTCGAAAGACATGACTGAAAAGACAGTACGCATCGGCATCGTCACCGTCTCCGACCGTGCCAGCCGCGGCGAGTACGAAGATCAGGGCGGCCCGGCCATCCGTGAATGGCTGGACAAGGCGCTGACCACGCCGTGGGAGGCGGTGCCCCGCCTGGTGGCCGACGAGCGGCCCGCTGTCGAGGCGGCGCTGCGTGAATTGTGTGACCAGGAGGGCTGCTGCCTCGTGGTAACGACCGGCGGCACCGGTCCGGCGCCGCGCGATATTACCCCGGAGGCGACCGAGGCTGTGTGCGACAAGGTGCTCGATGGCTTCGGCGAGCAGATGCGTGCGGTTTCGCTCCAATACGTACCCACTGCCATCCTGTCCCGTCAGATGGCCGGTGTGCGTGGCCGCTCGCTGCTGATCAACCTGCCGGGCAAACCCTCGGCCATTGCCGACTGCCTAAATGCTGTGTTCCCGGCGGTGCCCTACTGCATCGATCTCATAGAGGGGCCGTATCTGGAGACCGACGAGTCGGTCATCAAGGCCTTTCGGCCCAAACACGCGAAGAAGCCCGCCAGTGCCTGAGGGTGGTGCGGATACGACCGTGACTGACAGGAACGACGAGCTTGCGGCGCTGTACACCGTGCGTGATTTCATCCGCTGGGGTGCGAGCCGTTTTGCCGCCGCCGGTCTGCACTTCGGCCACGGCACCGACAATGCCTTCGACGAGGCGGCGTATCTCGTCTCCCATGCCCTGCATCTGCCGGCCGATTTCCCGCCTGCCTATCTGGATTCACGCCTGACGCCGGCGGAAAAGGTCGCGGTGGCCGAGTTGCTGGACCGGCGCATCAGTGAACGCGTGCCGGCGCCTTACCTGACGCACGAGGCCTGGTTTGCGGGCCTGTCCTTCTACGTCGACGAGCGGGTGCTGGTTCCCCGCTCGCCGATCGCCGAGCTCATCGAACAGGGCTTCGAGCCCTGGGTGGACGCCGCACACGTGGAGCGGGTCCTCGATCTGTGCACCGGCGGCGGCTGTATCGCGGTGGCCTGTGCACTGGCCTTCCCCCAGGCGCGGGTCGACGCGGCCGACGTCTCGACCGATGCGCTTGCCGTCGCGGCCGTCAATATCGCCCGACACGGGGTGGAGGAGCGCGTCGAGGCGGTGGCCTCGGATCTGTTCGCCGGGTTGAGCGGGCGGCGTTATGATCTCATCGTCAGCAACCCGCCGTACGTCGACGCGGCCGATATGGCGGCCCTGCCGCCGGAATATCGTCACGAACCCGAACTGGGTTTAGCGGCCGGCGGCGACGGTCTGGACCTGGTCCTGCCCATGCTTCGCGATGCCCCCGATCACCTCAGCGCCGTGGGCGTGCTGGTGGTGGAGGTGGGCAACAGCGCCGAGTCCCTGGCCCGCCTGCTGCCCCAGGTCCCGTTCGTCTGGCTCGAGTTCGAGCGCGGCGGGGAGGGCGTCTTCGTGCTGACCGCGGGCCAGCTCGCCGAGCACCATGCGCTCATTGCGCAGGCCGCCGAGCAGCGAGTGCGCGCCCGCGCCTGAGCGCGGTCCTACCGGGCGGCATGCCCCCATGGAGCCAGTGGCGGCGATGAAACGACCGAACTCCCACATTCCGCGGCCCAGGACCCTGGCGGAGTACGTGGACCTGGTCGATCAGGCCATTTTCGAGATTGAAGAGTTGCGCGCGGCCGCAGAATACGACATGGACTCGTTGGGCGACGCCGTGCACGGCATCAACGACCTGGAGCGGCAGGTACGTCAACTGCGCCTGTCGTTGTCCAACGGCAGCCATCGCTTTGGGGGGGAGGACCTACTCTTCATGGCCCTGGTCGAAAGGCAGGACGATCGAGTTCTGCCGTTCAAGTACCTGTTTCGTATGATAAACGAGACGCACCGGGAGGGACTGGCCGTCGAGGACACTTGATCCAGGTCATTCCGCCCGGCCGCGTCGGCCCGTATGCTGGAACCCTATGAGCGAATTTCACGACCTCGTCTTCGACCCCGATCTGGTGCGCCGCTACGATCGAGCCGGACCGCGTTACACCTCGTACCCAACGGCGGTGCAGTTCCACGAGGGCTTCACCGAGGCCGACTACCGCGAGCACTGCCGGTCGAGCAACCAACGCGGACGGCCCGCGGAGCAGGGCGGCGGCGCGGCTCCCCTGTCGCTGTACTTTCACCTGCCGTTTTGCGACACGGTCTGCTACTACTGCGCCTGCAACAAGGTCGTGACCAAGAACCGCGGCCGTGCCGCGCCTTATCTCGAGCGCCTGCACCGGGAGATTGCCCTGCAGGCGGCCCTGTTCGACGATGCTCGCCCGGTCGATCAGCTGCATTGGGGCGGCGGTACGCCGACCTTCATCAGTCACGATGAGATGCGTGCGCTGATGGCGCACACACGCCGCCACTTCGCCCTGCACGAGGACGACAGCGGCGAGTACTCCATCGAGATCGACCCGCGCGAGGTCGGTACCGAGACCATCGCGCTGCTGCGCGAGCTCGGTTTCAACCGCATGAGCCTTGGCGTGCAGGACTTCGAGCCGCAGGTGCAGAAGGCCGTCAACCGCATTCAGTCCGAGGCGCAGACGCTGGCCGCAATGGATTCCGCGCGGCGCGAAGGATTCAAATCCATCAGCATCGACCTCATCTACGGTCTGCCGCACCAGAGCGTGAGCAGCTTCGCCCGGACGCTGGACCGCGTCATCGCCGCCGATCCCGATAGACTGTCGATCTTCAACTACGCCCACCTGCCCGAGCTGTTCAAGCCGCAGCGGCGTATCCAGGCCGAGGACCTGCCCAGCCCTGAGGAGAAGCTCGACATACTGCGCTTCAGCATCGAGCGCCTGACGGGCGCCGGCTACGTCTACATCGGCATGGACCACTTCGCCAAGCCCGACGACGAGCTCGCCGTGGCCCAACGCGAGGGTAGCCTGTACCGCAACTTCCAGGGCTATTCCACCCATGCCGAGTGCGATCTGGTCGCCATGGGCATCACCGCAATCGGCATGGTCGCCGACAGCTACAGCCAGAACGTGCGCACGCTCGACGAGTACTACGAGCGCGTCGATGCCGACCGCCTGCCGATCTTTCGGGGCATCGCGCTGAGCGACGACGACCGCCTGCGCCGGGCGGTGATCACCGATCTCATTTGTCATTTTCGGCTGGACATGCAGGCGGTGGCGGCGCGGTTCGGGATCGATTTCGCGGACTATTTCGCCGAGGAGCTCGCCGAGCTCGCCCGCATGCACGAGGACGGACTTCTGGACCTGGACTCGCGGCAGATTCAGGTTCGCCCCGCCGGCAAGCTGCTCATCCGCAACATCTGTATGGTGTTCGACCGCTATCTCAAGGCGGCGGCATCCGAGCGCTTCTCCAAGGTCATCTGAGACGGAGTTCGCCGCGCGTCAATGGCGACGCGCGCCCGTTTTGCCAGTACAATAGGCGCCATGTCCGGCAACTCCATCGGCAAGCTGTTTACGGTGACCTCCTTTGGCGAAAGCCACGGGCCGGCGATCGGCTGTATCGTCGACGGCTGCCCGCCGGGCCTCGCGCTCAGCGAGGCCGATCTGCAGGCGGATCTGGACCGGCGCAAGCCCGGCAAGTCGCGCCATACCACCCAGCGGCGCGAATCCGACGAGGTACAGATTCTATCCGGCGTATTCGAGGGCGAGACGACGGGAACGCCGATCGCGCTGATCATCCACAACACCGATCAGCGCTCCAAGGACTACTCCAATATCATGGACCGCTTCCGTCCGGGCCATGCCGACTACACCTATCAGCAAAAATACGGCCGGCGCGACTATCGCGGGGGCGGGCGTTCCTCGGCGCGCGAGACCGCCATGCGCGTGGCGGCCGGCGCCATCGCCAAGAAGTACCTTAACGAGCACTACGGCGTGCGCATTCGCGGCTATCTGGCCCAGCTCGGTCCCATTCGCCCGGAGGCCTTCGACTGGGACGTGGTCGAGCAGAACCCGTTCTTCTTCCCCGACGCGGCCAAGGTCAGCGAGCTCGAGTCCTACATGGACGCCCTGCGCAAGGAGGGCGACTCCATCGGCGCCCGCGTTAACGTGGTGGCCGACGGCGTGCCGCCGGGTCTGGGCGAGCCGGTGTTCGACCGGCTGGACGCGGATCTGGCGCACGCGCTGATGTGCATCAATGCCGTCAAGGGTGTGGAGATCGGGGCCGGCTTCGCCAGCGTCGAGCAGAAGGGCACCGAGCACCGCGACGAGATCACGCCGGCGGGTTTTCTGAGCAACAATGCCGGCGGCGTGCTCGGCGGCATCTCCAGCGGTCAGGACATCCTCGCCTCGATTGCCCTCAAGCCCACGTCCAGCATCCGGCTGACCGGGCGCAGCGTGAATCTGCAGGGCGAGCCGGTGAGCGTGGAGACCAAGGGGCGCCACGACCCCTGCGTGGGGATCCGCGCCACGCCCATCGCCGAGGCCATGGTCGCCATCGTGCTCATGGACCACCTGCTGCGCCACCGCGCCCAGAACCAGGACGTGCGCTCCGAGACGCCCATCATTCCGGCGGCTGCGCCGCCGGAAGATAGTTAACAGTTGGCAGTTTGCAGTCGGCAGCAAGAATGGCTGCCAAGCGTGGTGATCAATGCGGCG
The DNA here is from genome assembly GCA_035267785.1 of Gammaproteobacteria bacterium. GTDB lineage: Bacteria > Pseudomonadota > Gammaproteobacteria > DATFLL01 > DATFLL01 > DATFLL01. The sequence continues at coordinate 34,982 of DATFLL010000061.1, read as the reverse complement.
ACCGCAGAGGCGCGGAGGATGCAGAGAAAGGCAATATCCTAATTAATACCTCGCGCCCCATGGTGTTTCGCTCTCTTTGGCTTCTATGGTGGGTGAAGGAGACCGACAGGCCCTGAGTTCGAAGTATTCGATGTTTCTTGCTGTTATCTGCCAACTGCCAACTGCCAACTGCCAACTGCCAACTGCCAACTGCCAACTGCCAACTGCCAACTGCCAACTGCCAACTGCCAACTGACGACTTTCGGGTATGGATTCCTCCCGCCTTTCCGCTAACGCCGGATCGTCAACCCCGGCGCCCTATTGGCGCCTGTCCAACTTCTATTTCTTCTATTTCGCCAGCCTCGGCGCGCTGGTGCCTTATTGGGGGCTGTACCTGAAGTCGCTGGGTTTCGCGCCCGCCGCCATCGGTGAACTGATGGCCATCATCATGGCGACCAAAATCGTCTCGCCCAATGTGTGGGGCTATCTCGCCGATCACACCGGCCGGCGCATGGTCATCGTGCGCCTGGGGACCCTGTGCGCGGTGCTGGCCTTCGCCGGCGTGTTCTGGGGGACCGGCTATTGGTGGCTGGCGGCGGTCATGCTCGTGTTCAGCTTTTTCTGGAATGCGGCGCTGCCGCAGTTCGAGGCCACGACATTCAGTCACCTGGGGGAGCAGGCTCACCGTTACAGCAGCATTCGCCTGTGGGGCTCCATCGGGTTTATCGTGACCGTGGCCGGCTTGGGCTATGTGATCAATCAACACGGTGCATCAGTTTTGCCGGCGGCGTTGATCGTGCTGATCGCCGGCATCTGGCTGGCGAGCCTGATCGTGCCCGAGCGCGCCGCGCATCACCTGCCTCTGGATCACGAGCCCTTGCGACGCGTGCTCAAGCGCCCGGCGGTCGCCGCCCTGTTGATCGTGTGTTTTCTGATGCAGGCGAGCCACGGACCCTATTATACGTTCTATTCTATTTACCTGGATGCACACGGTTACGCGCCGCGGCTTATCGGGGTGCTCTGGGCGCTGGGCGTAGTCGCGGAGGTCGGCGTGTTCCTGATCATGCACCGCCTGGTGCCGCGCTTCGGTGTAAGGCGCCTGCTGCTGGCCAGCCTGGTGCTGGCGACGCTGCGCTGGGTCATGATCGGCCTGTTCGTCGACAATCTACCGCTGCTGATCGTCGCCCAGACCCTGCACGCGGCGAGCTTCGGGGTGTATCACGCGGCGGCCATCCAGCTGATTCACGGCTATTTCACGGGTCGCCATCAGGGCAAGGGGCAGGCGCTGTACAGCAGCCTGAGCTTCGGGGCGGGCGGCGCGCTCGGCAGCTACTACAGCGGCCTGACCTGGGATACGCTGGGCAGCACGGCGACCTATCTGATCGCCGCCGGCATCAGCGCCGCGGCGTTCTTGGTGGCCTGGAGGTTCTTGGGCGTGAGGCGTGAGGCGTGAGGCGCGCGCCCGCTTCGCGGGCGAGTGGGCAGTTTGCAGTCGGCAGTTGGCAGAAAGAAAAGGCGTGAGGTGTGAGGTGCGCGTGCGCTTCGCGGGACAGTCGAGAGTTGGCAGTTTGTAGTTGGCAGTCGGCAGAAAGAAAAGGCGTGAGGCGGACGCCCGCGGCGCGGGCCAGTTGCTGGTCGGCGGATACGACGAAATGCATACCAAGTGAGGCGATTCTCTTGAGGCCTTTTCCCCTCGAAACTCGCACCTCGACCCTCGTCACTCATGCAATGCGTCTTTGGGTTTGCGTACTGTTTTTGCTCGCTCCGTTATCAGTGAGCCACGGCGCGGCCGTGGACCGTTCCAGCGACGCGTTCCTGGCCGGGGCCATTACGGCCATCATCGAGCAGCAGTGGGGGTGGTCGCGCGACAGCTATTCGCTGGAGATGGATCACGGCGTGGCGATCATCGAGCTGCGTACCGACGTCCAGGCGCATCAGGCATGGATCGATTCGCACCCTATCGAGCTGGAGGGTCTGCAGGGCGTGGAGATCCGCGAGGCCGGCGCCGCGCCGAAGGCGCCGAGCGAGGGTGCGCCTGCACCGCCGGCCAAAGAGCCGACGACGCGCGAAGAGATCTACAGTTTCCTCGGCCTCAGTCCCGACACGGTGCCCTTTCCGGTCGGCGACTTGTTCTGGCCACTGCTGGCCGATCCCAAGCAGCCGCAGTTCTTCGTCAGTTACCGTTACTACAATACCCCAGCGGAGAACGCCAATGTCGCCGCCGTGGGCTACGGAGAGACCTTCGGGCTGGCGCGGCGCGCGGGCAAGCGGCCGGGCGACGGGCTGCAGCTCAGTATCACGGGCGGTTTGTTCGCGCAGTTCAATCTCGATGCCCCGTCCCACGACCTCATCAACGCCGATTACACCATCGGCGCTCAGCTGACCTACCGCAACGGACGCGATGCTGCGCGCCTGCGCGTGTATCACCAGAGCTCGCACCTGGGTGATGAGTTTCTGCTGCGCGCCCAGCCCGAGCGCATCAATCTCAGCTTCGAGTCGCTGGAGCTGATGTACTCGCGCGATTGGCTGCCATGGCGCTTCTATGCGGGCGGCGAGTACCTGTTTCACCGCGACCCCGCGGACCTCAAGCCGGCGGCCTTTCACGGCGGCGTGGAATTCCACGGCGAGCGGCCCGTCTGGAAGAGTGGGCGCTGGGTCGGCGGGATCGACATCAAGTCGTGGGAGGAACACGACTGGGCCGCCGATGTCAGCGCCAAGTTCGGTCTGGCCTTCGGGGCGGCGCATCCCGGGCGCCGGCGTCTTCGTGTGATGCTCGAGGGCTACAAGGGGTACGCGCCCCACGGCCAGTTCTACGATGAGCGCATCAGTTATGCCGGCGTGGGAATCTACTTGGGATTCTGAGCCTTCGGCTTGCCGGGTCGAGGGGACGGCTCGTGGGCGGTGGTCTCCAGCAGTGCGATCAGGGCGCGTGCGGCGTTGGACAGGGTGCGGGCATGGTGGCGCACCGTGCCCAGACGCCGGCTCAATTGCAGGCCGGGGACCCGCAGCGCCAAGAGGTCGGCATCGAGCATGGTGCGCGGCAGAATGCTCCAGCCCAGGCCCACGGCCACGAGCATCTTGATGGTCTCCAGGTAATTGGTCGACATCCCCACGCGGAGATTGACGCCACTGGGTGCGAAGGCCCGCTCCATGACCTCGCGTGTGTAGGTGCCGCGTGCGGGCAGGATAGCGGGGTAGTCGCTCAGGCGCTCGATCGGGACGCGGGCGCTACCTGCCAGGGGGTGTTCGGGACCGACCACCACGTCCAGGGGATCGGGCCAGATCTCCACCACTTCCAGGACGGGCGCCGGTTCCAGGGGGAGGGTCACGATGCCCAGTTCCAGCTCGCCGCGTTCGACCGCCTGGCAGGCGGCTTCGGAGTCCATGAAGTGCAGGTCGAGCTCCACCTCCGGGAAGCCGCGCGTGTAGGCGCGCAGGATCGGCGGCAGGCGGTGCAGCCCGATATGATGGCTGGTGCCGATGCTGAGGCGGCCGGTGACTTCATCAGCCAGATTGGAAATCGCCCGCCGGCTGTCTTCCAACTCGGCTACAACGCGCTCGGCCCGGGGCAGCAGCGCCCGCCCGGCCTCGGTCAGGTCGGTGCGCCGCCCTATCCGGTCGAACAGCCGCGCCCCGAGCTCATCCTCCAGGCCGGCGATGCGCTTGCTCACCGCCGGTTGGGTGAGGAAGAGGTCCTCGGCCGCCGAGGAGAACGACCCGGTCTTGGCGACGGCAATAAAGGCCTGGAGGCTGGCGATATCCATCGATGGGTCACGGATTAGATATTCTGTAATAGAATAGTTTATATGAAAAATATGAATTTGTGTTATGTGTCGCCCGATCCTACGATGGCAGGCGAGCGATAACCGAGGATGCAGATATGGCGGGCAAGACCCTCTACGACAAGATCTGGGATGCGCACGTGGTGCGCAGCGATCCCGATGGGACGGCGCTCCTATATATAGATCGCCACCTCGTCCATGAGGTGACTTCGCCGCAGGCCTTCGAGGGGCTTCGGCTGGCGGCACGCCAGCCGTGGCGCGTGGACGCCAATCTCGCCACGCCCGATCACAACGTGCCGACCACGGATCGCAGCCACGGCATTGCCGATCCGGTCTCGCGCCTGCAGGTCGAGACGTTGGACGAGAACTGCCGCGTGTTCGGCATCACCGAATTCCATATGGACGACCCGCGCCAGGGCATCGTGCACGTCATCGGCCCGGAGCAGGGCGCGACGCTGCCCGGCATGACCGTGGTCTGCGGCGATTCGCACACTTCCACCCACGGCGCCTTCGGCGCGTTGGCGTTCGGTATCGGCACCTCCGAGGTCGAGCACGTGCTGGCCACCCAATGCCTCGTGCAGAGCAAGTCCAAGTCCATGCTGATCAGCATCGACGGCCAGGTCGGCCACGGTGTGACCGCCAAGGACATCGTGCTGGCCATCATCGGCGGGATCGGCACCGCGGGCGGCACGGGCTATGCCATCGAATTCGGCGGCGATGCTATTCGCGCGCTGTCGGTCGAGGGGCGCATGACCGTGTGCAACATGACGATCGAGGCCGGCGCGCGGGCGGGCATGGTGGCCGTTGACGACAAGACCATCGACTACCTGCGCGACCGTCCCTACGCGCCCAAGGGCGAGCTGTGGGACAAGGCGGTCGCCGCCTGGCGCGACCTGCACAGCGATGCCGATGCGCAGTTCGACCGCGTCGTGCACATCGACGCGGCCTCGATCAGGCCGCAGGTGAGCTGGGGTACTTCGCCGGAAATGGTGGCCCCGGTGGACGGGCGCGTGCCGGATCCGGACAAGGAGGGCGATCCCGTGCGCCGCGAGGGCATGCGACATGCCTTGAAGTATATGGACCTGGTGCCGAATACGCCGATCGCCGACATCCGCCCGGACAAGGTCTTCATCGGCTCGTGCACCAACTCGCGCATCGAAGACCTGCGTGCCGCGGCCGCCGTGGTCAAGGGGCGCAAGATCGCCGATGGCATCAAGCTCGCCATGGTCGTGCCGGGCTCGGGCCTGGTCAAGAAGCAGGCCGAGGCGGAGGGGCTGGACCGCGTGTTCCTCGAGGCCGGCTTCGAATGGCGCGAGCCGGGCTGTTCCATGTGCCTGGCGATGAACGCCGACCGCCTCGAGCCGGGCGAGCGCTGCGCCTCGACCTCGAACCGCAACTTCGAAGGTCGCCAGGGCCAGGGCGGGCGCACCCACCTGGTCAGCCCGGCCATGGCTGCCGCCGCGGCAGTCACCGGCCACTTCACCGACGTGCGCGAGCTGGTTTAAGCGTCACCGACGCTCTGGAAGAAACCACAGAGGACACCGAGACACAGAGAAAATATTTTATGTTCTTTAAGTCTCTGTGCCTCTGTGTCCTCTGTGGTTAATCCGAACGATAGGTAAAACTCCAATGGAAAAATTCGACAAGATGACCGGGTTGGTGGCGCCGCTGGATCGTGCCAACGTGGACACCGATGCCATCATCCCCAAGCAGTTTTTGAAGTCGATCAAGCGCACGGGCTTCGGCCCGAACCTGTTCGACGAGTGGCGCTATCTGGACCACGGCGAGCCGGGCAAGGACAACACCGGCCGTCCGTTGAATCCGGACTTCGTGTTGAACCAGCCGCGCTACCAGGGTGCGAGTATCCTGCTCGCGCGTGAGAATTTCGGCTGCGGCTCCAGCCGCGAGCACGCGCCCTGGGCGCTGCTCGACTACGGCTTTCGGGTGATCATCGCGCCGAGCTTCGCGGACATCTTTTTCAACAACTGCTTCAAGAACGGCATCCTGCCCATCGTGCTGCCGGCCGATGTCGTCGACGAATTGTTCCGGGCAGTGGAGGCCAACGAGGGCTATACGCTCAGCGTGGATCTGGAGGCACAGACCATTACCAAGCCCGACGGCGGGACGATCGCCTTCGACGTCGACGGCTTCCGCAAGCGCCGCCTGCTCGAAGGGCTGGACGACATCGGACTGACCCTCGAGCACGCCGAGGATATCCGCGCCTACGAGCAGCGCCACCGCCAGGAAGCCCCCTGGCTGTTCGCCTCGCCTGGCGGCAGTCAGTGACGTCGGACCGAACCACAGAGACACGGAGGCACAGAGGAACACAGAGAGTTGATCGTTCATTGATAGACGGTATCGTGTCGTTGACGTCGTGGTGATTCTCACCGCCCTGCGTTCCGCGATATGCTCGCGACGCTCTTCTCTGTGCCTCGGTGTTCTCTGTGGTTTGTTCCAGAGCGCTGAACGCGCCTATTTACGCATTGAAGGGTTGATCAAGCAATGACGAAGAAGATTTTGATTCTGCCGGGTGACGGCATCGGACAGGAGATCGTCGCCGAGGCGGTCAAGGTGTTGGAATGGCTGCGCACCGAGGCGGGTCTGGGGGTGGAGCTCGAGCAGGCCCTGGTCGGCGGCTCGGCCTACGATGCCACCGGCACACCGCTGCCCGAGGAGACCTTGAACCTGGCCAGGGAGTCGGATGCGGTGCTGCTGGGCGCGGTCGGCGGTCACAAGTGGGAGTCGCTGGACATCTCGGTGCGCCCGGAGAAGGGGCTTCTGGGACTGCGCTCGGGCCTCGGGCTGTTCGGAAATCTGCGCCCGGCGCTGCTGTATCCGCAGCTGGTCGGCGCCTCGACGCTCAAACCGGAGCTGGTCTCGGGTCTGGACCTGATGATCGTGCGCGAGCTGACCGGCGGCATCTACTTCGGGCAGCCGCGCGGTATTCGCACGCTCGACAACGGCGAGCGCCAGGGTTTCAACACCCTGGTCTACAGTGAATCGGAAATCCGGCGCATCGGCAAAGTCGCATTCGATATCGCCATGAAGCGCGATCGGCGCGTGTGTTCCGTGGACAAGGCGAACGTGCTCGAGTCCACCGAGCTGTGGCGCGAGGTGATGATCGAGGTCGCGCGCGACTATCCCGAGGTTGAGCTCACGCACATGTACGTCGACAACGCCGCCATGCAGCTGGTGCGTGCGCCGAAGCAGTTTGACGTCATGGTTACGACCAACATGTTTGGTGATATCCTCTCCGATTGCGCCGCGATGCTGACCGGTTCGATCGGGATGCTCCCCTCGGCCTCGCTGGACGCCGCCGGCAAGGGCATGTACGAGCCGATTCACGGCTCGGCGCCGGACATCGCGGGACAGGGGGTGGCCAATCCACTGGCAACGATTCTGTCGGTGGCGATGATGCTGCGCTACTCGCTCGACGAGCCCGAGCTGGCCGGGCGGATCGAGGGCGCGGTCCATCGCGTCCTGGAGCAGGGGTTGCGCACGGCCGATATCCATTCTGAGGGCACGACCCGGGTGGGAACGGCGCAGATGGGCGACGCGGTGCTTTCGGCACTGGCCGGGGCGGCCTGAGTCGCCGCCCGAATACGAAACATGGCGGGGCGCACCGGGGGCCCGGCGCACCGGAATTCATCTTTGGAGGCAATGTAGTCATTATGAGTAAGACATTCGATGTCGCGGTGGTCGGCGCCACGGGGGCCGTGGGCGAGACCATGCTGTCCATCCTCGAGGAGCGCAATTTTCCGGTCGGGAACATCTATCCGCTGGCTTCCAGCCGTTCCGCCGGCAGCAAGATCGAGTTCAAGGGCAAGCAGATCACCGTGGGCGACCTGGGCGAGTTCGATTTTTCCAAGGCCCAGATCGGCCTGTTTTCGGCCGGCGGCTCGGTGTCGGCCGAGTACGCGCCGAAGGCGGCGGCGGCCGGCTGCGTCGTGGTCGACAACACGGCCCATTTTCGCTATGACCAGGACATCCCGCTGGTCGTCCCGGAAGTCAACGCGCATGCCATTGCCGGCTACAAGACTCGCGGGATCATCGCCAATCCCAATTGCTCGACCATCCAGATGCTGGTGGCCCTGAAGCCGATTTACGATGCAGTCGGAATCGAACGCATCAACGTGGCGACCTATCAGGCGGTATCGGGCACCGGCAAGGAGGCTATCGAGGAGCTGGCCACCCAGACGGCCAATCTGCTCAACGCCAAGCCTATCGAATGCGAGGTCTATCCCAAGCAGATCGCCTTCAACGCGCTGCCCCACATCGATGTCTTCCAGGACAACGGCTACACCAAGGAAGAGATGAAGATGGTTTGGGAAACCCAGAAGATCTTCGGGGACGAGCGCATCCTGGTGAATCCCACGGCGGTTCGGGTGCCCGTTTTCTACGGCCACTCGGAGGCCATTCACATCGAGACCCGCGAGAAGATCAGCGCCGATCAGGCCCGGGCATTATTGGAAAAGACACCGGGAATCACGGTGTTGGATACTCGCGAGGCGGGCGGTTATCCCACGGCGGTGACCGAGGGCGCAGGTCAGGACCCGGTCTTCGTGGGACGTATCCGCGAGGACATTTCCCATCCCCGTGGGCTCAATCTGTGGGTCGTGGCGGACAACGTTCGCAAGGGCGCGGCACTTAACAGTGTTCAAATTGCGGAAATTTTGGTAAAAGACCATTTATAAGCTATAGTTACTGCATTCTTATAAAGAGCATTCGAGCTTTGCCGACCCAAGTCCGCGTGTGGACAGCCGATTTCAGCACGGTCCCCGTCCTTTGGGGCGGGGCCCGGCTGGCTGAATTTTAGGGAGTGAGGATGGTGCGCAAACTGTTAATCGTGCTGGTATCGTTGATGGCGATATCCCCGATCGCAGCCTACGCCTTGGGCTTCGGGAATATCAAACTCAATTCCGCACTCAACGAACCGCTGAACGCGGACATCAGCCTCCTGTCGGCCACCCCGCAGGACGTGTCCGGTCTGACCGTTAAGCTGGCCGGACACGATGCCTTTGCCAATGCGGGCATCGACCGCACGGCGGTCCTCAACGAGCTGAAATTCACGGTCAAGAGCCGCGCCAACGGCAGCTACTATATTCACGTCACCTCCCGGCAACCTATTCGCGAGCCCTATCTGGATTTCCTGCTCGAGCTCAACTGGAGCCACGGCCGGATGCTGCGCGAGTATACGGTGTTGCTCGATCCGCCGAACCTGATGCGCAAGCAGCCGACGATGGTCGCACCGGCGACGACCGAGGCGCCGTCGACCATTGCCCGGACCGAAGCCCCGAAGGAAAAGCCGGCGCCCAAGAAGGCCGAGCAGGCGCCGGCGCAGATGCCGGTGCCGCCCAGTGCGCCGACGCAGGCGGCTCCGGCGCCGAAGCCGCCCAAGGCCACGGCCGAGGCGGCGCCCATGCCGCCGCCGACGGCGCCCCAGCCCGAGCAGAAGGCCCCTGCACCGAGTCCTGCCCCCGAGGCTGCACCGGCCCCTGCCAAGCAGGTCGCCCAGGCCCCCGAAAAGGACCGCGGCCTGATGCCGTACATCCCGATCGGCGGCGAGGAGGAGACTCCAGTGCCGATGGAGTCGGGCAAGGCCATCACCCATATCACGAAAAAGGGCGACAAGCTGTGGAACATCGCCGAGGAGATGCGCCCCGACGATGTGACCGTCTATCAGATGATGATGGCGCTGCTGGCGAGCAATCCGGATGCCTTCCAGGACCACAACGTCAATCGTCTCAAGGCGGGTTACGTGCTGCGTGTTCAGGATCCGAGCCTGCTGCACGAGATGAGCAGGCAGGCCGCCGCGCATGAATTCAAGATGCAGACCCAGGCCTGGGAGGACTATCGCCAGCGGGTCGCCGGCAGTGCGAGCAAGCAGCCGATGGTGACCGCCAGTCAGGGCCAAAGCGCCCCGGCCGAAGGCGGCTCGGGCGAGCCGAAGGGTCACCTTAAGCTGGTGACGCCGTCGGGCAAGGGCAAGTCCGCCGGGACCGGTCAGGAGGCCACCAAGCTGAAGGCTGCCTCCGATGTTAAGGACCTGGCGGAGGCCCGCAAGCAGCTCAATCTGGCCATTGAGGCGGCCGCGACCGAGCGGCGCAAGAATGCCGAGATGACCGATCGGCTCAAGGAGCTCGAGAAGCAGATCAAGGATATGCAGAGGCTGATCTCGCTCAAGGACGACGAGCTGGCCTCCCTGCAGCAGCAGCTCAAGGCACAGGAAAAGGCACGCCAGGAGAAGGCGGCGACACCGGCGCCGCCGGCCAAGCAGGGCGCGGCGACGCCGGCACCCGCCGAGTCTACGACCGCGCCGACCGAATCGGCGGCGGCGCCGGCGGCGCCGCCCGCGCAGGGTCCGACGGGAGGGACCGGGGCCGGTAGTACAACCTCCGAGGCGACCGGCGGGGGAGGCGGCGCCAAACCACCGTCGGCACCAGGCTCGGGGCCCGGATCCCCGAGCGCGAAGGCCACGGAACCGGCGCCGGCCCATCAGGCCCCGCCGGTTTCGTCACCTCCGCGCCACATCCCCTGGTGGAAGAAGCTGATGAACACGGCCAGCGGTTTGGGAAAGAACCTGACCAAGTCGCTGTCGGTCAGCCCGCTGCTCCTGGCGGGCGGCGCGGCCCTGTTGCTGGTCATACTGCTGCTGCTGCTCATCGTCGTCCGCCGTCGTAAGAAGGGTTACGGATTTCAGGAAAGCATCCTGACCGGCGAAGGCGCCGCCGACTCCGAGACGAGCGCCGCGAGCGGCGCATCGCAGGGCGAGGAGTCGTCGTTTCTGAGCGACTTTGCGGTCAGCGGCGTCAATGCGATCCAGACCGAGGACAACGAGGTCGATCCCCTGACCGAGGCCGATGTGTACATGGCCTACGGCCGCAATCAGCAGGCCGAGGAGCTGCTCACCGAGGCCCTGAAGACCGATCCCAAGCGCAAGGAGCTCAAGCTCAAGCTCCTCGAGCTGTATCACGCGACGAAGAACAAAGCCGGTTTCGAACAGACGGCCGAAGATCTGTACGCCGATATCGGCAACGACAACGACCCCATGTGGACCAAGGTGGTCGCCATGGGGGCGGAGGTCGCCCCCACCAACCCGCTGTTCGCCTCTGCAGCCAAGGCAGCGCCTGCCGGGGCCGCTGCAATGGCCAACAACGATGTCATGGATATCGGCCTGGATACGGGCGTGTTCGATCTCGACGAAGTGCAGGGCGGAGGCGCAGAGACCGCCGCCACGACCGCGCCGCCGGATTCGGGGCTGGACTTCGATTTCGACCTGGGCGGCGGTGAGACTGCCACCGAGGCCGCTGCCGAGGCGGCGCCGGACGAAGGCGGCGGGCTGGACTTCAATCTCGACTTTACCGAGCCTGAAGCCCCTGCGGCCGCGCCCGAGACGGCGTCCGCCGAGGAGCCGCAGTTCGATACCGGTGGCGACGACGGTGGCCTGGACTTCAGTCTGGACTTCGATACCGGCGGTGCACCGGCGGCGAGCGAGGAGCCGGCCGCGGATCAGGGCGGCGGCCTCGAGTTCGACCTGGGCGGCGAGGAACAGGCGGAGGAGATCGATTTCGATCTCGGCGGGCTCGATACGGGCAGTCCGGCCAGTGAGGAATTTCCCGTCGGCTCGGATACCGAGATCGACATTGGTTCCTCGCGCGCCGATCAGACGCAGGCCATCGATTTCGACTTCGATACCGGCGCGGCCGAAGGCGGCCTGGACGAAGGCGGCGATCTCGACGAGGTCGGCACCAAGCTCGACCTGGCCAAGGCCTATATCGATATGGGCGATCCGGAGGGTGCGCGCAGCATCCTCGACGAAGTCATGGAAGAGGGCAGCGACTCGCAGAAGCAGGAGGCACAGGAGCTGATGACGCAGATCGTGTGATCTGCGCCCCTCGATGCATCCGGTCATCCGCCTGGTCTGTTTCCTCGTCTTCGCGGCCTTTCTGACCCGGGAGGGGGCCGGCGGTATCGCGCTCGGCGCACTGCTGGTTTTGGGGCTTTTCGTTGTCGTTCGCGGCGCCGGACTCGGACCGGCCTGGCGCATGCTGCGGCGCATGCGCTGGCTGTTCCTGTCCATTCTCATCGTCTATTTCTGGTTTACGCCCGGCACACCGCTTTGGCACGCCGTGGGCTGGGCGGCGCCCAGTCGCGAGGGCGCGGTCGCTGGCCTGGAGCGTATCGCCGCCCTGGCGTTGATGGTGTTCGGGGTGAGCCTGCTCGGGGCGACCACGCCGCGGGCAGGCCTGCTGGGGGCCCTGCACTGGGCCAGCACCCCGGCGCGCTGGCTGGGCCTGGCGCCCGAGCGCCTGGCCCTGCGCATTGTGCTGGTCATGGACGCGGTGACCGAGCTGCGGCCCGTCCTGGCGGCGCAGCGCGCGGCCCTGGGCGGGGCCTCGGGGCGAGGTCTGATAAATCGCCTGGGCGACGCGGCGGCCGGCCTGCTGGGGGAGACCCTGGCGCGGGCCGAGCGCGCGCCCTGTGAGCCGACGCCCGTGCCGCGCCTGGCGGCCCCGCCGCCTTGGCAGTGGCTGCTCCCGCTGGCCCTGGGGCTGGCGTTCTGGATTTTGCCCTGAGTACATCCTCGGCGCGGCCGGGCAGGCCCGGCGTTTCCAACGGTTTTGGACGATGAGAATAGCCCTGGGAATCGAATACGACGGCGCGCCGTTTTGCGGTTGGCAGCGCCAGAGCGGTGTGGCAACCGTACAGGCGAGCCTCGAACAGGCGCTGTCGAAGGTTGCCGACCATCCCGTGGCGGTAACCTGCGCCGGGCGTACCGATACTGGCGTGCACGGGCTCGGGCAGGTCGTGCACTTCGATACCCAGGCCGAGCGCAGCAGCCGCTCGTGGGTGTTCGGCGCCAACGCCAATCTGCCCAAGAGCGTCGGTGTCACCTGGGCGCAGACGGTCGCCGAGGCTTTCCATGCGCGCTTCTCCGCCCAGCGTCGGCGGTACCGCTACGTGATTCACAACCGCCCGGTCCGCCCGACCTTCCTCCAGTGGCGTGTGGCCTGGGAATATCGTCCCCTGGACGTGGAACGGATGCGCGAGGCGGCCGCCCATCTGGTCGGCGAGCACGACTTCTCCTCGTATCGGGCCCTGGCCTGTCAGGCCAAGAGTCCGGTACGCACGGTATACCGACTGGACGTGACGCGCGACCGGGACCTTGTCTTCATCGACATCGAGGCCAACGCCTTCTTGCATCACATGGTCCGCAACATAGCGGGCGTGCTCATGACCATCGGGGCCGGGGAGCAGGCACCCGATTGGGCTGGCGAGGTACTCGAGCATCGCGATCGCACCCTGGGTGGGGTGACCGCCCCGGCTCACGGGCTCTACCTCATGGAGGTCGAATATCCGCCTGAGTTCCAGATACCGCGGCTTCCGCCGACATCGGCGGTCTGGTAATCTGGGATGCTTTGAGCGGCGAGGCCAACCGATGCGAACGCGGGCGATGCGCACGCGGATCAAGTTTTGCGGCATCACACGTGCCCGCGATGCGCGCGAGGCGGTACGCCTCGGCGCGGATGCCGTCGGCCTGGTGTTCTACCCCGAGAGCCCGCGGGCCGTGAGCATCGCCCAGGCCGTGGAGGTGGCGAAGACGGTGCCGCCCTTCGTGAGCGTGGTGGGATTGTTCGTCGACGCCGAGGCGGCCTACATCCGGGAGGTGGTCTCGGCCGTGCGCATCGACCTGCTGCAGTTCCACGGTGACGAGCGTCCGGAGGCGTGCGCCGGTTTCCAGCGACCCTACATCAAGGCGCTGCGTATGCGCGAGGGCGTGGACGTGGCGGCCTATGCGCGCAGCTATCCGGAGGCGGCGGGGCTGCTGCTCGATGCCTACGTCGCCGGCCAACCGGGGGGAACGGGATCCCGCTTCGACTGGGAACGCATCCCGGCGGATCTGAGTCGTCCGCTGATCCTCGCCGGCGGTCTCACGCCGGACAACGTGGGTGAGGCCGTGCGCCGTGTTAAACCCTATGCCGTCGATGTCAGCGGCGGCGTAGAAGCCGACAAGGGCATCAAGGACCCCGACCGGATGGCGGCCTTCGCGGAAGCGGTGGCCGAGGCGGACCGGGCATCGAATGCCGGCGAACCGCATGAGCGAAACGAACAATCTGGGTGAACAACGTGTCTGAACAAGCCAGGCTGGACAAACCGGCCTCCTACGAACACCAGCCCGACGCGCGCGGCCATTTCGGCCCGTACGGCGGTCAATTCGTCGCCGAGACGCTGATGGGCCCGCTCGAGGAGCTGCGCGAGGCCTACGAGCGCTACATCGCCGATCCGGATTTCCTGGCCGAGCTGGACGAAGAACTGCGCCAATACGTCGGCCGGCCCACGCCTCTGTACTACGCCGAGCGCTGGAGCCGCAAGCTCGGTGGAGCGCGCATCTTCCTCAAGCGGGAGGACCTGAACCACACCGGCGCCCATAAGGTGAACAACACGGTGGGCCAGGCACTGCTCGCCAAGCGCATGGGCAAGACCCGCATCATCGCCGAGACCGGGGCGGGTCAGCACGGCGTCGCGACGGCGACGGTCGCCGCGCGCCTGGGGCTGGAGTGCGTGGTGTACATGGGCGCCGAGGACATCCGTCGCCAGGCGATCAACGTCTATCGCATGCGTCTGCTCGGCGCCCGCGTAGTGGCGGTGGAGTCCGGTTCGCGTACGCTGAAGGATGCGCTGAACGAGGCCATGCGCGATTGGGTCACCAACGTCGACGACACCTTCTATATCATCGGCACCGTGGCCGGCCCCCATCCCTATCCGGCCATGGTGCGCGATTTTCAGGCGATCATCGGCCGCGAGGCACGCGAGCAGGTGTTGGCCCAGACCGGCCGTCTGCCCGATGCGTTGGTCGCGTGTGTCGGCGGCGGCTCCAATGCCATCGGCCTGTTCCATCCCTTTCTCGACGATGCCAGCGTCGCGCTCTACGGCGTGGAGGCCGCCGGCGAGGGCCTGGCCACGGGCCACCACGCCGCACCGCTGTGCGCGGGGCGCCCGGGGGTGCTGCACGGCAATCGCACCTATTTGATGGAGGACGACGACGGGCAGATCATCGAGACCCATTCGGTCTCGGCCGGCCTGGACTACCCGGGCGTAGGGCCCGAGCATGCGTGGCTCAAGGATATCGGCCGCGCGAAGTACGTGGCGGTGACCGACCAGCAGGCCTTGGCGGCCTTCCACGAGCTCACGCGCACCGAGGGTATCCTGCCCGCGCTGGAGTCGAGCCACGCCCTTGCCTACACCATGCAGCTCGCCCCGGAGCTCGGCGAGGAGGGCATCATCATCGTCAATCTTTCGGGCCGCGGCGACAAGGACATCCACACGGTCGCCGCTCTGGAAGGCATCGAGGTCTGAACGATGAGCCGACTGCAAGCACAATTCGAACGGCTGCGCGGCCAGGGACGCAAGGCACTGATCCCGTACGTCACCGCCGGTGATCCGCAGCCGGCAGTGACCGTGGACCTGATGCACGCGATGGTCGAGGCGGGCGCCGACGTCGTTGAGCTCGGCGTGCCGTTTTCCGATCCCATGGCCGACGGTCCGGTGATTCAACGTGCCACCGAGCGGGCACTGACCCATCACGTCAGTCTGCACCGGGTGCTCGAAATGGTGCGAGAGTTTCGCCGCCGCGACGAGACGACGCCGGTGGTGCTCATGGGCTATCTCAACCCGGTGGAAGTGATGGGCTATGCCGCGTTCGCGGCGGCCGCAAGGGAAGCGGGTGTCGATGGCGTGCTGACGGTGGATCTGCCGCCCGAGGAGGCCGGTGAGCTGGTTGCGGTGTTGCACGAGAATGGCCTCGACCCGATTTTTCTGATTGCGCCGACCACCGACGAGGCACGCATCGCCCGGATTGCGGCCGTGGCGAGCGGGTTTGTCTATTATGTCTCTCTCAAGGGGGTGACCGGCGCGGCCAACCTCGATACCGCGGCCGTGGCCGATCGCCTGTCCGCCATTCGGCGCCATACCGAATTGCCCCTGGGCGTGGGTTTCGGGGTCAAGGACGCGGCTACCGCGGCGGCGGTGGCGGCCGTGGCCGACGCGGTCATCGTCGGCAGCGCACTGGTGCGCCAGATGGAGGCCCTGGCCGAAACCCCCGATCGGATTGCACCGGCCGTCGCCGCCTTGCTGTCGGAGATGCGCACGGCGATGGACGAGCAGGCCGGCGCCGGAGCCGCGACACAAGCCCGGATCGGCGAAGGTACCTGAACAGGACAATCGAGGAGTTGATGCCATGAGCTGGTTGGACAAGCTGCTGCCAACGCGCATTCGCACCGAGGGCGGCAACAAGAAGGCGGTCCCGGAAGGGCTGTGGACCAAGTGTCCTGCCTGCAACGCCGTGTTGTACCGCGCCGAGCTCGAACGCAATCTGGATGTGTGTCCCAAGTGCGACCACCATATGCGCATCGGGGCCCGGCGTCGGCTGGAAACGTTCCTCGACGAGGAGCCACGCGTGGAAATCGGTGGCGGTCTGCAGCCCGTGGACTTCCTGCGCTTCAAGGACAGTAAGAAATACCGCGACCGTATCGCTCAGGCGCAGAAGGTCACCGACGAAAACGATGCCCTCGTCGTGGTGATGGGCCAGGTCAAGGGCGTGCCCCTGGTCGCCGGCGCCTTCGAGTTCAGCTTCATGGGCGGTTCCATGGGCTCGGTGGTGGGCGAGCGTTTCGTGCGCGCGGTCAATGCCTCGCTCGAGCACGAGATTCCGCTGGTTTGCTTCTCGGCCAGTGGCGGGGCGCGCATGCAGGAGGCGCTGGTGTCGCTGATGCAGATGGCCAAGACCAGCGCGGCGCTGGCCGTTCTCAGCCGCCGCGGTATTCCCTTTATCTCGGTGCTCACCGATCCCACCATGGGCGGCGTTTCGGCGAGCTTGGCGATGCTGGGCGACGTCAACGTCGCCGAGCCCAACGCGCTGATCGGCTTCGCGGGCCCGCGCGTGATCGAACAGACGGTGCGCGAGACTCTGCCCGAGGGCTTCCAGCGTAGCGAGTTCCTGCTCGAGCACGGCGCCGTGGACATGATCGTCGACCGGCGCGACATGCGCGACCGCCTCGCTTCCGTGCTCACCATGCTGACCGGGCAGCCGGCACCTTGAGCGCGTGAGGGGTGAGGCGTGAGGGGTGAGGAGCAACAGTGGCGAGTTTCGAGCAGCGTGGGCCCAGAAATGCATCGTGCTCCGGGATTCGCAGTCTGATGGACCGGCGCAGATCGCTTCCTAATCCGACGCTTTACCCCTCACTCCTCACACCTCACCCCTCACGATTTCGCAAGTGCCACAACGACCTGCTCTCCTCATCGACGCACTGACAGAACACTGATGCGCTTCCCGACCCTGGACGCCTGGCTGCGCTGGCAGGAGACGCTGCATCCGGCCGAGATTGAGCTCGGTCTGGAGCGGGTGTCGGCGGTCTTCGCCCGCCTGCGGCCCGAGCTCGCGCCCGGGGCGTTTCCGTGTCCGGTCATCACGGTCGCCGGCACCAACGGTAAGGGTTCGAGCGTAGCCATGCTGGAGGCCATTCTGGCCGCCGCGGGCTACCGCGTCGGTGTGTACACCTCGCCGCATCTGCTGCGCTACAACGAGCGCGTTCGCATCGCCGGCGCCGAGGCCGGCGACGAGGCGCTGTGCGCGGCCTTCGAGCGCATCGACCAGGCGCGCGGCGAGACCAGCCTGACCTATTTCGAGTTCGGTACCCTGGCGGCGCTGGATATCTTCGCCGCCGCCGCGCTGGATGTGGTGGTGCTCGAGGTCGGGATGGGCGGGCGGCTTGACGCGGTCAACATCCTCGATCCCGATGTCGCTCTGATTACCTCGATAGGCATCGATCACGCTCAGTGGCTGGGCAACGACCGCGAGGCCATCGCGCGCGAGAAGGGCGGTATTCTTCGCAAAGGTCGGCCGGGCGTGTACAGCGGCCGTGACATGCCCGCCGCCCTGGCGCAGACCGCCGAGTCGCTGGGTGCGGAGCTGAATGTATTGGGCCGCGAGTTCACTTATCACATGCGGCGCAGTGAGTGGTCCTGGCAGAGCGTCGAGGCGCGCCGGGACGCCTTGCCGCTGCCTGCGCTGCGTGGTGCCCACCAACTCGACAACGCCGCCGGGGTGTTGATGGCGCTGGCTTGCCTCGCCGACCGGCTGCCCGTCGGGCAGGCGGCCGTGCGCGCCGGTCTGCTCGAAGCCCGCCTGCCGGGCCGATTCGAGGTCCTCCCCGGCGAGGTGACGCGCATACTGGATGTGGCGCACAACCCCGAGGCGGCCGCCGCGCTCGGGGAGCAGCTGGCGGGGCTGCCGCCGGTGGGAAAGACCCGGGCGGTCGTGGGCATGCTCGCGGACAAGGATCATGCGGGCGTCTTCAGCGCCGTCGCGGACCAGGTGGACCAGTGGTATCTCGCCGATCTGCAGGCCCCGCGCGGCGCGAAGGCGAGGCAGCTGGCCGAGGTCCTCGGAAGGGTCCTGGAAGGGCGAGGCGGTTCGGCGCCCGTGCGCTGTTTCGACAGTGTGTCCGATGCTTGCGCCGCCGCGGCGGCGGACAGCCAGTCGGGCGAGGGGCCCGGCGGCGATCGCATCGTCGTCTTCGGCTCTTTCTATACCGTGGCCGAGGCCCTGCACAGCGACGCGTAACCGGCCTATAATCGGTCCGTAGTAGCGCACCGCCGTGCGCGGTCAGCATCCGGGGAGGATTGTGGAACACAACCCACTCAAGCAGCGATTGATAGGCGCCATCGTGCTGGTCGCGCTGGCCGTGATCTTCATCCCGATGCTGCTCAACGGCGGCCGTGGAGACAAGGGCGTCAGCTTCGGAACGAACATTCCGCCCAAGCCCTCCGAGCAGCGCGAGGTGCGCGTGCTGGAGCTTCACGATATGCCCCAGCCGCCCGAAAAACAGGACAGCGGGCGTGCGCTCATCGACAAGGATCTGACCGCGCCGCCGCCGCCCGGCAAGAGCGCCGGCCAACCGGCCGGGGCCGACAAGCCGTCAGGCCCCAACGAGTCGGCGAGCCCGGGCGACTCGACGCCCAAATCCGCCGCCGAATCGGCGCCCCAGCCCGGCAAAGCGCCTTCCAAGAGCGATGCCGATGTGCAGGCCCCGAAGGGCTGGGCCGTGCAGGTCGGCAGCTTCAGCCACCAGAAAAACGCGCTGGCCCTGCGCGACCGGCTCCGGGCCAAGAAATTCCCCGCCTTCGTCGATGCCGTCCGCAGCGACGGCGCTACGGTCTACCGGGTGCGCGTGGGCCCCGAGGTGCGCCGTGCCGACGCCGAGGCGCTGCAAAAGCGTCTGGACAAGTACATCAAGGGTAAGACCCTGGTGGTGGCGCATCCGTGAGCGGCCGCTTCTGCCGCCGTGACGGGTTTGTTACAATGCTCGCTTGTGGTTGGCGCGCAACGGGCGCGCAACGGTAGACGGGGCCTTCCACCGCAGCATGATCTGGGTCGATTACGGCATCCTCGCCATCGTGCTTATCTCGGCGTTCGTCAGTCTGCTGCGCGGCTTCGTCAAGGAAGCCCTGTCGCTGACCGGCTGGGTCCTGGCCTTCTGGATATCGCTTAGCTTCGCCGGCAACATGGCCGGGCTGCTCGAGTCATCGGTCAACTCGCCTTCCCTGCGCCTCATCGTCGCATTCGCTGTTCTGTTCGGTCTGACGCTGATGGTCACGGCCGTCGTCAACTTCTTCGCTTCGCGCCTGGTCAAGGTCACGGGACTGACCGGCACCGACCGGGTCCTGGGAATGTTTTTCGGCATGCTGCGCGGCACCGTTCTGGTGGCGGTTCTGGTGTTGATGGCGGGGCTGACCTCCGTGCCGAAGGAAACCTGGTGGAACCAATCTGCATTGGTGCCCCAGTTTCAGACGGTTGCGCTGTGGCTGCGTGGTTTTCTGCCGCCGGACGTGGCGCGCAATTTCAGTTACTGAGCGTGTCTGTGCCGGGGCGGTCGGCATGCTAAGCTTAAAAGGCTTCATCTGAGGAACACTGAACTATGTGCGGCATAATCGGCATCGTAGCCAAGAGTCCGGTCAACCAGGCGCTGTACGACGCGCTGACGGTCTTGCAGCACCGGGGCCAGGATGCCGCCGGCATCGTGACCTGCCACGAGGGACGCATGCACCTGCGCAAGGACAACGGCCTGGTGCGCGATGTGTTCCACACGCGGCACATGCTGCGCCTGCCGGGCAACATGGGCATCGGGCATGTGCGTTATCCGACGGCGGGGTGTTCCTCTTCGGCCGAGGCCCAACCGTTTTATGTCAACTCGCCCTACGGAATCGCCCTGGGCCACAATGGCAATCTCACCAACGCCGACGATCTGAAGCGCGATCTGTTCGTCGAGGATCGCCGCCACATCAATACCAATTCCGACTCCGAGGTCCTGCTCAATATCTTCGCCCACGAGCTGCAGAACCGGGGCAAGCTGCGGATTGACGAGCACGACGTGTTCGAGGCCGTGACGGCCGTGCATCAGCGCTGCCGCGGCGCCTATGCCGCCGTCGCCATGATCAACGGCTACGGTATCGTCGGCTTTCGCGACCCGTACGGTATTCGCCCCGTGGTCTTCGGCAAGCGCCACACGGACCAGGGAACCGAGTACGCCATCGCTTCGGAGAGCGTCGCGATAGACGCCTTGGGTTTCGAGCTGGTTCGCGATATCGAACCGGGCGAGGCGGTGTTCATCGACGTGGACGGCAACCTGCACACCCGCCAGTGCGCCGAGTCGCCTTCGTACTCGCCGTGTATCTTCGAGCACGTATACTTCGCACGTCCCGATTCGATTATCGACGGGATATCGGTCTACAAGGCGCGCATGCGCATGGGCGAATTCCTGGCCGAGAAGATCCTGCGCGAGCGCCCGGAACACGACATCGACGTCGTCATTCCCATTCCGGATACCAGCCGCACGTCGGCGCTGCAGCTGTCCTACAAGCTCGGGGTGATGTACCGCGAAGGCTTTATCAAGAACCGCTATATCGGGCGAACCTTCATCATGCCGGGGCAGAAGCAGCGCAAGAAGTCGGTGCGACAGAAGCTCAACGCGATCAACCTGGAATTCAAGGGCAAGAACGTGCTGCTCGTTGACGACTCCATCGTTCGCGGCACGACGTCCCAGCAGATCATTCAAATGGCGCGCGATGCCGGCGCCAAAAAGGTCTATTTCGCCTCGGCGGCGCCGCCGGTGCGCTATCCCAACGTCTATGGCATCGACATGCCTTCGGCCAAGGAGTTGATCGGGCACGGGCGCGATGAGAAGCAGATCGCCGAGGCCATTGGCGCGGACTGGCTGGTGTACCAGGACCTGGACGATCTGGTGCGCGCCACCCGCCGGGGCAATCAGAAGATCACGCGGTTCGATACGTCGGTGTTCAACGGCGACTACGTGACCGGTGACGTGACCGAGACCTATCTCGAGCAGCTCGAAGAGGCCCGAAACGACACGGCCAAGGAACTGAGCGACCTCGAGCACGAGGTCATCGAGCTGCACAACGCCAATTGACGGTTCGCCGGTGAGCGCTTGACAGGGCCCGGCCAATTGCCTAGTGTGAAACTTCGCGCCGATTTGAGCTCAGCTTGCGGGCGCGTAACAAATGCAGCTAAAGCGAGGGAGACCTGCTTTAGCATTTGCTGAGCGGGTTTTTTTGTGCCCAAGACCAGGGCCGTTTGCGCCCGTGCGCCGGCCAACGGCGCAAGAGGTGACAGTCGATGACACAGGTGGAGGAGTGGCTATGACGGAGGAGGATTGGGAGGCGTACGGTTTCGCCACGCGCGCGGTGCGCGCGGGGCAGCATCGCACCAGCGAGGGCGAGCAGGGCGAACCGATCTTTACGACTTCGAGCTTCGTCTTCGACAGTGCGGCACAGGCGGCGGCACGTTTCGGAGGAGAGGAACCGGGCAATATCTATTCGCGCTTTACCAACCCGACGGTGCGTACCTTCGAGGAGCGCCTGGCGGCCCTGGAGGGCGGGGAGCGCTGCGTGGCGACCGCATCGGGCATGTCGGCGATCCTCAGCACCTGCGTGGCGCTGCTCGGCCAGGGCGATCACATCGTCTCCTCGCGCTCCATCTTCGGGACGACCACCGTGTTGTTCAATAACTACCTCGGGCGTTTTGGCGTGGAGACGACCTACGTGTCGCTGACTGACATCGAGGCCTGGCGCGAGGCGATCCGTCCCGAGACGCGCCTGTTGTTCCTGGAAACGCCCTCCAACCCCCTCACCGACGTGGCCGACATACGAGCCCTGGCCGAATTGGCGCACGCCAACAACTGCCTGCTTATCGTGGACAACTGCTTTTGCACGCCGGCGCTGCAGCAGCCTCTCGCCCTGGGCGCGGATATTGTCATCCATTCGGCCACCAAGTATCTGGACGGCCAGGGGCGCTGCATCGGCGGCGCGGTGGTCGGCGACGCCGAGCGCGTCGGCAAGGAGGTATTCGGTTTTTTGCGCACGGCGGGCCCGACCATGAGCCCGTTCAACGCCTGGGTGTTTCTCAAGGGCCTGGAAACACTGCGACTGCGCATGCAGGCGCACAGTGACAATGCGCTGGCGCTGGCGCGGTGGCTGGAGGCACACCCGGCCGTGGCGCGGGTGTATTACCCGGGGCTGGCCTCGCATCCGCAGCACGATCTGGCCGCGCTGCAGCAAAGCGGATTCGGCGGCGTGCTGGCCTTTGACGTACGCGGCGGCCGCGAGGAGGCATGGCGAGTGGTGGACGCCACGCGGCTGCTGTCGATCACGGCGAACCTGGGCGATGCCAAGACCACCATCACGCACCCGGCGACGACCACCCACGGCCGCCTGACGCCGGAGCAGCGGGCCGATGCCGGCATCGGCGACGGGCTCCTGCGCATTGCCGTGGGGCTGGAGGACGTCGCCGATATCCAGGCCGACCTGGCGCGCGGACTGGACGGTCTCGGATGAATCCTGCCTTGGCCGCGCCCGCGGCGGGTAGCGCAATCCGCGTTAGCCGAAGTCGTATCGGCTCCTGAGCAACCGGCGGGTCGTTTCATTGACCGGCAGTGCGGCGAGCTCGGCGGCACTGACCCAGCGCGCCTCGGCGGCGTCGTCGCCCGCGCGCGGCTCTCCCTCCAGGTATTCGGCGGCCAGGTCCACGACCACGTAGTGAGTGGCGCAGGCGCCGTCTTCGTCCTCGATTACCTCGAAGGCGAAGACGGGCTCGGCGGCGCGGATGCGTACGCCGGTCTCCTCGAATATTTCCCGTTCGGCGCCCGCCTGCAGGGTTTCTCCCCAGCGCACGCGCCCGCCCGGAATGGCCCACTGGCCGGCATTGGGCGCCTGGCCGCGCAGCACGAGGAGCACGCGCTCATCGCGAAACACCACGGCGCCGACACCCACCTGCGGGCGTTGTTCGACGTTCTCGTTATTGGCCGCGCTGTCGGCAGTCGAATCGGGCATGCCTCTGTTACCGTGGGAGTGGCGTATCGACCGGATGGCGTGCATTGTAGCAGGGCGGGCATGAAATCCGGCGCGCGATTGGCGCATGAGGATACAGACAAAAAAAGAGCCCCTGAGGAAGGGGCTCTGCAAGGCTTGTGGCAGCTCTGCTAAGAAAAAAGCAGCGGTTAACTGCTTACATGGCGATGATTCGTCCCGTTGCCGCAATGCGGCCGCAGGACCAGGACCGCGGTGATGCCCAATGGGTTCGACAGAAATGCGTTGGCCCGTGCTGCGGTCGTCATAGCAACTACGCCGACCGCGACATAGACCAGGGGAAGCGTTTCTTATCGGACTTGCTTGGACAGCATGGTTACCTCCTGTAACACGCCGTGGCCTGTGAGCATTCAAGGCCGTCTCGGCGACCTCCCTGGTCGGCTTTCGACGGCCTCAGGCAAGGTATAGCCGACCCCGGGAGGGCCGTCAATCGGCTTGTTGGCCGCCCCCGGACGGCGGGCGACAATTGCCCCGATGGTTCCACCGCTTAGCCGAGGAAACTAGATTTTCGTTCGATATGCGAAATAACTTATTGAAAATAATGGAGTCGTCGCTAAAGGCCGTGGACGGCCGGGCCTGTGTCGCCCGCTGCCTGGCGGATTCGGGGCGCGAGACAGGGCCGTGGTACCTGTTCGCTGTGGGCAAGGCCGCCCCGACCATGGCGGCGGGGGCGCGGGACGCCCTGGGCGAGGCCATCGCCGGGGCCCTGGTGATTTCCAAGGACGGCCACTGCCCGCCGCCCGGGAGGAGCCCCGAGGCTGTCCCTGGCGCCGCCTGGCCCTGCCTGGAGGCAGGTCATCCGCGGCCCGATGCCCGCAGCCTGGCGGCGGGTGAGCGCCTCCTGGCCTTCCTCGATACCCTGCCGGCGGGCGCCCCGGTGCTGAGTCTCATCTCCGGCGGCGCCTCGGCCCTGGTGGAGGTCCTCGTTCCCGGTGTCGACCTGGCCGAGCTGCAGCGGGTCAATGACTGGCTGCTCGGCAGCGGACTGGATATCGCGGCCATGAACCGGGTCCGCTCGTCCCTGTCCCGCATCAAGGGCGGGCGCCTCGTTGAACACCTGTCCGGGCGCCGGGTGGTGAACCTCCTGATCTCCGATGTCCCGGGGGATCGGCCCGAAATCATCGGCTCGGGTTTATTGGTTCCTCCGCCGGCCGGGGGGGCGGCGAAGGCTCGGCCGGGCGCGGCCCTACCGGTGTGGCTCGAACGGCTTCTGACCGAGGCGCAGACATCGAACGCACCACCGCCGACAGCCGCCTTTGCGCGCGTGCAGACGCGCATTGTGGCGAGCAACGCCGAGGCACGGGCGGCGGCGGTGACGGCGGCCCGGCGGATGGGCCTGGAGGCGCGCGATCACGGAGAGGCCCTCCGCGGCGATGCGGCGGCCTGCGGCGCTGCGCTCGCCGAGGCGCTGTGTGCGGGACCGCCGGGGCTGCACGTGTGGGGCGGGGAGACCACCGTGCGCCTGCCCGAGGCGCCCGGCCGCGGCGGGCGCAATCAGACCATGGCCCTGGCGGCCGCCCGGGCGCTGGCCGGGCGCGACGATGTGTGGCTGCTCGCATTGGGCACGGACGGCACCGACGGGCCGACTGAGGACGCCGGGGCGCTGGTGGACGGGGGCACGGTGGGCCGCGGCGAGGCGCAGGCGCTCGCCGCCGACGACTGTCTGGCGCGGGCCGACGCCGGGACCTTTCTTGACGCCGCCGGCGACCTGATACACACCGGCCCGACCGGTACCAATGTCATGGATATTGTCATCGGGTTCAAAGGCCCGCCTGGGACCTGAGGCCCGCCATCCGGAGCGGTGGCGCGTGGCAGGCATGCCCTCTGATAGAATGCTGCCATGACACGCTCTCAGACACCTCCGGCCACGGCGGTCGAGTCGGGCTCCTCGCCGCGCACCGACGGCCTATTCGACGCAGCGCTGCAATGCCTGCGGCACGAGGACCCGGCCGCCAAGACGGCGGCCACGGCCGCGGCGGCCTCGGCGTGGCGGGAGGGAGCGCTGTCGCCGACCTCGTCGAGCCCGGTTCAGCCGATAGCGGCGCCGGGGCGCCCGCAGCGCCCCCGGCTGGTGGCGCCCCGGGAGCTGGCGCGGCGCTCGGCACAGTCCCAGGAGGGGCGGGCGGCACTGATCCATTCCCTGTGTCATATCGAGTTCAACGCGATCAATCTGGCCTGGGACGCGGTCTATCGGTTTCGCGAGATGCCGCGTGAGTACTACGATGACTGGGTTCGAGTGGCCGAAGAAGAGGCCTATCACTTCACGCTGCTGCGCGAGCATCTCAATACGCTGGGACACGACTACGGGGATTTCGATGCCCACGACGGTCTGTGGGAGGCGGCGCGTGAGACCGCGCACGACCCCCTGGTGCGCATGGCGCTGGTGCCGCGGGTGCTCGAGGCCCGCGGGCTGGACGTGGCGCCGGGGATAGCCGACAAGCTGCACGCCGGCGGCGACGAGCGGGCCGTGGCGATCCTGGACATCATTCAGCGCGACGAAGTGGGCCACGTGGCCATCGGCTCGCGCTGGTTCAATTATCTGTGTGCGCAGCGCGGTTTGGCACCGGCGCCCACGTTTCGCCGTCTGCTCGACGAGCACATGCCCGGGCGGGTGCGCGGCCCGCTGCACCGCAGCGCCCGCATTGCGGCGGGGTTCACCGAACAGGAACTGGACTATCTGGAAGCGATGATATGAATACGATGCAAGAGACGACCACGCGTGGACGAGGAAGACGGCCTGCCCGCAAGCGGGCGTTGGCGACGGTGGTGCTGGCGGCGCTGATTCTGCCGCTCGGTGCGTGCGAGCAGCCCGGCGAGGGGGGCGCGGACAGTGCGTCGGCGCGGGCTCCCGGCGAGGCGACGCAGATCGACTTCGTCGAGCAGCGTCCCGGCATCAAGCCGTACAACACCCGTTTCGTGGTCAATGCCGATTACATGCGCATCGACGACGGCCCGGGCTCCCCCGACTTCATTCTGCTCGATCGCAAGAAGCGCAAGATCTACCGCGTCGACAGCCAGGAGCGACAGATCATGGTCGTCGATACCAAGCCGGTAAAGGTCTCGCCTCCCTTCGATCTGCAACTCAGCGAAAAGGACCTGGGAGCGATGAAGGATGCGCCGACCGTCGGCGGCCAGCAGCCGATGCGCTATCAGTTCAGCGCCAAGGGTGAGCTGTGCTACGACGTCGTTGCCGTCCCCGGTCTGATGGACGATGCCCTGAAGGCGATGCGGGAGTTCCGCCAGATTCTGGCCGACGACAGCACCAATACGCTGAACCTGATACCGGCCGATCTGCAGAATGCCTGCGACCTGGCGCGCAACACCTTCGCGCCCACGCGCCACCTGGACCGCGGCTTTCCCATCGAGGAGCAGCGCAAGGACGGCTACCGGCGCTCGCTGAAGACCTTCGACCTGCACTTCAAGCCCAAGGCCGGGTTGTTCGATCTGCCCAAGGGCTACAAGACCTTCACGATTCAGCAGTTCCGAAAGGGCCAGGTCAGCTCCACGGGCTGACCGGCCCGCCGAGGTTTCCCGACGGGGGAAGCCTACTCTGGCGCTCTGGAAGGAAACGCAGAGGACGCAGAGACGCGGAGAACGCAGAGAAGAGAATGGATTCGTGATGGGCGATGTGGCCTTATTCGCCTGGATGAGGCCTCTGTTCATCCCCTTCGACGCAGCCGAGACGCGCGGGGTATCCGCGAAGCGGGCAAGTCGTCGGGGCGGCTTTCCATTGGTTCGTTTTCCTTGAGCGCTCAAAGAAGATGAACCCGCCCAAGCCGCAAAGCGGCGGGCGGAATTAACCGCCCTTCGGGCGGGGTGGCCAGCTGACAGTCTGCAGTAGTCAGAAAGAGAAGATCACTTAAAGCTCTTGCTGCCGCCTGCCAACTGCAATCTGCCAACTCATGCCGTCTCTGCGTCCTCTGCGTTTCCTTCCAGAGCGCCGGAGAAGAACTGCACCCGCCGATTCATAAAGAGGCCAGTTCGCATCCCTCGGCCGTGCAGGTCAGAACGCTGCCCTGTTCATACCAGTCACCGAGAACGATGCGCCGCACCGGCCGGCCGTCGAGGTCGAATTCGTGGATCGCCGGGCGGTGGGTATGGCCGTGGATGAGCCGGCTGACTCCGTGCTCGCGCAAGGCATTCTCCACCGCGGCTTGATTGACGTCCATGATCGCCTCGGCCTTTTGCGCCGTCTCGCTGGCGCTCATCTCCCGGTACTCGCGGGCGAGCGCAATGCGTTCGGCGGGCGTCTTGGCCATGAGCGCGGCCTGCCACTGCGGGTCGCGCACCATGCGGCGAAATTCCTGATAGGCCTTGTCGTCCGTGCACAGGGTATCGCCGTGCATCAGCAGCGTCGGGGTGCCGTACAGGTCGATCACGCTCGGGTCGTTCAGCAGCCGCGAGCCGCTCATCTGCTCGAACCGCGAACCCAGCAGAAAGTCGCGATTGCCGTGCATGACGTAGACGGGCACACCCGAGTCAACCAGCGCGCGCAGCGCGTCGAGTACGGGTCCGTGCTCGGGGCCGATCGCATCGTCGCCGATCCAGGCCTCGAACAGGTCGCCGAGGATGTAGAGTGCCTCGGCCGCGCGGGCCTGGCCGTGCAGGAAGTCCAGAAATAGCCGGGCGATCGCGGGGCGTTCGCCGCTCAGGTGCAGATCGGATATGAACAGGGTCGCCACGGGCCTCGCTCCCCCCGGCGTCTCGGCCCGGGCCTATTCGGAGACTTCGACCGACTCGATGAGAACGTCCTCGGCGGGCACGTCCTGGTGAAAACCGCGCGAGGTCGTGGCAACGCCCTTGATGGCGTCGACCACGTCCATGCCCTCGACCACTTTACCGAACACGCAGTATCCCCAGCCCTGGGGCGTGGGCGCGCTGAAGTTCAGGAAGTGGTTGTCGGAGACGTTGATGAAGAACTGCGCAGTGGCCGAGTCGGGGTCCGGCGTGCGGGCCATGGCCAGCGTCCCCCGGTCGTTGCTCAAGCCGTTGTCGGCCTCGTTTTTGATGGGCGCGCGTGTCTGCTTCTCCTTCATCCCGGGTTCCATGCCGCCGCCCTGGATCATGAAGCCGTCGATGACCCGGTGAAAGAGCGTGCCGTCGTAGAACCCGTCCTTGGCGTACTGCAGGAAATTGGCGGCCGTGTTCGGCGCGCGTTCGTGGTCGAGCTCGATGACGATGTCGCCGTGATTGGTGTGCAGAGTAATCATGATCGCGTTATTCCCAGACTGATGAATCGGCAGTGGCGGGCTATGGGCCGCTGAACCTACTTGGTGTCGGCCGCCTGCGACGACTTCGCCCCGGCCGGTTCGATGATGCTCACCTTTTTGATGACGACCGGGGTCAGGGGGGCATCCTGCGGAAACGGGCCGGCATGGCCGGTAGGCACGTTGCGGATCTTGTCCACTACGTCCATTCCCTCCACCACCTTGCCGAATACGGCATAGCCCCAGCCGCGCGGCGTGTCGTCCTTATGATCGAGGAAGGGATTGTCGACCACGTTGATGAAAAACTGCGCGGTGGCCGAGTGCGGCTCGAACGTGCGGGCCATGGCGACGGTCCCGCGCAGGTTCTTCAGGCCGTTGTCCGCCTCGTTCATGATGGGCGGACGGGTTTGCTTGCGCTTGTAGTCCTTGGTGAACCCACCGCCCTGGATCATGAAGTTGGAGATCACGCGGTGGAAGATCGTCCCATCGTAGAATCCGTCGCGCACATATTGCAGGAAATTCGCGACTGTCTTGGGCGCCTTGTCGGGATAGAGCTCGACGACGATGTTGCCGAGGCTCGTTTCGATGCGCACGCGCGGGGCGTCGGCGGCAAACGAGCCGATGGGCAGGAGTAGTAACAGGCACAGACTGATCGTTTTGATAAATTTGTTCATTTGGACACCTCTTGGAGGGCGGATAATAAAGGGTTTCGGCCCCGTTATCAAAGCGGGGATTCTCAAAGCGGGCTCATCAAAGCGCGGGTCTGCAGGTTTGATGAAGTTGGCGTTTCGACACTGCTCCCGGCGAGGCGTTCCACCGCCGGCGGCGGACAGGAACTTTGTGGCACGCCGCGGCTTCGGCTAAGATGCCGGGCAACATGGCCGATTCCAAGCTCAAAACCCGTTTCGCTCCCAGCCCCACCGGGTTCATGCACCTGGGCAATGCGCGCACCGCACTGTTCAACGCCCTGCGCGCGCGGGCCCGGGGAGGGGACTTTCTGCTGCGGATCGAGGACACCGATCCCCAGCGCAGCCGCCCGGAATTCCAGCATGCACTGGAAGAGGATCTGTGGTGGCTCGGTCTGGCGTGGCACGAGGGTCCGGTGGTCTCCGGTGGCCACGGCCCGTATTGCCAGTCCGAGCGCGGGGAAGTCTACGAGGCGCTGTTCGAGCGTCTGGCCGCTGGCGGGCACACCTATCCGTGCTTCTGCTCCGATGAAGAGCTCGAGCGCTCGCGCGCCCGCCAGCGGGCCGCGGGCCGCGCGCCGCGCTATTCGGGTAAGTGCCGCAACCTCACCGCCGAGGAAGTTCAGGCCAGATTGGCTGAGGGTCTTCGCCCGACGCTGCGCTTCCGTGTGGAGCGGGGCCGGCGCATCGAGTTCGTGGACCTGGTGCGTGGCGCCCAGTCCTTTGCCAGCGACGACATCGGCGATTTCATCATCCGCCGCCAGGATGGGACCCCCGCCTTCTTTTTCAGCAACGCGGTGGACGATGCCCTGATGGGGGTCAGCGAGGTCTGGCGCGGCGAGGATCATTTGACCAACACGCCGCGCCAACTGCTCATTCTCGAGGCCCTGGGCCTGTCGGCGCCGGCCTATGCGCACATCGCGCTCATCGTCGGGGCCGACGGCGCGCCCCTGTCAAAACGCCACGGCAGCCGAAGCATCCGTGAGCTGCGCCTGGGCGGGTACCTGCCCGGGGCGATCGTCAATTACCTGGCACGACTGGGCCACGGCTATGACAGCGACGAGTTGCTGTCACTCGAGGAGTTGTCGGCCGGTTTCGATCCGGCCCGCCTCAGCCGCTCGCCGGCGCGCTACGATGCGCACCAGCTGCTGCACTGGCAGCACCGGGCGGTGGCCGCGGCCTCGGCCGAGGCGCTGTGGGACTGGCTGGGCACGCCGGTCACCGATCTCGTGCCCGAGGCACAGCGCCCGGACTTTCTCGAGGCCGTCCTGCCGAATATCAGTTTCCCGGAGCAGGCCGAGCACTGGGCGCGCGTCATCTACTGCGATCCCCTGAACCTGGATGACGATGCGCGCGAGGCGGTGGCCGAGGCGGGCAGCGCATTCTTTACCGAAGCCCTGGCGGCACTGGATGCGCACGGTGTGGACTACGCGGCCTTTACCGCGGAGCTCAAGGGGCGCACGGGCGCCAAGGGTAAGCGTCTGTTCCAGCCGCTGCGTGCCGCATTGACCGGCGTTTCCGGCGGCCCCGAGCTGGCGCGCCTGCTGCCGCTGCTCGGCACCGAGCGGGTGCGCCAGCGGCTGCGCGCATGCCTGTCGTGAGCGCGGGCGCGGAGACGTTGTCCGGTGTCTGCGCGCGCACTGTATAATCGAGCGCCACAATCGTACGCTGTCACGCCGCCGGGGCCGACGAGCCCCGTCGAGTTTGCCTGGAGTTGAATCGCGACCGCATGCTCAGCATCTACAACAGCCTGACCCGCCGCAAGGAACGCTTCGAGCCAATCGATCCCGCCAACGTACGCATGTACGTGTGCGGCATGACGGTCTACGACTACTGCCACATCGGGCATGCGCGCGTCTTGGTCGTGTTCGACGTCGTCTATCGCTACCTCAAGGCGGTGTTCGGCGCGCCGCACGTGACCTACGTGCGCAATATCACCGACATCGACGACAAGATCATCGCGCGGGCCAACGACAACGGCGAGCCCATCGACGCCCTGACCGGCCGCTTCATCGAGGCGATGCACGAGGACGCCGCGGCGCTCGGGGTCCTCACGCCGAATGCCGAGCCGCGTGCGACCATGCACATGGATGACATCATCGAGATGATCGCCGCCCTGGTGGACAAGGGCTACGCCTACCGCGCCGACAACGGCGACGTCTATTACGACGTCAGCCGTTTCGAGGCGTATGGGCGCCTGTCCGGCAAGCACCTGGAGGACCTGCGCGCCGGCGAGCGCGTGGAGGTCGAGGCGGCGAAGCAGGACCCGCTGGACTTCGTGCTGTGGAAGGCGGCCAAGCCGGACGAGCCCAGCTGGGACTCGCCCTGGGGGCCGGGTCGGCCGGGCTGGCACATCGAGTGCTCGGCCATGTCCACGCACTGCCTGGGCGATCACTTCGACATCCACGGCGGCGGGATGGACCTGCAGTTCCCGCACCACGAGAACGAGATCGCCCAGAGCGAGGCCGCGACGGGCCACACCTTCGTCAACGTCTGGATGCACAACGGCTTTGTACGCGTCGACGACGAGAAGATGTCCAAGTCACTGGGCAACTTCTTCACCATCCGCGACGTGCTCAAGCAATACGATCCGGAGGTCGTGCGCTATTTCATCCTGACCAGCCATTACCGCAGCCCGCTCAACTACTCCGATCAACACCTGGACAACGCCAAGGCCGCGCTGACCACGCTGTATACGGCACTGCGTGGAATCGAGCCGGCCGCCGTCGGCGCGGGACTGGAGACCGGCGGGGAGGGCGAGGACTACACGGCGCGCTTTCACGCGGCCATGCAGGATGATTTCAATACGGCCGGGGCGCTGTCGGTGCTGTTCGAGCTGGCCAGCGAAGTCAACCGCCGGCGCGGGACCGACACGGCCGCCGCCCGGTACCTGGCCGGGCGCCTGCGCACGCTGGCCGGGCTGCTCGGGTTGCTCGAGCGCGCGCCCGAGGCCTTCTTGCAGGGAGGGGGCGCGCCGGGGAGCGGCCCCGACGAGGCGGAGATCGAACGCCTCATCGCCGAGCGTGCGGCTGCCAAGGCAGCCAGGGATTACGCCGCGGCCGATGCCATACGCGATGGCCTCAAGGCGCAGGGGGTGGTCCTGGAAGATAGCCCGCAGGGCACGAGCTGGCGCCGGGAGTAAGCACCCGTTCGGCCGCGCGCTATACTCGGAGGTCGGGACCTGAGAAAAGGGGGGTACCGAACATGGCCAAGCGCACCTTGATACCGGCCGTTGCCTGCTCGCTGGCGGCGTTGTGGATGGTGTTCTGGACAGTGCCCGGCCAGGCCCTGGAAGTCGAGCGCATGCACGAGGACAACGTGCATGTACGTACCTGGAACCGCTTTGCCGACGACCTCCTGGCGTTGCACCAACGACGGATGGCCCGCCGCGAGGTACGTACCGAGGAGCGGATCGGCGGCTACGCGGATATCCCCGACTTCTACCGTGAGGTCAGTTACTTCGATGCCGATACGGGTCGGCTGCTCAGCCGCATTCGCTGGGAGCGTGAGCACCCGGACACCGTCCACGTCATCGAGTTGTACATTCGCGACGCGCAGGGGCGGGTGATTCGCGACTACACCGCCGCTTTCCTGCCGTATTACCGCAACGCACCGAGCCAGACCCTGATTTCACTGCACCGCTACCACGGCGACCTGCACGCCTTTCGCACCTTTGATGCCTCCGGCGCCCGCATCTTCGAGCGCTGCCAGGGCAACTGGCAGGAAAGAGACATCGACGTCATGCTCGACGAGGACGAAATATACGATCAGGAGGGCGAGCCGGGCAGCGTAATGGAAAGCCCGGTATATAAGGCATGCTTCGGCGACCTGCAGACCACCGCCGAGGGCTACCTCAAACCGCACTGATCCCTTCGCAGTAGGCTGCGGGCGCGCCGGCCCTGACGTCAGCCGAGTGATAACCACAGAGGACACAGAGGCACGGAGGGCGCAGAGTCATTCCTTCTTCGAGCGTGTGCCGATATCGCGCTCACCGATAGACTGCGCGCGTGTTGGCCTGACGTCAGCCTATGCACAACCACAAAGGACACGGAGGGTCTGATCAAGTCCCTTCTCCGTTTTTCTCTGTGTCTCTGTGTCCTCTGTGGTTAGCGCCGCGCTTTGGGAAAGTCTAAAGCGCCTGACGGTGCTCGTAGCCGACGTGGAGCTTGTCGGCCGCCTCGAGGGTGTTGACCATGAGGGTGGCGACGGTCATGGGGCCGACGCCGCCGGGCACGGGGGTGATCCAGCCGGCCCGTTCGCTGGCCTGCTCGAATTCCACGTCGCCGCACAGCTTGCCCTCGTCGGTGCGATTCATGCCCACGTCAATGACGATGGCCCCGGGCTTGATCCACTCGCCCTTGATGAGCCCCCGCTTGCCCACGGCAACCACCACGATATCGGCCTCGCTCACGTGGGCCGCCAGATCGCCGGTGAAGCGATGGGCGATGCTGACCGTCGCCCCGGCGAGCAGCAGCTCCAGGGCCATGGGGCGGCCGACGACGTTGGAGGCGCCGACGACCAGCGCATCCTTGCCCTTGGCGCTCTCGCCGATGCGCTCGATGAGCGTCATGATGCCGCGCGGGGTGCAGGGGCGCAGCACCGGGATGCGAAGCGCCAGGCGGCCCATGTTGTAGGGATGGAAGCCGTCCACGTCCTTGTCCGGGCGGATACGCTCGATGACGGTCTCGGTGTCGATATGGGCGGGCAGGGGCAGTTGGACCAGGATGCCGTCCACGCCCGGATTGGCGTTGAGCTCGTCGATGAGGGTGAGGAGCTCGGTCTGGGGGATGTCGGCGGGCAAATCGTAGGAAAAGGACTTGATCCCCACCTCGTCGCAGGCGCGGCGTTTGCTCTTGACGTAGACGTGGGAGGCGGGGTCCTCGCCGACCAGCACCACGGCCAGTCCCGGGGCGCGCAGGTCCTCGGCAAGACGCTGATCGACGCGCTGTTTGACCTGCTGGCGAATGCTGGCGGCGACGGCCTTGCCGTCGATAATCTGTGCGCTCATTTGTTGGCTTTGTTCGGAGTCGGGATGGTTCGGGTTGTGTTCGCCGGTGCGCGCTATCTTCTCACGCGCACGCCGTTCGCGCCAAGGGCAATGCGGCGTCTATCGGGGCGCATCGAGCGCGAGGCGGTGCGATTGACGCCGATTGGGCGGGCGCGTATCATCGCCCGTCTTGCGCACCGCCGGTCCGATGCGCGACGAGAGGAACTGGCGGAGATTCGAACGGCGGGTCGAACGGACGCAGGGCGAACGCGGGGTATAGCGCAGTCTGGTAGCGCGCCTGCTTTGGGAGCAGGATGTCGGGGGTTCGAATCCCTCTACCCCGATCAGGTGCGGCCAGGTGTGGGCCACGTGCGGACCAAGCGCTCGGCCAGGTGCCGCGCACCCGGTTGGACGGCGGATGCGCGTGAGGACCCATGTGGTATCATGGCGCCCACGTGATCGACGCCTATCCGCGCCTGTAGCTCATCTGGATAGAGCATCGGCCTTCTAAGCCGAGGGTAGCGGGTTCGAGTCCTGCCAGGCGCGCCATTTCCCTCACCGGGTCAGGTATGCCCGACGCGGTCGATGGTCGCCGGGCCGGTGGGTTGCCGATAATTATGGTGAGCGTAGCTCAGTTGGTAGAGCCCCGGATTGTGATTCCGGTCGTCGTGGGTTCGAGTCCCATCGCTCACCCCATCTTTGTTCTCCGATTCAAGCGTGGCTGCCGCGTCGGCATGCTTCCTGCTTGAACCGGGGCGGCGGTTGTGGTTCACTATGCGCCTTCGGGCCGCTAGCTCAATTGGCAGAGCAGGGGACTCTTAATCCCAAGGTTATAGGTTCGATTCCTATGCGGCCCACCAATTCCGGCCCCGTCGTGTCGTTCGGGGTGCCAAGCCGGGAC
>DATFLL010000060.1:0-6260 GCA_035267785.1 Gammaproteobacteria bacterium | reverse complement strand
CTGATAGGACGCGCCCAGGGTCAAACCGGGCGTCACCTCGCCCTGCCAGCCGATCTTGGCGCCGAAGCCGGTCGAGTTGTCATAACCGTTGTCCGTCACGTTACTCGGCGACGACGAATATGTACTGTTGGCGAAAGCCGCCAGACCGGTGGCCTTGAAGCGCTGATAGGCGGCGATAACGCTCACGCCCCAGGACGACGTCGCGTTTATCTTGCGGGAGTAGCTGCCATTGACGAACAACTGCATCAGATCGACGCCTGCACCGGCGGTACCGCCATAAGCCCCACCGTAAAAGGTACCTGCACCACTGTTGGCAGATCCAGGATAATCAGTATTCATCCCGCCGTTACCGTAGATGCTCAGACCCACGGAGCTCTGGGAATCCAGCATCCAGTTCATGCCGAAGTGCGGGATCAGGAAGTAATTGGTATCGCTGTCGACCGTACCAGGCATAAGGCCGAATGCCGGAGGCGGAGACGGATTGCCCGTCACGGTGTAGGAACGGTGCGGGCTGAAGATCGCTGCGCCGACATCGCCTGTCTGACCCACCCAGACCATGCCGGCCGGGTTGGTGGCCGCCGCCATGGCGTCCTCAGGCAGGGCCACGCCGGCGCCGGCCAGACCGTTGCTCTTCGTGCTGTAACCGTGGGCAAAGTAGCCGTTGGTCGCGGACGCCGTCATCGGCGCGGCCAGGGCGGCCGCAACGGCGCACGCGAGAATGCGCTTGGAAAACTTCTTCATGTGAGATCTCCTCGAGCTAGATATTGTTTTTTGGCATTTATATTGTTGTGTTAACAACTATTTTTGTTGTATTTTCGCAACATGACACTTATGCATGTGGCATCATCATTAGCCACCCATCTGGCCCTGTCAAGCGTTTCGCGTAATCTAACGGCTAAATTACATGCCTGGACAAGGCCGCGGTGGATTAGCCCCTCGAAGGGGACTATCTTCGACGCAGGAAGCCGACGCGGCGCTCCTGTGCTTTAATTGGACAAATTAACAACAACGAACCTGGAGGATCCATGGACCGCCCTCACCTCAATCGCCTTACGTTCCTGACCGCGGCCGTCTCGCTCGCCGTCTCCGGCGCCGCCTCGGCCTCGGGCTTCCGCCTTCCGGAGAATTCCATTGCCGGTCTGGGCACGTCCAACGCCCTGGTGGCGAATTCCACCGAGCTGGGCGCGCTGACCTACAACCCCGCCGGCATGAGCTTTCACAAAAAGAGCGGCGCAGTCGCCGGCCTGATGGACATCAACCTGGACCTGAAGGTCGATCCCCAGGGCGGCACGCCGACGGACAGCACCGGCAAGGACAACATCGGGGTACCCAACGGCTATTTCGTGGGCCAGCTGCAGAACGGCTGGGCCTGGGGCCTGGGCATCAGCGCGCCCTTCGGCCTGGAAACACGCTGGCCAGCCGGCACGTTCCCGCTTTTCAATGCGACAGGGACAGGCGCTCTCGCGCCCGAGCACAGCAAGATAGCGGTGCTGAACTTCAACCCAAACGTCTCCAAGCGCATCTCGCCGAATACCAGCGTGGCATTCGGCGTGGATTTCTATAACGCCAAGTCCATGGTCTTCAATACGCAGGGCGTGGCTATCGACGGCACCGGCGAGGGCACCGGCTTCAACCTCGCCGTGCTGCACCGCGCGGGCGACTGGTCCTTCGGCGGCAGCTACCGCTCCCAGGTCGACGTCGACATCAACGGCCAGGTGAGCGGCGCGCCCGCCACCACATCCATCACGTTCCCCTGGATGCTGCAGGTCGGTGCGCAATATCAGGCCACCAAGGCGCTGGCGCTGGAGTTCGACATCGAACGTACCGGCTGGAGCAAGTTCGACAAACTGGTCATCAAGGCCCCGGTCGCGCCGGCGCCGGCCAACCTGATCACCAGCACCAACAACTGGTCCGATTCCAATGCCTACCGCTTCGGCGGGACGTACCAGATCGCGCCCAGGACCCAGCTGCGCTTCGGCCTGGCCCTGGACAAGACGCCGCAGGGCGACAGCTACTACTCGGCCCGCGTACCGGACGCCGACCGCAAGCTGTATAGCATCGGCATCGCCCAGGACATGGGCGGCTGGTCGCTGGAGGCCGGCTACATGCGCGTCGAATTCGACGATCGCACGGTCAACAACCCCGCTGGTAGTTACGCAACCCGGTTAGGCAGCGGCAACTACGATCCGAACGGCACAGACGCTTACAACGGCAAGTACAGCGCATCGGTGAACCTGTACGGCATCGGGGTTTCCACCACCTTCTAACCCGCAACAGGTACCCCGGTGGCCGTGCTTGCGGCCGCCGGGTCCGCCTCTCAAGACGGCATTTCCAATCCGCCCGGACTCTGCTTTAATTACCTGCAGACCCTCACCCTCACGGCTCGATTGGAGGATTTCATGCCCAGCCTTCGCCGCCTTCTCGTTCCGGCCGCTTCTCTGTCCCTGCTGATACCGGCAGCCGCCTCGGCCTCCGGCTTTCGCCTGCCCGAGAGCTCCATCGCGGGCCTGGGCACCGCCAACGCATTGGTCGCCAACACCACCGAGCTGGGCGCACTGTCCTATAACCCCGCGGCCATGAGCTTTCATGACGGCCAGGGGATCGCGGTCGGCTTGATTGCCGTTGACCCGGACATCAGCGTGACCCCATCGGAAGGCCCCAGCACCGGCATAAAGGTCAAGAGCCAGGGCGACACGCGATATCTGCCCAGTCTTATCTACAGCAACCGACTGACCAATCGCTGGTCGGTAGGCGTGAACGTGAACAGTCCCTTTGGCCTGGAGACCAAGTGGCCGCGATATACCTTTATCGGACCCGGTGGCAAGAAGGGGTTCGAACCCGAGCACACCAAGATCGAGATGTTGAATATCAATCCCAACGTCGCCTACAAACTGGGTTCGAACACCAGCGTCGCCGTGGGGCTCAATTACTACGACCTGCGCGACGTAGTCTTCAATACACATTTGATTAAGATCAATGGCGACGGCGCCGACTGGGGCTGGAACCTGGGCCTGCAGCATGTGGCAGGACCCTGGAGCTTCGGGGCTTCGTACCGCAGCAAGGTCAAGGTCGACGTCGACGGCAGCATCGACGGCACCGCGGCCGGCTATGGCACGTCCTCCGCCAAGTCATCGATCGAGTTCCCGGACATGTTGCAGCTCGGCGCGCGCTACCAGGTCAATCCCCGCCTGGCCCTGGAGCTCGATTACGAACGCACGGGCTGGAGCTCCTTCGACAAGCTCGAGATTCAGCAAACCGCAGTACCTTTTCCTATCGTCAGTACCAACAACTGGGAGGACAGCAACACCTACCGCCTGGGCGGGACCTATCAGCTCACCCCCAAGACCCAGCTGCGCTTCGGCTATGCCTACGACGAAACGCCGCAGCCGGACCAGTACTTCTCGGCCCGGGTGCCGGATGCCAACCGCCAGCTGTTCAGCATCGGCGTCGCCCACAACATCGCGGGCTGGACCCTGGAGGGCGGCTACATGTACGTCAAGTTCGACAAACGTACCATCAGTAGCGGAGTCAACTTTGGCGGTCTTCCCCTCCTGACGGACCCGAACGGCACGGACGTCTACAACGGTACCTACGATTCCAGCGTGAATCTGTTCGGTATTGGCGTCAGCAAGAAATTCTGACCGCCCCATTCCGTTGTACAAAGAAAAGCCCCGGCCTTATTCAGGCCGGGGCTTTTTCTACGCCTTGATTGGGCGACGCGTTCGAGTCAGAAGCGGTAGCCCAGATTGACCCCCATCGACTTTTCCGACAGCGATATCTTCGCGCCGGGCAGGTCCGCGGGATTGGCCGATGGTGCGGCCGTCAGGGTCTTCTTCGGCACGTACATATAGTGGAAGCCGATGTCCCAATGATCGTCCATACGATACTGGGCACCGACAGTGTAGTGCGTCTCGACGATGGCCGGCAGGATCAGGTTGTTCTTCACGTCGTTCGCGTCGATCGGCGAGCTGGCGTGGTTCACGCCGGCGCGTACGCTGAGGCGCGAATTGACGGCATAGTCCAGGCCGACCGCCACCACCGTCTGGCTGCTCCAGCCGGTGTTCATGACCATATCGTATGGACCCGGACCGTTGACCGTCAGCTTGTCCATGGTCGAGGCCCAGTCGATCCACTTGACGTCGGTCGAGACGGTCAACTGACGGGTCGCACGCCAGGCCAGGCCGAGCGCGGCCTGCTGCGGATAGTCCAGACCCAGCGTGTAGGTACCGGCTGGGAACGGACCGCCGCCGAACGCGGTGGCGTCGATGTCGCCGTAGGCGAGGTTGTACTTGAGCTTATTGAAGACCTGCTTGCTCTTGTAGGCGGCGCCCACGGTCAGGCGGTCGTTGACGTCGTACATCATGCCGAGGCTGACACCGTAGCCGAACACACTGGAGGCACGGCTCAGATCGAAATTGCTGTAGGTCGTCCCTGCGCCGTTCGTAACGCGCTGGCGGAAGGCTACCGACTGATAGTCGAGATTCAGGGACACACCCAGGCTCAGGCGGTCATTGGCGTCCCAGGCGAGCGTCGGCGCCATCTGCCAGAAGGCGATGTTGCTGTAGCCGTCCCAGTACTGGCCGGGCGCCATCTGCGTCTGGGCATAGTCGACGCCCATGCCGGAGGTGCCGTACATGCCGCCGCCGAAGTAGACCTTGCCATCGTTGCCGACGGGGGCGGTCCAGCCGATGGCGGGCACGCCGTAGACGTCGGCCGCGCTGTCCGCGCTCTGCCCGCCCATGGCGCCGAAGTCCACCTGGCGGCTCGGCATGAAGGCTTCCATGGAGAAATCGGCACGCCGGCCGATGCGGGCCATGCCGGCCGGGTTGGTCACCGCGGTCATGGCGCTGCCGGGATGCGCGGTCACGGCGCCGGCCAGGCTCTTCTGATAGCTGCCGATACCGATCAGCTGGTAGCCGTTGGTCGCCTGGGCCGGGCGGGACACCAGGGCGGTCGACAGCAGGCCGAGGGAGACCGCGGCCGCGATACGAGTGTAACGATGTGACATCTTGCTTTGACTCCACACTTCTTCTTTGGCGAAACCCTCCCTGGCAAACGAGGCCGCAACCTCCCGAGGCGGCCGAAAATTATTATTGAAATCGACTCCGCGGCCTTATGGCCGCAGTGCGCCAATCGCGCACAAAAAAGCCCCGGCGAACCGGGGCTCGATCATCTTCCGAGATGCCCTGGCCTGGCCTGTGACAGCGCCGGGCCGGGCCCGGAAATTGTCGTTATGTCGTTATATCGGGTTCGGTGCCTGGACTTACTCCACCGCGTCCGGGTCCATGGTGCCGACATCCTCGCCGGCCATCTGCCGGCGCACGAATCCCACATCGGTGCTGTTCAGTGCAAACGGGAAGGACAGAATGTCGGTCGGGCTGGAATCGCCGTACGGACGATTGCAGGCCGAGACCTCTTCGTCGTCTTTGCCCGGGCAGCCCGAGGTCTGGAACGGCTTGCCCGAGGCGATCAGGGCCTCGAGCTCGTCGTTCGGGATACCATAGTCTACGACTTGGCCCTCGGCGTTGAATTTCATATCGTCGATGCGCCCGCCCGCGTAATCGATGATGAAGCGGGCGAGCTGCACCCGGCGCCACTGGCCGCGGTCGACCGGGTCCCAATCCTCCATCAACGAGCCCTGCTCGGGGAAGAAGGCGAACATGTGATTGTGCCCGCCCAGGTCCTTGATGCGCTGGCAGACGTCCAGGATTTCCTGCTCGGTCTCGCCCATGCCGCAGATGAGGTGCGCACCGAACTTCTCCGGACCGAAGATCTCGGCGGCCCACTCGATGGCCTGCCAGTACTTGTCCCAGGTGTGCGGGCTGTCGACCGTCTTGCCGCGCGTGCGCTCGAACAACTCGGGCGTAACGGCGTCCAGCGCGACGGTGAAGATATCGGCGCCCATGTCGCGCAGGCGCACCAGGTCGTCGTAGTCCAGCGTCGTCGGATTGGACAGGATCGAGACCGGGATATGCGGCACTGCCTTGACCCACTGGTCGAGCAACACGAAGGTGTCCTCGTCCGAATTGGGGTGTGTGATCATCGAGATGCACATGCGCTGGAACTGACCCTGATCGGCCCCGGCCTTGACGCGCTCGATCACCTCATCGTAGCGGGCCGTCGGCCAGTCGACGCGGATGAAGTTGCGATCGGCGTAGTCGCGGGTCTCCTCGCGATGACGCGCCAGGCCGCAGTAGCTGCAGTTGGCGCGACAGCCCTCGGGATAGGTCACCAGCAGGTTCAGGCAGTGGGTACAGGCG
>DATFLL010000059.1:0-6891 GCA_035267785.1 Gammaproteobacteria bacterium | reverse complement strand
TTGTTGATGCGGTGTTCCGGGAACTGCTTGTCCATGCCCTGCCAGAAGCAGGTCGTGGCCGCAGACGTAATCGTGATCCCGCGCTCCTGCTCCTGCTCCATCCAGTCCATCACGGCCGCACCGTCATGCACCTCGCCGATCTTGTGCGAGATGCCGGTGTAGAACAGGATACGCTCGGTCGTCGTCGTCTTACCGGCATCGATGTGGGCCATGATGCCGATATTGCGATAGCGTTCGATTGAAGTCTTGCGTGCCACGTTATCTATCCTCGCTTCCGTATCGGAAGCCTGTCGTTACCAGCGGTAATGAGCGAAGGCCTTGTTGGCCTCGGCCATGCGGTGCGTGTCCTCGCGCTTCTTCACCGCGGAACCCTTGTTCTCGGAGGCATCGAGTATCTCCGAGGCCAGACGCTGCCCCATCGACTTCTCGCCGCGCTTACGCGCCGATTCCACAAGCCAACGCATGGCCAGGGCCATGCGCCGGTCGGGGCGCACCTCGACGGGGACCTGGTACGTCGCACCGCCCACGCGCCGCGACTTGACCTCCACGACGGGGCGCACGTTGTCCAGTGCCTTCTTGAAGACGTCCAGGGCTTCACCGCCGCGTTTGCCGGCGATCTGATCCAGCGCACCGTAGACGATCTTCTCGGCGACCGATTTCTTACCGTCTTCCATCAGCATGTTCACGAATTTCGTGATCGTCTGATCCCCGAACTTGGGGTCCGGCAGAATGGGCCGCTTGGCAGCTACTCTTCTTCTGGCCATGTTTGTTCCCGCTTACCTAACAAAGCAGCCGGTCCCGTGGACCGGCTGTGCTTTACCTTCGATGTTCTGCCTCAGCCCTTCGGGCGCTTGGCACCATATTTGGACCGGCCTTGCCGGCGATCGTTTACGCCCGCGGTATCCAGCGAACCGCGTACCGTGTGATAGCGCACACCGGGAAGGTCCTTGACGCGACCGCCGCGGATCAGCACTACCGAGTGCTCCTGGAGGTTGTGACCCTCACCACCAATATATGAGCTCACCTCGTATCCGTTGGTCAGGCGCACGCGGGCCACCTTACGCAGGGCCGAATTCGGCTTCTTCGGCGTGGTGGTATACACACGGGTACAGACACCGCGCTTCTGCGGGCAGGCCTCCAGCGCCGGGACGTTGCTCTTCTTGGCTCTCCGGGCGCGCGGCTTGCGCACCAACTGATTGATTGTCGCCATAAATCTATGGTCTCCAGAAAAACAAACGACAGGCCGGGGACGCCGGCCTGTCAAAGAAGCGGAATTCTAGGAATTCGGGAGAGGCGTGTCAAGCGCTCTCCCGCTTCCGAAGCGGAATTCGGGCCCGATCCATCCTCGTTTGGGGACGGATCAGGCCCGCTTGGAGCCCCGCCGGGGCCCGGACCTCAGTTCTCGCCGGCCTCGC
Organism: Gammaproteobacteria bacterium; assembly: GCA_035267785.1. Classification (GTDB taxonomy): domain Bacteria; phylum Pseudomonadota; class Gammaproteobacteria; order DATFLL01; family DATFLL01; genus DATFLL01. The sequence continues at coordinate 5,476 of DATFLL010000059.1, read as the reverse complement.
CCGACTCGCCGACCTCGCCCATTTCGCTGGGCGGGGCGGCCTCGGCGTCGGAGCCGGTTTCTGCCGAGAACGCGGGCTCGGCCGCCTCACCCTCGACCTCGAGCATGGGCTCGAGGTGGCGCTGGCGCCGGCGCTCGTTGTGGTAGGCCAGGCCGGTGCCGGCCGGAATCAGGCGACCCACGATGACGTTCTCCTTGAGACCGCGCAGGTCGTCGATCTTGCCGCTGACCGAGGCTTCGGTGAGCACCCGGGTGGTCTCCTGGAAGGAGGCCGCCGAGATGAACGACTCGGTCGCCAGCGAGGCCTTGGTGATACCCAGCAGCAGCGGGGTGAAGGTCCCGGGCAGCTTGCCGTCGGCCTCGACCACCTCGTTCTCCTCCAGGACGCGGGCCCGCTCGACCTGCTCGCCCTTGAGGTACTTGGTGTCGCCCGGGCTGACGATCTCGACCTTTCGCAGCATCTGGCGGACGATGACCTCGATGTGCTTGTCGTTGATCTTCACGCCCTGCAGACGATAGACGTCCTGGACCTCGTTGACGATGTAGCGGGCCAGCTCCTCGACGCCGAGCAGCCGCAGGATGTCGTGCGGGACGGCCTCGCCCTCGACCACGACCTCGCCCTTCTCCACGTGCTCACCCTCGAACACCAGGACGTGGCGCCACTTCGGAATCAACTCCTCGTACGTATCGCCCTCGCTGGGGGTGATGACCAGGCGCTGCTTGCCCTTGGTCTCCTTGCCAAAGCTGACCGTGCCCGAGATCTCGGCCAGGATGGCCGGCTCCTTGGGCTTGCGCGCCTCGAACAGGTCGGCCACGCGGGGCAGACCGCCGGTGATGTCGCGGGTCTTGGAGGTCTCCTGCGGGATACGGGCGATGACGTCGCCGACCACTACCTCGTTGCCGTCCTCCATCGTAATGATGGCGCCGGCCGGCAGATAGTAGTGAGCCGGGATCTCGGTACCCGCAATGCACAGGTCCTTGCCCTTGCCGTCGACCAGCTTGACCAGGGGACGCATGTCCTTGGCCGCCGAGCCGCGCTGCTTGGGGTCGGTGATAACGAGGTTGGAAAGACCCGTGACCTCGTCGACCTCACGCTGCACCGTCACGCCCTCGACGATGTCCATGAACTTGATACGGCCCGCCACCTCGGTGATGACCGGATGGGTGTGCGGATCCCAGTTGGCCACGATCTGGCCGGCCTCGACCGGATCGCCGTCGTCGACCGAGATGAAGGCGCCGTACGGCACCTTATAGCGCTCGCGCTCGCGCCCGTGCTCGTCGAGTACGGTCATCTCGCCCGAACGCGACACCGCGACGTTGTTGCCGCTGGTGGCATGCTGCACCATTTTGATGTTGTGCAGGCGCACGGTGCCCTTGGCCTTGATCTGGATGTTGTTGATGGCCGCCGAACGGCTGGCCGCGCCACCGATATGGAAGGTGCGCATGGTCAGCTGCGTACCCGGCTCGCCGATGGACTGGGCGGCAATGACGCCCACGGCCTCGCCGACGTTCACGCGGTGACCACGGGCGAGATCCCGGCCATAGCAGGCCGAGCATACGCCGTAGCGGGTCTCGCAGGTGATCGGCGAGCGCACCTTGAGGTGGTCGATGGAGAACTTCTCCAGCACCTCGACCCAGTTCTCGTCGAGCAGCGTGCCGGTCTCGATGGCGATCTCGTCGGTGCCGGGACGGTAGACGTCCTCGGCCAGGACGCGCCCGAGCACGCGCTCGCGCAGGGGCTCGACCACGTCGCCGCCTTCGATGTGACTGGACAGGACCAGACCCTGGTCGGTCCCGCAGTCCTCCTCGGTGACCACCAGGTCCTGGGCAACGTCGACCAGGCGACGAGTCAGGTAACCGGAGTTGGCGGTCTTGAGCGCCGTGTCGGCCAGACCCTTGCGGGCGCCGTGCGTGGAAATAAAGTACTGCAGCACCGACAGGCCCTCGCGGAAGTTCGCGGTAATGGGCGTCTCGATGATGGAGCCGTCCGGCTTGGCCATCAGGCCACGCATGCCGGCGAGCTGACGAATCTGAGCGGCACTGCCTCGGGCACCCGAGTCGGCCATCATGAAGATGGAGTTGAAGGAGCGCTGCTTGACCGTCTTGCCTTCCTTGTCGGTGACCTCATCGGTACCGAGCTTGTCCATCATGGCCTTGGCCACCTGGTCGTTGGTGTGCGACCAGATATCAACGACCTTGTTGTAGCGCTCGCCATTGGTCACCAGACCGGAGACGTACTGGTGCTCGATCTCCTTGACCTCTTCTTCGGCCGAACCGAGGATTTCGTACTTCTCCTCGGGGATGACCATGTCCTCGACGCCGAAGGACACGCCGGCGCGGGTGGAGAACGAAAAGCCCATGTACATGAGCTGGTCGGCGAAGATGACCGTGTCCTTCAGGCCCAGGCGCCGATAGCAGGTGTTGATCAGACGCGAGATGGCCTTCTTGTTCAGGTCCTGGTTGACCAGATCGAAGGGCAGGCCGTCGGGCACGATGTCAAACAGCAGGGCACGGCCGACGGTCGTGTCATAGACCCTGCGCCGCTTCTCGCTTTCGCCCTCGGCGTCCGTGATGACCTCGTTGATGCGTACCTTCACGCGGGCCTGCAGGTCGACGATCTTGCCCTCGTAGGCGCGGTGCACCTCCTTGGTATCGGCGAAGAGCATGCCCTCGCCACGGGCGTTGACCCGCTCGCGGCTCATGTAATACAGGCCCAGGACCACGTCCTGCGAGGGGACGATGATCGGCTCGCCGTTGGCCGGCGAGAGGATGTTGTTGGTCGACATCATCAGGGCGCGGGCCTCGAGCTGCGCCTCCAGCGACAGGGGCACGTGCACGGCCATCTGGTCGCCGTCGAAGTCGGCGTTGAAGGCCGTGCAGACCAGCGGGTGCAGCTGGATGGCCTTGCCCTCGATGAGCACCGGCTCGAAGGCCTGGATGCCCAGGCGGTGCAGCGTCGGGGCGCGGTTGAGCATCACGGGATGCTCGCGGATGGCCTCCTCGAGGATGTCCCAGACCTCCGGGCCCTCGCGCTCGACCATCTTCTTGGCCGCCTTGATGGTGGTGGCCAGGCCGCGGCGCTCGAGCTTGCTGAAGATGAAGGGCTTGAACAGCTCCAGGGCCATCTTCTTGGGCAGACCGCACTGGTGCAGGCGCAGGGTCGGGCCGACCACGATGACCGAACGGCCCGAGTAGTCGACGCGCTTGCCGAGCAGGTTCTGGCGGAAGCGCCCCTGCTTGCCCTTGATCATGTCGGCCAGGGACTTCAGCGGGCGCTTGTTCGAGCCGGTGATGGCCCGGCCGCGGCGGCCGTTGTCCAGCAGGGCGTCGACCGACTCCTGCAGCATGCGCTTTTCGTTGCGCACGATGATGTCCGGGGCGTTCAGGTCCAGCAGCCGCTTGAGGCGGTTGTTGCGGTTGATGACGCGCCGGTAGAGATCGTTCAGATCCGAGGTAGCAAAGCGACCGCCCTCCAGGGGCACCAGCGGGCGCAGCTCGGGCGGCAGCACCGGCAGCACGGTCATGACCATCCAGTTGGGCTTGTTGCCCGACTCCAGGAAGGCCTCAACCAGCTTCAGGCGCTTGGACAGCTTCTTGAGCTTGGACTCGGAGTTGGTGCCGGCGATATCCTCGCGCAGCTTGACCGCCTCGGCGTTCAAGTCGATCGAATTGAGCAGCTCCAGGACCGCCTCGGCACCCATGCGGGCGTCGAACTCATCGCCGTATTCCTCGATGGCATCGAGGTAGGCCTCGTCGGACAGCAGCTGGCCGCGCTCGAGCTGGGTCATGCCCGGGTCGATGACCACGAAGGCCTCGAAGTAGAGCACGCGCTCGATATCGCGCAGGGTCATGTCGAGCAGCAGACCCATACGGGACGGCAGGCTCTTCAGGAACCAGATGTGGGCCACCGGGCTGGCCAGCTCGATGTGACCCATGCGCTCGCGGCGCACCTTGGCCAGCGTGACCTCCACACCGCACTTCTCGCAGATGACGCCGCGGTGCTTGAGGCGCTTGTACTTGCCGCACAGGCACTCGTAATCCTTCACCGGCCCGAAGATCTTGGCACAGAACAGGCCATCTCGCTCGGGCTTGAAGGTACGATAGTTGATGGTCTCGGGCTTCTTTACCTCGCCGAAGGACCACGAACGAATCTTGTCGGGCGAGGCCAGACCGATGCGAATGGCATCGAAGTCTTCCATCTGCCCCTGCTGCTTAAGGATCTTCAGTAGATCTTTCACTGCGCCTCTCCTAATACGAAGTCGCGAGTTTCGAGTAACGAGCTTCCAGGGCGGGCACCGGCCCGCCGCTTGTCACCCGAAAATTAGTCCAGCTGTTCCAGCTCGATGTCGATGCCCAGCGAGCGAATCTCCTTCAACAACACGTTGAAGGACTCCGGCATGCCCGGCTCCATCCGGTGGTCGCCGTCCACGATGTTCTTGTACATCTTGGTGCGACCATTGACGTCGTCGGACTTGACCGTGAGCATCTCCTGCAGGGTGTATGCGGCGCCGTAGGCCTCCAGCGCCCACACCTCCATCTCGCCGAAACGCTGACCGCCGAACTGGGCCTTGCCGCCCAGCGGCTGCTGGGTCACCAGGCTGTACGGACCGGTCGAACGTGCATGCATCTTGTCATCGACCAGGTGGTTGAGCTTGAGCATGTACATGTAGCCCACCGTGACCGGCCGCTCGAAGGCATCGCCCGTACGCCCGTCGTAGAGCGTGGTCTGGCCGGAGGTCGGCAGCTCGGCGAGCTCGAGGAGCTGTTTGATCTCCGCCTCGGTGATGCCGTCGAACACCGGGGTGGCCATCGGCACGCCCTTTCGCAGGTTGTGCGCCAGCTCCATGATTTCCTCGTCGTCGAGCGACTTGAGGTCTTCCTTGCGACCTCCGCTCTTGTTGTAGACCTGCTCGAGGAACTTGCGCACGTCGGCGGCCTTCTTCTGGGCATCGAGCATCTCGCCGATGCGAAGACCCAGGCCCCGCGCGGCCCAACCCAGATGGGTCTCGAGCACCTGGCCGACGTTCATTCGCGAAGGCACGCCGAGGGGATTGAGCACGATGTCCACCGGGGTGCCGTCGTCCATGAAGGGCATGTCCTCGACGGGCACGATCATGGAGATGACGCCCTTGTTACCGTGGCGTCCGGCCATCTTGTCGCCCGGCTGGATGCGGCGCTTGACGGCCAGGTAGACCTTGACCATCTTGAGCACGCCCGGCGCCAGATCGTCGCCCTGCGTGAGCTTCTTTTTCTTCTCCTCGTACTTCTCGTCGAAGTCCTTGCGCAGCTGCTTGATCTGCTCGGCGATGAGCTCGAGCTGGGCGTTGGCCTCGTCGTTGCGCAGGCGAATCTCGAACCACTTCTCGCGCGGCAGCTCCGCCAGATAGCCCTTGGTCAGCTTGTCGCCCGCCTTGAGCTTGTTCGGCCCGCCGTCGGCCACCTTGCCGATGAGCATCTTCTCGACACGCTGGTAGGCG
>DATFLL010000058.1:0-31567 GCA_035267785.1 Gammaproteobacteria bacterium | reverse complement strand
TCTCCACCGCCAGGCCCAGGTAGTTGCCGATGTCGTTGCGCGACATACTGAGATAGAACTCGCTGGCCGAGAAGCCGCGCTGCTTGAAGCGCGCCGAGATGCCGAGCAGGAAGGTGGCCAGACGTTCCTCGGCGGTCATTTTGCCCAGTAGCATGAGCATGTTCTCGTCCTTGATGATCTCCTTGCTCATGATGCGGTACAGGTGGTGCTGCAGGCCGCGCACCTTGTTGCCCAGGTCTTCCAGCTGTTCGAAGGGAATCTCGCACAGGCTGGTGGTCTCCAGTGCCTTGGCGCCGCAGGGGTGCTTGACGTCGCTGATGGCGTCCAGGCCCACCAGCTCGCCGGGCAGGTGGAAGCCGGTGATCTGCTCCTGGCCGTCCTCGGTGGCGGTGTAGGTCTTGATGGAACCCGAGCGCACCGCGAAGACGTTCTGGAAGTTGTCGCCCATGCGAAACAGGTGCTCGCCGCGTTTGAGCGGCCGGCGCCGCTTGATGATGCGGTCCAGCTGCTCCAGGTCGGCGCTGCCGATGCTCATGGGCAGGCAGAGGTGAAACAGGCTGCAGGACTTGCAGGCAGCGCGGACTTCCGCCAGCGCGACGATCCTTTGCTCGGACATCTCGGTGTAAATCCCCTACAATATTACTGACTTAAGATTAACCGGTTATGCGATGCTCAAGTTGAATAATAGAGTATCCATACGCCGCGCGATATGCCAAACCTATTCGAAACAATGATGGGTGTGATGGTCTGGTTCGCCCGCCTGCGGCGTGCTCCTGTCCACGGTGACCGCTTTGGCTGTCGCCCGGATGGCGTGGCCCAGTACCCACGGGCCGGCGTTGCAGGTATGCTATGGGGCCCTGAGCACCGCATCGGGATGGCCGCGCCACGCCGGCGGGGCCCCGAGGTTCCAAACGGAGTCTACTGATTTCATGGCCGAGCGCAGCGCCAACGTCAAACGCGACACCCTGGAGACCCAGATCGAGGTGACAGTCAACCTGGATGGAACGGGCCGGTGCGAGCTGTCCACGGGCATCCCGTTCTTGGAGCACATGCTCGATCAGGTGGCACGCCACGGACTGGTGGATTTGACTATACAGGCGAAGGGCGACCTGCACATCGATGCCCACCACACCGTCGAGGACGTTGGCATCACCCTGGGCCAGGCCTTTGCCAGGGCGCTGGGTGACAAGAAGGGGATCCGCCGCTACGGCCATGCCTACGTGCCCCTGGACGAGGCCCTGTCGCGGGTGGTGGTGGATTTTTCCGGGCGCCCGGGGCTGGAGTACGCGGTGGAGTATCCGCGCGCGCGCATCGGCGAGTTCGACGTGGACCTGCTGCACGAGTTCTTCCAGGGCTTCGCCAACCACGCCCTGGTGACCCTGCACATCGACTGCCTGCGCGGCAAGAATGCCCACCACATCGCCGAGACCGTGTTCAAGGCCTTCGGCCGCGCCCTGCGCATGGCCGTCGAGCCCGATGAGCGCATGGCGGGCATCACGCCTTCGACCAAGGGGAGCCTGTGAGTCAGCGCCCCGCCAGTCCAATGCCGGTCAACCGCCACCGTTACCATTAATAATATTCGAGCAGTACGATGAGTAGTGTCGCGGTCATCGATTACGGCATGGGCAATCTGCACTCCGTGGCCAAGGCCCTGGAGCGAGCCGGCGCCGACCACGGTCTGGACGTGCGCGTGAGCGTCAGCAGCCATGCCGAGGAGATTCTGGCCGCCGACCGCGTGGTGCTGCCCGGCGTGGGGGCCATGCGCGACTGCATGGGCGAGCTTCGCCGCTTGGGCTTGGACGCGGTCGTGCGCGAGGCGGCGCGGGCCAAGCCCCTGCTCGGCGTCTGCGTCGGAATGCAGGCGCTGGTCGAATACAGCGCCGAGAACGACGGCGTGGACTGTCTTGGTGTGCTGCCCGGGCGTGTGGAGTATTTTGGCGAGCGGCTGAGCGATGCACGCACGGGCGAGCGCCTCAAGATCCCGCACATGGGCTGGAATCAGGTCCACCAGCTGGGCGAACATCCCATGTGGCGCGATATTCCCCAGGACGCACGGTTCTATTTCGTGCACAGTTACTACGTCGAGCCCGGCGACCCCGCGCTGGTCGCAGCCTCGACCGACTATGGCATCACGTTCTGTTCGGCCATGGTCCGCGAGAACGTCTTTGCGGTGCAATTCCACCCGGAGAAGAGCCAGCATGCCGGTCTGGCCTTGTATGCCAATTTCCTGCGTTGGGACGGGACCGCTTGAGCGGCACGGGTTCGGGCGCGGTGGATACCACGACTAAAGAGGCAGCCAGAGCAGAGGGAACAGGACGATGTTGATCATCCCCGCCATAGACCTGAAGGAAGGCAAGTGCGTACGTCTGCGCCAAGGGCGCATGGAGGACTCGACGGTCTTCTCGGACGATCCGGTCGCCATGGCCGGGCAGTGGGTCGAGCAGGGCGCACGCCGGCTGCATATCGTGGACCTGGACGGCGCGTTTGCGGGCCGCCCGGTCAACGCCGAGGTCATCCGCGACATCGCCGCGGCCTATCCCGAGGTGCCGATTCAGGTCGGCGGGGGCATCCGCGACGAGGACACCATCCAGACCTACCTGGAGGCCGGCGTGCAGTATGTGATTATCGGCACCAAGGCCATCAACGCCCCGCATTTCGTCAACGACATCTGCCTGGAATTTCCCGGCCACATCATCGTCGGCCTGGACGCCAAGGACGGAAAGGTCGCCATCGACGGCTGGTCCAAGCTGTCTCACCATGACGTGGCGGACATGGCTCAGCGGTTCGAGAAGGACGGCGTGGAGGCCATCGTCTATACCGACATCGGCCGTGACGGCATGATGCAGGGCGTCAACATCGAGTCGACGGTGGCCCTGGCGCGCCAGATTACGATTCCGGTCATTGCCTCCGGCGGCATCACCACCATCGACGACGTGCGCCGCCTGTGCGAGGTCGCCGACGAGGGGATCATGGGTGCCATCACCGGGCGGGCCATCTACGAGGGCACGCTGGACTTTGCCGATGCCCGCGAGCTGGCCGACGGCTGCGGCGGCGAATAGAGCGTAACGGGGAATACCATGGGGCTGGCCAAACGCATCATTCCCTGCCTGGACGTGGACAACGGCCGCGTCGTCAAGGGCGTGCGTTTCGTCGACATTCGCGACGCCGGCGACCCGGTGGAGATCGCCCGTCGCTACGACGAGCAGGGGGCCGACGAGCTGACGTTTCTCGATATCACCGCCAGCCACGAAGAGCGCGAGACCATGGTTCACGTGGTCGAGGAGGTGGCGGGCCAGGTGTTCATCCCGCTGACCGTCGGCGGGGGGATCCGCACCATCGCCGATATCCGAACGATGCTCAACGCCGGGGCCGACAAGGTGGCCATCAACACGGCCGCGGTGCACAACCCCGAATTCGTGCGCGAGGCGGCTCAGCGCTTCGGCTCGCAGTGCATTGTGGTGGCTATCGACGCCAAGCGGGTCAGCGCCGAGGGCGAGCCCGAGCGCTGGGAGATATTCACCCACGGCGGGCGCAAGGCCACCGGATTGGATGCCATCGAGTGGGCCCGCAAGATGGTCGACTACGGGGCGGGCGAGATCCTGCTGACCAGCATGGACCGCGACGGCACCCGCGAGGGCTTCGACCTGGCCCTGACGCGGGCCATCTCGGACGCGGTGCGGGTGCCCGTCATCGCCTCGGGCGGCGTAGGGAACCTGGAGCACCTGGCCGAGGGCGTGCAGGCCGGCGGGGCCGACGCCGTACTGGCCGCCAGCATTTTCCACTTTGGCGAGCACACCATCGAGGAGGCCAAGCGGGCCATGGCCGCCCGCGGCATCGAGATGCGCCTGTAGGGACCGGCGAGCGCCGGCGAGGCTGGACGAACATGAGCGAACAGTGGTTGGATGAGATCAAGTGGACCGAGGACGGGCTGGTGCCGGTCATCGCCCAGGATGCCGAATCGGGCCGGGTGCTGATGTTCGCGTGGATGAACCGCGAGGCCCTGGCCATGACGGCACGCGAGCACCGGGCCGTGTACTCGTCGCGCTCGCGGGCTCGGCTCTGGCCCAAGGGCGAGGAGTCGGGCCACATCCAGCGGGTGCACGACATCCGCCTGGACTGCGACAACGACGTGGTCCTGCTCAGCATAGAGCAGGTGGGCGGCATCGCGTGCCACACGGGCCGCCAGAGCTGCTTTTACCAGCGCCTGGCGGGCGAAGGCGAGCGGGCGTACTGGGAGGCGGTTGATCCGGTCCTCAAGGACCCCAAAGACATATATAAGTAAGGGAGCGCACCGCCGTGTCCGATATCCTGCGCCAGCTGGCCGAGGTCCTGGAGGCCCGCAAGGGGGCCGACCCGGAGAGCTCCTATGTGGCGGGGCTGTATGCCAAGGGGCTGGACGCCATCTTGAAGAAGATCGGCGAGGAGGCCACGGAGACCGTCATGGCGGCCAAGGACGGGGATCGCGAGCAAATCGTTTATGAGACCGCCGATCTGTGGTTTCATAGCCTGATTCTCCTGGCGCATGAGGGGCTGGCGCCGGAGGATGTCCTGGAGGAACTGGGACGCCGGTTCGGTGTCTCAGGTCTGCGGGAAAAGGCCGGCCGGGCCCCGAAGTAAGCGGCCCGGGCCCGAGAAAACCTCTGGCGGTGCAGCGACGAGCATGAGCGATTGCCTGTTTTGCAAGATCGTCGCCGGCGAGATTCCGGCCGAGTTCGTCCACGAGGACGAGCGGGTGGTGGTCTTCGCCGACATCAACCCCAAGGCCCGGGTTCATCTGCTGGTCGTGCCGCGCACGCACGTGGCGAGCCTGGCGGAGCTCGGCCCCGAACATGACAACTTGATGGCCCACATCATGCGCCTGCTGCCGGTGCTTGCCGACCGACAGGGCCTGACGGACGGGTTTCGCACTATTATCAATACCGGCAAGGGGGGTGGACAGGAGGTGTTTCACCTGCATGTCCACTTGCTGGGCGGGGAAGACCTGCCCGGTTTTTGATTTCCACCTGGAGAAACAACATGTCTATCGGTCCATTACAGCTCGTTCTCGTTCTGATCATCATCCTGCTGTTGTTCGGCGCCAAGCGCCTGCGCAACGTCGGCAGCGACCTCGGCGAGGCCATCAAGGGTTTTCGCAAATCCGTCAAGGAAGGCGAGGAGAAGGCCGAGTCCGAGAGCAAGGAGAAGCTCCAGCAGCGCAAGGACGAGTCGGGCGAGGTCATCGAGGGTGAGGTCACCCACAAGGAGCAGGGCAAATCCTGACGCCCCGGCGCCGCGTGCGGCCCGGCTGTTTTCTACTGCCCCTGCGCGGCGCCGCAAGCGCCCTGTGAGGTCTCCGCGCCATGTTCGACATTGGATTCTGGGAACTTACCGTCATCGCCATCGTGGCGCTGATCGTGATCGGCCCGGACAAGCTGCCCGGTCTGGCGCGAACCGCCGGCCTTTGGATCGGCAAGGCCCGCCATTTTCTCGGTAACGTCAAAGCGGATATCGACCGCGAGCTCAAGGCCGACGAGCTGCGCCGTGCGCTGGACAACAATGCCGACATCAACGAGCTCAAGGACATCCTGAGCTCCACGCGCGACACCATCGAGCAGGAAGCCAATCCGGATTATCTGGTCAAGGCGATGTCGGACGATCGCCCCGAGCCGATCGACAGCGCCGCGTCATCGGACGAGTCGGGCGCCGCCGAAGAGGCGCCATCCGAGGCCGAACCGGTGAAGACCGAGAATCAGCGGCGCGCCGAGGAGCGCACGCGACGTTTGTATGAAAACGAGGCCGAGGCCAAACGCGCCGCACGCGAGTCGCTGGGGACCGAGGCCGAGGCGAGCGCCGGGCAGGGCGCCGGCGAGGCAGCGCCCGCTGCGACTCAGACCGAGTTAGATAAGTCCGAAGCCGGGGAATCCGCTGAGGCCGACAACAACAAGAAACAATGAGCGATAACACGAGCGCAGGCGGGCGCGGCGGCGCCGACGACGAGAGCGTCGATCAGGAACAACCCTTCATTTCCCATCTGCTGGAGCTGCGCGATCGCCTCCTGCGGGTCGTGCTGGTGGTAGTGATTATCTTTGCGGGCATGTTCGCCTTTCGCAACCACCTGTACCATTTTCTGGCGACGCCGCTGCTGGCCAAGCTGCCCAAGGGCGCGACGCTGATCGCCACACAGCCCACCGGTCCGTTCTTCGCTCCGGTCAAGCTGGCACTGGCGACCTCCATTTTCGCGGCGATGCCCTTCATCCTGTACCAGGCCTGGGGTTTCATCGCGCCGGGGCTGTACCGCCACGAGAAGACCATGGTGATGCCGCTGCTGATCTCGAGCATCATCCTGTTCTATCTCGGCGTCGCCTTTGCCTATTACGCCATCTTCCCGGTCGCCTTCGGCTTTTTCGCCAGTGTCACGCCCGAGGGCGTGACTTTCTCGCCGGACATCAACCACTACCTGGACCTCGTGCTGAAGATGTTCTTCGCCTTCGGCCTGGCCTTCGAGGTTCCGATCGCGATCATCCTGTTGGTGTGGATGGACATCGTTACGCCGGACAGTCTCTCCTCCAAGCGTCCCTATATCATCGTGGTCGCCTTCATCCTCGGTATGGTGCTTACGCCGCCGGATGTGGTCTCGCAGATTCTGCTCGCCATGCCGCTGTGGGCCCTGTTCGAGCTCGGGCTGCTGGCATCGCGTCTGGTGGTACGGCGCAAACGCGAGCGCGAGGCGGCCGAGGAAGAGGAGCACCGCGACCTCACCGAAGAAGAGATGGATGCCGAGCTCGATCGCGCCGAGCGCGAGGAGGCGGACCTGGCGGACAGCGACGCTGAAGGCGAGACCGGCGACGACACGAGCGGCGATTCGGGTTCGGGCGGTGATGCCGACTCGACCGACGGCGGCCGGGACGACGAGCGCCGCTGAGCCAACGCCCCCGGGCTCGGCGCTCGTGCGAGGAGACGGGTCCCCATGCCGATACGCCCACTGCTGCTCTTGCTCGTGCTGTTGGCGCTCCTCGCGGGGCGCCCGACGCTCGCCGCCGCCAGTGGCGAGTCCCCGCTGCAGAACGAGCTCGCCGGCAGCCCTTCGCCCTACCTCACCATGCATGCCGCCGATCCGGTGCATTGGCAGCGCTGGGGTACGGCCGCGTTCGCGCGGGCGCGGCGCGAGCACAAGCTCATCTACGTGACCAGCGGGTACTACGCCTGCCGCTGGTGCCACGTCATGCAGCACGAGAGCTACGAGAACCCCGAGATAGCGGCGCTGCTCAACCGCGATTTCATTCCGGTGGCGGTCGACCGCGAGCTCAGCCCGGCGCTCGACGCCCGGCTGATCGATTTTGCCGAGCGTACCCGCGGCCAGGCCGGTTGGCCGCTCAACAGCTTCGTGACCCCCGAGGGTTATCCCCTTGTCGGTGTCACCTACATGCCCCCCGATCAGCTCAAGGACCTGCTCGTGCGTTTGGGCGCGCGCTGGCGTGCCGATCGCGAGGGCCTGTCCGAGTTGGCGCGCAAGGCCAGCGCCGAGCTCAGCGCCCAGGCCGCGGCCGGCAAACAGAAGCTGGCGTTGACCGGCGCCGAGACCCGCCGCTTGCGCAGGGCGCTGACCGACTCCGCTCGCGCGCAGGCCGATGAGTTGCAGGGCGGGTTCGGCGACCAGAATAAATTTCCGATGGTCCCCCAACTCGACGCCTTGCTGGGCATCTATCGCGACACGCGGGACGAGCACCTGGCCAGTTTTTTGCGCCTGACGCTCGACCACATGGCCGACGGGGGGCTGCATGACCATTTGGCGGGGGGCTTTTTCCGTTACACCGTCGATCCGGGCTGGCAGGTACCTCACTTCGAGAAGATGCTCTACGACAACGCCCTGCTCGCACGCCTCTATCTGAACGCCGGCGACGTACTGAAAGCGCCCGCTTATACGCGCATCGGCCGCCAGACGTTGGATTTCATGTTGCGTGCTTTCGGCCCGGGCGGGCGGGGGCTGGCGGCCAGTCTCTCAGCCGTCGATGCCCACGGTGTGGAAGGCGGCGCCTATCTCTGGCAGCGCGCCGAGGTGCGCAAGCTGCTCAGTGCGCCGCAGTACCGGGTCGCGGCGCGGGTGTGGGGGTTGGACGGACCGCCCGCCCTGGAGCACGGCTACCACCTGGTGCAGGCACGCAGCCCGAAGGACGTGGCGGCCGAGTTGGAGCTGCCCGCGGCCAAGGTCCAAGCCCTGCTGGAGGCCGCGCGCCGTCGGCTGCTCGCCGCCCGTGGCGCACGCACCATACCGCGCGACGACAAACGCGTGGCCGCCTGGAACGGCCTGGCGCTCTCGGCCCTGGTCGCCGGGGCGCGCCGCTTTCCCGATGGGCCATACCGGGGCGCGGCCGGGCGGCTGGCCGGATTTCTCGGCAAACGCCTTTGGGACGGGCGCCAACTGCACCGGGCCGTGGCGCCCGATGGTCGGGTGGTCGGATCCGGTGCGTTGGAGGACTACGCCTATGTCGCGGCCGGTCTGCTCGATTGGTATCGCCTCGACGGTGACCGTCGGGCCCGCGCGTTCACCTCGCGTCTGTTGGATGTCGCCTGGCGCGGGTTTTACGCCCCCGGCGGCTGGCGCCGGGGGGCGCCTTCACTGCTGCGCTACGGCGCGGGCGAGGCCGTTATCGCCGACGGGCCGATGCCCTCGCCGTCGGCCGTCCTGGTGCGCACGAGCCTGGCGTTGGGAAGGGGGGGCGATATCACCCGGGCGCGCGCGGCGCTGGCCCTCGGCGGTCGCCTGCTGCGCGACGAGCCCCTGTGGCACGCCACCGAGATCGCGGTTCTTATGCGTCTGGTCCCGGCGCCCTCGATCGGCAATCCCCCTAGAACAGATACTGCAGCGCCGCGCTGACCACGTGGCGCGAGTAGGTATAGGTTGCGATGTTGGAGCTGTTGTCGGTATAGGTGTACTGCAGTTCCAGCGCCGTGCGTGGGTTGAACTGGCGCGTCAGGCGCAGTCGCGCCCGTGCGCGATCGTCTTCCCGGCGGATGCTCTGGCCGGTGGTGAGCACGTTGGCATCGGCATAGCGGCTGCGGCGGTATTCCGCCATGGCGTTGACGTCCCAGCCTTCGGCCACCGGCACGGTCAGGTCGACATGCGCGGTGTGCCGGGTCGGTGAGACACTGGTGAATGTCGTGGCGGTGCGCAGGTCGCTGCGATTCTCGATCTCCAGGCGGTAATAGGCGCGCAGACGCCGGCCATTGTCCAGCAGCCAGCGGCCTTCGGCCCGCAGGTCGTGCACATTGCCATCCAGGTAGTTATAGCGGCTGTCGAGCGCGGACTCGTGGTGGTAGCGGTATCGAATGCGCAGGCGCGTGGTTCGAGAGGGATAGTTCGTGGCCTGCAGGCTGAGGCTCGTCATGCCCAGATAGCCGTGACCGCCGAGGGTGCTGTGCGTGTAGTAGGCGCCCGCTTCCCCGTCCCAGTCGCCGATCGGTTTGGTTCGATACAGCCCCGCGGTCAGGACGGTCATGTCGAACTGGGTCTGATTGTTGTAGCTGAGCCGGTAGGCATTGGCCTTGAGCAAGACGCCGTCGCGCCGGGCACCGCTGAGTACGCCCCGGGTCGAGGCGAAGAGCTCGGCATAGGTGTCGGACTTGCCGGTGGCCTGGGCAAGGGCGGTGTTTTCCAGCGTGACGTTGTCATCGTGGCCGAGACCGGCGTACAGGATACCCGTCCAGGCCCTCTGCGCGAGCTCGCCGCGCGCAATGCGCTCCAGCATGTGGGACGCGAGGGTGCGCAGCTTGGCGTCCTGCGTGTCGTCGCGGGCACGCTCGAACCAACTGCGGGCTTGTTCGGTGCGATCGCGGCGCAGCTCGACCAAACCGAGATTGTAATAGGCGGCCGGTGCCATGGCCTTGAAACGTGCGGTCCGCCGGAAGGCCGACTCGGATTTGTCGTACTCGCCGAGGCGGTAGTAACACACGCCGAGGTTGTACCACAGGGCCGGCGTGTTCATGCCGGCGTCCCTTGCCTGTTCGAACGCCCGCACGGCCTCGCGGTAGTGACCGGCCTGGAAGGCCTGTCGGCCGGTCTCGAATTGGGATTGGACCGCGGTTTGGGCGAGAGCGGACGCCGAGCCGACGGCCAGGAGTATGAGAAGGACATGCCGCGAGAGGCGGGCAAGACTGCGCATCGTTGGGGCTCCTGTGTCAATTCCGTGTATTGAAAACAAAAAAAACCCTCCCCGCAAAGGGGAGGGAAAACGACGCTCGTTGGGGTCGGGTCATTGCAATCTGTTTATGCGCGGCGGGGCCATCGCTCAGACGAAACACGCGATCCGAACTCTCGCCCGGCAATGGACGCGGCTGTCATGGCGTATGCCTGCGCCGCGGCCGCAACCCGCCTTTCGGCCCCATCAGTTATCCGGTGTCTGCTGGGTATCCTTGGTGGACTCCATGGCGTCGCGGCTGTCTTCCTTGGAGTCTTCAATGGCCTCGTTCGCGTCCTCGTGCTGGTCGTCCATCTGCTCGCGCTGGCTGTCCATGTCGTCGCCGTGGTCGTCCAGCGCGTGGTTGTCCATGTGCTCCCGGGCGTGCTGATGTTCCTCGACTTGCGACTGGTCGGGGACCTCGATGTTTTGGGTGACGTCCGCCGCCGTGTCCGACTTGGAGTCGAGCATGTGCATGGTGACGTCATCGACGCTTTCGCCGGCCAGCGCCGTGCTGGAGACGGCCAGGCTCAGTAGTCCTGCCGCCAGAATGATCAAGGTATTGGATGACTTCATAGCCTGCTCCTCAGTTTAAGCTTGAGTGTTTGCGCCGTTCGGCACCGCTGCTGCGGTGCACGCCTTTTGTTTATCTGACCATCACCGCCCGCATCGGCGCTTCAACCGAGCTGCGCGCCGGCCAAGGCGCCGCCGGTGCGCGGCGTCCGGACCCGCAGCCGGATCCGGAACGTCTTGGCCTTGTCGCGGTGGCGGATGCGGGCGATGAGCTCGCCCCCCGCGCTATCTTGCGCAATCAACCGCAGGTGCAGCACATTGCGTCCCTTGGTCAGCCGGCCTTGCCAGACGATGCTGCGCTCACCCGGGTGGCCTTGGAGCTGTACGCCGGGTGGCAGCTCGAGCGAGAAGGTCACGGCCCGGATATCCGACGGCGCGTTGAATGCCAGGCTCACCGGTCGGACCTCGTGCGCGGTCAGTGCGACTGCACCGACGTCCGGCGCAACCGCCGGTGCCTTGGGCCCCGGCCACCAGGCGGTGACCAGCCACAGTGTCAACCCGGCCGCCGCCGCAGTGGTGAATCCGGCCGCGAATCCCCAGCGGCGGGGCGTCTGCCTTTGTGCCTGCGATGCGTCCCGGGCCCGCTTCAACACGCGACTGGCAAGATCCGCGCTCGGTGCCGGGACCGGCATCTGGCGCAGGGCGCCAATGAGACGCTGCGTCTCCTCCAGTGCCTTGCGGCACTCGCCGCAATCCTGCACATGCCGTGTGACGGCCTCGTATTCGGCCGGGCCGAGAAGGCCGTCGACATAGTCATCGAGCAGGGCTGAGATATGGACGCAGTTCATGGCGGTGACCTCTATGCGTTAACACGCTGGGCCGGGGCAAAAGGTTCCGCGCGCAGATGCTTCTTCAGCGATTCGCGGGCCCGGTGCAGGCGCGACTTAAGCGTGCCCAACGGCGTGGCGAGGATGTGCTCCAGTTCGGTCAGGGTGTAGCCCTCCATGTCGTGCAGGGCGACGACCAGCCGTTGGTCTTCGTTGAGGGTGGCCAGGGCCTCGACCAGACGCCGTTCCAGCAGATGCTGTTCGGTTCGCATCTCTGGCGTGGCCGTGGTGTCGGCCATGGAACCGAGCAGCTCCTCGGAGCTGTAATCGGCCAACCCGATGGGCGAGCGCTGGCGGCTGCGCAGGCCGTCGACAAAGAGGTTGTACAGGGAGCGGGCCAGCCAGGTACGCGGTTCGTCCAGATTCGCAAGCTCCGCGCAGCGCGGATAGAGACGCACCAGCAGATCCTGGACCAGGTCTTCAGCGTCGTGACGGTGGCCCGTCAGTCGGTAGGCAAGACGGTACAGCGAGTCGACCTGCGGTGCCACGACGCGCTCGAAGGCCTCCACCTGGCCCTGGCCGGCGGGGCGCTCGTGCGGCGGGGCGGTCCCGCGGCGAAAAGGAGATGATCGACGCATACAGTCAGTAACACGCTATCGGCGGCCAGAAGGTTCCGCCCCGGCGGCGGGCACGGGCCGAACTCCCGGGGCAGGCGGGAATAGTGTGACAGCTCAGGGCCGAAGGTGGTGCGTCCCGCGCCTCAGAATGCGGATGCGCCCGTGTGGGCGGGGGGCTGACCGTTGCCGGCGGGGCGGAATTCGAACTCGCTGAAGGCGCGGGTGGACAGAACGATGCGGGTCAGTTGCAGGCGACGGAGCTGACGGCGGTCGATTACCTGAAGCACACTGCCGACGTCGAAGATGGAGGCCGGTGTGAGCAGAGTGGCCTGGCTGGACCCGGCCGCTATGGGCGGCAGCAGCAATCCGCGGAAGTAGCCGCCACCGGCGCCGATCCCCGCGAGCCCCTTGACGCCCACCGCCATCGCACGATTCGCGAGATTTCTGATCCCCATCTCCAGCGCGCCCTCACCCTCTGCGTGCAGCCATCGGATGACGCCGATACGCCAGGCGGTGCCGCTCGCCCCGGCGCGGCGGTAAGCCGCCAATTCGCCGACACTGACCGGGACTGCCCCACCGAGCGGGCGGCGCAGCCCGATCCCGTCGCCACTTTGGTTGATCTGCAGACAGGATTGGGGCTCATAGGGTTTGCGGGGTTGGTGGCGCCTGTCCTTTTCCAGTGCGTCTCGATAGGCCTGCGCGAACGAACCGTGCGGCGTTTCCTCTTCCCGCGGGCGGGCGGAGCCATGGGCCATCCCTGGATGGCGCATGGAGGTCGCGATCTTGAGTGCGTCCATCTCGGGGGTGAAGGGGGCGCCGGCGGATATCTGATAGTGGCAGGCGTTGAGTCCGATCGCGACCTGAAGCTCGGCCTGCCGCGGGTGACGAGGCGAGTGCCGTGAGGGGTTCCCGGCCCAGGCGTCGCTCAGGCGCATGAACATGTCGCGACGCTGGCGTTCGGCCAAGCCGATGCATTCGCTCTGGCCGTTGGCGCCGCGCCGGCGCAGGAGCTGCCGGACCACCGACTCCAGTGCCGCCTTCGGCTCGGTGATATCGAGTATGCGCCCGGCCACCGGCCTGACCAGAAGGTCGCGGGAGACAAACCGCGGGGCCATGTCGACGGCGAAGTCGATAACAAACTCGCCGTTGGGCGGCAGGCCACCCAGCGGCAGCATCTGACAACCCCCGGCCCAGGCTTCCAGCACCTTGTAAAGCTCGGCCGCCTCGCCGGCCATCAGGTGATAGGGCTCGGCGATGGCCAGCAGCACGATGCGTTTATAGGCATGCTCGATGCAGCGACCCACTGACGGGGACGCTTTCGCATCGATACCCTCGATCAGGTCCGTGTGCAGGTCATGTGCTTCGGCGAAGCGGAACAGCTGATGGAGCTCACGCCACACGCCCGGCGGTTCGTTCGCATAGACGCCATAACACTCGAGCAGTCGGTGTGCGAGGTACGCGACCGCCCCATAGGTGGCCTCCTTGAGCAGTTCCAGGTCGCTCGGCCGAAGGCGCCTTTGCACAGCCAGTGCGCTGATGATGAGCTTCTCGGCGTGGGCCAGCTCTTCGAGTATCTGCTGAATGTCGCTCGCGGCGCGTCGCCGGCGCGCGTCCAGCGGCACGGAGGCGCCGAGCAATGGGCGGCGCAGGCCGGCCAGGACATCCTCGGCGAGCGGCCGCACGACCGCCATCAGCATGGCTCGCTGATGCGGGCCGTAGCTGTGGAGATTCAGCGAGCGAAGCCGCTCTAGTACCTCGGCGGCCGTACGCTCGCCGTCGCCCTGGGGCAGCGACTCGGCCCAGCGGGCGAGCTCGCGCGGGCGCGTGGGTGCGCGCGGACGTAAGCCGTGGCCGCGCACGGGCAGTCTGAGCTCGGGAAGTTGCATGTGGTGGACGATGTTATTATTGGTATCGGACCGATCCGGGCCCTAGCTGAAAAGTATTACAAAACGAGCACTTGTGCCAGTGGCGCCCGGCCTGCCGTTCGCTCGTACATCGAGTCGAGATGATCGTATCGCCCTTCGTCGAGTAAGGTTTTTGCTGATCGTCTCCGACTCGCGGGGCCATACCGCCGATCAAATCAGGCCGCCGTTACAGAATCCAAATGTTGCATCCGATACATTGGGGTAGCTGCACCACCACGATTGCACCGGATCGATAAGATTGGGTGTCGGCCGACGGGCTCGGCAGGCGCCCCCAGGAGGAACAATAAGAATGCCTATCGTTACCCGCTGGCGCACGCCGGCCTCGCTCATTGGGCTCTGCCTGCTCCTATCCATCTCGGGTCCCGCTGCCGCGGACTTGATCCTGACCTCGCCCCCGCGGGAGACGCCCGCCGCCGGCCAGAAATTCTACGGGCCCATCGCCGCCTACCTGACCAAGCTCTGGGGAACGAAGGTCGTCTACCAGCACCCGTCCAACTGGCTGGTCTATCAGCGCGACATGCGCCAGGATAAATACGACGTTGTCTTCGACGGGCCGCATTTTGCCTCCTGGCGCATGGTCCACCTGGGCAACCGTGTGGCCTTGCGACTCCCCGGCCAGCTGCGGTTCATCCTGTTCACCCATGCCGATGACAAGAACATCAACCAGCTCAACGACCTCATCGGCAAACAGATATGTACCCTGCCGCCGCCGAACCTGTTGACCATGATTCTCATCAGCCAATATCCCAATCCGGCCCGCCAGCCGGTGATCCGCGGAATCCGCGGTGGGCCGCCGAAGGTGCTCCAGGCCTTTAACCAAAGCGGCGAGTGCGTCGCGGGGGTGCTGCGTACCGAGTTCGCCCACAAGAAATTCGATGCCAAGGAGAAGGCCGCGACCAAGGTGATCTTCAAGAGCGGCGACTACCCGAACCAGGCCATCACGGTGAGCAAGCGCATCTCCGATGCCCAGATGGACAAGATGATCAAGGGCCTGACGCAGGACCCGGCCGGGATCGCCGCCACGCGGGCCCTGGTCAAGCGCTTCGGCGGCAAGGCCAAGCACTTCATCCCCGCCAATCCGGCGGACTTCAATGGCCTGAACAAGCTGCTCGAGGGCGTGGTCTTCGGTTGGTAGGTCGCGGCGGGATCACGCTTCGGCCTGCGCGGGCGCACCGGGTACGAGCTGGTTGAACAGACTGGATTCGCGCTTGTAGAAGCCTTCGGTGTGGAACGACTCGTCCAGGCCGAAAAGCTCGTAGTCCAGGTGGTGGCAGAGCTCGTGCAGCAGGGTTCGCAGATAGGTGCGGAAGGCGACGACGCGGCGCTGCTTGGCGGTGAGCATCCACACGCTGATACGGGCGGCGCGATTTCCGTCCACGGGTTCGTAGAGCCCGTGCAGCTCACTGTCGGCGTCGTGCGGCCGGCTGGTGAGCACGCGCAGTCGAACCGCCGGCGCGCCCAGCTGGGCGGTGATGGCATCGACCAGGGCCTGACTGGCGACGTGCACGCTCGCCCGCTCCCCACCGCGCAGTGCCTCGGCAATCGCACTCGCGCGCGGCTGCAACGCGGTCGCGTCGGTCAGCGAAATCGCCGTGCAGGCGTCGCTCTTGCGGTAGGTGCGCCGTTGGGCGGCATTGAGGCGGTTATAGTAGGCGAAGACCATCGCGTAGGTGCCGGGCCGTTGCGCGTCTGATTCGACCCGGAGTATCCGATGAGGGCTCGTGGTTGGCAAGCGGGTTTTGTACGGCCGTACGGCATCGCCCCTGCGCACCTTTTCCCGAAAACGGGGGGCGGGCTGTCAGTGGGTCGGGGCAAGCTGGTGCAGGGCGCGCCGGTAGTCGTCAAAGGCGCCGGCCAGGTGCAGGAACACGTCGTCGAGCTCGTAGGCGCGCGCCATCTGATGGTCCGATGCGCGCTCGAAATAGGCGCGCCCGAAGTCGCTGTAGAATTTCAGGTCCACGCTGCGCCGTCCATAGCGATGGCGATGGCGAATCCAATCGGCGAATAGGCCGCTCAGGTAGAGTGAATAGTTGCCGATATGGGAATAGATCAGGAAGCGGCGCCTGGGGTCGGCCCGTTCGGCCTCCTCGATCATCTCCCACAGGTAGACGAAGGCGCGCTGCTCGTGTGCCTGGAATCGATGCATGCGATCGGAATGAATAAATACGCACAACAGGTTCGCAACGTAGTTGATGGCCTTGCGCTCGATGGCGCTGCGCCGGGGCGCTGGCAGGGCTCGACGCAGTACCGCGTTGAAGAACAAAAAGGGCGAGACCCGCAGCAGCAGCTCGCGGCTGCCAAGCAGCGAGTCGAGGACGAAGTCGCTTTCCAGCATCGACTCGAGCGTCGAGGGAAATTGATTGACGGCCTCTGCGATTTCCTTGAAGTCGCGTCCCGGCAGCGGGAAGTTGTCCATCAGGAACTGCAGGTCGGCCTCGCTGAGGGCGCTGGTATCCGTGCGGGCAAAGTCGGGTCGGGACATCGTTACATCTCCCTCCTCACCGTGGCGTCGTTGCCGCGACGCCTTACGAGAAGATCATCGGCCTGCGGGCGGTGTCCTTTAGGCCGTCCCTTGTTGTTTACAGCAGCTCGCTCGGGAATGCCAGTGTCCCGTTGCAGCCTTGCGCCCGCGCGGCGCCACCATCCAGGATCACTCTATGAGCCGAGATGAACCGTATAGCGCGGTGCCCGGACCAGACGCGCTGGCCTCCCATACCTGGGACGTCCTGGAGGACCGCGTCCTGGCACTGTTAGGGGATTGTCCAGGCGGCATCGGCGAGTATGAACTGCTCAAGCGTCTCCAGGCCGAGGACGTGGCGCCATTCACCACGCTTGCCTTCGACGACAGTCTTGCCCTGTTTCGCCATCACTTCGTGCTGTATCACGTGCTCTATCGCATCGCCGACCGCCTGGCACGCGAGCGCATAGGCACGTTGGACATCGACCCGTTGTGTATCCGTCTGCGCCGCGCGACCCCGGCCTCGACGTCGCTGCCGCACGACCACGACCCCCTGCGCCGCTATTACAGCGACCTCGAAAACCTGGCCGCGATGGACCGCGCGGCACTGCGAGACATGTTGGGACGCTTCTGGAGCGGTCACGAGGCCCGCGCCGGGCGCAGCGAGGCACTGGCGGTGCTCGGACTGAGCGACCCCGTCAGCGACGCCGACATCAAACGCCGTTACCGCCGCCTTGCGCAGGACTGTCACCCCGATCGCGGTGGCGACACCGAGCGCCTGCAGGCACTCAACGCCGCAATGGCGACGCTCGCGCGCGTCGGCCGCGGCTGAACGGCATTCGTATCCCTTGGCCTGTTTTACCGACCTGGTCCTGCTCGCCATGCTGGTGCTGGCCAACGGGGCACCGGTGGCGCTACAGGCGGGCTGCGGGCACCGCTGTGCGTGGACACTGGACGACCTGCTGCGCCCGGCGCTCGGACCTCAGACCGTTGTCTTTGGCCACCACAAGACCCTGCGCGGAATTGGCGCCGCCGTCGTCGCCTCGACGGCGGTCGCTTGGGCGGTCGACTGGCCGCTGTGGCTCGGCGCGTTGGTCGGTACGCTGGCGATGCTGGGCGATCTGGGCTCCAGCGCCTGGAAGCGGCTCCGAGGTGTCGCGCCGGGTGGTCCGGTGCCGGGCGTGGATCAGATCCCCGAGTCCCTGTTGCCCATGCTCGGGGCCGCCTGCTTTTTGTCGTTGGGCCCGGCCGATATCGCGGCGATCGTTGCCGGCTTTTGCGTACTGGAATGGCTGCTGACGTCGTTGTGGCAGCGCGGCCGGCAATGAATGCCGCCTGTGCGAGTACCTGGCCGATAATGCCCAGACCAGCGCGAGGATCGCCCGGGCGAGCGAGGTGCCGAGCAGTGCGTCGGAGAATTCGGCACTCTCAATACGCTCGAGTGGCGCACCGGTCTTGGCGGGTTCATGCGCTGCCGTCCCGATAGGTTACGTCTTTACTAGATGATGCGCTGGAGCTGCCCAGGGCCGTTGAGGGATCGGTGAGTGATTTGTGACGGCGTTGTCCGCGGCGATCAGTCGACCAGGGCCTGCATGTGGGCACAGAGCTGGCGCAGGATTTCCAGTCGCGCGAATTTCTTGTCGTTGCCGGCGATCAGGGACCAGGGTGCATGGATTGTGCTGGTATGTTCGACCATGTCATTGACCGCGAGCTTGTACTCATCCCATTTTTGTCGATTGCGCCAGTCCTCGGGGCCGATCTTGTGGCGTTTCCAGGGGGTGCGCTCGCGCAGGTGGAAACGGCGCAGTTGTTCATCGGGATCGATGTGTATCCAGAATTTGGCCAACGCGATCCCGTGCTCGCAGAGCTGTTCTTCGAAATCGGTGATCTCCCGATAGGCGCGCGACCATTCATCGCGTTCGGCATAGCCCTCGACCCGCTCGACCAAAACCCGCCCGTACCAGGACCGGTCGTAGAGCGTGACATAGCCGGCGCGAGGCAGGTGGCGCCAGAAGCGCCAGAGGTAGTGATGGGCGCGCTCTTCGTCCGTCGGGGCGCCGACGGAGATCACGTTGTACAGCCGCGCATCGATCTGCGCCGTCGCGCGGCGAATGGCCCCGCCCTTGCCGGCCGCGTCCCAGCCCTCGAACACCGCGACAGTCGAGCGCCGCATTTCCCACGCGCGCCACGTCAGTCGATTGAGCTCATCCTGGTAGTCGCGCAGGCGTGCGTGGTAGCTGCCCTCGTCGGCGCGGCGGGCGAGGTCGATGTGATCCAGGACGGTCAACGGTGCGGCGTCGTGGTCCTCTGCAATTTCGGCGGTCGCGGGCGCGGCGGGGGGCGGGGCCGCAGGTGTGCCCAGGCGCCGCTGCATCGCCGTCAACAGCGCACGGCCCATCGTCAGGTCGCGATACCGGCGGTCGTTCGCCTCGATCAGGTGCCAGGGGCAGGCGCCGTCGGTCAGGCGGATGGCACGTTCGGCGCTGCGGATAAATTCGTCGTAGTGTTTGGCGTAGCGTTTTTCGTGGCGATTTAGCCCGCGGCGCCGAGAGCCCCGTTTGGCGAATTGCTTGAACCGTTTGGCCTGTTCCTCGCGTGAGAGGTGAAACCAGAATTTGACGATGAGCGCGCCGTCATCGGTGAGCATGCGCTCCAGGGCGTTGACGCGCCCGAGCCGGCGCTCGAGCGCGTTGTCGTCGAGCCGGCCGGCGACGTGCGCGTCGATGGCTTCGGAATACCACGCCCCGAACAGCACAGCGACGGTCCCGCGGGGGGGCAGTGTGCGCCAGAATCGCCAATACCGCGGGCGTTCGCGTTCCTCGTCGGTTTCGTCCCAAAAGGCGTGAGTGCGCACGCCGCGGCTGTCCAGCCACTCGTTGAGGCGGTTCACGACGTAACCCTTGCCGGCGCCTTCGACCCCGGCGATGACGAGAATTACGGGGACTTGCGCACGTTCGGCCTCGCGCTGGGCCGCGAGCAGCTCGGTGCGCAGCGCCGGCACCTGTTCGGCGAACTGCGCCTTGGAGACCTTGCGTCCCAGTTCGACGGCCTCGAACATTACGATTTCCGGTCCCCGCCGCCGGAACGCGGTCTGTGTTCGGTTTGCGCCGGCTCGGCGTCGGCGTCGGTGCGGGGTTTGTCCTGTTTGGTGCCGAACCACACCACGACGTCGCCGGGGCGCGGCTTGGCGCTGTAGTCCGGCGAGAGAAACAGCACCTCCTCGTTGCCGCGCACCAGGGCCACCGCAATGGCGCCTTCGGGACAGGCCGCCATGCAGTCGTCGAAGCCGAATTCCTCCGTCAGGTGAGTCTTCTGGAAGGTCCAGCCGCGGTACCAGCGCTCGATAAGCGTCTCGTACTGTGCATCGCGCGACGGCGCGACCAGGCCGCGTGTCGTTCGTGTATGCCGCTTGGCGCCGTTTTCGTCGGCAGCGAACTGGGGGAGCTGGAACACGCGGTGGCGGCCGACCTCGTTGGCGTAGAGGCTGCACACCAGCGTGTTGTAGGCGTCGTTGTCCGTTGCCGCCAGCACATAGCCGAGCTCGTTGAACTCCAGGCGGTACTCGGCGGCCTCGGCCAGCACGTCGCCGTAGTACACCGGTGTGCCGGCCAGGCGCGCCGCGCGCAGACGGTGCCAGGAGCCGTCGACCATCAGTACCGGCACTTCCAGTCCCTTGAGCGTCTCGGCCAGCGCCGTGGTCCAGGGCGAGGCACCGACGATGAGTACGCCGTTTCGGCTCTGGGCGCTGAGCTTCAGACGCCGCGCCAGCCAGCCGATGGAAAAGCCGTGCAGCACGACCGTGGTCAGAATCAGGGCGAACACCAGCGGCAGCAGCAGCTCGGCCCCGGCATAGCCTTTGGCGGCCAGCTGTGGGCCGAATACACCGGCCACCGCCGCGGCAACGATGCCGCGCGGGGCGATCCAGCCGAGCAGTGTGCGCTCGCCGAGCGTCATGCCCGCGCCAATCGTGGACAAAAAGATCGTCGCCGGCCGGACTACGAAGAGGATTGCGCCGAGCAGTGCCACACTGCGCCAATCCAGCGTCAGCAGCGTGTGCGGGTCGAGATCGGCGGTGAGCAGCAGGAACACCGCCGAGACCAGCACGATGGCCACGTACTCCTTGAAGCGCTTGATCTCGCCGATGCTCGGCAGGCGCATGTTGCCGAGCACGATGCCCAGGATCGTCGCCGCGAGCAGGCCGGATTCGTCCAGCACCAGATTGGCGAGCACGTACACGCCCACCGCGGCGGCCAGCGATACGGGTCCCTTCAGATACTCGGGGACGTAGCCGCGGCGAAAGGCGTTGCCAAGCAGCAGCCCGCCGCCGATGCCGAGCGCCGCGGCGGCGAGCAGGCCGGCACCGACCCGCCCCAGCAGCTCGTGGAAGATATCGCCTTGGGCGTGGGAGAAGTATTCGAAGATGAGCACCGCCAGGAGGGCGCCGATGGGATCGTTGATGATCCCTTCCCACTTGAGGTAGGACGCCGGGCGCCGGTTCAGCCGGGCCTGTCGCAGCATCGGTACGATGACGGTGGGACCGGTGACCACGATGATGGCGCCGAACACCCAGGCGACGGGCCAGGACAGGCCGCCGATGTAGTGGGCCGCGGCGCCGCCCAGTGCCAGGGCGATGACCACGCCGATGCTCACCAGGCGCCGCACTCCGACGGCGGCCTGGCGCAGCTCGTGGAATTGAAGGCTCAACCCCCCCTCGAACAGAATCGCGGCCACGCCGAGCTTGATCAGCGGCTCCAGCATGGCGCCGAGATCGGCGCTGGGGCGCAGCCAGCCGCTCGCCGGTCCGGCGATGAGCCCGAACACCGTGAGCAGCACGATGGCCGGCAGGCGCACTCGCCAGGCGAGCCACTGGGCCAACATGCCCAGCGCGGCTATGGAGGCGAGGACGAGGGTCAGGTGTGAGTGCATAAGGTTGTGTGCCGTGGCGCCGGTGCGAGGGCCTCACTTTACCAGCCGCCGGCGCACCCGCCCAGACGCCGACCGTCACCGCCGCCCAAGGGGGCGCCCGCCGAGCCCGCCTCTGTTAGCATGCGAACATCGGCCGCGGCCCCGGCGCGCGGCTACGCGACGAGGCAGATGACTTGGAACAAGGCATTGCGGCATTGACCTACGCGGTGCGCCCGCGCGCCGTGGGCCACTATCTGGGACAGTTGTTCGTGGTCCTTGCCGCCCTGACGGTCGCTCCCCTGCTGGTCTCTTTGTGGTACGGAGAATATGCGTTCACCTGGCGCCTGGGCGCGGTGATCGCCGTGCTCCTGTTGACCGGCTGGCCGCTGATGCGCCTGCCCACACCGCCGCACATTCAGGCCAACGAGGCCTTGGTCCTCGTTGCGCTCACCTTCATTATTGCCTCGGCACTGATGACGTACCCGATGATGGCGGCCGGGTTGGGCGGCCTGGACGCCTGGTTCGAGTCCGTCTCCGGCGTGACCACCACGGGGCTGTCCACGCTGGCGCACTTGAACGGCCGTCCCCACACCTTTTTGTTTCTGCGCGCGTGGATGCAGTGGTACGGCGGGTTGGGGATTGTGGTGCTCTCGCTCGCCCTGCTGATGGGCCACCACATGGCCGCGCGCCGGCTCGCCGAACCGGTCGTCGGTGAAGCGCTCGCCACCACCGCTCGTACGCATGCGCGGCGTATGCTTGCCGTGTACGTGGCACTGACCGTTTTCGGTGTCGCGCTGTTGTGGGCGCTGGGGATGGGCGGCTTCGAGGCCGTGAGCCACGTGCTCGCTGCGGTGTCGACGGGCGGCTTTTCCACCTTCAATGCGAGCCTGGCGGGTCTGGATCGCTGGTCCATGCGCTTTGGTGTCATGGCCATTGCCTTTTGCGGCGCTGTGCCTCTGGTCCTCTACTATCGGGCCGTGCACGGCGAATGGCGTGCGGTGCTTCGCGACGTGGAGCTGCGGGCCCTGGCGGCCGCCACGCTCCTGGTCGGTGTGCTGCTGACCGTGTTCATGGCACAAACGCCCGCTGCCGGCGGGGGTGCACCGCTCGGATTTGGTCGTGCGCTGGCCGACGGGATGCTGTTGGGCATCTCGGCGCAGACGACCACCGGGTTCACGAGTGTGCCCATCGTCGCGTTGGCAGCGCCCGCCAAGCTGGTGTTGATTGCCGCCATGGCAGTCGGCGGCGGCGTGGGATCGACCGCCGGCGGCATCAAGATGCTGCGCCTGATCGTCGTCCTGCGAATCGTGCAGTTCACGGTGCGCCGTTCCGCCATTCCGACCCACGCCGTGGTCACGCCGCGTGTGGGCGGTCGCGCGCTCGAGCAGGAGGATGTCGTGCGCGCACTGCTTCTGGTGGTGTTGTTCGCGCTTGTTGCGCTGTTGTCCTGGCTGGCGTTCCTTGTTTACGGTTTTGACCCCCTCGACGCACTGTTCGAGGTGACCTCGGCGACGGCGACTGTCGGTCTGTCCACGGGGATCACCTCGCACGCGCTTGCCGCGCCGCTGAAGGTAATCCTGTGCCTGGATATGCTGCTCGGCCGTTTGGAAATCGTCGCCCTGCTGGTACTATTCTATCCTCCGACCTGGTTCGGCAAGCGGGGTGAGACGCCATGAGGGCGGTATTTGTGGGCGCGGGGTCGCTCGTGGTCAAGACGGCCCATCTGCTGCTCGGGCGGGGCCACGAGGTGGTCATCGTCGAGCGCGACAAGGAACGCATCGATGCGCTCTCCCAGGAGCTCGACTGCGGTTTTTTGCACGGCGACGGCAGCAAGCCTGTCATCCTGCGCGAGGCCGATCCGACCCAAACCGACGTGCTCTATTGTCTGACCAACAACGACCAGGCCAATATCATCGCCAGCCTCGTGGGTCGTTCCCTGGGTTTCGGGCGGGTCATTACCAAGATCGAGGACCCGGAGTTCGAGCACATCTGCATCGAGCTCGGGCTCGAGAATACCATCATTCCCGCGCGCACCATCGGGCGTTATCTGGCGGACATGTTCGAGGGCAAGGATCCGCTGGAGCTGTCGACGATGATTCGCGACGAGGCGCGAGGATTCTCGTTCGTCGCGCGCAAGGAGGACGAGATGCGCATCGATGCGCTGGATCTGCCCAAGATGAGCCGCGTGATCTGCATCTACCGCGACGACAAGTTTCTGCTGCCCGAGGACGACAGCGCCCTCAAGGCCGGCGACGAGGTTGTGATTATCACCCATCGTGACAATCTCACGGAGTTGGCCGAGCGCTGGACGCCGGCCGAGCGCAACGGCTGAGCCCCGTGGTCCTCCAACGCCGGCAAAATCGGCGCCTGCGCCTCGTCCTGCGCCTGCCCCTCCCGGCGGCGCTTGCCCTGGGCCTGTGTCTGCTCGCCGCATTCGGGCCCGTCGGCGCGGTGGGGCAGTCGGGAAAGCTGCTGTTCGACGACCAGCGCCTGTCTGAGGACATCGTGCTGCCGGACTGGTTCAAGCTCAGCTTCCTTGATTTGCGTGACGACCTCGACGAGGCCATCGCCGCCGGCAAGCGCGGGCTCATCGTCTACTTTGGCCAGAAGGACTGTCCGTACTGCAAGGCCCACCTGGAGAACAACTGGGGCAACAAGGACATCGTCGCGTACACACGCAAATACTTCGATGTGGTCGCGATCGACGTGCGCGGCCAGCGCCTGGTGACCGACATGGACGGCATCGTGAGCACCGAAAAGGCCTTGGCCATTCGCGAGAAGACCAACTTCACGCCGTCCATCGTGTTCTACAACAAGGACGCGCGCGAAGTCCTGCGCCTGTCGGGCTATCATCCGCCCTATCAGTTCAGCGCGGCCCTGGAGTACGTCGCCGACGCGCACTATCGCCGCGAGAGCTTTCGTCACTATCTGGCGCGTGCCGAGCTGGCGACCGGCTACGGTCAGGACGAGCTCAACGACCAGGAGTTTTTCGCCAAGCCGCCCTATAACCTCGATCGCAGTCGGTTTCGTGCCGAGCAGCCGCTGGTGGTCTTTTTCGAGCAGCGCCACTGCCATGCCTGCGACGTGCTGCACGGTGGAGTGTTCCAACGCCCGGCGATCCGAAAGCTGTTGCGCCGCTTCGAGGCCGTGCAGCTGGACATGTGGGCCGACACGCCGGTGGTGACGCCGGCCGGGCGCAAGACTACGGCTCGTCAATGGGCCGATAACCTGGGCTTGTACTACGCACCGACGCTCATCTTCTACGACGAGCGTGGGCGGGAGATCATACGGGTGGACTCGGTGGTGCAGTTCAACCGCCTGCGCGGCGTGTTGGACTACGTCCTCAGCGGCGATTTTCGCCACCAACCGAATTTCCAGCTCTGGCGCCAGCAGCGCGGGCACAGTGAGCAGGGCGGGGATCGGGGGACGAGTGCCGCAGGGAAGGACGCCGCGGCCGGACATCCCTGAAGGCAGGGGGCCGCGGTCAGCTCAAATCGTCCCGGGCGGCCGACGCGATGGCCGCCCGGAGTTGGCGATCAGCCGTGGTCGTGTCCGCCGGGGCCGTGGGCGTGACCGTGGTCGAGCTCCTCGGCGCTTGCATCGCGCACGTCGACGACGGTGACGTCGAAGTTCAGCGTCTCACCGGCCAGCGGGTGATTGGCGTCGATGGTGACGTTCTCGTCGTCCACCGCCGCGACGGTGACGACCTGGGCGCCCTGCTCGCTCATGGTCTGGAAGCGCATGCCGACCTCGATATCGCCTTCGACGTCGAAACGGTCCCGCGGCACGGCCTGCAGCAGGGCATCCTGGCGCTCGCCGTAGCCTTCCTCGGGCGGGATGGAGACCTGGACGTTATCACCGGTCGACTTGCCCTCCAGGGCGTTTTCCAGGCCGGGAATGATGCTGCCCACGCCCTGGATGTAGGCCAACGGCTCCGCGCCCTTGGAGCTGTCGATGACGGTGCCCTGATCGTCGGTCAGGGTGTAGTCGATGGTGACGACCTTGTGCTTGGCGACTTGCATGATGGATCCTTAAAATATCTCGGCATTTGAAAGGCTAACCATGGTACGCGCCTTGTTTGGGCAAAACCACCCCCTGACCCGGCGGGCGGATGGGGGCGGCTGGCGCATTGGCGCCTGGGCGCCGTCGGGGACGAGGTCTCGAGGACAACGGACATGAACACCCAACACTGGATGATGTATCTCTTTCTGGCCTTCCTGCTGGCCCTGGTGACCGCGCGCGCCCACGCGGTTCAGACCCCCTATGGCGAGTCCGACGTTCCGTTCACCCTGCACCGCGTCCCGGGCACCCAGGTCTACTACGTCCTCGGCCAGAGCGGGGTGCCCGGGGCCGACAACCAGGGTCATACCTCCAATGCCGGCTTCGTGGTCACGGCTCGCGGCGTGGTCGTCTACGACGCGCTCGGGACCCCCGCGCTGGGCTACCGGCTGCTCCAGGCCATCCGCTCGGTCACCGATCGTCCCGTGAGCATCGTCGTGGCCGGCCACTATCACGCGGACCATGTCTATGGGCTGCAGGCCTTTCGCGAGCACACCCAGGCGGTGATCTGGGCCCAGCGCCGCTGCGTCGACTACCTTGACGGTCCCGTCGGCCGGGCCCGCCTGGCCCAGCGCCGCGAGGCGCTGTTTCCCTGGGTCGACGAGAAGACCTATCTGGTGCGCCCCGACAAGACCTTTGCCAAGCGCCACGAGTTCGACATGGGCGACACCCATCTGGAGCTGGTCTACGTCGGGCCGGCCCACGCCCCGGACGATACCATGATGATTGTGCGCGAGGCGGGCGTGGTCTTCTCGGGCGACCTCATCTACGGGGGGCGCCTGCCCTTTCTCGGCGGCGACGAGGTCAATACGCGCAACTGGCTGGCGGGTCTGAAGCACCTGGGGGCGATCAAACCGGCCCCGCGCTTCATCATTCCCGGCCACGGCCAACCGGCCGACGATGCCGCCGCTGCCATTGGCTTCACCCGCGGTTACATCGAGTACCTGCGCACGCAGATGGGCAAGGCCGCCCAGGACCTGACCGGCTTCGCGCAGGCCTACGCCCGCACCGACTGGTCGCGTTATCGCGACGTACCGACGTTCAAGGCGGCGAACCGGAAGAATGCATATCACGTGTACCTCGAGATGGAGGCAGAGTCTTTCTGAGAGGACCTCGGGCACGGAAGTCTCGAGCAGCGCGTTGCGAGAGCCAGGTCCAGTATCGAGCAGCGAGGGGCGAGGGCCCAGGAACAGCGGAGCACAGAGCCATGCTTTCCCCCTCGCGCCTCGCCCCTCGCCCCTCACCCCTCACCCCTCACCCCTCACCCCTCACCCCTTATTCTTTCTGCCAACTGCCAACTGCCAACTGCCAACTCGCCCGCGTAGCGGGCGTTCGCCTCACCCCTCACGTCTTACGCCAGTCGTCCAGCATCTGTTGAACGATGGTCTGCCACTGCGTGTAGATGAGGAAGTGCCCCGCGGCGGGGACGAAGGTCGCGCGTGCCCGGGGGAGGGCGTCGGCCACCTGTCGGCCAACGGCTATTGGGACGATGCCATCGATCTCGCCGTGCCACAGCCGCACCGGTGCCTCAATGTCCTGCAGGCGAAAGCCCCAGGGACGGGCCAGCAGGCCGAGCTCCTGCACGATGCCGCCCGCGCCCTGGCGAAAGGCCTCTGCCAGGTCCGCCCGCAGCTGGGCGGCGATCTCCGGGCGGGTGAGGATCGCGCGATCGGCCTGGGGCAGGGCGGCGCCGGCCAGCTTGAAGAACAAGCCCAACAGGCGCTGCGGTGCCGGTCCGCCGCCGGCTCGGGCGAGTTGGCCGAAGCCGGCCAGCGGGAAGCGCAGCAGCCAGGGGGCGCGGCGCGCCAGGTGCAGCACCGCCGGGGTTCTCCAGCTCATCGCGCCGAGGGCGTGAGGCGGGCCCATGCCGCTGACGATGGCCAGGGCGCCGATGCGCCGCGCCAGTGCGGGTGTCCCGGCGCAGGCCAGCGCATAGGGTGCGCCGCCGGAGACGCCGATGAGGGCAAAGCGGGTCAGCCCGAGATGGTCGGCCAGTTGGGCGAGGTCGGCGGGCCAGTCGAGCAGCCGCCGGCCGGACTGTGGGTCCGAATAGCCAAGTCCCGGCCGCTCGGGCACGATCAGGCGCAGACCGAGCGACCCAAGCTGCCCGATATCCGGCGGGCACTGGCGGCGCGAGCCCGGCAGTCCGTGGCAGAGCACTACCGGCGTTCCGCCCGGCGGACCATACTCGGCCAGGCTCAGGAGCCGCCCGTCGGCGAGGCGATGTGATGTATCGCGGCTGTGCTGCATACCCTCTCCTTTCGTGCCCCCGACCGCTTGGCGGCGCCGCATTGAGATTGTCTGCGGGCCGAAGACGTGACAACCTAATCCTGCCCCCATTTCACCCCGGGGCAGGGAGAGACCATGCGGATGATAACAACACGCGCCACCGATGCCCGTCCGGGCGTCTGGGCCATGACCGGTGCCGCGATCGCGGCTCTCTTGCTGCTCGCCGGACTCGGCGGCTGTGTCGACGTCGACAAGCTGGTCAAGCAAGTGGACGGTATGCAGGGTGGCGGGCTCAGTCAGGAGAAGATAATCGCCGGTTTGAAACAGGCGCTGGAGATTGGCTCCGAGCGTGCCGCCGGCGCTGTCGGGCGGCTGAACGGCTACTACAAAAATCCGCAGATACG
This sequence comes from Gammaproteobacteria bacterium, assembly GCA_035267785.1. Taxonomy (GTDB): domain Bacteria; phylum Pseudomonadota; class Gammaproteobacteria; order DATFLL01; family DATFLL01; genus DATFLL01. Next base: position 3,476 of record DATFLL010000058.1, on the reverse strand, counting down.
CATTCCCTTGCCCGAGGACCTCAGACGTCTGGAGCATACGCTGCGCACCGTCGGCTACGGCTCCAAGGTCGATGCGTTCGAGCTCAGCATGAACCGCGCGGCCGAGCGCGCCGCGCCGGCGGCCAAGCGCATCTTCATCGGCGCGGTGCGCGACATGAGTTTCGCCGATGCCCGCAAGATTCTCGACGGCGGCGACGATGCGGCCACTGAGTATTTTCGCAAAAAGACCTACGCTCAGCTGGAGCGGGCCTTCCAGCCTACTGTGCACTCGGCGATGTCGCATGTCGGCGTCACGCACCAGTACCAGCGACTGCAGACCAAGCTCGAATCCATCCCGTTTACCGCGGGGCTGACCACCAATATCGATACGTACGTCACCGATCGCGCCCTCGACGGCCTGTTCCACACCCTCGCCGCGGAGGAACGCAGGATACGGCGCGATCCGGTGGCACGCACCACGGAGCTGCTCAAAGAGGTGTTCGGGAGCCGAAACTGAGCGGGGACGACACCGTGGACGAGCTGAAAAAACTCAAGCAGCGCGCGATCGATTTCCTCTGGGGGGGCGACCCCGCGAGCATGCCCTTTTGGCGGGGGCGGCTCATCATGCTGCTGCGCGTTGTCTGGGTGGCCATCCGCGATCTCGCCGACGGCCAGCTCACACTGCGCGCGATGAGCCTGGTCTACACATCGCTGCTGTCGTTGGTGCCGCTGCTCGCCGTAAGCTTTTCGGTGCTCAAGGCCTTCGGTGTGCACAACCAGATCGAACCACTGCTGCTTCAATTTCTTGCCCCGTTGGGCGAGAAGGGCACCGAGCTCAGCAGCCGCATCATCGAGTTCGTGGAGAATGTGCGCGCCGGCGTGCTCGGCTCGGTCGGCCTGGCCTTTTTGCTGTACACCGTGATCGCGCTTATCCAGAAGGTCGAGAGCGCCTTCAACTATACCTGGCACGTCGAGCAGCATCGGCGCTTCACCCAGCGTTTCAGCGATTACCTGAGCGTGATCATCATCGGCCCCGTGCTCGTCTTCACCGCCTTGGGTATTACCGCAACCGTGATGAATACGGCGCTCGTCCAGCGCATTGTCGCGATTGAGCCCTTCGGCGCCGTGGCCGAATTCGGCGGGCGTATCGTACCTTACCTGCTGATCATCGCCGCCTTCACCTTCATCTACGTCTTCGTGCCCAACACGCGGGTGCGTGTCCGCTCGGCCCTGGTCGGCGGCCTCGTCGCCGGCGTGTTGTGGCAGACAGTCGGCTGGGCGTTTACCTCCTTTATCGTCGGATCGTCGAAGTACACGGCGATCTATTCGGCCTTCGCTACACTGATCCTGTTCATGATCTGGCTGTATCTCAGTTGGATCATTCTGTTGATCGGCGCGAGCATCGCGTTCTACCACCAGCATCCGGAGTACCTGTCGGTGCGCCGGCGACAGATGCGCCTCAGTGCACGTATGCAGGAGCGCCTGGCGCTGATGGTCATGTACCTGGTGGGCCGCAACTATTATCAGGGGCACGAGCCGTGGACCATTCAGGGACTCACCCAGCGTCTGCGCATTCCGATGGACCTGCTGGAAGACGTGCTTCTACCGTTGCAGCGTCACGATCTTCTGGTGACCAGTGCCGACGAGCCGCCGGCTTATCTGCCCGGTCGGCCGCTGGAGGCGACCCCGGTGAGCGCGGTCCTCGCCGCTGTACGATCGGCCGGGGAGGAGGCGTTCTTCAGCACGCGGCGCCTGCCGCACGAGGCGAGCGTGGAACGTGTCGTCGCGGAATTCGAACACGCCCTGCACCAGACGCTGGGAGCGCACTCCGTCAAGGAGATGGTATTGGGCGAAGGCGGCCAGTCCGCCGCGCTCGAACATGCGCCCGGCGAGGCCGGCCGGCAAGCAGGCCCCGCGGGCGAGCGCTCGGTTTGACCCCGGCTCGCACGCGCGCCGCGAGGCAGCGCTGATGTGGCACCCCCTGCGCCGCTGGTGGCGTCGACGGACCCTGCGGCGCCATCCCATTCCCGATGCACTTTGGAACGCCGCGCGTGCCGAGCTCGAAGTGCTGCGCCGGCTGGATGCGCCGGAGCTCTCGCGCCTGCGCGCATTGACCACCTGGTTCGTCCGCGACAAGGCCATCTACGGGGCCGGCGGCTTTGCGGTCGATGACGGCATGCGCGTGGCGATTGCGGCCCAGGCCTGTGTGCCTATCCTCAATCTCGATCTCGACTACTACGACAACTGGTACTCGATCATCGTCTATGCCGACACCTTCGTCGCCGAGCGCGACGAGGTCGACGGTATCGGCATCGTCCACCGTACTCGCCACGCGTTGAGCGGCGAGTCTTGGCAGCGCGGGCCGATGGTGCTGGCCTGGGGAGACGTTCGCCCCGGTCCGCCGCCCTACGGCGAGGCTTCCAACGTCGTAGTGCACGAGTGCGCGCACAAGCTGGACATGATCGACGGGGCGGCCAACGGTCTGCCGCCGCTGCACCGGGACATGGATGTGGCCGCATGGAGCCGTGCGCTTTCGCAGGCGTACGCGCAGCTGCAACGCGACCTGAATGAACGGGGAGAGGGCGCGCTGGATGCCTATGCCGCCCACAGCCCCGCGGAATTTTTCGCCGTGGCCACCGAGGCCTTCTTCATGACGCCCGATGCCCTTGCGCGCTCACTGCCCGAGGTCTACGAGCAGCTGGCCCTGTATTTTCGCCAGGACCCGCGCCGGCGCATGTCAGCGGATTACCCGGGCAGGGCCCACAGTGGCACGTAGTCGTGCGCGCGGCGCAGCAGCGCCTCGTGACGCTCGAAGTCCGGGTCCAACCGTGCGACCAGCGTCCAGAATCGCCGCGAGTGGTTCATATGAACGGTATGACACAGCTCGTGCACGAACAGATAGCGCACGCCTTCGGGCGGCAGAAACAGCAAATTGCGGTTGAGGCTGATGTTCCCCTGGGCCGAGCAGCTGCCCCAGCGGCTCTTTTGCGCCCGCACCGTGACCCGGTTGACGGACAATCCGAGCTCCTCGCTGGTGCGCCGCAACCAGGGTACCAGGTGCGCCTTGGCCTGGTGCGACAGCCAGCGCTGCAGCACCGCACAGGCGCTGTCGGTATCGGCGGCGCGCACCCCCAAGCTGTCCGGTGCGCGCGGGCGTGCGCAGGCCCGTGTAGTCGCATCGGTCCACTCGTAATCCACGTCCCAGTCGCAATCCAACGCTGCCAGGCGGATCCGATTCGGCGGCGTCTCGAACAGATGGGGGCGGCGTTGGCGCTGCTCCTCGATCCGGGCCAGACGGCGCGCGAGCCAGTCGCGATGGCGTTGGACGAACGCCTCGAGCACGACCGGATCGAAGCCGCGGGGAACGACCGCTTCGACGGTGCCGTGCGGCAGGACACGCAGCTGAACGCGTCGGGCGCGTGCGCTGGTGCGAACGGTGTAGGCCGGCAGCGCATCAGCCTCGCCGGTATCGGTGCTGGGAGTGGCTGAGTGGAAAC
>DATFLL010000057.1:0-10853 GCA_035267785.1 Gammaproteobacteria bacterium | reverse complement strand
GTCGGCCAGTCGACGCGGATGAAGTTGCGATCGGCGTAGTCGCGGGTCTCCTCGCGATGACGCGCCAGGCCGCAGTAGCTGCAGTTGGCGCGACAGCCCTCGGGATAGGTCACCAGCAGGTTCAGGCAGTGGGTACAGGCGGTGCGGTGCATGGCACCGGGCACCAGACCCAGGGTGATGGCCGCCGCCGTCGACATCTGCACGTAGTCCGGCGAGCGCATGTCCGGTGTCTTGATGTGATAGTCCGGCCGGTAGAAGTTGACCGGCATGACGGTTTCAGCGGGTGCACTCATCACATTCATCCTCTTGTTGGCATTCGCATCCGGCCCGAAGCGCGGGCCGTTGTCCCGCCGGCGGCACTCGAAAGGCGCCTGCCGACCTCAATAAACCAAAACGCTCAGGCGGCAAAATACTCGTCGAAGGCGATCCACCCGCGCCGCATGGGCGAGTCCTGCTGTGCCTTTTCGGTCCGCCAGCAGGAATCGAGAAAATTGCGTCGCTCGACCGCGCGCTGCAGCGTTCCTTCGAACTGGTCCCGGATGTCCTCCTCGAAATCGGCAAAGGCCTCCACCTCGTCCTCCAGCAGCCGTTCCGCGGCCGCCTGCCCGGCGCGCTCGCCCGATACCACCGCGGCCGAGATGCCGGCGCCGGTAATCGGGTGCGTCAGCCCGGCGGCATCGCCCACGAACAGGACATCGCCGACAACCAAATGCTCGCGCAGCCCGCCGACCGGAATGGCCCCGCCGGTGCGTGCCAGGATCTCGGGGCCGACCAGGCCGCGCTCGACGAGCAGCGCGTGCAGCCGGTCCAGGGGCTCCTTCAGGTTGCGCTCGAAGCGCTTGTCGGCGCCCATGCCCACGTTGGCCAGCTCGCCCTTGGGAAACAGCCAGCCATAGCCGCCCGGGAAATCGTCGGTCAGCCAGATGTCCGTGTCGAAATAGGGCTTCAACAGCGGCACCGTGTACTGGCGCGTCTGTACCGTGCGCAGTGCGGGCAGGCCCAACTGCTCGGCCACGCGCGAATGCGGGCCGTCCGCAGCCACCAGCACGCGGTAGCGTACGGCCGTCTCCGCCTCGCCGCAGCGCAGGTGGGCGACATGCGCCTCCGCCTGCAGGCGCTCCAGGCGCGTGCCCTCCAGCAGCTCGGCCCCCGCGCGCCGTGCGCGCTCGGCGATCGCGCGGTCGAAGGCCGCGCGGTCGACCATCAGTCCGGGAAAATCCAAGACCTCGACCGCGTCGGACGGCAGATAGGTCTTCATCCCGGTGATGCGCTGGTGCAGGACCTGGTCCTCTTGGGCGTAGCGGCCCATCGGATTGGGAATGAACTCGGCGCACTGGACGGGCTCGCCGATACGCCGGTTGCGCTCCACACCCAGCACGCGCAGGCCCGCCTCGGCCGCCACCGCCGCGGCGCTGGCGCCGCCCGGCCCGAGACCTACGACCAGTATGTCCACTTCGCGCATCTGGACTACCCCTGCTCCCATCGTCTCAGCCGTGCCCACCGGCATTGGCCGTGGTATCCGCCGGCACCAGGCCCTTGAGGGCGTCGGCGATGACGGCGTGGAAATCCTCCGGCTTGAGCATGAGCATTTCCACCGGATAATCGCGGAAGAAGCCCTCGACGTTGGCACGCAGATCGTCGATGGGCGTATCGCGCAGGGCCGCCTCGAGATCGGGCACCATGCGCTTGGGATTGACGAAGAAATCTCCGGTCAGCCACACCTGCTTGATGCGCCGCTTGAAGGTATCCACGGCCACGTGCGCGCGCATGAGGCCGCCGCTGCAGCGATGGATGCCCTCCAGCGTCGGCGTCTCGTCGAGCGGGCGGTTGGCCTGGAAGACCCATTCGTCCGTGTCGATCTCGGCCAGGGCCTCCTGGTACTTGGCCTCCTCGACCGGGCTCAGCGCCTCGGCCTCGCCGAACGTGACGTCGAAGGCCTCGGCAAAAGCCGCGGCCATGGACTGCTTGACCTCCTCAACGGAAGGCACGCGACCCAGCAGCTCCTTGAGGTTGACCACGCGCTCGCGCGCCGAGGCAATGGCCTTGTCGCTGAGCTTCTCGGCGGGGATGCGCAGTACCTGCAACATTCGCTCGATGTCGAAATCGACCAGCAGCGTGCCTTGGTAAAGAATGGAATCACCGTCGAAGGCGCCGCCGGTACCCGATATCTTGCGCCCGTCCACCTCGATGTCATTGCGCGGGCGAAACACGGCGTCCACGCCGAGCCGGCGCATGCCCTCGGCCGCGGCCTCGCAGACACGGCGTGCGATGGCGCCCATGTCCGCCGTCCCCAGCCGCGATTTATCGAGATAAAGCTCCCAACCGATCTGGCTGGGGTCGAAATAGATGGCCCCACCGCCGGTGATGCGGCGTTGGATGGCGATACCCTGCTCGCGGCAATAGTCCACGCGCAGCTCCTGATCGACGTTCTGGTGGAAACCCAGCAGGGCGCAGGGCTCGAACTGCAGGAAGCGCAGCGTGTGCGGAATCGCCCTCTCCTGATGTGCCTCGAGCATGGCCCGGTTGATGGCCATGTTCTGTGCGGCCGGCCGCAGGCCGGTATCGATCAGGCGCCAGCGATGTGGATCGCGCGAGCTCATGCGCCGCAGCAGCCTCCACCGGCCTCGCTGATCACTTTGATTCCGCCCAGAGTAGAGCTCTCCGGCGCCGCGTTCAGGGGCACCACCTTCTCGCGCATACGTCGCTCGTGCTCGAGCACGGCCTCCAGGTCCACCTCGACACCCCCGCCCTGGCCTTCGACGGCCATAACCTCGTCGCCGACCGCAATGGAGCAGCAGGCGGGCGTGACACGCACCTTACGCTCCAGCCGTGCGGCCAGCTCGACCATACCGTCGGACGGATGGGCCATGCCGCTCAGTCCCGCCATGACGGCGTAGGTGTCGATCTGGACCTTGTGCTTGCCCGGCGGCCGGGCACAGCCCAGCAGCAGCGGGGTATCGGGCAGCGCCGCGCGGGCGTCCATGAAGAAGCGCCCCACCTCGGAGCTGTCGGGCGTCACGAAGGGCCGGCTCGCCGGCGCATAGAAAGGCATGACCACCACCAGCACCACCGCGTCGGGCACGTGACGCTGCAGCATCTCCAGCGCATTCCATTCGCCGAGCAGGTGCCCGTAGTGCAGGCCCACGACGATATGCGGCACAACCTTCATATTGGTCTTGTTGACCAGGACGTCGAGCGTGTCCTCGAAGTCCTCGACGGTGCGGCGCAGGTGATAGACCTGGGTGATGGTGTCCTGGGCGCCGATGACATCCATCATGGCCGCGTCGATGCCGGCCTGCTCCATACAGCGGGCCGTATCCTCATCCATCAGGGCGGTATGCGAGGCGATCTTGAAATCGGGGAATTCGTCTTTGATGCGGCGAATCGTGTCCCAATAAGGACCGTACTCCACCTCGTTGCGGTGATTGGACCCGCCGGTCAGCAGCATACCCTGGCCGCCGTCTTCGATGACCTCATTGACGACGCGCCACAGGTGCTCGGGGGTGCGCGCGGGAATCATGGGCTCGAGGATCTTCGCCTTGCAGTGATCGCACTGCAGCTTGCAGTCGCCGCCGGTAATGGAAACCGCCGGCCAGGCGCTCTTGCCGCAACCCGAGATTTCGGTGGTCTGGTAGGACTTGAACGTGGGCGTGTAGAAATTGATCGACGCCTGGGAGTCGGCGAACTGCGTCTGCCAACGCTCATTCATCGTCTGGATCAGATCGCGATCCAGGTCCATGTCTTCCAGTGCCTCCACCCGTTGGGCGGTCTCGTACCAGTTCGTCATGGCAAAACCCACGTTATTTCGTTCGCGCATTGTCAGCAAACACAGGCGGCCACCCTGCTTCGAGGGCGCCGCCCATGCCAAACCGCGGCAAATCTAAGGAAGCGAAGGCGACATGGTTGTTCCATGCCGCCTTCGCCGACAGGCCTTAGCAGCCGCCGAAGCCGTCCGCTTCCATCTTGGACTCGAAGGCGCTCAGCGCGTCACCGGCGGTGACCAGAGCGCTGGACTCGCCGTCCCAGTCGTTCGGCTTCATCTTGACCAGCCAGCCATCGCCGTAGGGGTCTTCGTTGATCAGACCCGGGTTTCCGGCAACGGCCTCATTGGTCGCCGTGACTTCGCCGGAGACCGGCGCCTTCACCGGACCGACCCACTTGCCCGATTCGACAGTGGCGCAAGACTTGTCCTGCTTGACGTCCTTGCCCACCTTCTTGGGGGTGTAGGAGACGATCTGGCCGGCCAGCGAACATGCATAGGACGTCATGCCGATCGTCACCGTGCCGTCATCTTCGCGACGCGCCCACACATTGTTCTCGACGTTGTAGTACAGGTCTTCCGGGATGTTGCATCCACGTACGGCGCCCATAGTTTTTCTTCCTCCTAAACGCTGAATTAGCACCCAAAATTGCGCTGCTCACCGAACATGGTGCACAGCCCCTAGCTCAGAACTGCAGAATCTTGTCACTGGACAGGATAAGGTCGGCCAGCACGCCGCCGCCCGAAAGCTCATCGATTTCCTCGATCACGTCCGCCTCCGCGTCGATCTCGTAGCCCGGCAGCGCCGGCAAACAAAGATGAAGCTTCACGCCCGCGTTCTTGGCTTCGCGCATGAACTCGATGATCTTTTTGCCACCCTCCATGGCCGCCAGGTTCTCCGCCACACCCTTTTCACAAAGGCGCACGCCCTCCATGGTAAAGAATATATTAACATCCGCGTCCATCGACGCAAGAATAGCACCCAGGTAGAAAGGAGTCGCGCAGCGGTGCGGCGTACTCGGTCCGCTGGTCATGATAATGACCACGGATTTTTCTTCATTATCAAGATAATAGTTGCTGTTCATCAGCGGATATTTCGCTCGCAGTGAATGTCCTCGCGGCGGGCCCGCTCACAGTAGCCCTGGTGCGCCTCGTCGCCGATCAGAAACTTCTGCAACGCGACCTCGGGCGCCTCGGTGGGCATGACGCGCGCCACCCAGGCCTCATAGGGCTCGATGTTCAGCAGACTTGGATCCTCCAGCGCTGCCTCGTTGCCCTCGATGATCTTGCAGTCGAAGAAGTTGGGAATCGGGCCGGCCCACTTGCCGCTTTCGATGGTGGCCACAGGCTTGCCGCTCGGGCGCAGCGTACCCGGCTTGCGCACGCGCAGGTTGAGGATCTTGCCCGCGATGGTCTGGGAGATGTCCGTCATCCCGACCGTCAAGCTGCCGTCTTCCTCCTGGCGCACCCAGATTTGGTATTCGTCGTCGTAGTAGAGCTCGGGACGAAACTCACAGCCATTACACTCCATCCGGTGTTCCCTTCGCCAATCGTCTTTGGTCTTATTGAACCATACCGCGCTTTCGGACGCGCTACGGATACCGATTGGACAAACGGCGGGAACCGTTAAGTTCCCGCCGTTCAGTCACACTTCAGCCGATGGCCACAGGGCGATGTGCTCAGATCACGCCCTTCTGCTTGAGGAAGTCCATCGAATCGCTGATATTTTCGTGGATGCCGACCTTGCGCGGCGACAGGCCCAGCGCGATACCGAGCAGCTGGGTGAAATACAACACCTTGACGCCCGTCTTGATGCCGAACTCCTTCTCTGCGCGCACCTGATGCATCTCCAGGCCGGAGTGGCAGGTCGGACACTCGGTGGCGATCACCTCCGCACCGCTGTCCTCGGCGGCCTGCAGGATGTTTAGCACCAGCTGAGTCGAGGTATCGGCGTCGGACAAGGTGTGGGCGCCACCGCAGCAGGCCGTCTTTAACGGAAAATCGACATTCTCGGCGCCGGCGGCGCTGAGAAGGTCGTCCATGAAGTGCGGCTGGTAGCTCGACTCCGAGCCCGGACCCTGATCCTTCTCGGGGAAGATCTGGCGGGGACGGGTGTACATACAGCCGTAGTAGTTGGCGATCTTGATCCCGTTGAGGCTCTTGGTGATGCGCTGCTTGATGCCCTCGGTCCCGAGCTCCTCCATCAGCCACTCGAGCAGGTGCAGCGTACGCACCTTGCCATTGTCGAAGACCGGATCGTTCGACTTTTTGGCCAGGTCCTGAACCGTCTGCAGGGCGTCCTCGGACGTCGCCAGCTCGTATTCGGCCTTCTTGAGGTTGTGATAGCAGCCGTTGCACGGGGCCATCACCGCATCGAAGCCCATCTCCTCGCTGGCGATGGCGAGGTTGCGCGCGGACATGTAGGTCTGGAGCATCGGATGGACGTTCTTGACCTCCATGGCGCCGCAGCAGTTGTAGTCGCGCAGATTCTCCATCTCCAGGCCCAGCGCCTTGACGATGGCACGGGTGGATTTGTCGTACGGGCCGCCGGAGCCTTCCAGCGCACACCCCGGATAATATGCAACCTTAGCCATGGGCGGCCTCCTTCTGTTCGCGAACGTATTGCTTCAACACTTCGCCCGTGCGGCCCCAGGACTTCGTCTTGGGGGTAAAGACGAAATTCAGGCCCATCTTCATGAGCTGGGTCACCGGCAGGTGTTTGATCATGCGCTTGACGAATTCCACCAGCCATTCCTGCATCAACGGCTGCTTGGTCTTCTTGAAAAAGTGCATCATGACGTGGGAGTCCTCGATGCGCCCGGTCTTGTAAACCTGGTCGAGGAATTCCTCATCGAAGATCGAAGACGGGGTCTTGTCGGTAACGCCCTCGTCCTCCATCCAATGCGCCAGCGCCTTCATCACGCCTTCGGGACGCACGTCCTTCGGGCAGATGTTCGTGCACTTGTTGCAGGAGACGCACTGCCAGATGATGTCCTTGTCCTTGATGATCTCGTCCTTCAGGCCCAGGCGGGTCAGGTAGATCCAATACCGCGGGTTGAAGTCCGTGTTCAGCGCGTAGACAGTGCAGGAATTCGTGCACGAGCCGCACTGCCAGCAACGGTGCACGTTGTCGCCGCCGCCGTACTTCTGAATGGTCTTCTCGAAGTTCTCATCGTATTCGGTGAGAGTGCGCGGCGTGATCATCGTATTCCAGTGCCCGGAAACGTCCACGCCGTCGACCACGAGCTGCTCGTGGGTCAGGATTCGATCGGGATCGATCAGTGTCTTTTCATGAATCGCCATGTTTAATCTCCGCGCTAAACATGCATATTAATGCACGGTTTCCCGTTTCACACGGGATTGACCGGAACGCCGTGCGGGGTCAATTCCCAGTATCTTTTTCAACGGTTCGGTCCGATCGCTAGTGCCACCGAACTCCGCCTCAATCAGCCCCATGCTGCTCGACATCGCTCGCATGTAGTCCGTGTAGGCCCAACCCAGCACCATGTCGATGAGCAGCGGGACGTCGCGGTAAAAACCCGCGGTACTCAACTGCTCGACCATCCAGTGGCGCATGGCCTCGAACGTCTCCGGCCGGCCATCGAACGGCGACTCCCGCAGGGTGTCGTTAGCGGCGATAAACTCACGCATCGCGCCGCTGACCGTGTTGACATCCCAAACCCAGCGGGTCATCAGGGGATACTTTTCCGGCGAGAGAAAATGCAGCATCTCCGCACCGAAATCCCAGGCCGCCCGCCGCACCTTCTGGTTGGCCTTCTGGGTCGCCTTGTCCTCGCCCTCGGCTAAGGGAAAGAACTCCATGAAGCTCTGCATGCGCTCGGCCAATGGTTCCTTGCCGTAGACCAGTGCCTCGATGGCGGCATTGACCTCGGCCTGCTCAACCCCGCTGAGCGCCTCGGGCAGCTTGCGCCGCGCCGTAAACACGGTTTCCAGCAAAGCATCCAGGCCTTCACGAGTCATGTTCCTCAGGACCTCGGTCTCCAAGGCCCGAGCGAACAATTCGTGCTTGACGTTCAGGGCATCGATAAAGACCTGCACACCACCCGCCTCGTCGATCGCCTCGAGCAACTGTTCGAGCTTGCTCGCAAAGACCCCCGGGTCGGGCGGGATGGCCAGCGAACCGGGCGTGATGACATCGCGCCCGGCCGCTGCCTCCTTATCAGCTTGCCTTTTTCGCCAGAGCATTGAGGTCGGTGACGGCCCGCAGCGCTGCAGACTGGCCCTGGGAGATAGAATCGTCGATCGTCTCCGGACCGGTCGCCGCACCCGCAACATAAATGCCGGGGCGCGTTGTGCCGCTGGTATTGGTGTAATGCTCGGCCTTGTCGACGAAGCCGTGCTTCTCCAGGCCGATACCGAACACCTTCGAAATCTCGGGATTTTCCTCGTTCGGATCCATGCCGATGGCGTGAACGACGATATCCATCGGGATAACGATGGGGCGCTTGACCAGGGTGTCCTCGCCCTTGACCAGCAGGCGGCCGTCGTTGGAGGCAGTCACCTCGGCGATACGCGCCTTGACGAACTTGGTCTTGAACTCTTCCTGGGACTTCCAGTAGAACTTGTCCTCGTACAGACCGAAGGTGCGGATGTCCATGTAGTAGATGAACACGTCGGTCTCGGGCGAGAGCTCCTTGATCTCCATGGCCAGGTTGGTCGAGACGGTGCAGCAGATCTTCGAGCACCACTCGCGGCCGATCTGGCGATCGCGCGAACCCACGCACAGCAGAATGCACACACGCTCGGGCACGCGACCATCGGACGGGCAGCGGATCTCGCCGGTGGCGACCATCTGCTCCATCTGGGTGGTGGTCAGCACGTCTTCGAAGGTGCCGAAGCCCCACTCGGGCTTGTTGATCGAATCGAAGTGCGTGAAGCCCGTGCCGAGGACGATGGCGCCGGCATTGACCGACTCGCCGTTGCTCAGGGTGACGTTGAAATCACCGGCCTGGCCGTCGACCTTGGTCACCTTGGTGGACTTGTGGACGCTGATGCTGTCGTCCTCTTCGACGCGCTTGACCATACGGCCGATCGCATCCTTGGCCCACTCGCCCGACGGGACCAGCTTGGCGTAACCGGAGAGGATCGGGGCACCGCCGAGGATGTCCTCTTTCTCCACGAGGACGGCCTTCTTGCCCGCCGCCGACACGCCGGCGGCCGCCGCCAGACCGGCGGGACCTCCGCCAACAACAAGAACAGTATCTTGGGCCATTTTAAGCTTTGCCTCCTAACGCCAGTTCCGGGTTGTACAGGTACTCGATGTTGCCTGCTTCAACCTCTTTCAGATAGGTCTCGAAATTGTTCTTCGCCTCGGTCCAGCTGATTCCCATCTTCTCGACCAGCTCCTCGCAAGGCGAGGCATGCCACTGCAGCTGCACGATCTTGAACGGATCGGCGCCGCAGGCCAGAGCGGCAAACTGAACGTCGGCCATAATCGGCACCGAGAAGTCCTGCTCGTGCGACTTACCGATCCACTGGTTCTTGTCCATGGTGGTGATGCAGCCGGTATCGATACCCAGCATCACGTCCGCGTTGGCCTCCTGCTTGGCGACCTTGATCTTGCGGTCCATGGTGAACGAGCGGGTGAACTCACGCTCGGAGATGATGTGGCGGAAGCCAAAACCACAGCAGTCGTACCACGTGGAGTAGTCGATGAGCTGCGCGCCCAGGGCCTGGGCCATGGAGGAACCCACCGCGGTGCGGTTGCCGCCCAACACGGTCGGGTCGTAGATGGCGTCCTCGTGGACCATCTTGTAGTAGTGACAGGCCGCGTGCATGGTGACGCGAATGTTGGACACGTCGATGGTCTGCAGCTCGGAGGCGATGCGGTTGCGCATCACGTGCACCCACTCGGAGTAGTGAATGATCTCCTCGGGGATAACCAGCTTGCCGTCGACCAGGCGACCCAGCTTGCCCAGAATCTTGGTGACCTTCTCGCGCAGCTCGGAAGACTCGACCAGGTACTTGCGGATCTCCTTGTAGTTGCCGAAGGAGGTGCCGCAGTGGACCAGCGGGAAGAAATGGCCGGCCTCGTGGCCGTGCTTCTGGCCGGAGACGTAGGCCTGGTGGAAGTTGCGCAGGAACACCGCGGCGAGCGACTCGACGTTGCCGATGCCCGAGCCGTGGTAGTTCCACGCCGTGCACGAGGTCTGGTCCGTCTCGTCCAGATAATCCTGGCCCGGCACGTAACCGAACTTGTTCATGAACCACATCAGCGAGGTCGGATAGCCCGGGATATTGCCGCACTGACCGCAACTCTTGTGGTGCCACAGCTGCTTGGTCGGAACGCGCTTGTTCCAACCGAACAGGGTCTGCACGTCGACAGGCTCATGCTCGTCGGTGATGCGGTGGACGATGATCTGCCCGTCCTTCTCGAGCTCCCACATGTGCTCGCGGATGTCGTCCATGCGCTCGCCCAGATCGACGGTGCGGCGGTCGACATGCTTGCGCACCCACTCGGTCGCCTGCGTGGCCTCTTCGGCCGACAGGTTGGTCTGCTGGAAGAACGAACCGTGACCGGCGACGCCCTGGCCGTCGGTATTGTGGAAGCCCGGCTTCATTGTGCCGGCGCCGGCGCCATCGCCGTGCATATTATGGTTTCCGGGAGTCTGATCAGGCATCTGCAATTCCTCCTAAACTGAATTCGTACGGGGCCGCAGGGATGACTCAGTCGTCGTCTTCCTGCTCCTCGAGCCAGTCTTCGTAGTCGTCGCGCTTCTCGTCGATGAAGTCCTCGATCACGTCGAAGAGGTTCTCGTCCATCGTCTCGAGCGCGTCCATCACGCCGGTCATCTCCCAGATGGTATACATCTCGACCGAAGTCTTGAGCGACACTTCCCAGGCGGTGTCGGTGGTCTGCAGCGTCTTGACCGGAATGGCCTTGCGCAGCGTCTTGAGGTCGCCCTCCACCTTCTGAATGTTGGGACCCCAATCGGGGAAGTGGTCGGGCTGAATCATGTCGGGCGAGAGCTGATTACCAGTGGTGATCAGCTTGAGCATGACGCGACCGAACGGCCGCAGCACGTCTTTGGCGGATTGCATGCCATGCTTGATGGACACCTCGCGCATGATC
>DATFLL010000056.1:0-15628 GCA_035267785.1 Gammaproteobacteria bacterium | reverse complement strand
GATATCGTGGTCACCGAGAACCATCCCGGGCGGCGCGCGCCGGTCGGTATCCTCACCGACCGGGACATCGTCATCGAGGTCCTCGCAGAGGGCGTCGATCCCAAGACACTCATCGTCGCCGATATCATGAGCTATGACCTGCTCACGGCGCGCGAGGACGACGAGCTGCTGGATACCGTGCGCGCGATGCGGGCCCACGGTGTGCGACGCATTCCGGTTGTCAACCGGGAGGGAGGATTGGAAGGCATCGTCTCGGTCGACGACCTGCTCGACCTCGTCGCCGAACAACTGGCCGACCTGGTTGAGCTGTTCCGGCGCGAGCAGCGACACGAACAGCGCCAGCGCGCCTGAACAGCGCATCATCGAAGAGGAACTGGTTCAAGAGGACGAAGCCATGGCCGTCGTACCCGTCAGCAACTACTTCGCCGAGTGGATTCCATCGGGCCGAACCGATACGTGCGGGGTCGGCCGTATCGTACTGCGCGGTGCGCAGCACCTGACCGATCTCTACTGGCTGAACAACCTGCATCCCGAGGATTTTCGCATCCTGCTAAGCATGCTGCAGACCGAACGGCCGCTGTATTGGGACACGCATGCCGAATGTCTGCGCACGGCACATCCGCAAAGTCTGGACGCCGAGCCCGTCGGGGAGCAGGAGCAACAATCGACATAACGCCCGCGCGCAGCCAGCCCGAAGAACGGGCCTGCGACCGGGCACAGGGGAGGAGGTAAAGACCCATGCAACTGCCGCTGCAGATCACGTTTCGCAACATGGAGCCCTCACCGGCCGTCGAGGCCAAGGTGCGCGAGCGCGCCGAGAAGCTCGATCGTTTTTTCGATCACATCATGAGCTGCCGGGTAGTCATCGAGGCACCGCACAAGCACCATCATCAGGGCAATTTGTTTCACGTGCGTATCGACGTGACAGTACCGGGCAACGAGCTGGTGGTCAGCCGCGAACCGCATCAACATCAAGCCCATGAGGACGCCTACGTCGTACTGCGCGACGCCTTCGATGCGCTGCAACGCCAGCTGGAAGACTATGCGCGCAAGCTCAAGGGAAACGTCAAGACGCACGAGGTCCCGCCGCACGGTCACGTGTCGCGGCTGGTCGCCGCCGAGGACTACGGCCTGATCGCCACGTCCGACGGGCGCGAAGTCTACTTCCACCGCAACAGCGTACTCAACGCCGATTTTGACAAGCTCGAGATAGGCGACGAGGTGCGTTTTGCCGAGGAGACCGGCGAACAGGGCCCGCAGGCCAGCAGCGTGAGCGTGGTCGGCAAGCACCACCCGATCGGCTGAAGGTCAGTCGCGGCGCCGTCGGCTCTTGTTCGGTGCCACGGATCGCTCGGCGAACCACGCGGTCAACTCCTCGGCAGGCATCGGCGGGCAGATGTGAAAACCCTGGCCGTGATCGCAGCGCAGCTCGGCCAGAAGCTGCAACGCCCGCTCGGATTCCACGCCCTCGGCGGTCACCGACAGGCCGAGACTGTGAGCGAGTTCCACCGTCGAGCGCACGATCACCTCGTCGTTCTCGTCGCCGCCCAGCTCCATGACGAAGGACCTGTCTATCTTCAATGCATCGACATTGAGCCGCTTGAGGTAGGACAGCGAGGAATAGCCCGTTCCGAAATCGTCGATGGCCAGCGAGACGCCCAACGCCGAAATGGCGTTCATCGTCTCCAGCGCCCGGCTCGGGTCGGTCATGATCGCGCTTTCGGTAATCTCCAACTGCAGACAGTCCGCACGCGGGCAGTGCTCCTGCAACAGCTGTCCTATTCGCTCCGGCAGCTCGCGGTCATGCAGATTGCGCGCCGAGATGTTCACGCCCACATCGATATCCAGATTTGCCGCGTACCAACCCTGCCAGTCGCGCAGGGCGCGGCGAATGACCCACAATGTGAGCGGCTTGATGATCTCGCCGAGCTCGGCCAAGGGGATGAACTGATCCGGGCTGAGCAAACCGTAGACCGGATGGTCCCAACGCACGAGGGCTTCGACCGCAGTGACCCGTCCGTCGGACAGCGATATCTGGGGCTGGTAGTGCAAGACCAGCTGATTGTCCGCGATGGCGTGGCCGAGGTCGCTCATCAAAGCCAAGCGCCGCGGGCTGTGTGCGTCGAGCTCGCGGTCATAGACCGCACAGCCTACCCCGGCCTGTTTGGCCTGGTACATCGCCACGTCGGCCAGGCGCAGCAGCTCACTGGCATCGGTCGCGTGTTCCGGCGACAGCGCAATACCGATGCTGGCATCGATCTGCACGCGCATGCCCTCCAGGTCGAAGGGCTGCTGGATGGCGGCGCGCACGCGCGCTGCAATGACCTCGACGGCCTCGCGTTCGGAAACCGAGTGCAGCAGGACGGCGAATTCGTCGCCGCCCAGCCGGGCGAGCACGTCCTGACCCTCCAGCAGCGACAGCAGACGCGGGCCGAGCAGGGTGAGCAGACGATCGCCGCTGTGGTGCCCCAGGGCGTCGTTGACTTCCTTGAAACGGTCGAGGTCGATCAGCAGCAAAGCGAGATCCGGCACCCGCGGAGCGTTCTCGCTGATCAACTGCTCGAGGCAGCCGTGCAGATAATTGCGGTTCGGCAGATGGGTCAATGCGTCGTGACTGGCCTGATACTCCAGCTCGGCGGTGTGGCGATGGCGTTCGGTCACGTCGAGCATGGTCAATACCGAACCGGCCGGGGCGTCGCCCGCGTTGACCGGTCGAACCCAGCACTCGGCGAAAAAGGGGCTGCCGTTGGCCCGGGTAAGCATTAGCTCCCCGAGATGAGCCTCGCCCGTGAGGCGCGCCGGATGCGAGATGGGACAGTGGTCGAAACGAATCGGCGTACCGTCGGCCGCCGCAGGCTGCAGCAGCTCGTACATCGAACGGCCGGTGAGCGCTTCGCTGTCCTCGTAACCGAGCAGCTTGACGCCGGCCGGGTTGCAAAACACGCACCGGCCATTTTCATCGATGCCGAAAATCCCCTCGGCCGTGGACTCGAGCAACAGGCGCACGTGGCGAGTGGAGTCGCGCAGCGCGTCCTCCGAGGCGCGCAGGCGCCGCCCGGAGGACTCGAGCCCTTCGATCTTCTGCTCGAGCGACTCGGCCATGTCATTGAAGGCCTCGGCAATGGTCGCCAGCTCGGAGTGCCTCGGCACGGGCAGGCGTACGCGGCGCTCGCCGCCGGCGAGCCGGGCAATGCCCGTTTCCAATGTCTCCAACGGGCGCATCACCAGGCGCGAGAAGAGCAACACGATCAACACCGTGGCCGTCGCTGCCAGCAGGAAGGCGATGGAAAAACGGCGGACGACTCGCCGCAGCGGCGCCAGCCCCTCCTTGACCGGCTGCTCGACCACAACCCACCACCGGTGAGCGGGGTCGAAACGGCTGACCCCCGCCACCTCATCTCCCTTGAAATTGGGGTAGACGAGCAGTTCGTGACGCCCGCGACCTGCGAACATCGCGCGGGGTACGCTCGTATCGGGCAGATGCACGCCCGAGAGCACGAGGCTCGGGTCGCGCGCGGCGACCAGGTCCAGATGACGGTCAACGAGGTAAACGTAACCGCTTTGACCGATGGGCAGCGACTGCACCGTGTCCCAAAGCCATTTGAGGCTGACCCGACAGATGACAACCGCCTGCGTCTTTCCGTCGCGCACCACGGGTGTGGCGATGCGCACCTGCGGCTCGAAATACTTGGACAGGGTGATCGGTCCGCTGCTCTCGCGGCCGCTCAAGGCCGCGCGAAAGACGGCATCGTCCTTGAGCTCGCGCACGTCGGACGGCCCGAAGGTGCGCGTTCGCGAAACGCGCCAGCGCTCCCGGCCGTCGGCGCCGACCAACGATACGGCCTCCACCTCCGGCCGGCGGTTGAGCAGGCGATGGAACAGAATCCGCTTCTGGGCCTCGGACACCAGCGGGGAGGCAACCATGTCGGCCAAAACCCGTGACTCGGTCCGAATCGCCACGAAGAAGTTGCCAATGGCACTGTCGGTGCGAAACGCTGCTTCGCTCAATTGGCTGCTGATGGTGCGCAGCAGCTCTTCGCGCGAGCCCAGATAGGTCATCGATCCCCACACCGAAATCGACGCGAGCTCGAGCGCCAGGACGAGCAGGACAATTTTGTTGGCGAGCCGCCGCGGACGCTTGAAGCCGAGCATGCTATCTCTGTGTCGTTATGAATTCATCGACCTGGGTCTGCGCCAGAGGACCGAGGGTCAGGTGCAACCGGGCCAACTCGGTGCGGTTGATGGTGTAGAGAAAAGTCTTCGGGGTCTCGAACGGCATATTCTGCGGTGTGACGCCCTGGAGGACCTTTCGCGCCAGGCGGGCGGCCTGGCGCCCGAGGCCGAAAAACGGCGCACCGTAGCTGGCGAGCGCACCCTCCTCGGCCAGCGAACGCGAGTGTGTCATCAAAGGCAGATGCAGGCGACGGACCTGCGGCAGGATGATGTCCTTGAGCGCGTTGTCGATCGGCGCGGTGGGTACGGTCAACATGGCGTCCACATCGCCCGGCCGCAGGCCGCGCATGACGCGCGCAATGTCCGCGCGCGAGTGCACGGCCCTGGCGTCGACGACCAGCCCGTGCCGGCGTGCCGCCGCGCGCGCCGTCTCCATGCCGATGCGCGAGGGGTCAATGTCCGGGTAATACAGGATCAGGATGCGGCGCACATCCGGAATCAGGTCCTGCAGCAACTCCACGCGCTTGCCCGAAATCTCGGCGTTGAGATTGTCCACGCCGGTGACGGCCCAACCGGGGTGGCGGCGGCTTCGCACCAGGCCGCGCTGCAGGATGCTGTTGACGTACAGCACCACGACCGGCACATGGCGCGCGCTGGCCAGAGCCTTCATGGTATCGGCTTCCAGCCCGCCGGCCGCCGCGAGCAGATCGACCTTGGCATCGAGCAGCGCGCGCACCAGGCCGGCCAGCTTGCGGCGATCGTTGTGCGCGTTACGTACGAGATACACGACGGGTCGGCCCGCATTGTCGCCCGGCTCCCCCATCCCACGGATGAAACCCTCGACCTGAGGTTGACGCGAATCACCGAAAAGTACGATGCCCACGCGCGCCGGGCGCCGGGTCTGCGGATCGCATCCGCTGAAGGTCAATACGACGGGCAGCATCGCTACCGCCAGAGAAGCGGCCAATACCAAACGCCTGATACGATCGGGTACTGTCCTGCCCATTTCCTCGCCCCCGAGTCAATCCCCCGGCTCAACGAGCCTGTCGTTCGCGTCTTGCGAACGCCACAGCGGGGCCGGTGACAGCGAGCGCGAACATTCACCGGCAAAGAACGCCCTGCTGTTGTCGGGGCGTGTTGGCCATTGGGCCGCCGAAATCGGCCTGGCTCTTTTCATTGGCGCCGATACCCTTCGTGAAGGCCGATTTAATTCACCACAAGCGATCGGGTTGTTCGCGCCATATTAACAAAAAGATGGGTACCGGGTCGCTCAAATATATAAGGCCGTACAAGCGGACGCTAATGTATGGTCAAAAATTCTGAAGTATTCGTAGGCGTACCGTGCGGCCCGCGCGGTAGATCGTCTCCGCGGCTTCCTGTTATAAACGCTCCCTCATTGCGCAGGGGAGCGTAAATGAACAATAAATCGACAACACATCAAGAAGGAGGCATTTACATGCGTTACGCACGGAAGATAGGACAGGGACTCATCGCCGGACTCATGGCATGGTTTCTCATCGTCGCGCCGGCCCAGGCCGCTCACGACACCCACCACAAGCCGGCCGTCGACCGCGTGCACGGCTCACTATCGGTCATGGTATTGGGCTCGGGCGGCCCGGTTGCGATGCCCAGCGGGCGCGCCAGCGCCGGCTATCTCATCTTTACCGACGGCAAGCCCCGCCTGCTCATGGACGTCGGCGGCGGCACCTTCAAGAGCCTGGCGGCCAGCGGCACCAACGTGAAGGATCTGGATCTCATCCTGTTGAGCCACCTGCACGTCGACCACACGTCGGATCTCCCGGCGATCATCAAGACGGTCTATTTCCACAGCCGCGGGGCGCACGATCTGCACAAGGCGCCGTTTCAAATCTACGGGCCCGGCGCCAACGGCGTGACCTTCCCCCACTCGAAGGTGACCCAGTATCCGTCGACCACGGCCTATCTCAGCGATCTGTTCGATATGCCCAATGGGGCCTACCGCTATCTGCACATTTTCGCCAAGGCCATCAGCGGCGGCACCTTCGGCTATCAAGGCCATGACATCTCGCCCGATGTACACAAACCGGTGCACACCATCCTCAAAGACCACGGTCTGGTCGTGAAGGCCGTGGGTGTCGTTCACGGACCGGCTCCCGCCGTTGCCTACCGTATCGAGTACAAAGGCAAGTCCATCGTGTATTCGGGCGATACCAGCTCCAAGTCCGACAACATGATCAAGATCGCGCGAGGCGCCGACATGCTGATCTATGACACGGCCATCATGGACGATATTCCGAACGGGCCGCGCGACGCCGTGTTCTACAAACTGCATACCACACCTTCGCGTATGGGCGAGGTGGCCGCGGCGGCAATGCCCAAGACGCTGGTGCTCTCGCACCTGACACCCAACACCCTGCCGCGCCTGGACCAGGTCAAGCAGAAGGTCCGCGGCAAGGGTTATAAGGGCAAGATCGTCGTTGCACACGACCTCGCGGTCTACAACCTCGGCGACAGCGACTGAGTCCGCGCACGCGTATTTCCACGCGAGCGTAATGGTCGCTCTCTCGGCGAGCCCGGCGCACCCGCGTCGGGCTCGTTTCATTTAACCAATCCGGTGAGGTGTCACTTAGAACGCGTCGGGCGTCCGTGTTAATGTATTAAGCCGTCATTCAGCCCTAACCCGCCGCCGGATCCACCTACACCCATGTTCAGGACGCTGACCACCATCCCGACGCTGCTGTTCGGCATTGGCATCCTCCTGCTGGGCAGCGGCTTTCTGGGCACACTGCTGGGTATCCGGGCGGGGCTGGAGAATTTTCCCACGGGTCTGACCGGCCTCATCATGGCCGCCTTCTTCGCCGGCTACATTATCGGCACGTATCTGTGCCCGCCGCTCATCCGCCGCTTCGGGCACATCCGCTCGTTCACCGCCATGGCCTCACTCGCCGGGGCCACGGTGCTGGTTCACGCCATGGTGGTCAATCCGGCCGCGTGGATGGCGCTGCGCATCGTGACCGGCGTGTGCATGGTCGGACTGTACATGGTCATCGAAAGCTGGCTCAGCGAGCAGACCGCCGCCCAGCGCCGCGGCCGGGTGTTCTCCGTCTATATGACCGTCAACCTGCTCGCACTGGGCGCCAGCCAGTATCTGATCCTCGTCTACGGCGCCGTCGGTGCGGCGCCCTTCGCCCTGTCGGCGGTGTTCTTCAGTATCGGTTTGATCCCCATCGCCCTGACGCGGGTGATCGAACCGCGCCTGGGCGAGCCCACCGCGGCCTTCGGTCTGCGTCGGCTCTACGCCGTCTCTCCCCTATCGATGATGACGGGCCTGATCTCGGGACTGGGCAACGGCGCCTTCTGGGGACTGGGCGCGGTCTTCGCCCACGACGTCGGCCTTTCCAATGCGGGTATCGCCGCCTTCATGAGCGCCACAGTCATCGGCGGCGCCCTGCTGCAAGGGCCGATCGGCCATCAATCCGACCGCTGGGACCGGCGCATCGTGCTCATGATCGTATCCTTCGCGGGCGCAGCGGCGGCCGCCATCGCCTTCGTGCTCATCCCGGTCTCGCACCCGGGCCTGATCGTCGCCGCGGTCGTCTACGGCGGCTTCGGCTTTTCGATCTACTCGCTGGGCGTGGCCCACATGAACGACCACCTGGGCCCCGGCGAAGTACTGGAAGCCACGCGCGGCGTGCTGCTGGTCACCGGCATCGGCGCCACGCTGGGCCCCGTCATCGGCGGCCTGCTGATGCAGTACGTCGGGCCGCGCAGCCTCATGGCCTTCTTCGGCGTCATCCTGCTGGTATTGGGGCTGTATGCGCTGCGCCGCATGTGGGTCAGCCCAGCCATCCCGGCCGAGGAACAGGGCGAGTTCGTTCCCATGGCGCGAACCTCCGGCGTGGTCCTGGAGATGGACCCGCGCACCGACGAAGAACCGCCGGCCGATCCGGTCGAGCCGACGCCGCCTCAGGCCGGCGAAGGCGGCTGACCCTCACCGCCGCGCCGCTGCATGTGGCGCCTATAGGCCGCCAGAGCCTCCTCGCGCCCGCGAGCCAGGTCGACTACCGGCGCAGGGTAGTCGGCAAGCGGCCCCCCTTCCAACAGATCGCCCTGGCCGGCGCCCGGCGCGTTCCAGGGTTGTTGGCGCCAGCGCGGTTCGAGATCGGCGAGCTCCGGCACCCAGCGCGCCAGGTATTGGCCCTGCGGGTCGAAACGCTCGGACTGGCGCTGCGGATTGAACACGCGAAAGTACGGCGCGGCATCGGCGCCGCTGCCCGCCGCCCACTGCCAGCCCAGCGAGTTGTTGGCCAGGTCCGCGTCGACCAATGTGTCCCAGAACCAGCGCGCCCCGGCCTGCCAGCGGATGCGACAGTGCTTGGTGAGAAACGAGGCCACCACCATGCGCACGCGGTTGTGCATCCAGCCCGTATGCCACAGCTCGCGCATGCCCGCGTCGACCAGGGGTACGCCGGTCCGGCCTCGCTGCCACGCCCGCAGCAGGCGCGGGCTGCGGCGCCACGGAAATCCCGCAAAGCGTGGGTCGAGGGGGGCGTTCGTCGTGTGCGGAAAGTGATACAGGATATGATAGGCAAACTCGCGCCAGGCGAGCTGGCGCAGTAGTGCCTCGACCGGGGCCTCGCCACCGCGCCGCCCGCTCATCGAGGCCGAACGCAGCGCGGCGAGTACCTGGCGGGGGCCGATCTCGCCGAAATGCAGATACGGCGAGAGGCGACTGGTGCCCGCGGTCGCGGGCCGATCCCGCGCCGTTGGGTAATCGGCCAGGGCCTCGTCGATGAACGCGGCGAGCCGCTCAGCCGCCGCTGCCTCGCCCACCGTCCAGGTCTCGCGCAGCCCCGCGTCCCAGCGCACCGCCGGCAGCAGCCCCAGGGCCGAAAGGCGCTCGGAGCGCAGTCGGCGCGGCACCGGAGAGAGCCGGGCGGGCGCCGGCAGCGGCGCCTGCTCCAGACCCAGCTGCTGACAGCGGCGCCAGTACGGCGTAAACACACGGTACGGCCCGCCGGCGCCGTTCTTCACCTCCCACGGCTCGAACAGCAGCCCCGCGTTATGGCTGGCGCAGCGCAGCCCATCGCGTTCCAAACCCATGCGCACGGTACGGCCCAGCTCGAGCTGCGCCGGCTCGTAGCACCGGTTCCAGTACACGCAGTCGGCACCGGTCTCGGCGGCGAGGGCGCGCAGGGCCTCCAGCGTCGGCCCGCGCCGGATCAGCAGGCGACTGCCCGCCTCGCGCAACGCCGCCGCCAGGGCCTGCAGGCTGTAATGCAGCCACCAGCGGCTGGCCGCGCCCGGCGCCCACGCGCCGTCGGCCTGCGGGTCGTGCACATAGATCGGTATCACGCGGGCCCCGCTGGCCGCGCCGTGGTACAAGGCCGGATTGTCGGCCAGGCGCAGGTCGCGCCGCAGCCACACGATCACCGTCTCCATCGAGCCACCTCGCGCCGCCGTCTGCGCCGCGCCGCCGTTGACACTGGGCGACAGACGCAACAGCCGATACACTGATTTCCAATAGCACAACAAAACGGCGCCCCCGCGCCATACCCGAGGCCAGCCTCATGTTCACCGTCCTGACGCATATGGCCGCATTGATCGCCTGCGGCGTAGCCTGGCGGTTTGCGCGCCCCGGCGGCGTCGACGCCGACGCGACCCGCCGCGCCCTGACCGCGGTCGTCTACTACCTGCTGCTGCCCGCCCTGGTGCTGCAGGTGCTGTGGCGTGCACCGCTGGGGCTGGACACGGCACGCATCGCGGCCGCCGCCGCGGCCGGCGTGCTCGCCTGTATGCTCGCCAGCTATCTCATCTGCCGCGGCTGCCGCACGCCGCGCGCGGTGACCGGCGCGGCGATCCTGGCCGCCGCCTTTCCCAACGCGACCTACCTCGGACTGCCGGTGCTCGAAGCGACCTTCGGCACCTGGGCCCGCAGCGTGGCCATCCAATACGACCTGTTCGCCTGCACGCCGTTGCTGTTGACCGTCGGCATTCTGATCGCCGAGGCCCTCGGCACCCGCAACCGGACCGAGTCCCCCCTGGCGGGATTGCTGCGCGTGCCGCCGCTGTGGGCGGCGGTAGTCG
This sequence comes from Gammaproteobacteria bacterium, assembly GCA_035267785.1. Classification (GTDB taxonomy): domain Bacteria; phylum Pseudomonadota; class Gammaproteobacteria; order DATFLL01; family DATFLL01; genus DATFLL01. The sequence goes on along the minus strand of DATFLL010000056.1, from coordinate 5,389 downwards.
CCGTCGCGCTCAACGCCCTGGCCGTACCGACCAATGACTGGCTCGACGGCATGCTGTCCATGCTGGGCTCGGGCGTCGTGCCCCTGATGCTGATCTCCCTCGGCTTGAGCCTGGAATGGGGCTCCTGGCACTTTACCAACCTCAAGGCGATGCTGCCGGTGCTGTTCGTCCAGCTGCTGCTGATGCCCGTGGTGGTGTGGGCGGTCGCCCACTTCATCGGCCTGGAGGGGCAGACCTTACAGGCCGTGGTCCTGGAGGGCGCCATGCCCAGCATGGTCCTGGGGGTGGTGATTTCCGATCGCTTCGGCCTGGACACCGCGCTGTATGCCGCTGCGGTGACCACGTCCACGCTGCTCAGCCTGGCAACGCTGCCGTTGTGGTTCCATCTGCTCGGCGGCTGACAGGCTGCTGCAACACGAGGGCGCGGCAGCACCGGCCGCCCCTTGCCCCCATCGGGCTCGCGACGTTTTTCAACGCCCCGCCGTCTGCTAGCGCTTGGCCTTGCGGTACTCGGCCTCGGCGTCGGGCAACAGCTTCTCGATCTGTTTGATGCGCCGCGCGTCCAGGGGATGGGTGGACAGAAACTCGGGCGGCGCGCCGCCGTTTTTCTTGTTGTACGCGGCGAATCGCTTCCAAAAGGCCAACGCCTCGCGCGGATCGTATCCGGCACGCGCCATATAGATCAGGCCGAGGTGATCGGCCTCGAGTTCCTGCTGGCGCGAATGCGGCAGCATGACGCCGAGCTGAGAGCCGATGCCGTAGGCCCCCAGCACCAGGCTCTGGGTCTCGGCCGGCCGGCTCTGCATGGCCTGCTCCAGGACCGTACCGCCCAGCTTGACCAACAGACCTTCGGAAATGCGCTCGGCACCGTGGCGCGCCACGGCGTGACCCACCTCATGGGCGATGACCGTGGCCAGGCCGGCCTCGTCCTGCGTAATCTTCAGGATTCCGCTGTATACGCCCACCTTGCCGCCCGGCAGACAAAAGGCATTGGCCACGTCCGGCTTGTCGAACAGCACGAATTCCCACTTGGCGTTGGGCAGCGGCGCCACCGCGGCGATGCGCCGCCCCACCCGCTTGACCAGCGCGGTGGCTTGCGCGTCCTTGGAGATCGGCGTGTCCTTCTTGAGCTTGTCGAACTCGCTCAGGCTCAGCTGTACCGTCTGCTCGCGGCTGACCAGAATGAGCTGCGAGCGCCCGGTCTCGGGCACGGTCGCACAACCGCCCAGCAGGGTCAGCACGAGCGCGCCGAGCAGCAGTCGCCCGCCGCGCCGTTTCAGCTGCAGTTTGTCCATGGCTCAGGCTCCGTCGCTTTAGCCCTCGGCCAGCAGATTGCGCAGATCGATGATCGCCGCGTTGGCCGGTGACATGTAACTCACCATCGTCTTGGAATAATTGGCCAGCCACCCCATCGGCGCCCCGTTGAGCACCACCGGTGAGGACGGCTCGACCTGGGTCTGCTCGAGCAGCCGGATGACCTGGCGCAGGCTGGCCACGGCATTCTTCTTTTTCAACACACCGTGGAAGTCCACCTCGACCGCGCGCAGGACCTCCAGCAGCGCCCAGACATAGCCGCGCGACTCGTAGTAGACGTCATCGACCTGCATCCAGGGCGTGCGCGCGACGATCAGCGCCGAGGTCTGGGTGGACTGCTGCGCCGCGGTATCGCCGGCCAGATCGGTATTGACGCGCAGCTCCTCGACGCTGGCGTTGAGCCGCTGGGTCAAACCGCCCAGGCGCTTTCCGACCACCGCCAACAGCTCGTTGAGGTTGTCGGCGCGGGTGTAGAACTGCGTCTTCTGCTCCTTCGGGTCCGACAGGCGCGCCAGATAACGCTGCAGATGGTCGATACCCTTGCGGTACTCGCGCTCGGTCGGGGGAAACAACCAGGAATTGGCGTCGAAATTGAAGTGAGGCTCGGCCTCGGCCAGGTCCGGGTCCTCCAACGACTGCGACTGCGAACGGCTGAAATCGTTGCGCAGCACGCGCGCGGTGTCTCGGATCATCACCACGGCGCCGAATTCCCAGTTGGGCATGTTGTCCAGCATCTGGTAGGTGCCGAACAGCGACGTCGGCGGCATGACGTCGTTGCTGAGGTAACCGCCGGGTTTGTCCAGGACCGTCTGAGCGACGCGGATGAGCGCCGCCGTCGTGGTCGAGCCCGGCACCACGCGACTCTGGTCGCCCCCGGCCATGGCCAGGGCGTTTTCGCGCACGTCGAAGGGTGCCGGTTCCTGGCTCCAATAGATGCCGACGATGTACAGAACCACGACGAGGGTCGCCGCCGCCAGGGCCGTCGTCCAGACCAGGCCGCGCTCGCGCCAGGTGCGGGGGTGATACAGCCTGCCCAGAGCGCCCACTGCTGCCCCGGCCCATCGGCCCAAATGCCGAGCAAGGCCCGCCAGCGTCGTTTTGATACCCTCGAACATCGGTGTCTCCCCTGTATGCGCCCCCCGGAGTGGCGGTGTGACGTGGAACACGCCTTTTGACCCTACCCAAACGTAGGATTTACCCCTAATATGGACAGTATAAGAGACGCGGCTCCCATAATAATACGGGATGGGCCGGCACAGGCCGAAATATGAATCACGACGCCACCTTCGAACTCCGCCAGGAGGATGTCCTGCGGCGGGAACGACGCTTCGAGCTGTTTAACGACCGCTATGTGCGCGTGTTCCAGGCACGTAAGAAACAGGACGTCGAGTACACGATCGATCTGCTCGCCCTCGCCCCGGGCAGCGAGCGCAAGATCCATTTCCATTGGAAGTGGCTCAGCGGCGCCTGCCTTGCGCTGACCATTTGCGCCGCGGTTACCTTTGCCCTGTTCCGCGAACCGAGCGGCGAGCGCATGCTGTACCTCGCGCCGATCCTCCTCATCGCACTGGCGGCATGCCTGGGCATGTTCTACCAGTTCTTCGCCACCTCCCAGCGCTGTCAGGTCTTTTCCAGTCGTTTCGCCGGTGTGCCCCTCGTCGAACTGCTGGTCAACCGACCCGACGCGGCCCGTTTCAAGGCTTTCGTCCAGGACCTGGAAATCCGCATTGACCTGGTCAGCCAGAAGACCCACCTCACCGACAACGAACTCAAAGCCGGGGAAATGCGCATGCTGCGCCGCTTGGCCAGCCGGGGCGTGATCAACGACAAGGCATACAACCACGCCAAGTCACTTATTCTGGCGCAGGCCTAGCATCGCCCGTAGGGCGATGCCGGGGCGAGTAACGAGGAACGAGTTTCGAGGAAAAGCCAAGGGACCGGCCCCCTCAATCGTCACACTCCAGCCCCAAGTCTCGAGTCTTTTTCTTCCCCTCGCCACTCGCTGCTCGTTACTCGCGACTGCGCCCGCAGGAGCGGGCGCCCCACACTTCGTTGGCCGCTTTCGCGGCCAATCCCTGATCCCGATCAATCACATTCAATGAGGGTGTTGCCCGTTTCTGCTATACGTTAGCTAGAAGCACAACGGCGGTAAGCCCCGATGATCCCGATCCAGGAGCTGCTGAGCCGCATCCGCTGGGATGAGGAGTTCGGACAGGGGACATTCCGGCTCGGCTACTACGACCGGGTCGAGGATCGGATTATGTACGTGGATTTCGAGGAGCTGTTTTTCGATCCGGGCGATCACTTCACCTTCGAGCTCGTCGATATCGACGGCGTCGTGCACCACGTCCCACTGCATCGCATCCGGGAGGTGTATCGCAACGGCGATTTGATCTGGCACCGCCAAGGCTGAGGCCGGGCGAGGTCATACGAGGCCGAAAGGCCCTCGCCCCTCGAAACTCGCACCTCGATACTCAAAAGCAAGGGAGAGAAACATGGCGACCAAGAAGACAACCAAACGAACCGCACGGGGCAAAACCACCGCCAGCCGCCGGCCGGCCAAGCGCACGCCGCGGCGTGTGGCGGCGAGCAAACCGCTGAACAAGACTCACGAGACCCTGGTGCGCACGGTCGCGCGGGGCATCGTCGCGGTGGACACCATGGCCGAGAAGGTCAGGGCCGCCGAGCAGCATGCGGAGGAAGCGGTCGCCCGGTGGGAGAAGGCCGTGCAAAAGGCCAGCAAATCGCAGACGGCCGCGGCAAGGCGTATGGTGGCCCAAGCCCGCACACAGGCCAAAAAGGCCCGCAGCCGGTTCACGGAGTGGCGCGCGAAGTTCCGCCACGAGGAACGCAAGCTCAAGGGTTCGGTCAGCGCCGCGGAGCTCGAACGCCGCAAGGAAGAAGCCAAGCAGAAGGCCGTCGCGGCCTTCACCGCAAAGTGGGAGCGTGAGTGGGACCGCAAGATGAAACGGGCACAGACCAAGAAGGCTGCGGCCAAGAAGAAGACCGCGCGCACGCGCGCCACGGCCTCGCGCCGCACGACCCGTTCGCGCGCCGGCGCCCCCGCCTGAGCGCTTCGCCCCCGGCACCGGCCGCCTGCGATCGGGCGGTCGGTGCGCAACTTTGTCCCCAACTCCTGGTCGAAACTGGTACGCGGCCACCGTAGGCCCGGCGACGATCGGGATCGACCATGAGCGAAGACAGCTTCACCGACTTCGTACTGGCTCAACTCCACGACTTCTGTCAGCTTCGCTGTCGCTCGATGTTCGGCGGCCACGGCCTCTACAATGCCGGCACCTTCTTCGGCATCATCCACAGCGGCCGCCTCTACCTGCGAACGAACGAGCGTACCCGCGCCCGTTATCTCGCCGCGGGCATGCAGTCGTTTCGCCCCAACGACAACGAAAGCCTGCGCTACTACTATCAGGTTCCGGCCGACGTCGTGGCCGACACCCGTCGGTTGGTCGAATGGGCGCTCGACGCCGTCGACGGGAGCTGAGACGCTTCGCATCTCGACTCTCGTCGACCAGTTACGAGTAGCGAGTCTCGAGTCGCGAGGGAAAGCGTGAGGTGTGAGGCGTGAGGCGAAACGCCGCGGATACCATAGGATACGGTGAGGTACGAACCGCATCGCTCGCGTATCCCGAATACCTCCTCAGAGCCCTCGTCCGGTGCTCTGGAAAAAACGCAGAGTTCGCAGAGACGCGGAGGGCGCAGAGAAGACATGAATTGGCAGACGTCAGTTTGCAGTCGGCAGCAAGAAGTCTAAATGCTCTGCTCTTTCGGACCACTGCGGACTGCCAACTGACCACTTCGCCCGAAGGGCGGCTAATTCCGCCCGCCGCTGCGCGGCGATTGATCCCCTCACCCTGACCCTCTCCCGGTTGGGAGAGGGAACAAGACAGTGGCGGGCTGCGCACGGGCGGACGCCTGCGTGAACGCAGAGCTCGCAGAGACGCGGAGGGCGCAGAGAAGACATGAGTTGGCAGACGTCAGTTTGCAGTCGGCAGCAAGAAGTCTAAATGCTCTTCTCTTTCAGACCACTGCGGACTGCCAACTGACCACTTCGCCCGAA
>DATFLL010000055.1:0-20824 GCA_035267785.1 Gammaproteobacteria bacterium | reverse complement strand
TGTCCAACCGCCCGGAGGGCGGTGCCTGCGTCGAGCTCATCTTGCCCTGCAAGGAGAATCATGGCTGACACCCTACTGGTAATCGAAGACGAAGGTCTGCTCGGCGGCGAGCTCCAGCGCCACTACCGGCACCACGGCTGGGAAGTGGTGCTGGCGCAGGACATCGACACCGCACGCCGGGCACTGTTCGATCAGCGACTCGACCCGCTGGTCGTGCTATCCGACATGAGCCTGCCCGACGGTAATGCGCTGGACTTGCTGGAGTCGGTACGCAGCCGCGTGCCCAGCGGGGAGTGGATATTCCTGACCGGTTACGGCTCGGTACCCGACTCTGTCCGAGCGCTTCGCCTCGGTGCATTCGACTTCCTGGAAAAGCCCTGCGAACAGGAGCGACTGGACCTGGTGGTCGCCGGCGCCGCCCGCTCGGCCCGCGCCCAGCGGCGCCTTCGCGACGAGGCCGACGCCCTCACCCGCAAACATACCCCCGAGAGCTTTCTCGGCCACAGCGCCGCGGCGAACGAGGTGCGCTCCATGCTCACGCGCCTGACCGAAGTCCCGTTCAGCGCCCTCATCATCACGGGCGAAACGGGCAGCGGCAAGGGGCTGGCCGCGCGCATCCTGCACCACTCGGGTCAACGGGCCGAGGGCCCCCTGGTCGAGCTCAACTGCGCCGCCCTGCCCCACGACCTGCTCGAATCGGAGCTCTTCGGTCACGAGGCGGGGGCCTTCACCGGCGCCAAGGGACGCCGACGCGGTCTGATGGAGCAGGCCAACGGCGGGACGCTGTTTCTCGACGAGATCGGCGAGATGGACCTGGAATTGCAGTCCAAGCTGCTCAAGGCGATCGAGGACCGCGCCATCCGGCGCCTGGGCGGAGACCGCGAGATCAAGATTGACGTCCAGATCGTCGCCGCCAGTAATCGCGATCTCGAGGCCCAGGCACGCGACGGCGACTTTCGCAGCGACCTGTATCATCGCCTCAGCGTCTTCCGGCTGCATCTGCCCCCGCTGCGGGACCGCCTCGAAGACCTCGACGAGTTGGTCCCCCAATTCATCGCCGAATACAATGCCAAATCGGGGCGCCAGGTCACTCGCGTGCCCGACGAGGTGTGGGAACGTCTGCGCTCCCATAACTGGCCCGGCAATGTGCGCGAGCTTCGCAACGTCGTCGAACGCTGTGTACTATTTGCCCAGGGCGAGGATTTTCCCGCACAATGGCTACAACTCGGCGCCGGAGACCTCGCCCATGGAGGGCTCGGACCGAGCGTCGACGGCGACGCGATGCACATCCCGCTCGATGGCAGCATGTCGCTCGACGAGATGGATCGCTATATCATCAAGACCGCGTTGGAGCGTAATCGCTTCAACGTCACGGCCACGGCACGGGCCTTGGGGACAACACGAGAGACGCTGCGCTATCGCATCGCCAAATACAATCTCAAACCGGCACAGGCACACGCGTCGGAACCGGCCACGTAAGGGGCCTCCCGAGCGCTCGGCGCGTCGTACGCGCCACCGCGCCCGAAGCGCGGGCACCGGGAGGCGGCCCGCCCCGTGACGACAGGCAAAGGCAGTATCGGCTTCTGGAGTGCCGTGGCCATCGGCGTGGGCGGTATGGTCGGCGGCGGCATCTTCGCGGTGCTCGGGCTCGCCGCCCAACTTTCCCACGGCGCAACGCCCATCGCCTTTTTTATCGCAGGGCTCGTCGCCCTCATCACCGCGCGTTCCTACGCCCAATTGTCCGTACGTTATCCCAGCCAGGGCGGGACGGTGGAGTTCCTAAATCAAGCCTTCGGCCCGGGCCTGTTCACCGGCGGGATGAACGTCCTGCTGTGGTTGAGCTACATCGTCATGCTCGCGTTGTACGCCTATGCCTTCGGCAGCTACGGCGCCAGCTTCATGCCAAAGGCGTGGTCGCCCCTCGGCCACCATCTGCTGCTGAGCGCGGTCATCGTCGCGCTGACCCTGTTGAACCTGGTCGGGTCCAGGGCCGTGGGTATGGCCGAGGAATGGATCGTCGGCTTCAAGGTCACCATCTTGTTGGGGTTCATCGTCGCGGGCCTGCCCACTATCGCGCCTCACCGTCTGGCACCCGCCGAATGGCCCGACACGGTTAACCTGATCGCCGGCGGCATGCTGATCTTCATCGCCTACGAGGGCTTTGAGCTCATCGCCAACACCGCTGGCGACGTGCGACGCGCCGAGCGCACGCTGCCCCGCGCCTTCTACGCCTCGGTCCTGTTCGTGATTGCCCTGTACATCCTGGTCGCGGCGGTGACCGTAGGCACCCTGGACATACCGCAGATCGTGGCTGCACGCGATTACGCCCTGGCGGCCAGCGCCCGGCCTTTCCTCGGGCAGACGGGCTATACGCTGATCGCGATCGCGGCACTGCTGTCCACCAGCTCGGCGATCAATGCCACGCTCTACGGCGCGGCCCGCGTCAGCTTCGTGATCGCCAAGGACGGCGAGCTGCCCGAGCTGTTCGAGCGCCGTGTCTGGCGCCGACCGATCGGCGGGCTGCTGCTCACCTCGACACTCGCCCTGATCGTGGCAAACGTGTTCGACCTGTCGAAGATCTCCCTGCTCGGCAGCGCCGGCTTCCTGCTGCTGTTCGCCGCGGTCAACCTGGCCAATGTGCGATTGAGCCGGCATACCGGCGCGCGGCGCTGGCCGTCCGTGATCGGCGTCATCGCCTGCCTGGGCGCCGTGATCGCACTGCTCTACCACACGTTCGAAGCGGACCGGGGCGGCCTCTGGATCCTGGGCACGATGGTCGGCGGCGCGTTTCTCATCGAGGCCGGCTACCGCCGGTACACCGGCCGTACCCTGGTGCCCCTCCTCCATCGCGATAGCTGAGCGTCTGCCACCGGCCGCCGGCTTCAATGGCACCGCGGCGGTTGAAATAGCCCGCACGCATGCCCTGTACCCCTCTCCACGGCGAACATTTTGCCAACGGCGGCAACAAGTTGCCGATGTGGCATAAATGATGCTGGCGTTATGTCCACCATGGCGACGATTTCGCGCTTACACGCATCGAATCGCCCACCCAGGCGTCAGCTCCGCCGCGAGGAGCCCGATATGAGCTCAAAACCCGACACCGCCGCGCCTCCCGCTCCCGGCCCCGTTCACGTCCGGTCCGGCGCGGTTGAACTCGCGCCGCCCATTACGGTCGTAACGGAACGTCAAGCGTGTCGCGGCCGTTGGCAGTCGGTACCTACAGATTCGCCGGGGCGTGCGGCAAACCAATGCGCGTGGGGCGGTTCGATGACATCCGAAAGGAGGCCATCACATGTCTGTCAGCACCCCTGACGCGCCGATAGAGCAAACCGCCGTCATCGGCGTCCGCGACACGCACGCCCGAGCCGAACAGCTCATCCGGGAGTTGGAGGCCGAGGGCATCGCTATGCACAAATTGTCGATTGTCGCCAAGGGCTACCACACGGAAGAACAGCCCGTTGGCTACTACACGCTCTACGACCGATTCAAGCGCTGGCTGGGCCTCGGTACGGCGTGGGGCGCACTTTGGGGCACGGTCTTCGGGATACTGTTTTTCTGGCTTCCCGATTTCGGGCCAATCTACGTCGAAGACCCGTTCCTCAACCTGGCCGTCGTCATGCTGGAGGGCGCGGCCATCGGCGCCGTCGTCGGCACGGGGGCCACGATACTCAGTGGAATCGGCGCACCGAGGCGGCGGCGCATCAAATACGTCACGCAGCTGCGCGCCGACAAGTACCTGGTGCTGGCCCACGGTACACCCGCGGAGATTCGTCAGGCGCGCAGACTGATCGAACAACAGGATACAGCCCATCGCGACACGGTCACGGCATGAGGAAATTGCCGCCGGATACGCCGGTCGTCACAATCCGCCGCAGTTTTTGGCAACAACATGGAGACCCAGAATGAATCCAAAACGCATTTCCCGCCTTACCCTGATCGGCCTGTTGCTGCTCGGCCTGCAGGGCATTGCGTGGGGACAAGCCTCACGGCTGCCCAATTTCACCGAACTCGTGAAGAACAACAGAGCGGCGGTGGTCAACATCAGCACGACCCAGACCATCGATCAGTCCTCGAGCAAGCAGCAGGCGATGCCGAACCTGCCCAAGGACAGCCCGTTCAACCAGTTCTTCAAGCACTTCTTCGGCAACCCGCCCCAATCGCAAGGCGAAGAGAAGGTCCAATCTCTGGGCTCCGGATTCATCATCTCGAGCGACGGCTACATCCTGACCAACAACCATGTGGTCAAGAACGCCGATTCCATCATCGTACAGTTGAGCAACCACCGCGAATTGCCCGCCAAGCTGGTCGGCGCCGATGAGCGTACCGACATCGCCCTGTTGAAAATCAAGGCCACCGACCTGCCCACCGTCACCATCGGCGACTCGGACAAGCTCCAGGTCGGCCAATGGGTACTGGCCATCGGCTCGCCGTTCGGTCTGCAGTACTCCGCGACCCAGGGCATTGTCAGCGCACTGGGGCGCAGCCTGCCCTCCGATACCTACGTGCCGTTCATTCAGACCGATGCGGCGGTCAACCCCGGCAACTCGGGCGGACCGCTGTTCAATACCGACGGCCAGGTCATCGGCATCAACGCCGAGATCTACAGCAACACCGGCGGCTACATGGGTCTGTCCTTTGCCATTCCCATCAACGTCGCCATGAACGTGGCCAAGCAACTCAAGAGCCAGGGATACGTCACCCGCGGCTACCTCGGGGTCTACATCCAGCCAGTCACCCAGGACCTGGCCGAATCCTTCGGCCTGAAACGTCCCGTCGGCGCCCTGGTGTCCAAGGTGGTTCCGGACAGCCCGGCGGCGCACGCCGGCATCAAGGCCGGTGACGTGATTCTGAAGTTCGACGGCAAATCGGTTGACGAATCCGACCATCTGCCGCCCATGGTCGCGGCCACGCCGGTCGGCCGGACCGTTACCGTGGTGGTGCAGCGCAACGGTCACCGCAAGGAGTTGCACGCCACCATCGCCAAACTGCCCGCAAAGACCGCCAGCTCGCCCAGCGCCGAACACAGCGAGTCGACGCTGCATATCACGGCGGCCGACCTCAGCCCGGCGCAGCGCGAGAAGCTCAAGCTCGGCAAGCGCGGCGTTCTCGTCAAGAACGTGCAGGACGGCGCCGCGGCCGATGCCGGGATGCGTCCGGGCGATGTCATCCTGACGCTCGACAACAAGGACGTCGGCAGCGTGCAGGAGCTTTCCCGCATCGCGAAGAAGTTGCCGCGCGGCCGGGCCGTACCGGTGCTGGTAGAGCGCAACGGCCACACCATCTTCCTTGCATTGAAGATCCCGAAAAACCAATAAACCGACTTTCCTTGCTCTCTCTCCTTTCGGCGGCTTCGGCCGCCGATTTTTTTTGCCCGGTGTCTGCTCGCCGGGCGGCAGCACTACGATCCCGTTACACGCGTACCCCGCGGGGGCTCTTATCCCCGAGCTTTGGGCGATTTGCCCCGCCGCATGCCGTGCACACGTGGCCGTTCCGCCGGCGCTAACGGCCGCGTGCGGCCAATTCAGAGATTGGCATCATCCATGCTTGCCTTGAATGTACAACCCACGGAGGCAATTCACCGAGGACAGGAGACCGAATTTATGGCAAATGAAAATCCAATCGTCGCGATCAATATGGTTCGCGTCAGTAACACACCTGAAAGTCATCAAACCATGCAGAAGGTGGGTCCCAAAGTCTGCGTGACCACCGCCAAACATCCCGGTTTTTTGGGTTTCGAGCAGCTGATGCAGACCGGCATTCATCCGATGGCCGGGCGTTTCGGCGGCGGTGCCCTGGACATGAGCGAGACCATGAACCCGATCGGCATGTTCCAGTACACGATCTGGAAGGACGTGAAGTCCCACGAGGAAATGCATTACGAACAGTTCGACACGATTTACGAGCTGTGCCATCACTGCCTGGACATGGTGGTCGAGGGCCCCTGGGAGCCGCTGTATGAGGTCGTGCGCTCCGATATGCCGCCCGTGTCAAGCATGACGGACGTGCCCCATGACATGGGCGGCGCCTTCGCGGCGCAGCAGCCGGTGCCGAAGGTGGCCCTGGCGCACCAGCGCAACATCGCCGTCGGCGATCACTGGGTGATGCACGGGCACGAGAACGACTTCGAGCAGGGCGCGGCCGAGACGCTCGAGTGGCTCCAGGAGAAGGCCCCCGGCATGTTGGGATGGATGATCTTGAAACAGATCGGCGTCTCGGCGATCGGTTCCTTTCAACTCGACCCCGAAGGCGCGACCAAGATGACACTCGGCGCCAATCCCCCGAAGTACAACACCAATTACGGCGACCAGCCCCACACGGATCGTCCGCCGATTCCGCCGCAGACGCCGACGCAGTACTTCGTACACACCGAGTGGGAGTCGCCCGAACATGCACACCAGGGTCTGGGCAAGACGCTGGTCAACTATGAGCTGTCGCGCATCCACAACGACAAGGTCATGGCGCATCTGGACCGCGGCCCCTACTACATGATGTTCGCCCCGTTCATGGAGGAAGGGACCTGGCGCGAGCAGCTTCAGAACTAGTGAGCGATGTACGGAACGGACTCCGAGCGCCGCCTGCGCGGCGCGCGATGCAGGCGCATCGGCACGGACCCAAGCCGCGCGGGCACTTCGTCCGCCTGATCTTCGGGGCGGGAAACAGACAATCGAGGAGGAAACACCATGAACACCAACGGAAAACCGCATGTCCTGGTGCTCGGCGGCAATTTCGCCGGGCTGGGCAGCGCACAGAAGATTCGCGAATTCGCCGGTGATGCCGTGGATATCACGGTCGTCGACCGTAAACCCTACCTCCTGTTCGTGCCGAATATACCGGCCGAGGTCTTCGAGAACAGGGACCCCTCGCACAGTCTGCATATGGACCTCGTCAAGACGTTGGCGGAGGACGATGTGCACTTCGTGCAGGGCGAGGTCACGGCCATCGACGTAGACAACAAACAGGTGGACTATACGCCGAGCGAGCGCCCCGGATCCGCACCCGAATCGATGCACTATGATTACCTCGTCGTCGCGCTGGGCTCGCGCCTGGCCTATGACCGCATCGAAGGCTTCGGCGAGCACGGCCACACCGTCTCCGACACCTACTACGGCAACAAGCTGCGCCGTTACCTGCACGAGGGCGGCTACAAGGGCGGACCGGTCGCCATCGGCTCGGCCCGGTTTCATCAGGGCACAGCGACCAAGGATTTGGTGCCGACGGCCGAGGCCGCGTGCGAGGGTCCGCCCGTGGAGACGATGCTCTCGATGGCGACCTGGCTCGGCAAACACGGCCTGGGCGGTCCGGACAAAGTCACGGTGTTCACGCCCGCCGACATGATCGCCGAAGATGCCGGCGAGAAAGTCGTCGGCCAACTGCTCGACATCGCCTCGGGCATGGGATTTGGCTACATGAACAAGACCCAGGACATCGAGCGCATCACCGAAGAGGGGATCGAGTTCGCCAACGGACAGAGCATGGAAGCCGAGTTGAAGATCATCTTCCCCGACTGGGTGGCGCACGAGTTCATGAAGGACCTGCCCATCGTCGACGAACAGGGCTTCGTCGTTACCGACATGCTGATGCGCAACCCGAAGTACCCCGAGGTCATGGCCGCCGGCGACGCCGCCGCCGTGACCGTGCCGAAGCTCGGAGCCATCGGACACCAACAGACGGAAATCATCGGTCGTCAGGTCGCCAAGGACATGGGACGCATGAGCGCCGAGCAGGCCGATCAGGCGCTGGAGCCGGTGGTCTATTGCATCGGCGACATGGGCAACAACCAGGCATTCTACATTCGCTCCGATTCCTGGTTCGGCGGCGATACGCAGGTGCTGAAGATGGGACATGTGCCGTACCTGCTGAAAATGCAGTACAAGAACATGTTCTTCAAGACGCACGGCAAGATGCCGCCCTGGGGCCTGGACGCCGCCGAGCTCATGGCCGAAAAGATATTCGCCTGAGGACCGCCCCAACGGCCGGCCGGTACGGGGACAATCCCCGCCCGGCACGGGCCCGGGGCCGTTCGCACCCCAACGACAGCCGGAGGTTCGACATGGACCAGAAGACTCACGACTCCAACGACCAGACGGCGCAGCATGGCCCACAGGGCCTGACCGCCGAACAGTGGCAGGGACTGGCGCGGCTGGCCGACCTGGCCGGCGCCGTCGACACCGCGTTGCGCGGCCCGCTCGGTGCCCCGGCGGCCGAACTGGCGCAAACCGCCGGCGAGGTCTACGCCGAGCATGACCTGCCGGCCCTGGCCCGCGAGGTCATCGAGACGATTGCGGCATGGCGCGAGGCCGGGCTGCTGCAAACATTGCGCGACAACGCCCGACCCATCGCCGAGACGCTGGCCTTACTTGCTCCTCTGACGGGCGAGTTGATCGCCCAGCTGCGCGATCTGCCCCTGGACAAGCTGCGCGACGAGCTGGGCGAATGGCAAACCCTCTACGCCAAGCTTAAGGCCGCCCGCGCGTTCTTCGACGACGAGGTGGCCGACGCCTTGACCGGCCAACTCGTCGAAGCCGGTCGGTTCTGGCAGGAGAACGACCTGGAGGCCACACTGACCGACCTGCTGCGCACGGTGGCCCGGCTCCACGAGAGCGGCATGCTGGCCCGCATACGCGAGCTGGCCGACTATCTCGACGCCAGTGCTCAGGACCTCGACCGCCCGGCGCTGGTGACGGATCTCGTCAAGGCCGCGGACAAGACGCAGCTCCACCGCATGGGACAGTTCATGGAGGGGCTTGACCAGGCCATGGAAGACGCCGGCCGCGACGAGGGCCACCTCGGCGGCACCGGCGGGCTGCTGCACCTGCTTCGCGACAAGCAGATCCAAAAGGGATTGCGCACGCTGTTCATTCTGCCGGTGTACCTGGAACAGATACAGCGCCATTGACTGCCGGCCACCGGCCCCGGCGCGATGGAATGCGCCGTTGAGCCGCCCGGCGGTGCTAAGATTGAGTTATCCGGGCACCGACGGGAGGATGCAATGGGCGAATGGTTGAAGTTTATCGCGACATACGGCTGGTTCATCGGCATACCGCTGTTGTTTCTGATTATCGTTATCTACGTTTACCGGCCGAAGCGGCGAAAGCGTTATCGCGAGGACGCCGAAATTCCGTTTGAGGATCGGGACGACAAGCACGACTGAACCTAACAGGACGGATCGTCATGCCGCACTACTTACTCGGATACGAACCGCCGCGGCGAAACGCCCGCAGGGCTCTGCCCGGCGCCGCGTTGACGGCCTGCCTCATTGTGGGCAGCGCGCTCATGGCGGCGCCCGCGCCTCCCGCCGTCGCGGCCGCCTCCACCGCGCCGACGCAGACCGCCCGGGACGCCGCCCGTCTGCCGCCCCATATTCGCCTCGGCGACTCGGAGCGGCGTCAGTTGCGTTCGCTTGCGGCCGAGGCCCTCGCAGGCGTCGCGCGGGCGCGCGTGGCCCTGCACAACCACAAGCCGGCGCGCGCCCTTCGCGACCTGGCCGAAGTGCGCACACTGACAGACCTCATTCGCGCGGCCCGGCCCACGGCCGAGGTCGACGCCATGTTGCATTACCTGCGCCAACAGCAGGACCTGGAGGACAATCAACAGGCCCTAGCCGATTTGCTGCCGGTCTACGCGGCGCTGAACGCCATGGAACCCTCCGCGCCGGTGCACGCGGCGCGCCAGCGCCTCGACGCCGCGAAACAGGACCTGGAACAGAATTCACGCGACGAGGCCCACAAGGAGCTCGACGCCATGGCGCAGAGTCTGATCATCGACGGCGTCGACTTCCCGCTGCACGCCGCAACCGATGCCCTCGCCAAGCTGACCCGCAAGCTGCGCAAGGGAGACGACCACCTGGATGACAGCGCACTGGCGCCGGTGGAGAAGAATCTACTGCGCATCGTGCAGACCGCGTCACCGGCGGGCACGGCGTCCAACACGTAAGCGCGCACTGCACTCGGCTCGACGCCGTGATACGCGACGACCGGTACGGCGCCCGTAGCCGGAGGAGAACGCTCAGCGGATAAGGCGCGCTTGTCCCTCGCGCTGGCGAAACTGCACCGGACGCGGGCCCTTGCGCACGGCACGCCGCACAAGCGGGTCCTCATCGGCGGCCAGGCGCCCGCGCTGGGCCTCGTCGAGCAGTGGGTTGCGCGCAATGAAATAGCGCACATTGGGGTCGCGGTCGCCGACGCAGCGCTCGACCTGCACGGGGGTCAGATCGTCGCGCTTGGCAACGCACAATCGAATGACGTGGTCCTGGTCGTCGAGCAGGTACTCGACTTCATCGACACTCAAATCCGCCCGCCGCGCAAAATACACGCGCACCTGCATCCATTGCTCCTCGCGCAGGATGATGCGGCGTTCCTCGGCACTGAGCGTCTCGCGCAGCGCCAACGCCATGCGTTCGTCGAGCGGACGGGCCTTGTAGCGTGCGACGGATTCCTGATTCATGTCCCGGTCAAAATGCTGCGGCGCGCCCGGCGCGCGCCGAGGCGGCAGTTTGCCGCCGGCTCCCGAACAAATCAAGCGCACGCCACCACCGACAACTAGAGCCGGCGTGCGATCGCGCCAATCTCCTCGCGCAGCGCGGGCACCGGCGGCGACTCGTCCCGCGCATAGCAGGCGCGCTGCAGACGCGACAGGGCGCGGGTCAGCTCATCCGCCAGGTCCGACGCCCACGCGCGGTCAGGCAATTCGAAGATTTGAGCGTGCCACTGTTCCAGTGTCCGCGGCGGTGTCCGCGGCGGCACCCGTCGTCGTGCCGATGTCCCGCGAGCCGGGTCCCAGGACAACAGGGCAGCGGCGATCTCGCGCGGGGTCTGCGCCGCGGCGAGGCGCCGTATCAGGGTCCGGCGCGCCGCTCGCCAACGCAGCGCGGCGCACAGCCGAACCCCGATCCAGCCGACCACGGCGAGCGCCGCCGCGAGCGCCAGCGCCCAGCGCGTGTAGAACCAGACCGGGCTCGTCACCCGCAGCACCGGACCCGCGGCGCGCGCCGTCTCCAGGCGCCCCGTGCGCACCTCGACAAAGGGCACGTGCAGCGACGCCAGCCGGTGTGTGCCGGGATCACCGATCGACAATGGAATAGACACGCGGAAGGTCTGGCGCAAGGGCTCGCCCTTGTCGACGGGCCTGCGTTCGTACAGGGGCTGATAGAGCTTGACGCCATCCGACCCGCTTGCGCCCGGTTCCAACATGCGACGCAGTTGCGGTGCCAGCAGCGCGCGCAGCCCCGCGGCATCGAGCCCTCGCCCGCTGACGTCCAGATGCCAGAGATAGGTCCGGCCGGGCCAGAGACGACCGGCGGGAGGATCGCTGCGGATCGTGACCTGGCCGACGGGCACGCGCGGCGGCAGATAGGACGGCAGCGGACGCGCCTGAAGGTGTATCGCGGAAACGGGATACAGCAGGCGTTTGCCGAAGCGTTCGCGGCTGCGTACCCGGAGCAGCGGAAATTCCAGGTCCAGGGGGCCGGCGCGAAGCGGCATCACCGCCCAGGCCAGACGGGTCACATTGTACGCAACACCGTCCTCGCGAACCCGGCGCCTTTGCGTGTCGAGGCGGCGCACAAAGGCGCCGGGGGGATGCCAGGCGGGCAGCTCGGCCAACACGCCCCCACCGTCATCGTAGACGTCGATATAGACCAGAATCTCCTGGCGCACCCAGGGCGCCGTCTGCCCGATACCGCTTCGCACCCGAATCACCGAGCCGGGCGAACCGACTGCCGCCACCTGGATCGTCTCGGGCCGGCTCGCCCAGGTTCCCAGGTGCAGCGCGGGCACACTGAGTCGGCCGCTGTGCAGGGGATACAGCGTGATGTCCAGGGTATCGACCGCGAGCCTGCGCCCGCCCCGGCGGACCCGGTCGTGCCCCGCCGCCACGTCCTGTACATGGAAATTGGAGCGCAGCGGAGCCAGCGAGATGCCGGCGAGCGGCTGCGGGGCACCGACGGCACGCAGCCGCAGGTGCAGCGGATGGCCGAGCACGGGACGGGACGGCTCGATGTGGATTTCCAGTCGACCATCACCGCCCGCCGTTTTGGCGGCGGCATCCGCCGATACCGGTGGGCCACATAGCGCAACCGCCAGCAGGACCGCCGCCGCCCACCGCGCGCTCCAGTGCTTCATGGTCGATCCCCCGGGCCCGCCGACGGAGCGGGTTCATGCGTGATGACACCGCGCAGGAGCGCTGCAGTATGGTCGTCAACCAGGTCCAGGAGCTTGAGGACGGTGTCGTCCGCGGCGTCCGTCGGTCGTTCATCCCGGGCACCGCCCTCGACGCCGCTTTGCTCCGGCCGTGCCGAGAGCTCCCCGCGCGCGATGCGCCGGGCGACCTCTCCGCGCCGAGCGGTGCCCGTGGCGCTGACGGTCGGCGGCGTCTGGTCGGGAAAGCCTTCGGGCGGCTCGCTGCGGCGCACCGGCCGGCCGCCCTCGGCGGCCGGTCGGCGGATCTTCTTGCCGGCCAGATGCGATCGCGCCAGCCAAAGATTCTGGCGAATCCGGGCCGCCTGATTCCCCCCGGCCTGGCGGCTGTAATCCAATGCACCCTCGTAGGCCTCTACCGCGCGGGCGTACTCGTGTCGCTGGAACCGCGCGTTGCCGAGGTTGAACAAGGCTGTGGCCCGCTCGCCCGCATTGCCGGCGGCCAACAAAGCCGCCCCGAACTGACGAACCGCGTGGGCGTAGTCGCGGCGCCGATAGGCGCTGGCCCCCTCGCCCAGGCGCGCCGCATAACCGGCGACGGCGGCGAAACGCAGTTGGGCCAGCGCGTAATCCTTCGCCTGGTACGCACGATAAGCCGAGGCATAAGCCGGATCGGCCGGGTGGGCCGCGGGCGGGACCGGCGCGGCTGCGGCCGGCCGTGCCCATCCGACCGCGGCCGCGCCAATGCCCAGGCACAGCACCACCCAGAGCATGTGCGCCGCCGTCGCCCGTCCCCGCCAACCGCCGCTGCCGGCGCCGACGGCATCGAGCAGCAGCAACAGCAACGCCGGCAGCAAAAACCAGGCGTACAGGGGGCGCCAGCTGCGCACCAGCTCGCCCGAACCGACTGCAGGGCGACTGGGCAGCTCGCCGGCGCCGTCATCGTACAAATGCCGCCAGTCGGCGTCGCCGTCGCTGAGCCGGGCATACTCACCGCCGGTGCGCCGCGCGACCTCGCGCAGCACCCCGCCCACCGGAGCGATGTTCCGCTTGGCCGCCGGCCCCAAGGCCGGGACGCCGAAGGCGCGCGAGCGCGGGTGGCGCGCCAACAGGTCCGCCGCGAGAGCGTGCATGTCCAGCGCGAACACGGGGACGTCGGCCTCCCGCAGCCCCTTCAACGCCTTGGCCAGCGCCGCCGGATCGGGCAGCGTCCCGCCGGCCGCGATCAGCACGATCCCGGCCGAGCGTCCGCCCGAGCGGGCATTCGCAACGGTCCGACGCGCCCGGACGAGTGCCCCGGGGAGCGCATCGCCGCGCCAACCGGCCAGCACCATCGGGGCATGGCGCAGGTAAAATCGCAGCGCGCCGCGATCGGCGGTCGGTGTCGCGAGCACGCCGGCCCGCCCGTTGTAGGCGACCAGCCCCACCCGCTCGCCGTGCAGCCGCGCCGTCAGGTCCTGCAGCTCGGTCCACACGCGCTGCATATAGGCCTCGGCCACCGGGTCCTGCGGCTCGAAGGGCACCTGCAACACCACCATCAGATCGACATCCGCTCGACTCGCATCTCCCGGCCCGCCGGCCGGCCCGCCTCCGTGCAGCTCGGGCAGGCGCGGCCCGGCCAGGGCCGCGGCGAGCAGGATCCAGCCCAGCAGGCGAACCGCTGCCCTCCCGAACGTTGACCAGGACGCCGTGGGCCCGGCGTCGCGAACCGCCCATGGCCGAAGCGTCTGCTCGGCATAGCTCAGGGTGCGGCGCCGGCGCAGGCCGGCCAGCAGCCAGAGTAGCGGCGGGACTGCGGCCAGCGACCAGGCGGCCGGGTGATGCCACTCGATGGCCGCGAGTGTGTTCAACAGGCTCATGCCGCGCCCCGCCCCGACCGACCCGGTCCCGTCGCCCGCCGGCCACGGCGACCGGCCCGAGGCTCGAACGGCAGGGCGGCGAGCAGGAACAATGCCGCGCCGGCGCCGAGCGGCCACACGTACCACTCGGTGACGCGGCGCTGTGTCGCTGGCGGGCGTTCGGTACGCTCGAGACGATCGATGTCGGCCATGATGCTCTGCAGCGCCCGCGGATTGCCGCCGCGGTAGTAGCGCCCACCGGTGCGCCGCGCAATCTCGCGCAGGCCCATCGCCCGGGACGAGTCCTTCGCGTCGGCGGCCCGCGGCTGAGCGTCGCCGCCGATGGCCACGGTGTAGATCGCCACGCCGAGGCGGCGTGCGATGGCCACCGCGTCGCGCGGACGGACCTGCCCGGCAGTATTGTCGCCATCGGAAAACAGGATCAACGCCGGGCGCGGGCGGCGCTCATCGCCGCCGGACACCCCGGGCCGCGCACTCGAAGAGCGATGCTCGCGGACCTGTTTCAACGCCAATACGAGGGCGTCCCCGATTGCGGTATCATCGCCGATTACGCCCACGTGCAAACGCTGGAGCATGGCTTCGACCAGCGTGCGATCGGCGGTCATCGGCACCAGTGTGGCGGCATGACTGGCAAACGTGATCAGTGCGAAACGATCGGCGCGCCGCGCCCGGACAAAGCGCGTGACCACACCCTTGAGCACGTCGATACGCTGTACGCGCTGGCCTTGAAAACGAAAGTCGCTGATGCTCATGCTCTGTGAGACATCGACCAGCATGACCAGCTGACGTCCGAGCGGCGGCGGCGTTATCCAGCCGCCGATACTTTGCGGTCGGGCCAGCGCCGCCAGCAAGAGCGAACCGGCCAACCCGACGAGCCACCAGCGACCGGCACCGGGCGCTCGCTGCGCACGCGGACCGAACCGTTCGGCATCGGGGTGCACGAGCACAACCCGCCCGACCCGCCGCTGCGCTCCCGTGCGCGATCGCCAGGCCGCCCACCACGCCAACGGCAGCAGGGCCAGCCAAAGCGGGTCCACGAAGTGCAGCCCGGTCGGCCACCCGGCGATGAGGTCCGAGATCACAAGCCACACCCCCACCGCGTGCCGAGCCGCCGCACCGCCGCGTCGCACAGCCGCTGCCATTGACGCGGCGAGGCCCGGGACTGTGCCGGCCGGTAGCGGAAGCGATCAAGACGCCTGAGCACCGCCGACCAATCGCCGCCGGCATGCATCGAAACCGACGCCGCGTCCAAACGGCGCAAGCGATAGTGGCGCCGCAGCTCAGCGGCAAGGCGGTAAGACGCCTCGCGGCTGTCCATGAGGCCCGCCTCGTGTGCGCGGCGCAACCGCCACAGTGCCAGCCGGGTGCGCCACACCGGCAGGCGCGCGGCAATCCATACGACCAGCGCGGCGACCGCTACGGCGACGAGCAGCCATTGAAAGAACGGCCAGCCGCCCCCCGCGGACTGGGCGGGGCCGGCCGGACCGACGATATCGATGAGTGCGGCGTTGGGATCAGCCATGCAGGGCACTCGCGCCAAGTTGGACGAAGACATCGTCGCACGTCGTGCAGCTGTGAAAGGCGATTCCCAACGGTTCGAGGCGTTCGCGCAGAGTCTGACGGCGCTGGTGCGCCGCCGCGGCGAACTCATCGCGCAGGGCCGCGCTGCCCGCATCGACTGTGCGAACCTCGCGCCCCCCCGGCGCAGCGAAGTCCGCCCAGCCCAGAGCCGGGAGATGGCGCTCGCTCTCGTCCTCGATGTGCAGCGCGGTGACCGGACAGCGCGCGGCCAGACGGGCCAGTACCCCAAGGTCGTCTTCGCGCAGGCCGCGAAAGTCGCTGAGCAGCAGCACGCGTCCCCCGGCCGGCACCAGGGACTCGACCTCCGCGAGCTGTCGGGCGAACAAGTCGTGGGAGGCATCGGACCGCGCGACCAATGGCGGACAGGGCGCCGCGAGGTCGCGCAGTACACCCATGATCGCTCCGCGGCCGGATTGAGCGCGCACATGGCGCCCGTCGGGGCCGAGGCTGGTCAGCCCCACCGCGGCGCCGCGCAGCATCGCCGCCAAGGCGAACACCGCCCCGGCCCGCGCTCCTTGCGCGACCTTCAGGCGACAGTGCGTGCCAAACCGCATATTGGCACGGCGGTCCAGCACGACGTGCAGGACCGCCTGGCGTTCTTCACGATAGCGTTTGACGAAGGCCCGGCCGCTGCGTGCCAATGCCCGCCAATCCACGTCACGCAGATCGTCGCCGGCGGCGTAGGGTCTGAGCTCCTCGAAGTCCAGACCGCTGCCGACGAACGCCGAGTCCGCCTCTCCCACCTGCCGCGTGTGTACCAGCCAGGGCGCACCGGGTTCGCGGCCCAGGCCCTGCAGCCGACGCAGCAGGGCCTCGATCTCAGCGCTGCTCACCAAGGGCGGGTAGTCGCCCCGCCCCGTTCCATCGCGCGGGAACGTCCAAAAACGCTGCACCGCGCGCGCCAGCCTGCCGCCGCCGGCAAGTCGCGCACGCACCGTGTTGATGAGTCGCCGCGCCATGGGTCGGGCGTCAGGGAACGGGCAGTCGGTCCAACAAGGCCGCGATCAACTCGTCGCGCGTGACCTGCTCGAGGCGCGCACCCATGCCGAGTATGAGTCGGTGGCGCAGACAGTCGGCCGCCACCTCGAGGATGTCGTCGGGGATGACGTAGTCGCGCCCGCGCAGATAGGCGGTCGCGCTGGCCGCCTGGGCAATGGCCAGGGCCGCCCGCGGCGAGGCACCGACTTCCACCGCCGCGCCTTTGTCGGGCAGGTAACGCTCCAGGTAGCGCGTGGCCGTCACCAGCTCAACGATATAGCGCTCGAGGGGCTCGTCGATGAACACTCGCGCCACCTCCGCGCGCGCCGCCAAGATCGTCTCCACCGTCACCCGCGCCGCCTCGCTGGGCGCCTCGCCCTCCCCACGCAGGCGGGCCCGGTTGTGCTGCAGGATGGACAGCTCCTCGTCCGTCGAGGGGTAGTCGATCACCACGTGCAGCAGAAAACGATCGAGCTGGGCCTCGGGCAGCGGATAGGTCCCGGCCTGCTCCAGGGGATTTTGCGTGGCCATGACCATGAACAGCTCGGGCAGTATGTGCGTCGTCCCGCCGACCGTGACCTGGTGTTCCTGCATGGCCTCGAGCAGCGCGGACTGAACCTTGGCCGGCGCGCGGTTGATCTCGTCGGCGAGCACAATCTGATGGAACAGCGGGCCGGGACGAAACTCGAAATGGTGAGAGTGCGGATTGTAGATATCGGTACCGGTGAGATCGCCGGGCAGGAGGTCGGGCGTGAACTGAATACGCTGAAAACCGGCGTGCACATTGTCCGCAAGCGTCTTGACCGCCGTCGTCTTGGCCAGACCGGGCAGGCCCTCGACCAGGATATGCCCGCCGGTCAACAGCCCCGTGACCAGGCGATCGAGCAATCGTGGCTGGCCGACGATGACGCGATCGAGCGCGGATCGCAGGGCGATGATCTGACTCTGATGTGGCATGCGCTGTCCGAATCGATGGGAATCCGGGCAAGGATATCACAGGCCCCAGCGCCGGCTGTAACAGGCGTGATATAAACCGATGTGCGTTCTATTCGTATGCGGCTGTCAACGCGGAGGACGCAAAGGCGCAGAGTGCGCAAAGGGAAGATTATCGACTACGCCGACGGCTTCCCTGTACGAAGTGGAATTCCGAGGCTAGCCGCGCAAGAATTGTCCTCTCTCCGCGTCCTTGGCGACTTTGCGCCCTTTGCGTTAATCGTCCGGGTTCGACCTATAGCACGGCGGGAACCGGGGCTGCTAGATGGGTTATCGGCCTTTTTCGGGCTCGGCCGTCGACGCGGAGGACGCAAAGGCGCAAAGGACGCAAAGAGAAGAAGACTTTTTGGCAAGGCGCGGGATGTTATCGCCGCGCGGCCCGGCAGGTGCAACATGAAAAAGGTTTTCCTTTGCGCACTCTGCGTCTTTGCGCCCTTTGCGTTGCCTGTCGGCCCCCGAACCTTGCCCGGCGCCTCAGCCGTAGCGGCCGGTGATGTAGTCTTCCGTCTCTTTGCGGTTTGGCTTGGTGAAGATTACGTTAGTGTCGTCGAACTCGATGAGCTTGCCGAGGTACATGAAGGCCGTGTAGTCGGACACGCGCGCGGCCTGCTGCATGTTGTGCGTGACGATGACGATGGTGTAGTCGTCCTTGAGCTCATTGATGAGCTCCTCGATCTTCAACGTGGAAATCGGATCCAGCGCCGAGGCCGGTTCGTCGAGCAGCAGTACTTCGGGCTTGACCGCGATGGCTCTCGCGATACACAGACGCTGCTGCTGACCGCCCGAGAGCTGGGTGCCGATCTGGCGCAGCTTGTCGCGCACCTCTTCCCACAGGGCCGCCTTTTTCAGCGCCCACTCCACTCGGTCGTCCATGTCCGAGCGCGAGAGCCTCTCGTACAGACGCACGCCGAACGCGATGTTGTCGTAGACGGTCATGGGAAACGGTGTGGGCTTCTGGAACACCATGCCGACCTTGGCCCGCAGGTGATTCAGATCCTCTCCCTTGTCCAGGACGTTGCGACCGTCGAGCAGAACCTCGCCCTCGGCACGCTGGTCCGGATAGAGCTCGTAGATGCGATTGAACGAGCGCAGAAGCGTCGACTTGCCGCAACCGGAGGGCCCGATGAAGGCCGTGACCTTCTTCTCCGGGATGCTCATGCTGATCGAGTGCAGCGCGTGGAACTTCCCGTAGTAAAAATCAAGGTCCTTGACCACGAGCTTGCCCTCGGGCATCACGTCCGGCGGCGTGCGCGCGACGAAATCGTCGGCGTGTTCGCGGCTTTCGGCCTCGGTCTCGGCCGAAGAGGTCGCCGAGCCCGGGATCGTGTTCTTTAGCATGTTCTCACCAGTGCCGTTCATAATCGTCATCGACTCGTCTTGCGCTCGCGCAGCACCACGCGGGCGAGGATATTGAGCAGCAGGATACTGAAGGTAATCAGCAACGCGCCCGCCCAGGCCAGATGATGCCAGTCATCATACGGGCTCATGGCGAACTGGAATATGACATAGGGCAGATTGGCCATGGGCTGGTTCATGTCCGTGCTCCAGAACTGATTGTTCAGGGCTGTGAACAGCAGCGGCGCCGTCTCGCCGCTGATGCGGGCGATGGCCAGCATCACGCCCGTGAGTATCCCCGCGCGGGCCGCGCGGTAGACCACATGTACGATAACCTTCCACTGCGGTGCCCCCAGCGCGGCGGCGGCCTCGCGCAAGGTGTCCGGCACCAGACGCAGCATGTCCTCGGTGGTACGCACCACCACCGGGATCACTATCAGGGCCAGGGCTACGGCCCCCGCCCAACCGGAAAAATGCCCCATGTTGACTACGATCAACTCGAAGACGAACACGCCGATGATGATGGACGGGGCGCTGAGCAGGATGTCGTTGACGAAGCGCACGACGGGCGCCAACTTCGAGGCGCGGCCGAACTCCGACAGATAGGTTGCCGCCATCACACCGACCGGCGCGCCGATGGCCACGCCGAGGACGGTCATGATACCGCTGCCGACGATAGCGTTGATGAGCCCGCCGTCGCTGCCCGGGGGCGGCGTCGTCTTGGTGAACAAGTCCCAGTGTATCCACTGCAGTCCGTTGGCGAGCAGGGTCCACAACAGCCATACGAGCCAGAACAGGCCGAACAGTGTCGTCAGCACCGACACCGTCAGGTTGAAGTAATTGATGAAGACGCGTCGTCGATACAGGTTCACCACCGCCCCCTCAACTGCGCGTGCCTTCACGCGCTGTCAAACGCATGAGCAACAGCTTGGCCAGCGCCAATACCACGAAGGTGATCAGGAACAGGATCAACCCGATGGCGATCAGCGACGATGGATAGATGGTCCCCGTGGCCTCGGTGAACTCGTTGGCCAGTGTCGAGGCGATGGTATTGCCGGGCATGAACAGCGAGGCGCTGATGTTATGGGCGTTGCCGATGACGAAGGTCACCGCCATGGTCTCGCCCAGGGCCCGGCCCAGGCCCAGCATGATGCCGCCGACCACGCCGGCCTTGGTGTAGGGCAGGATGATGTTCCAGACCACCTCCCAGGTGGTCGAGCCCAGCGCATAGGCCGACTCGGTCAGCGAGGCCGGCACGACCTCGAACACGTCGCGCATGACCGCGGCAATGAACGGGATGATCATGATGGCCAGGATGAGGCTGGCGGTGAACATGCCGATGCCCATGGGCGGGCCCTGAAACAAGGCACCCACCAGGGGCCAGTTGCCCAGGTGGTCGGTGACCCAGGGCTGGACATGGTCGGCGAACAGGGGCGCGAACACGAACAGCCCCCAGATACCGTAGATGATGCTGGGGATGGCGGCGAGCAGTTCCACCGCGGTCGCGATGGGGCGCTTGAGCCAGACCGGCGCCAGCTGGGTGGTGAACATGGCGATGCCGAAGCTGACCGGCACCGCGATGATCAGAGCGATGGTCGAGGTGACCAGGGTTCCGAAGATGGCCACCAGGGCCCCGAACTGCTCGGTGACCGGGTTCCACTCCGTGCTGGTGAAAAAGCCGAAGCCGAATTTCTGGAAGGCCGGATAGGCCCCGATGATCAGGGAGATCAGGATTCCGATGACGATGGCGAACACCAGGGCCGCGAACACGCGGGTGGCGCCGCGGAACAGGCTGTCGAGGTGCGCACCCCGGTGCAGTCCCGTGGCGGCCGGGCTGCTCGACACTTGCCGGTCCAAACTGACCTCCGGAAGTCGATTCGCTGTGATTGAGAAAGGAGGAGCCGTCCAGGGACGGCTCCTCCATCCGGTACCGGGCCGATCTTA
>DATFLL010000054.1:0-26217 GCA_035267785.1 Gammaproteobacteria bacterium | reverse complement strand
CCTTAATCAAGGGCATTCCGCCTGAAAGATGCGTTTCAATTAGCAAAACGTGCTTCGATTTATTAGCTTCTTTCTTCTTTTTCCAAAACATTGTTTTAGATCCTCCCAAGCACTTCAGCTATGGTTTTTTGCCTTCTAACGGCCGGGTTCAGGCGCGGCGGCGCGTTAGCGCCGACGTCGCCTGGAACCCGTTGTTAGATGCGTTGTAGTTTTTCAAGTACTTCACGGAATATATTTTTCTGGCCAAAGATGGTGTTCTCATATCGTTTTTTCCGAGTGGCTTTCCAATACATGTCTGTGTTCGAAAAGTCAGTCTTTTCTCTATTCGCGACTTTATCTATATCTACGAAGAACCCTGCTTCATGGGTTGATGCCTGATAGGACAAAGCATGGTTTGCGTCAGCAACACCAAGCGCATGCCGGAGCTTTCGATTTAGCACGACATCAAAAGGATGATTGTGTTCTTCGGTAGCTTTAAGTTGAGCTATCCTCCTTGCATCTTCTGTGTCTCCCGTCAGTATGGACAAAAGGATGAGTTCGTTTTGTTTCGTTAATGCAAGAGGGGAGTCGTGTGAAGAGAAGTGTCGAATTGTATTTTGCACAAGGCTCCGCATTACGGTTTCAGCCTGGGGTTGGTCGTACTTGAGTAGTGTTGCAGCTTTCAGCATATGACCGGACCATACCCAGTAGTATCCATTTTGTGGATCACTGCCGATTGCCTCCAGACCCTTACGGATTGTCTGTTCGGCATGATCGAGACGGCGTTGATCTATGGTTTCCATGAGCATCTAACGATAATTGAACGTCTCAAGTACTGATAATTCCGGACTCGCAATGCTCCCTTGCATAAAAGCTCCCTTAATTCAGGCGGATACGACGTGGCTGTTCTCGTTCTTTCTGTAAATATACTGCGAATTGCCACATGATCAAATTAGACCGTGGATTTGCGGTATAACACGCACCCGGGACCGGGAGAGGAAATGCGTTTTTTCTCCGCGGTTCAGGCAGTTGCGAAATGGACGCCCGGTGTTATATCGCGCAGGGTTTGCACAACGAATAATACTGTATAACAGACAGATGCTGTGGCCGGTCAGCGCCCGCTTTCCGAATCCGGACTCGACTGCCGGGCCTCCTGCTCCTCGAGCCGGGCCAGCGACCGCTTCAGGTGCCGGGGCAGGAACAAGATGAAAAGCAGCTCGGGATACAGAATGGCGGCGCCCGCCTTGGCGGCCTTGTTGCGCCGGGCAAAGAGATACACCGCCAGATTGGCGACCCCGTAGATGGCGAGCACCCAGGCAAGGAGCGCCAGCGCCGAGCCGGCGCCGAAGCGGTAGGCGAGTGCGGCCACCGGTACCGCGAACACCGCCAGGCCGAGGATGACATTTCCGATGCGATTGCGGTTGAGGTCCATAGCGTGTCTGAATCGCCGGCCGATATCCGAGTGTACCAGGGCGCGAACGGGTTCGCCTTTGCGCTGCCGCACGCCCTTTCGTGCCCGGCGCGACGGGGATGGCCGGGGTCGCGGCGACGCCGCGGCGCCCCGGCCGTTGCACCGCGGCGCTACTCTACTGCGGCCGCGACAAGAGTCCCTCGATGATGTCGGTGTTCTGGGAGTCGATAATGGACCAGTCCCCGCCGTCGGAGGTGAGCACGTTGACCAGCAGCCCGGTCCTGGACGGAAGCGCCTGGCCGTCCGGACTGGTGTGGCCTTCGAGCTGCCAATGGGAACGGGCGATGGCGAATTTTTCCGCGGGGAAGCGAACGGCCGTCCCGAGGATGGTCAGGCGACTGTCCTTGAATAGGGTCTTGTGCGTGACCTCGTGCGCCTCCCTGATCTGGTCGCGCCCCTTCCACCATAAGCCGACGACGTTGACGAACTCGGCGTCGGGGGCGAAGAGCCGGGCGAAGGCGTCCATATCGTGACGGTTCCAGGCCTCGGCAAAGGCCTCGGCGACGCGGGTGACTTGTTCGGCGGCTGCGGACATGGCTTCAATCCTCTTTATTGGTTTTGATAATTGAGAAAAACCACTACCGGTCGCCCATCAAAAAACCGCCGCACCCGAAGGCTGCGGCGGCCGTGTATTGGAGGTTCTCCCGGCGAGGTCAATTAAGACCCAAAACCGGCGACTAATCAATATGGCCCAGGGGCAACGGCGCGGGGGGCGTCATCTTGCCTTGAGCGAGTCGAGATATTTCTGGTACTCGGCCTGCTGGCGCTCCCAGGTCGACAGTATCTTGTCGAAACGTTCGACCTCGGCCTCGCGGCGCTTCTCCGCCGCCTCGACGCGCGCCATCATGCGCTCCTCCCGGTCCATCAGCCTGTCGTGGCGCTTGAGCAGCGCCATGTTGGCCTTGTGAATTTCCTCGCGCCGACGCTCGTCGGCCTTCATCATGGCGGCACTTTGCCGGCGCAGCTCGGCGTTGGTGGGCGCAGCGGGGGTTGCTGCAACGGCCCAGACCACCGGGGCGGCGCCGAGTATCGCGGCGAGTGCTGCGGTCGTGATCGATATGCTCTTCATGCGCTTCTCCCTTGCGTGTATGACACGGGCGCGCCGGCGCGAGCGGCGGTCCTGCGACATATTCTCCGCTCGCGGGTCAATTTCCCGTTAAGAGGCGAGCGGTTCAGGGTAGGGAGTAGTCGATACCGTGGCGCCCGAGCACCGACGCCGCGAAGCGCTTCCAGCGCGCATTGGGGACCCATGCATCGGTCACTTTCTCGTAGGCGCTGTCCGGGGCGGCGTGCTCGTAAACGACGCGGTAGAGAAAGGTAAACACCGAGGCCCGCCCGTTCAGCTGGCAATGGACGAGGACGCGGCGGGCCTGCGAGGCCTGCAGGATTCGGCTGAACAACTCGAACTGGGCGACCCGGGGCGCGTCGTAGTCCACAGGGATGTTGACGTAGTCGATACCGCTGCCGGCGACGAGTCGGCCTTCCCCGGCAATCGAGCCGGCCGAGTCCGGGGGCGAAAGATTCACGACCAGGCCATAGCCCTTGGCCCGGAGGCCGCGAAGCTGGGCTGCCGAGGGTTGACCCGCGGTATCGATACGCGCTGAGGCGGCCACGAAATTGACCGGCGGGGAATGATCGGCCGTATAAATGAGCTGTGGCGCGTAGGCGTACAGCAGCGCTCCGCCGACCATGCCGACAAGGAGCGTTGCCGCAAACGTCAATGCCAGCCTCATACGATCTCCCTGACCTTAGTCCGAGGCCGGTCGCGCCACCAGCACCTTCACCATCGAGCGCGTGCTGACCTCTTCGACCAGCGTCAGCCCGCTGTGCCGCAGCAGGTCGGACCACTGCGCCAGGGACCGCTCGCGCCCGCGCGTCCCCATGAACATCTGCATGTCGAACGAGGCCGAGAGGTAATCGGGCCGGTCGCTTGGGACGACGATCTCCATGATCGCGACGTATGCGCCCGCGGCCGCGCCCGCCCGGGCCACGTTCTTCAGCACCGCCGCGCATTCCTCGTCGGACAGTCCGTGCAGCACGCCGGCCAGCAGATAGGCCTCATTGGGTCCTTCGGCGGCCGGCACCGATTCGAACATATCGCCTGCCTCGAACCGGATCCGCTCGCGCGCGATGCCGGGATCGTGCTCGCGCCAATAGGCGTGCGCGTCCTCGATGACATTCGGGCGGTCGAACACCAGCGCGCGGAGCTTGGGATAGTGCTTGAGGATAGCCAACGCCTTGAAACCCTTCGAGCCACCGACGTCGATGAGGCGCTCGAAACGGCCCCAGTCGACGTCGGTGGCGAAGGCCTCGCCGGTCAGGGCATCGACGCTCTCCATGGCCCGCGCGAACTCGGCGTCGAAATCGGGGTGGTTATCCATGTAGCGGTACATCTCCTCGCCGTGGGTCAGGGCGAATGGCACCTCCCCCTTACGCACGCCCTGCTCGAGCTGCTCGTACCAGGGCCGGCTCATCTCGGGCGAGTTGTGCATGAGGATCATGGCACGCATATTGTTGGGGCGGTCCTCGCGCATCCAGTCGGAGACACCATTGTTGCGGAAGGTGTCGCCTGCCTGTTCGAACACCCCCATCGATGCCAGCATGCGCAGCAAACGCTGGAGTGCGTCCGAATCCGCACCGACCAGGCGGGCGATTTCGGTCGCGGAACAGGTCTTGTCCCCAAGCCTGGTGGCGACATCGAGCCGGGCGGCCACGTATAGGGCCCGCGACTGCCAGAAGGCCGAGCCGATCTGCAGCAGCCGAAACGGTGGGGGCGTCATCCGGTTAGGCAGGGCCTGCAGCCACGCGGCAAAACGCATCGCGAGTGAAACGAACCGGACCGCTGCCCTGTGTTTGGAGAAACTTGCCATGCTCTTCCCCTGTACAATATCCAGGTCAAAGAAGCTGAGCGACGACGCGCGGGGGCCACGGGCCTACGAGCGCAGTCCCCGCGTAAACAGACGGCCGTTGAAGGCGGCCAGGCCGTCGAAAAACCGCTTGTCCATTTCGCGGCCCAACTGTTCCGCGAAGATGTCCTTGACCAGCATCGGCATCATCGCGAGGCTGACGAACGCCATCCTGACGACGTCCGGCTCGACCTCGGGGTCGAGCTCACCCGTCGCCTTCAGTGCCTGGACGCGCCGGCTCCCCTGGGCGCGCCCGCGTTCCAGCAGCTGCTGAACGAATCGCCGACCGGGCCCTTGGTCGAGGGCGAGGACCTTCAGGATCAGTTTCGGGAACTCGGGATGCTGCGCCATGGTCTCGTAATAGAGGCGGAAAAATTCCTCGAACCCGTGCGCGGTGGCAAGCAGCGGCCCGTCCAGCACGTCGAGCAGCGGCGCCAGCGTCTCACGGATCATTTCCTCGTAGAGGCCTTCCTTGCTGCCAAAGTAATACCGGATCATTGACACGTTGGCGCCCGCCCGGGAGGCAATCTGGCGGGTGGTCACATTTCGGTATTCGTCACGCAAGAAGCACGCCAGCGCCGCCTGGATGAGGCGCGCCCGCACAGTGGTATCGGGCCCACAGGGCTTACCGGACATAGGCAACGGCTCCACGCTTCAGCTGTCGACCAGGATACCACCGCTCAGGCACTACCCGGCGGGGATTCGTCAATCAGGTGCGTGGATTTGATTGAGAGCAGGACCTGCCGCGAACCCAGACCTTGCCCACAACCGTCTACAATAATCTCAGGGCGAAGCGGCGGAAATGGGAAAGGCCGCCGCGGCCAAAAGGAGGAGCGTCGCATGGTCAAGAAAACGCTGGCGGCTGACGACCCGCCCGAGGAGTTCGCGGTCAAGGACTGCGCCCTGGTGGCCATTGCCACCGGCCGCAAGGCGCTGACCGCCAAGGAGCTGCGAGACCACCTGCTCGCCGTGGAAGTCGGCAGCGTCTACCACCACTTCTGGGGCGGTCTGCTGCACGCGCACTTCGAGGAGCGCGAGTTCAACAACGACTTCGCCGCCTGGGTCAAGCACGGGCTGCACGACTCGATCCTCGCCGAGCGGTTGGCGATGCTCGATCCCACCGACTACCCCGACCTGGAGGAGCTGCGCCAGGAGATCGTCGACCTCATCGACGCGCGCCTGGACGAGTCGGAGTCGCTGCACTGGACGCGGGCGAGCCAGCAGTTCGAGTTGGCCCGCTCCCAGATCGTCATCTTTGACACCGGCAACCGCCTGAGCCAGGCCGGCGAGCTCGTCGACCTCATCCCCAAACTGTCGGCCAGCAGCATCTTCTACCACCTTATCGACGCCCGCCGCCGCCTGCCCGAGCACGGCAACGACTTCAGCCTGTGGCTGCTGCGCTTCGGGGAGGAATACACCGACCTGCGCGCGGAGCTCGACGGCATTGACCCCTACTTCGGCAGCCTCTCCGAGCTGCGCGAGCAGCTCACGGTCATGGTACACCGCCATCTCGCGGAGAGCGCGCCATGAGCATGCTCGACGAATACGCCAAGGTCGCCGGCCGCGACGTCATCGAACACCTGCGCCAATTGTCCGAGCCGCTGCGCGGAATGAAGCTGGTGCATGTCAATTCCACGCGCCTGGGCGGCGGTGTGGCCGAGATACTCGACAAGCTCGTGCCGCTGACGCGCGAGCTGGGGCTGGACGCGCGCTGGGAGACGATCAGCGGCGAAGGCGAATTCTTCGACTGCACCAAGGGCATGCACAACGCCCTGCAGGGCATTCGCGTGGACATTCCGCCTCACCTGCTGGAGGCCTACGAGAAGACGAACCGGACGAATGCCGAGCGGCTGCGATCGACCCTGGAAGAGGCGGACTTCGTCTTCATTCATGACCCGCAGCCCGCGCCGCTGCACGCGCTCTGCCCAAACCGCCGCGGCAAGTGGGTGTGGCGCTGTCACATCGACGCTAGCCACCCGCACCGGCCGGTTTGGCGCTATTTGCGCAACTGGGTCAAGGATTACGACGCCAGCGTGTTCTCGCTGGCGGCCTTCGCCCAGTCCCTGCCGCATCCCCAGTACATCGTCTCGCCGAGCATCGATCCGCTGAGCGAGAAGAACATGGAGCTGGGCGGCGACGAAGTGGCTTCGGTCTACGAGCGCTTCGAGCTCGATCCCTCGCGCCCGCTGGTGCTGCAGGTCTCGCGCTTCGATCGATTCAAGGACCCAGTCGGCGTGATCCAAGCCTATGAGCTCGCCAAGAAGTTCGTGCCCTCGCTGCAGCTGGTGCTGGCCGGCGGCGGCGCGACGGACGACCCTGAAGGCGAAGCGGTCCTGAACGAGGTCCGGGCGACAGCCGAGCTGGACCCGGATATCCACGTCCTGCTGCTGCCGTCCGATGCCCACCGCACCATCAACGCTCTGCAGCGTGCCGCGCCCATCGTCCTGCAAAAATCGCTGCGCGAGGGTTTCGGGCTGACAGTGACCGAGGCGATGTGGAAGGGCAAGGCCGTCATCGGCGGCGACGTGGGCGGCATCCGGCTTCAGGTCATCAACCACCACACCGGGTTTCTGGTGAACACCCCCGAGGGCGCGGCACTGCGCATACGGTACCTGCTGCACCAGCCCGACAAACTCGCCGAGATGGGCGAGAAGGCGCAGGGATTCGTGCGCGACAATTTCCTGATTACGCGCCATTTACGCGAATACCTGACACTGATGGTCGCCCTGCTGCACGGCGCCGGCGATCGCATCGAGCTCGGCTGACGCCGGGGGCCCATCCCCGCACGGAGGCGCGACAAACGCCACTCACGATGGCCACGCGAGCACACCCCATGCCGTTCGGCGCCGAGGTCCGCGAGGACGGCCGGGTCCGGTTTCGCCTGTGGGCGCCCGCGGCGCGCCGCGTGGAGCTCTATCTGGGGCAGGGAAAAGACGAGCTCGCCCTGGCGATGAGCGCGGAGTCCGACGGTTGGTTCGCCCTGGAAACCCAGCGCGCCGGAGCCGGCACGCGCTATCGCTATCGCATCGACGGCAACTGGCAGGTACCCGACCCGGCCAGCCGCTCCCAGCCCGACGGCCCGCATCGCGCCAGTGAGGTAGTCGACCCGCTCGCCTGGCAGTGGCGCGGGGAGGACTGGCACGGGCGGCCGTGGCACGAGGCCGTCCTCTATGAGCTGCATGTCGGCACCTTCACTCCGAAGGGCACGTTCGCGGCGGCCATCGGGCGCCTCGACCACCTGGTCGAGCTGGGGGTCACCGCCGTGGAGCTGATGCCGGTGGGCGCCTTCGCCGGCTCGCGCGGTTGGGGCTACGACGGGGTCTATCCCTTCGCGCCGTTCGCCGGCTACGGCCCTCCCGAAGACTTCAAGGCGTTCGTTCAGGCCGCGCATGCCCGCGGCCTGATGGTGTTTCTCGACGTCGTTTACAATCACTTCGGACCGGAGGGCAATTACCTGCACCTCTACGCGCCGGATTTCTTTACCGAACGCCACCACACCCCGTGGGGCGCGGCGATCAACTTCGACGGCCCGCGCAGCGAATGGGTCCGGCAGTTCTTCATCCACAACGCGCTGTATTGGCTGGAGGAATACCACCTCGATGGCCTGCGTCTCGACGCAGTGCACAGCATCATCGATGATTCCAGCCCCGACATCCTCGTCGAACTGGCCGAGACCGTGCATGCGCAGCTCGACCCCGCGCGCCACGTGCACCTGGTCCTGGAGAACGACCACAACGCGGCCCGCTATCTCACGCGTGAGGCCGAACGCCCCCGCTGGTACGCGGCGCAGTGGAACGACGACCTGCACCACGCCGCGCACGTGCTCGCCACCGGCGAGGACGCCGGCTACTACGTCGACTACCGCGACGCACCGCTGTCCCATCTCGCACGCTGCCTCGGTGAAGGCTTCGCCTATCAGGGCGAGGCCTCGCGCTTTCGCGGCGGTATCGCCCGCGGTGAGCCGAGCGCCGCGCTGCCGCCGGAGGCCTTCGTCGGCTTCGTGCAAAACCACGATCAAATCGGAAACCGCGCCTTCGGCGAACGGCTGACCGCCCTCGCCGGCGACGCCCCGGTGCGTGCGCTGACGGGCCTGTTACTGCTCGCGCCCTCGCCGCCGCTGCTGTTCATGGGCCAGGAATGGGCCTCGCCGCAGCCGTTTCTGTTCTTTTGCGACTTCGAACCGGGACTGGCCGAGAACGTCACCGCCGGGCGGCGGCGCGAGTTCGCCCACTTCCCCGCCTTTGCCGATCCGACGGCGCGCGAGCGCATTCCCGATCCCAATGCGCGGGGCACGTTCGAAGCGAGCCGGCTCGACTGGAAGACCGCCGGCCGCGACGAGCACGCCGTCTGGCTCGACTGGCACCGCCGCCTGCTGCACATTCGCCGGGAGCACATCGCGCCGCGTCTACCCGCCCCCCGCGGCGCGCATGTCGCTCGGTTCGGCGAGCGCGGACTGCACGCCTGCTGGACGTTGGCCGACGGCGCACAACTGTGCGTCGTCGCCAACCTCGGTGACTCGCCGCAGAGCCAGGCGCCGTGGCTCGAAGGTACGGTCCTGCACACCGAAGGGAGCGCATCGGGTGAAACAGGCAGCGCCTGCACGCTGGCCCCGTGGTCGCTGCGCTGGACGCTGCAGGAGTCTGAACCGTGAGCGCCCCGACTGTGCCCACCGCGACCTACCGGCTCCAGCTGCACGCCGGGTTCGGTTTTCGCGAGGCCCGCGCCGTCGTGCCTTATCTGGCCGCGCTGGGTATCAGCCACGTCTATTGCTCGCCCTATCTCAAGGCACGCAGCGGCAGCACCCACGGTTACGATATCGTCGACCACAACGCCCTCAATCCCGAGCTGGGCAGCCGCGAGGACTTCGAGGCGTTCGTCGCCGAGCTGCGACGCCACGACATGGGACATATTCTGGACCTGGTGCCCAACCACATGGGCGTGGGCGGCGACGATAACGCCTGGTGGCTGGACGTGCTGGAAAACGGCCCGGCCTCGCGTTATGCCGCGTTTTTCGACATCGACTGGGCCCCGGTCAAAGACGAGCTGCGCGGCAAGGTCCTGCTGCCGTTTCTCGGCGATCGCTACGGCGCCGTGCTCGAACGCGGCGAGCTCGTGCTTGGCGTGGACGCCGCTCGCGGCGAGCTGAGCGTGCACTACCACAACCACCGTTTTCCGCTCGACCCCACGACCTACCCGCAGGTCCTCGGCAGCGCGGTGCGCGAGGTGTCCGACCGCGACCGCGCCGAAGAGCTGGACAAGGTCATCGCGGCCTTTCAGGCGCTGCCGCCGCGCACGACCACCGAAGCGAAGGTCTGTCGGCGCCGCGACGAGGAGGCGGCCCAGGCCAAACGCCGGTTGGCGGCGCTGTGTGCGACACACCCGGGCGTGCGGGCGGCTCTGGATCTGGCCATCCGGCAGCTCAACGGAAAACCCGAACGCCCCGCAAGCTTCGATGCCCTGCACCGACTGCTCGAGACCCAGGCCTACCGCCTGGCCTATTGGCAGGTCGCCTCCGACGAGATCAACTATCGGCGTTTTTTCGACATCAACGACCTGGCCGGCCTGTGCATGGACCAACCCGAGGTCTTCGAATCGACGCACCGGCTGGTCCTGACGCTGGTGGCCAAGGGTCAGCTCAATGGCCTGCGCATCGACCATCCGGACGGCCTGCGCGACCCCCTCGACTATTACCGGCGCCTGGACGCGGCGATGCGCCGGGCCGGTGCCGGCGACCCACCCTACATCGTGATCGAGAAGGTGCTCGCCCACTACGAACACCTGCCGCACGCGTGGCCGGTGCGCGGCACGACCGGCTATGAATTCTCCCAACTGGTCGACGGCCTGTTCGTCTGGCCGCAGTCCCAGCGGGAACTCGACGGCCTGTATGCCCGCTTCATCGGCCAGGCGCCCGACTACGAGGAGCTGGTCTACCGCTGCAAGAAACTGGTCATCCGCACCCAGCTGTCCAGCGAGCTGACGGTGCTGGCCAACATGCTCGACAAGATCGCCGAGCGCGATCGCCAGACGCGCGACTACACCCTGAACGGCCTGCGCGAGGCGCTGACCGAAATCGCCGCCTGCTTTCCGGTCTACCGAACCTATGTCACGACCGAAGCGACGCGCGACGAGGACCGTCAATTCATCGACTGGGCGGTGGCACAGGCCAAACGGCGCTCACCCACCGTCGACCCGATCATCTTCGATTTCGTTCGCACGCAGCTGCTGCTCGAAGAACGCGACTCGCTCGCGCCGGCGGCACTGCACGAACGGGCGGCGTTCGTCCTGCGCTTCCAGCAGTACACCGCCCCGGTGATGGCCAAGGCGGTGGAGGATACCGCGTTCTACCGCTACCACCGGCTCGTATCGCTCAATGAGGTCGGCGGCGATCCGAGCAGCTACGGTCGTTCGCCCGCCGCGCTGCACGCTTTCAACCGCGAACACCTGGAACACTGGCCGGCGACCCTCCTGGCGACCTCGACCCATGACAGCAAACGCAGCGAAGACGTGCGCGCACGCATCAATGTGCTGTCCGAGCTGCCCCAGGAGTGGCGGCGGCACGTGGGCCGCTGGAGCCGTGTCAATCGCTCGAAGAAACTCGAGGTGGACGGACTGCGCGTGCCGTCGCGTAACGACGAGTATCTTCTCTACCAGACCCTGCTGGGCGTATGGCCGCCCCATCCCGTCTCCGACGAGGAACGGGGCCACCTGCGAGAGCGCGTCGAAGCCTACATGATCAAGGCGGTGCGCGAGGCAAAGGAACACAGCTCGTGGCTGACGCCGAACGAGGACTACGAGCAGGGCGTGCGCCGTTTTATCGAACGTCTGTTCGCCCACCCCAAGCGCAATCCCTTCCTGACCGACTTTCTCGCCTTCCAGGCCCGTATCGCCCCCGTCGGTCTGCTCAACAGTCTGAGCCGCACGATCATCAAGCTGACCGCGCCCGGTGTGCCCGACATTTATCAGGGCAACGAGCTGTGGCGCTTCGATCTGGTCGACCCTGACAACCGGCGGCCGATTGACTATGCCCACTGCGAGTCCATGCTCAGCGGACTGCCCATCGCACAGGCGATCCGCGTCCGGGGGCCCGAGATTCGCGCCCTGTGCCAACCCCTGGAGGACGGGCGCGCCAAACTCTTCCTCACGCATAGCCTGCTCCAGTTGCGCAGACAGCATCCCGGTTTGTTCATCCACGGCGACTATCTGGCGCTCGACGCCGCAGGTCCGTGTGCCGAGCACATCGTCGCCTTTACCCGCCAACACGAAGGCCGTGCCGTGCTCGTGTGCGCGCCGCGCTGGTACGCCCGTCTGGCCGAGGACAGCGCGCAGGAAACGCCAGGCCTGCCCGAGCCCTCGATCTGGAGCGAGACGGTCCTTGAGCTGCCCGAGGCATTCGCCGACGTGGCATTTCAAAACAGCTTGACGGGAGAGCGGGTAGCTCCAAGCCGCCGCGGCGAGCGGTCCGTATTGGAAATCGAAGCGTTGTTGAGCGACTTTCCGGTCGCCGCGCTGCTGGGCGAGCCGCCCAATGCGGACTAACTGACTTGGATCAGGGGTTTTGTGCGCGCTTTGCGTTGCAATGGAAGCCCAGGCAGCACCTGCCGTGTGTGCAACCCACGAAAGGGAGGGAACAATGGCCGGCTACAGAAGCATCGTGGTAGGCGTGGATTTTTCGAAGAACAGCCGAGTGGCCGCAATACGCGCCGCGGCCCTGGCCGGGCGCGACGGCGCGACCCTGACGCTGTTGAACGTGGTCGAGCATTTTCCG
Source organism: Gammaproteobacteria bacterium (assembly GCA_035267785.1). GTDB lineage: Bacteria > Pseudomonadota > Gammaproteobacteria > DATFLL01 > DATFLL01 > DATFLL01. Next base: position 14,096 of record DATFLL010000054.1, on the reverse strand, counting down.
GAAGACATTCCGGTCAACCCGATCCCGCCGGAGAATATCGACCCCGCCACCTTTTATATGGAGCGCGCGAAGGCGGAGTTGGCGGAACTCGCCCGCGAGCTCGGAACTCAAGCCGCCGAGCAGGAGGTCCTGATCAGCTCCAAATCGGCCAATCACGAGATACTGGAATGGGCCGGCCAACACCCGGTCGACCTGTTGGTCGTCGGGGCGCACGACCGCGATGCGAAGGCCCCACTGGGCTCGACCGCGATGGCCATATCCAACCATGCGCCGTGCGACGTGCTGATCGTCCATGCGGAGAAATAGCGCCGGGCCGCAAGCTCGCGGCCCGGGCGCATGCTCTCTTCCCGTTCAGTGCGGCTTGCCGGCCTTGGTCGCCTCCGGGACCTCGATGAGCTTGCCGCTCTTGCAATCGAAAATATAGCCGTAGATCGCAATGTCTCCCGGAACGAGGGGATGGTTCCTGATTCGGGTGACGTCCTCGAGGACGCTCTTGGGCTGGTCCGATATGGTCAGCCAGTCGATATAGTTGCCCTCGGTCGACCCCGGGCCCTTGCCCGAGTCGTGCCACCCCTTGGCATCGACGGTGGATGTCTTCAGGCTGCTGGCCAGCAGCTCGCGCATGATGTCGTCGGTGAAGGTCTCCATACCGCAGTCGGTGTGATGGATCACGAACCACTCGCGCGTGCCGAGCAGTTTGTAGGAGATCACCAGCGAGCGGATGGCGTCGTCGCTGGCCCGTCCGCCGGCGTTGCGCACCACGTGGGCGTCCCCCTCGGCCAGACCGGCGTATTTGGCCGGGTCGAGCCGCGCGTCCATGCAGGTCAGAATCGCGAAATGACGGCCCGGGGGCATCGGCAGATTGGCCTTGTCGCCGAATTCAGCGGCATATTTCGAATTGGCGGATAATACTTCGTCGAGAACCTGACTCATGACCTTTCCTCCTCGCGGCGGGCACCGCATATGGGACAACGCCCGAGCCTCCTCAAGAAATGCTCAAGGCGGCCTAAGCATCGATTTTGTGGCGGGTTTATGACGCGCCGGGGATCCAGCTGGCGGCGGGCTTCAGGAAACCGGAGGGGATCCGGACCGGGGCGTCTATTTAACGATAGCGCACCGTCGGCAATTCGCCAGGGAAAGGAGATTCCGTCTCGCGGTAGCGAGGCGCGTGGGAACCGGGCTAGTCCGCCGCGAGCGCGACGACGGCCTCGCCGGTGCGCTTGTCGATGTCGAGCTGCAGCTCGCAGTACTCGCTCTCTTCATTGACGGGAGTGGGATCGTCGGCGCATGCGCAGCCGGTCAGGATGCCGGTATAGAAAATGCCCGCCTTGGCGCGGATCCGCTCACCACAGTCGTTGACGCTGATGATCATGGCCTGGCGCTTGTGGTCGGTGACATAGCTACCCGTGGACAGGCCTTCCTGCAGCGGCAGCTCGTCCTTGCCCAAGGACTCCAGCTCGGCCTTCAGGACCTCGTTGAACTGGGGTGCGCCCCAGGCACCCGCGGACTTTTGCAGTCGAACCATGTCGCACTCCATCCCGGCCCGCCGTGCGTCGGCGGCCTATTCACGCACCGTTTTAATGTATTTCATATACCGCTTCACGCAACCATAGAGTAGCGCCGGCGGCGAACGGCCGCAAGACGCACCGCCTATTCCTCGTAGATCATCTTGCGCGTCATCCCGCCGTCGACCACGAAGTTCTGCCCCGTGATGAATCCGGCCTCCTCGCCCAACAGGAAGGCCGCCATCGCCGCGACGTCCGGCGGGACCCCGACGCGCCCGACGGGGTGCTGGGTGTGATCGACCTCGCGCAGATCGGCCGGGTGTCGCTCGCTACGCTTCTTCCATTCGCTGACGTCGATCCAGCCCGGGCTGATGCAATTGACCCGGATATCCGGCCCCAGGCTCACCGCCATCGCATGCGTCAATGCGAGCAACCCGCCCTTGCTGGCCGAGTAGGCCTCGGTATCGGCCTCGGACTGCAGGGCACGCGTGGACGCGATGTTGACGATGGCACCGCGAGTACGCCGCAAGTGGGGCGCGGCGTGCTTGGCCGTGAGAAAGGCCCCGGTCAGGTTGGTATCGATGACCCGCTGCCACTCGCCGAGCGGCAGCTCCTCGAGCGAACCGCGATGCGGACTGGCCAGACCGGCGTTGTTGACGAGTCCGTCCAGACGCCCGAAGCGCGCGATTGCCTCCTGAATGCTGGCGGCGACGGCCTCCTCGCGGCGCACATCGGTCTCGATAAAGACAAAGAGGCCACTGTCGCCAAACTCCGCCGTGCACTCCCGGCCGGCTTCCGCGTCGATGTCGGTGATGGTCACGGCGTCGCCCCGCTCGAGCAGATACCGCGCAATACCCTTGCCGATACCCTGAGCGCCGCCGGTAATCAGTACGACCTTGGATTCGTCCATCGTGTCGCCCGGCCCCTCAGCCCTCCCACTGGCTCGAAGGGATGCGTTTGAGGTGGATGTGACTCGCCAGACGAATCGTCGGTCGAATCAGAAACTGGACACTGCCGAGTATGAAAAGCCAGACGCCGTCCTGCTCCCAGGACGGATAGAGAAACATCACGCTGCCCACCAGAAACCACAGCGCAATCAGAAAGTCGTTGGCGATACTGGCGGTCTCGTATCGGCGGCGAATCACGATCTCGTCGTGACCCAGCACGACGGTCAACGGCTTGTCGAGTTGACTGGTATCATCCATAGGCCTGTTCCCATTGCATCGGAGTCTTCCTCGCGGCCCGCGAGGCAAGTGGTGCGCGGTGTCGCGAAAACCCAGCCCGGCTGCAGCGTCGACCCGGGCCGTCGGTATCATTGACACCGCGCCGACCGTGCAGTTCAGTCCTCGTTCGCCTGTGTCGGTTGCTTCGGCTTGGATGGTCGACCCGCCAACGGCTCGCTGCGAGGGCCGGGCCTGTTCTGCATGACGAGTCCGAAACGGATACTCGGCAGGCCCGCGAATCTCAGAAATACGGCGGGAAGATACAGCGCTCGGTGGGCTCCACCGACGTGCGCGAGGCCAATGCCCAATAGCGTGATCGGCGCGATGACAGGAACAGCGTTCGCGGCACCGGAGTCGCCAAAAAAACGCCTTGCGGGCGTTCAGTCCTCGGTCGACTCATCCACCGGCGGCTGTGACAGCTGCTCGTCCGGAACGGGTTGTTCTTGGCGTGCCTCGGCTTTCGCCTGGCGCTTTTTCTCTTTCTTTTCTTTCTTGGCAAGTTCTCTTTGACGCTTCGCAAACGAATAATTCGGTTTGGCCATGGGCAATGCTCTCTGTTTGAATTCAACGTGGACTAGACTGACAGAGTACGCGTTTTTGGACCAAGAGGCGACCTCGGCCCGGATTCATCAATGTTTTCCCAGGCTTAGCACTCCAACCGTCTGCGGGCATCGAGCTCCCCGGCCTGGCGTCGGCGCCCGGTTGTCGTGTCCCGACGGGGTCGTTCGCCGCGCTGGTGCTGCTAGATGACTTTGCGCGAACGATGCCTGACATATCCGTGCAGGAACCAACCGATTATGACACCGCCAGCGACAAGGGCGAACGTCCACAGCGAGCGGGACATTTGAACGGACCAGAAAAGAAAGTGTATTTCCACCACGGCGGCGTTCTGGAGAATGAACACAAAGGCTATCAGGGAAAGGAACAGAATCACTATCAATCTGAAACTCATCGCACTCTCCGGTCATCCCAATTCGCAATAAGCATAGACCATGGGCGCCGTGCGGCGCGTCCCGGCGCAGGGCGTACGTGGACGGTATTTACGACGATGTCTCGAATCTGGTTTGTTCTGACGGGGCGTGGGAACGGAAGTCTTACGCAGCGTTCGGGGCAGGCGTCCGAGTCAGATCAGGGTCGTGCGGCTGGAACAAAGAAGTGAATCGGAAAAAATATTTGAGACCCGTGCGTTCGAACCCCCGAATCGCTGTTGGCGGCGCTGCCGGCCAAGGCGGCGCACGGCCATCGCCGCAGGCACAGCGAACGTGACTGCGACGACCGCAGTAACGCGGAACCGGTCCGTCAGTGCAGACCGCCTCAATGCCGAGTCTTGGGGATCTCGGGCGAGATGTCGGATGCAAACAGCTGTTCGGCGTCGACGGTGTCGAAGCTGTAGTGCTGGTTGCAGAACTCGCAGGTCACTTCGATGGAGCCCTGCTCGTCGAGGATGTCATTGACCTCGTCGCGCCCGAGTGTGCGCAGCATGTTGGCCACGCGCTCGCGCGAGCATGAACAGCGAAAACACACGGGTTCGGTCTCGAACACGCGCACGTCTTCTTCATGGAACAGGCGATGAATGATCTCGCGGGCGTGCAGGCCCAGCAGCTCGTCGGGCCGCACCGTCTCGGACAACAGGCTGATACGCTGCCAGGCGTCCTTGTCCTCGGCGCCGGCCTCGTCGGGCAGGCGCTGGATCAGCAGGCCGCCGGCGGCCTGGCCGTCGGCCGCGAGCCACAGCCGGGTATCGAGCTGTTCGGACTGGGCGAGGTAGGCGTCCAACGCCTCGCTGAGGCTGGCACCGGTCAGCTCGACGATGCCCTGATAACGCTCGCGGCCCCCGCCCGGGTCGATCGTGATAAGCAGGCGCCCGGCGCCGACCAGGGACTCCAGCGGGCCTTCGGTCAGCTCCCCTTCCCAGTGGGCCATGCCGCGCAGCGTACGCTCGGCGGTCACTTCCACGACCATCAGGGTGATCGGCCCGCCGCCCTGCACCTGCAGCGTCATGGCGCCGTCGAACTTGAGGGTGGCCGAGAGCAGCGCGGCGGCGGCCATCATCTGGCCGAGCAGGTCGCGCACGGGCTGGGGATAATCGTGGCGCGCCAGGATGGCCTGCCAGGTCGCATCCAGGTGAACCAACTCTCCGCGCACCGCCAGGTGCTCGAAGACGAAGCGCTGCAGACTGTCGCTTTCCGGTGTCATGGCAACCGCCGTCGGCGCGCGGCCGACTGCCCGATCAGACTATGAATATCAGCCGCTGAGCTTCTGCTTGAGCAGCTCGTTGAGCTGGGCCGGATTGGCCTTGCCCTTGGTGGCCTTCATCACCTGGCCGACGAAAAAGCCCAGGAGCTTGTCCTTGCCGCCCTTGTACTGCGCCACCTGGTCGGGGTTGGCGGCGAGCACCTCGTCGATGGCTGCCTCGATGGCGCCGGTGTCGGTGATTTGCTTCAGGCCCTTGCTCTCGATAATGGTATCGGCATCTCCCTCGCCATTCCACATCGCCTCGAAGACCTCTTTGGCAATCTTGCCGGAGATGGTGTTGTCCGAGATGCGCTTGATCATGCCGCCGAGCATCTTGGCGCTGACCGGCGCCTCGGTGACCTCCATGCCGGACTTGTTGAGAAAGCCCGAAAAATCGCCCATCACCCAATTGGCCGCCGCCTTGGCTTCGCCGTCGGAAGCCTTCTCCACGGCCTCGAAGTAGTCGGCCAGCTCCCGGCTGGCCGTGAGCACGGTCGCCTCATAGGGGCTCAGGCCGTACTCGTAGACGAAACGCTCGCGCTTTTCGTCCGGCAGCTCGGGCAGCGTCGCGCGCACACCCTCGATGGTGGCATCGTCGATCTCCAGGGGTAGCAGGTCCGGGTCGGGGAAATAACGATAGTCCATCGCCTCTTCCTTGGAGCGCATCGGACGCGTCTCGCCTTTGGCGGCGTCGTACAGGCGCGTCTCCTGCACGACGGTGCCGCCGCCTTCCAGGACGTCGATCTGGCGCTCGATCTCGAAATTGATGGCGCGCTCGACGAAGCGGAAGGAGTTGATGTTCTTGAGCTCGGTACGGGTACCGAATTCGCTCTGGCCCTTCGGACGCACGGAGACGTTGGCATCGCAGCGGAAAGATCCTTCCTGCATATTGCCGTCGCAGATTTCCAGATAGCGCACGATGGAGTGGATCTTCTTCATGTAGGCGACGGCCTCCTTGGCCGAACGCATGTCGGGCTCGGAGACGATCTCCAGCAGCGGCGTACCGGCGCGATTGAGGTCGATGCCGGTCATGCCGTGAAAATCCTCGTGCAGGGACTTGCCGGCGTCCTCCTCGAGGTGGGCGCGGGTGACGCCGACGGACTTGGACTCGCCGTCCTCGAGCTGGATGGTGACCTCACCGGTTTCGACGACGGGCAGCTCGTACTGGCTGATCTGGTAGCCCTTGGGCAGGTCGGGATAGAAGTAGTTCTTGCGAGCGAACACCGAGCGGCGCGCCACATTGGCCCCGATGGCCAGCGCGAACTTGACCGCCATGCGCACGGCCTCTTTGTTGAGTACCGGCAGCACACCGGGCAGCCCCAGGTCGACGGCGCAGGCCTGGGTGTTGGGCTCGGCGCCATAGGCCGTGGAGGCGCCAGAGAATATCTTGCTCTTGGTGGCGAGCTGGGCGTGGATTTCCAGCCCGATGACCGCTTCCCATTCCATCATGTCAGTTCCGAGTTGTGAGGGACGAGTGGCGAGGTCAACCCGCTCTCCACAGCGCCCAGCTCATGATCAGTAGTTGCGTTTATCCGAACGATAAGACAAATCATTTCCCGCGCGCGGCGCGTCCGCGGTTCGCGGTTTATTCGAATCCCTGGGGAGCGCGCGTATGCCAGTCGGTCACCTGCTGATACCGGTGCCCGACGTTGAGCAGACGTGCCTCGTCGAAATAGTTGCCAATGATCTGCAGCCCCACGGGCAACTCGTTGGCCATTCCCGCCGGCACCGACATGCCCGGCAGACCGGCCAGATTGGCCGCGATGGTGTAGATGTCCGACAGGTACATGGTGACCGGGTCGTCGGTCTTCTCGCCGATCTTGAACGCCGTACCCGGCGCGGTCGGCCCCATGATGACATCGCACTGCTCGAAGGCGCGCTTGAAGTCGTCGCTGATGAGCCGGCGCATCTGCTGGGCCTTCAGATAATAGGCGTCGTAATAACCGGCCGACAGCGCGTAGGTGCCGATCATGATGCGCCGCTTGACCTCGGCGCCGAAACCCTCGCCGCGCGAGCGCTTGTACAGGTCTTCCAGGTCGCGCGGCTCTTCGCAGCGGTAGCCGAAGCGCACGCCGTCGAAACGCGACAGGTTCGAGGAACACTCGGCGGGTGCGACGACATAGTAAGTCGGCACGGCCAGGGCGCTGTTCGGCAAACTGATCTCGATCACCTCGGCGCCGAGCTTCCTGTATTCGGCGACGGCCGCCTCGATGACCTCGGCGACCCCGGCATCCAGGCCTTCGCCGAAAAACTCCTTGGGCAGACCGATCTTCAGACCCTTGAGGTCGTCGTTCAGTGTCGTCGTGTAATCGGGGACCGGCTGGTCCAGGCTGGTCGAATCGCGCTTGTCGAAGCCGGCCATGGCGCCGAGCAGGATGGCCGCATCCTCGGCGCTGCGCGCCATGGGACCGCCCTGATCCAGGCTGGAGGCGAAGGCGATCATGCCGTAACGCGAGACCCGGCCGTAGGTGGGCTTCAGACCGGTGATACCGCACAGCGCGGCCGGCTGGCGAATCGACCCGCCGGTGTCGGTGCCCGTGGCCGCCGGGACCAGCCGGGCGGCCACGGCCGCGGCCGAACCGCCGGAGGAGCCGCCGGGCACGGTGCTCGTGTCCCAGGGGTTTTTCACCGGGCCGTAGAAACTGGTCTCGTTGGACGAGCCCATCGCGAACTCGTCCATGTTGGTCTTTCCGATCAGCACCGCGCCGGCCTCGTTGAAGCGCTCGACGACGTGGGCGTCGTAGGGGGCGACGAAGTTGTCCAGCATCTTCGAGCCGCAGCTGGTGCGAATGCCCCGGGTGCAGAAGATGTCCTTCTGGGCCACGGGAATGCCGGTCAGCGCGCCCGCCTCGCCCGCGGCCAGGCGGGCGTCCGCGGCGCGGGCCTGCTCGAGGGCCTGTTCCTCGGCGACTGTTATAAAGGAGTTGAGCTGGCTGTCCAGGCGGTTGATTCGCTCCAGCAGGGCCCGGGTGAGCTCCTCGCTGGAAAACTCCCGGGCGCGCAGCCCGGCGGCCAGTTCGGCAATGGACTTGGTATACATAGGCGTGCTCTGGATCGTCAATCTGGCTGATGAGCCGGGATCGGCCCCGGCAATCACAGGCTCGAGCCTGCTGTGTTCGGAGGCGCCGGCCCCCTGGTCGATGACCCTATTCGATCACCTGGGGCACCAGGTACAGCCCGGCCTCCACGGCCGGCGCGTGGGCCTGGAACAACTCGCGCTGGTCGGCCTCGGTGACCTCGTCCTCGCGCAGGCGCTGGGCGACCTCCAGGGGATGTGCCATGGGGGTGACCCCCGCCGTATCCACGGCGTTCATCTGCTCGACCAGGTCCAATATATTGGTCAGATTTCGGGCGTATTCGGGGATGTCGCCCTCGTCGATCGCCAGGCGGGCCAGGTGGGCGATCTTTTCGACGTCCGCTTTGTCCAGAGACATCTTGGTCTGCTCCGCTGTGATAGTCTCAGCAAATTGGCAACGTTACCACAGTTGGCAGCTTGCCCAAAGCCCCTGCAATTGATTAAAGTAGGCCTGTTTTATCCCCCATTAACTTATTGAAGATTAAAACAACATGTTTGACCGGCTGCGCGGCATCTTTTCCAATGACATCTCCATCGACCTGGGCACGGCCAACACGCTGATCTACGTCCGCGGTCAGGGCATCGTGCTGAACGAACCGTCGGTGGTGGCCATCCGCCAGGAGCGCGGACCGGGCGGCCCCAAGAGCATCGCGGCCGTCGGCCTGGAGGCGAAACGCATGCTCGGGCGCACGCCCGGCAATATCGTCGCCATCCGGCCGATGAAGGACGGCGTCATCGCCGACTTCACCGTCACCGAAAAAATGCTTCAGCACTTCATTCGCAAGGTCCACGAGAACAAGTTCTTCCGCCCCAGCCCGCGCGTGCTGGTATGCGTTCCCTGCGGTTCGACGCAGGTCGAGCGCCGCGCCATCCGCGAATCGGCGGCCGGCGCCGGGGCGCGCGAAGTGTATCTGATCGAAGAGCCGATGGCCGCGGCCATCGGCGCCGGTATGCCCATCAGCGAGGCGAGCGGGTCGATGGTGCTGGACATCGGCGGCGGCACGACCGAGGTGGCGGTCATTTCGCTCAGCGGCATCGTCTACGCCGCCTCGGTGCGCATCGGCGGCGATCGGTTCGACGAGGCAATCATCAATTATATCCGCCGCAACTACGGCAGCCTCATCGGTGAATCCACCGCCGAGCGCATCAAGCAGGAGATCGGCTCGGCCTATCCCGGCAACGAGGTGCGGGAGATGGAGATCCGCGGCCGCAATCTCGCCGAAGGCGTGCCGCGTACTTTTACGCTCAACAGCAACGAAATTCTCGAAGCCCTGCAGGAACCGCTGTCGGGCATCGTCAGTGCGGTGAAGACCGCCCTGGAACAGACCCCGCCCGAGCTCGCCGCCGACATCGCCGAGCGCGGCATGGTGCTGACCGGCGGCGGGGCGCTGCTGCGCGATTTGGACCGTCTGATCATGGAAGAGACCGGCCTGCCGGTCATCATTGCCGAAGACCCGCTCACCTGCGTTGCCCGCGGCGGCGGTCGTGCCCTGGAGATGATCGACGAGCACGGCGGCGACCTGTTCAGCACCGAATAGCCGACTATCACAGCGGGGAAGGGAACACCGCGCTGACACCTGTTTATGTGCCGGACCGGCGGCGGTCCGGCGATGTTGTCGTGAGCGCCTCAGAGGTGTGATATCAAACGGCTATTCATACAAGGTCCGTCGCTCGGCACGCGATTGCTGTTGTTCTTGTTGCTGTCGATCGTGCTGATGACGGTCGATCACCGCTATCATCACCTGGAAAGCCTGCGTTCGGCGCTTTCCGTGGTCGTCTATCCGCTGCGTTACGTGGTCAATATCCCATCCGAGATCGGCGACTGGGCCTCGCAGACCTTCGCCTCGCGCGACACGCTGCAGGACGACAACCGCACGCTGCACACGCGCAATCTGCTGCTCAAGGCGCAGCTTCAGCGCATGGATGCCCTGGAGGCCGAAAATACGCGCCTGCGCGAGCTGCTGCGCGCGTCGAAGAAGGTCGGCGAACGGGTACTCGTCGCCGAGCTGCTGGCCGTCGATACCGATCCCTTCACGCGACTCATCGTGTTGAACAAGGGCAGCTCCGATCAGGTCTATCCCGGCCAGCCGCTGGTCGATGCCGAGGGCGTCATGGGCCAGGTCGTGCATGTCGGGCCGTTTACCAGTACAGCCATGCTGATTACCGATCCCAGCCACGCCACCCCAGTGTTGGTGAACCGCAACGGCCTGCGCGCGATCGCCGTGGGCACGGGCGCCTCGGGCACGCTCGACCTGCCGCATCTGCCGAACAACGCCGACATCAAACCGGGCGACCTCCTGGTCACCTCCGGACTGGGCGGGGTTTTTCCACCAGGCTACCCGGTTGGCCGGGTCACGAAGGTTGAGATCGACCCCAGCCTGCCGTTTGCGAACATCGAAGCCGAACCGGCCGCGCACCTGGAGCGCTCGCGCGAGGTGTTATTGGTGTGGACCAACCACAAGCGACCGCCGCCGCAGGCCGCGGCCCCCGATGGGAAGGTAAGCAAATGATGCAGGTCCGACACCGCGGGGGCGGCACCATCGTGGCGAGCTTCGCCGTCGCGCTGATGCTCGACATCATGCCCTTGCCGCATTGGGCGGCGCTGGTACGCCCGGAATGGGCCGCCCTGGTATTGATCTATTGGTGCATGGCCCTGCCCGATCGCGTGGGCGTGGGCGTGGGCTGGACTGTCGGCCTCCTGCTCGACGTCATGGAGGGCACGCTGCTCGGCCAATATGCCCTCGGATTTGCCATCATCGCCTTCCTGACACTCAAGCTCCACCGACGCGTGCGCGTCTTCCCCCTCTGGCAACAGGCCCTGACCATTTTCCTGCTGATCGTCCTGGAACAACTGCTGGTATTATGGATCAAAGGTATTACGGGCCAATCTCCCAATCTCTGGTTGTATCTACTGCCCTCGGTGAGCAGCACCGTCATCTGGCCCTGGGTATTCGTCATCCTGCGCAACACGCGCCGGCGCTTCCAAGTCACCTGACCCCGAGAGATGGCCCGCCAGAAACACACCGCCCTCAAGGATCACCTCCGCGAGCTCATGCTGTTCCAGCGCCGCACCATTGCGGCGGTGGCGTTGACGATCATCCTGTCGGTCGTGTTGATCGGGCGCATGGTGTATCTGCAAATCATCAACCATGCCCACTACACCACTTTGTCGCACAACAACCGCGTCAACATCGTGCCGATCGCGCCCACGCGCGGGCTCATCTACGACCGCAACGGTGTACTGCTCGCCGAAAACGTGCCGAGCTACAGCCTGGAGATAGTACCCGAGCGCGTGCCCAACCTGGCCCAAACGCTCAAGGGCCTGCGCAAGCTCATCGACATCAGCGATGACGACATCGACCGCTTCAAAAAGATGGTCAAACGCACGCGGCGTTTCGAGGGCGTCCCGCTGCGTTTTCGCCTCACGGACAAGGAAGTGGCGCGCTTTGCGGTCAACCGATATCGCTTTCCCGGCGTGGACATCGAGGCCTCGCTGACCCGCCACTATCCGCTTGGGCGTCTGGCCGCGCACGTGGTGGGCTATGTCGGTCGCATCAACGAAGAAGAGCTTCGCAAGGTGGACGCCTCGAACTACAGCGGGACCAGCCACATCGGCAAGGTGGGCGTGGAGCGGTCCTACGAGTCCGTGCTGCACGGCGAGGTCGGTTACCAACAGGTGGAGACCAATGCCCAGGGACGCGTGCTTCGCGTCCTCGAGCGCACGCCGCCGACACCCGGCAAGAACCTGTATCTGAATATCGACATCAAGATGCAGGCCATCGCCGAGAGGGCCTTCGGCGACAACGACGGCTCCCTGGTAGCCATCGACCCCAAGACCGGCGCTGTACTCGCCCTGGTCAGCATGCCGAGCTACGACCCCAATGTGTTCGTCAACGGACTCGATGCCAAGACCTACAAAAAGCTGAGCACCTCACCGGACCGGCCCCTGTTCAACCGGGCCATTCGCGGCCAATACCCCCCGGGCTCCACCAGCAAGCCGTTCACCGCGCTCGCCGGCCTGGAGCTCGGTGTGATCAAACCCACGGACGAAATATTCTGTCCCGGCTACTATCAAATCGAAGGCGACGACCGTAAATACCGCGACTGGAAGAAATGGGGTCACGGCCATGTGGACCTGCACAAGGCCATCGTGCAGTCCTGTGACGTCTATTTTTACGAGCTGGCGCAGAATCTGGGCATCGACCGCCTGCATGACTATCTGTACCGGTTCGGTTTCGGGCGCAAGACCGGCATCGACCTCCAGGGCGAACTGCCCGGCCTGATGCCCTCGCGCGCCTGGAAGCGGCGTACGCAGCACCTGCCGTGGTTCCCGGGCGAAACCCTCATCACCGGTATCGGGCAGGGATTCGAGCTCGCGACACCGTTGCAGCTGGCCAACATCACGGCGACCCTGGCCGATCAGGGCCACCGGATGCAGCCGCACGTGGTCTACGCCGAGCAGAACCCTGACAGCAACGCCATGCAGGTCATTCCGCCGCACCTGCTGGGCACGATCGCCAAGGTTCGCCAGTCGGACTGGGACAACGTCATCCACGACATGCACGACGTGGTGCATAGTATTCACGGAACGGCGCGGCGCATCAGTCATAATCTCAAGTACACCATCGCCGGCAAGACCGGCACGGCACAGGTCTTCGGCATGAAGCAGGACGAAGAGTACGTCGAGGAGGACATCGCCAAGAAACTGCGCGACCACGCCCTGTTCATCGGCTTCGCGCCCGTCAAGGACCCCAAGATAGCCGTGGCCGTAATCGTCGAGCATGGGGGCGGCGGCGGTTCGGTCGCCGCGCCGATAGCCCGGCAGGTCATGGACTACTATTTACTGGAATCACCCGAGGCGAATCATGTCGCTACTGGACAACGGCCGAATTCTGGGACGCAGCGCGGCCAGCACTGAGGGCACGTCCCTTGCGCAACGGCTGCACGTCGACGTACCGCTTCTGATCGGCCTGCTGCTGCTCTCCGGTCTGGGACTGGTGGTGCTCTACAGCGCCAGCGGCCAGGATATGGACGTGATCATACGCGAGGCCCTGCGCCTGGCGTTGGCGTTCAGCGTCATGCTGGTGGTCGCGCAGGTCACGCCGGACACCATCGAAAACTGGTCGCCCTGGCTGTTCGCCCTGGGACTCATCCTGCTGCTGGCGGTGCTGGTGCTCGGTGACATCGGCAAGGGGGCGCAGCGCTGGTTGGACCTCGGCCTGTTTCGTTTCCAACCCTCGGAAATCATGAAACTCGCCGTACCGATGATGATCGCCTGGTACCTGGCCGACAGTACACTGCCTCCCAACCGCCTGCGGGTGCTGGCGGCCATCGCCTTTATCCTCGTTCCCACACTGTTGATCGCCAAGCAGCCGGATCTGGGCACCGCCCTGCTCGTTGGCAGCGCCGGCGCCTTCGTGCTGCTGTTCGCCGGCATTCGTTGGCGTGTGGTCATAGCCGGCCTGGTCCTGTTGGCCGCCAGCGCGCCGCTGGCCTGGCACTTCATGCACGACTACCAGCGCCAGCGCGTATTGACCTTTCTCAATCCGGAAAACGACCCGCTCGGGGCCGGCTATCACATCATCCAGTCCACCATTGCCATCGGCTCGGGCGGCCTGTTCGGCAAGGGCTGGCTGAATGGCACCCAGTCGCACCTGGATTTCCTGCCGGAGCGCAAGACCGACTTCATCTTCGCCGTATTCAGCGAGGAGTTCGGTTTCCTCGGCGTGATGCTGCTGCTCACGCTCTATCTGTTCGTCATCGGCCGCGGCCTTTACATCGCCACCCAGGCGCAGGATACCTACAGCCGCCTCGTGGCCGGGTCCATCACCTTGACGTTTTTCGTATACGTCTTCGTCAACATCGGCATGGTCTCGGGGCTGCTGCCCGTGGTCGGCCTGCCTCTGCCGCTGGTCAGCTACGGCGGAACCTCGATGGTGACCTTGATGGCCGGTTTCGGTATCCTGATGTCCGTACACACACACCGCAAGTTGTTGGCCACTTAGTCGTCCCGAGTAGTGGATCGGATTTACTCAACGAGAGTCGTTATTGTGATGT
>DATFLL010000053.1:0-23562 GCA_035267785.1 Gammaproteobacteria bacterium | reverse complement strand
GCGCGCGACGGTTTCGGGCCAGCCATTGGGCCAACGCGACGACGAGGCGTTCCGGATTTCGATCGCCGGCGCCCAGGAGAAGACAGCCCTGCTCTGGTACGCCGGGCAGTGGCATTGGCCGCACGGTGCGACCCCAACCACGCATATCCTGAAGCTGCCGCTGGGTCGGGTCGGCAACGCCCAGGTCGACTTGAGCACGTCCGTGGAAAATGAGTGGTTGTGTTTGCGGCTGCTGCGCGCCTTCGGTCTTGCCGCCGCCCATGCCGAGATCGCGCAGTTCGAGGATCAGAAGGTGTTGGTCGTCGAGCGCTTCGACCGCAGGCTCGCCGACGACGGCGCCTGGTGGCTGCGACTGCCGCAGGAGGATATGTGCCAGGCGACGGCCACGCCGCCGGGGCAGAAATACGAATCGGACGGCGGCCCGGGTATCCGGCCGATAATGGAAATACTGCTGGGCGCGCGCGACGCGCAGGCCGATCGACGGACGTTCTTCAAGGCCCAACTGCTCAATTGGATGTTGTGTGCACCGGATGGCCATGCCAAGAATTTCAGCGTCTTCATCGAGGCCGGCGGGCGCTATTCGCTTACACCTTTATACGATGTTATTTCCGCCTATCCCGTGAGCGGCCGCGGGGCGCGCCAACTGGCCCCGGAGAAGATAAATATGGCCATGGCGGTCACCGGCAAGAATCGCCACTATGCTTGGACGCGGATATTGAAGCGGCATTGGTTGGCGACGGCCCACGCATGCGATCTGAGCGCAGACGACGCCGAGTCGACGATCGCTGAGCTGATTGAGCGTACGCCGCACGCGTTGGCAGAGGTGCGCGCGGCGCTGCCGATGGAATTTCCAGCACAGGTCGCCGAGCCGATCTTCGAAGGTATCACCGCCGCGATCGGCCGATTGGGGCAGGCCGATGCGTGAAAGGACGCGCGCATCGGCGCGCGTTCAACCCGATGCGCGCTGCGCGCAGGCGAAGCGCACGGGGCAGAGGCGGCAGAGGGCCGGTTTGTCCTGGGCGGGGAAGCGCCGGGCGCGGATGTCTTCGAAGGTGTGGGCCAGCTCTTCGCGCACGGCCTCGGGTTCGCGGCCGTGGATCTCTTCCATCCTGTTCTCTTTCAGGTAGTGCACGACCAGCCTTGGGTGCTCGTCGGGGTAGGCGAGCGAGTAGTGCTCGAGCTGTTTGCTGGGATAGTCGGGCATCATCGGGTTCTGGTGAAACTTGAGCTCGACGATCTCCAGGCGGTCGTCGCGCTCGCGCACCAGGTCGATCTTGCCGGCGAGCACGCCGCTGCCCTCGGCCGCGTAGAAGGGCTGCTCGGTCTCGATGACGCGGGTGCGGCGCCCGTCGTACTCGTCTTCCCATTGCCCCGCGAAGGTGTCGAACACGCCGAACAGCTGCTCGTATTCCTTTTTTGCTTTTTTGGTATCACGCGGGCGCACCCAGGCGCGCTCGAAGATGCGCTCGCGCCGCTCGGGGGTGACCTGCTCGCCGTCGGCCTTGAGGCGGTGGTAGATCTCCAGCGCGCGATGCAGGGTCTGGCCGGCGCGCACGGGGGCGATGACCTGGCTGGCAAACCCGCAGGCATCGGCCAGGAGATACCGGCGAGGGCAGAAGTGATAGTCGTACACGCCGCTGTGGTGCAGATGCAGCGGGGGCACGCCGTGCGCGGCGTGATCGTAAAAGGGCTTTAGCGCACTCGGCTCGGGCAGCCTCTCGGGGAAGGGCTCGTTGTCGAACTCCTTTAGATAGGGCGACGGCGACTTGGGATCGGTGGCGAGCAGGGCGTAGCGCTCGGCGCGGGTCAGGGCCACGTAGAGCACGCGGCGCTCTTCTTCGACGGGGTCCAGGCGCGGGGCGAGTCCGGCGAGCCGTTGGCGCAGGCGGTCGCGGGTGTTCTCGCCGAAGCCCGCGGGCAGGCAGCCCTCGACCGCGTCGGCGACGATCACGACCGGAAACTCCAGACCCTTGGCCTTGTGGATGGTCATGATCTGCACTTCGTCCTCGGCCTGCGGCACGGGCCCGGCGAAGCTGGCCGCCGCGGCCTCGGCGTAGCGCAGGAAGTACTTGAGGCGCTTTTTGAGATCGGGACTGGTGAGCTGGGCCTCGGCGGCGGCGATAAAGCCGGACAGGTGGCCGAGGTCGGGCAGCAGCGTATCGTCGCCGAGCGCGCTGGTGTCGTTGACGATGGTGTAGAACAGCTCGAGCAGCGTCTCGAAGCGGCCCTCTTGTACGCCCTCGTTCCACTCGCGGATGGCCTCGAGCATGGCGGCCCGATCGGTCCAGCCCAGCGCCTCGAAAAACGGGCGGTGGGCGCGTTTGCGGTTGGTGATCTTCTCCGGGTCGTCGGCGACCATGGCCAGCGTCTTCATCAGGCCCTTGACCAGGGGGCGGGCGAGAAAGCGCCGGTCGCCGGTGAGCGCGCTGGGGATATCGCGCTCGGCGAGCGCCTGGCGATAGAGCGGTACGCGCCCGGTCAGGCCGCGAAACAGCAGCGCGACCTCGTCCCAGTGCTCGAAGGCGCCGGACGCTTTCATGCGAATGAGCGCATCGGCCACGGCTTCGGGCAGTGCGTCCCAGTCGGCCTCCACGCGCCAGGGCGGCACGCCCTCGGGGTTTTGCGTGAACAGGTCCTTGGGCTGGCGGATGGTATTGCGCCGAATCAGCGCCTGGGCGCCGGCGACGAGCCTGGCGGTGGAGCGGCGGTTTTCCTCCAGGCGCTCGACGGCGGCGCCAGGCCAGCGCTCGGCGAACTCGGTGGCATTGCGCACGTCGGCGCCGCGAAAGGCGTAGATGGACTGATCGTCGTCGCCCACGGCGAACAGCCGTCCGTGTTTGGCGGCGATAGCGCGGAAGATGCGGTCCTGGATGGGGTTGGTGTCCTGGTATTCGTCGACCAGCACGTGTCGAAAGCGCGCCTGGACGCGGGCGCGCACCTGCGGGTCGTCGAGCAGGGCCTCGGCGTAGGCCAGGGTCATGGAGTGATCGAGAAAGCCCTCCTCCTGTACCAGACGCCAGTAGCGCGGGTAGCTGTGAATGATGCGCTCGTCGACGCTGCCCTCTTCGGGTTCCTCCTGGATCAATTGGAGGTAGCGGTGGCGCAGCTCCTTATCCGCGCCCTTGACCACGTCCTCGGAGAGAAAGTCGTAGACCTCGCCGACGTGGGCGTAGAAGTTGAACAGGTCGGTCGGGTGCCAGCCGCTCAGGGCGCGCTGCTCGGCCTGCCAGTCGGGGTAGATGTCCTTGAGCCTGAGCTTGCCGATGCCGTGGCGAAACAGCAGCAGCATGCGCTGGGTCTCGTCCATCGGCGCGTGCGCGCCCTTGAGGAACAGCGCGTGGTGGTGGAACTCGCTGATCAGCCGGAAGCAGAAGGCGTGGATCGTGGAGATGGCGAGCTGCTGCATGATGTGGTTGACCGCGGTCTCGGGCTCGCTTGCGGCCAGGCGCCGGCGCACGCGAACGCGCAGCTCGTCGGCCGCCTTGTTGGTGAAGGTGGTGACCAGTATCTGCTGCGCCGGTACGCGCTCCTCGAGCAGCAGGCGGGCCAGCTCGGTCTCCAGGCGATAGGTCTTGCCCGTGCCCGGCCCGGCGAAGACCATGGTGTGCGGGCCGGGGTTGTCGGCGGGCGCCTCGGTCTCGCTGCCGGCGGCCGCGTGGGCCAGCTCCTCGTCGCCGGCCACCGCGTCGGCCTCGAGCAGCAGGTGCAGGTGATAGCGCACGTCGTCTTCGATGTCGTGTTCGGCGCGCGCCTCGACCAGCTTCAGGCCGGGGTCGTCCTTGTCGAAGCCGCAGGCGGCCAGCACGGCCTCGCCCACCGAGGCGCGCAGGCGCTCGACGGCCTCGGCGATGAGGGCGAGGTCTTCGCGAAAGCCCTTGGGCCCGTAGATGAACTCGGGCATGAGGTCGAGGGGACTGACCAGGTACTTGATGACGCGGTGGACGATGCGCCGCTCGTGATCGGAGAGCTCGGGGCGCTCGGCCAGTAGCACCAGGGCGTCGAACCAGGCGGGCGTGCGCTCCACGGCCGGCCACCAGGCATCGCCCTCGCGCCGGGCCTCCTCGGCCCAGGCGGCGATCTCCTCGGCAATGGCCTGCCGGTATTCGGCTTGTTCCTCCGGGTGCACGGTCGCCGGCCTCCGATCCGTCGGGCGCTGCGCTCTTTATTGACTATAGTAGTTGCGGCCGGTTGGGGCGAAGAGTTGAGAACCGAGTTGGCAGTAGTCAGTTTGCAGTTGGCAGGGAAGACAGGACTGAGTGCTGAGGACTTAGGACTGCCGGCCCGCCGCCCAAAGGGCGGCGCAGGTGCGAGTAACGAGTAGCGAGTTCCGAGGGGATAAGAGGTGAGGGGTGAGGGGCCGCGCCTTCGGGGCGGAGTCGGCAGACGTCAGTAGGCAGTTGGCAGAAAAGGCAGGACTGAGTGCTGAGGACTTAGGACTGCCGGCCCGCCGCCCAAAGGGCGGCGCAGGTGCGAGTAACGAGTAGCGAGTTCCGAGGGGATAAGAGGTGAGGGGCGAGGGGCCGCCCCTTCGGGGCGGAGTCGGCAGACGTCAGTTGGCAGTCGGCAGGAAAGACAGTGCTGAGTGCGGCGGGCTAAGGACTTGTCGCTTGCAGCTAGCAGCTTGTGACGCGCGCCTCCGCGTGTCCTGACGCGGAGGCGCGGCATAACGCAAATTTGATAACTGCTTCCCGTTACGGCGCTTGAGGGCTTTTCGCAGGGCCGGCGATCGGTAACCATGGACGCCATTCGTGGCTTTCAATTCATCCACGCAAAGGAGTGCGCAGTATGCTCGTCGTCACCCGCAAATCCGGTGAGTACATCACCATCGAGCCCGAGGGCTCGCACGATCCCGATTCCCCCGTCGGTCGCCTGTTCGCCAACGGTCCCATCAAGCTGTGGGTCGCCCAGATCAAGGGCGGGCATGTGAAGCTCGGCATCGATGCACACCCCGACCTGAACGTGGTCAGGGAGGAGTTGCTCGAGAAAAGTCGCCAGACATCAGTTGGCAGTGGGCAGGACGAATAAGGCGTGAGGCGACGCCCGCTTCGCGGGCTTGAGGACTGAGTGCTGAGGACTCAGGACTGCGCGTCAGGTGCTGGCGGATGTTTCCCCTCTCCCATAGGGAGAGGGGTAGGGGTGAGGGGGAAAGGAATCGGTGCGTTGCGTTGATCCCCTCATCCTATCCTTCCACCCCTCCAGGGGGTACCGAGGTCCCTGAGGGAGAAGGGACCCTTCGTTCGGGGACAGTGGGCAGATAAAAGACGTGAGGGGGCCGGCCCCACCGCCCAAAGGGCGGCGCAGGGGCGAGTAACGAGTTTCGAGGGCGTTGCGCCTGCGGCGCGGAGTTGGCAGCCGTCAGTTTGCAGCCGAGGTGTCGGGTTACGCTGCGCCAACCCGACCGACGGCTGAGTCAGTGCTGGCGGATGTTTCCCCTCTCCCACAGGGAGAGGGGTAGGGGTGAGGGGATCGAATAATTCCCGCCATCACAGCCAAGTGGGGACGAAAAGACCGCAATCCCCGCGTACCGTAATCCTTTACCTCTTACGCTGCGCTAACCCGACCGACGGCGACCGGTTACCTCGCAACTCGAGACTCGATACTCGCCACTTCGGTCGCTGTCGGTTCGACGGCGGCCATGAAGTCGAGCTGGTAGGCCTCGGCGAGGTAGGCGATGACGTCGGCCAGCCGGCCGGTGCGCACGGCGCCGGTGGGCAGAATCGGCGTGCCGAGCGAGTAGAGCTCGAAATACGTCCCGTCGTCGAACAGTAGAAACACCTGCGAGTTGGGTGCGGCGCGGCGATCGCGGGGCGATTTGAACACCACGCCGCTGATGCGCTTGCCGATCATGTCTCTTGCGCCGGTTTTCATCTTCCCGAACCGCTCCTCGATTTCCGGACCGTGAATGGATCCGATTTGTTTTTGAGTCGTACCAACGGCGAGGAGGGTTCACTCGCGGTTCGGAGTTGGCAGTTTGCAGTAGGCAGTTGGCAGAAAGAATAAGACGTGAGGGCGCCGCGCCTACGGCGCGGAGTTGGCAGTTATCAGTAGGCAGTCGGCAGAATCAACTCCCCTCGCCCCAACCCTCCCCCTAAGGGGGAGGGGGTAAGAGGAGGGGAAAAAAGACCGCCCGAAAGCCGGCTGCAACGCAGCCGAGGCGCGAGTTGCGAGGAACGAGCTGCACAAAAAAACGCCGCCCGTTCGGGCGGCGCCTACTCTTGGGGTTTCGCCGGACTGCAGGTACGAGTGCTCAGCTCTCGGTCTTACCTTCTTGTCGCCTCGTTCCTCTGGCTTCGCCCCTCACCCCCCAGGAGAGAGAGATTTAAGCGGACATAACGTCCGGGCGCAGGCCGCACTTGCCCAAGACGGTGAGTATGTTCATGGGCACCCCGTAGTGGGGCTCGAATTCGACGAGGACCTCGTGCGGCAAATCCAGGCGCATTTCCACGTTGGTGACGTGGGGCAGTTGAAACAGGGCTCCCTTGATGGCCTCGACGCTGGCCTCCGTCTGATCCTCCTCGATGTGGATATACAGGCTGTGCAGCATGGTCGACCTCCGGAAGGTGACGGTCCGCGGCGCCCGGGGAGTCGAACAGGGCGCCGCGGCCGGGTTGCTGTCGGGCCCCGCCGCAGCCGGGCCTACGATCTGAGATAGCGGCCGGTCCATCCCGGACCTTTAGCACTGAGAGCCCCCGCCCGCGGCCGTCGCCCCGTCCGAACCGGCGAAACTGCGCCCGTGATATTTCGAATCTGAAATTATTTCGGATCTGAACCTGCCGCCGCCTCCCGCGCCCGTCGAAGACATCCCTTAACACATTGATATAACGAGGAAATAGATTTCCCGGCCGGGTTGGCACGGCCGTTGCGATGGGTAGGGTGCACGAATTTCAGGCCGCCGAGCGGAGGCGGGCCCCAACCAACGAGGAGTTAACAATGAAAATCAATCCGATCCTGCTGCTGTGCGCCCTGTCCCTGGGTCTGCCCGGTCTTGCGGCCGCGGCCGGCAAATGGGGCACCCTGCCCAGCCCGAGGGTGCCGACCCAGACCCGCCCGCGCCTGCCCCACCCGGGGCATCACGCGCGCACCTGCGACCTCTCGGGGACGTGGCGCGAGAGCCCCTACAGCAAGGCCTGGGGAGACAAGCGTCTCAGCGTGGCCAAGCGCAACGGTTCGACCCTGATCCAATACCGGGTCGAGCAGCCGGGGATCCGCGGCGAGGTCCACGAGGTGCTTTCCTACAACGCCAGCAATCAGAGCGTGCAGGTGTTCACCTACGCCCGGCCGAACATCTTCTCCTACGCCACCGGCCAGGTGAGCAGCGACTGTCGCCATATCAGCCTGAGCTCGCACGCCAACAACTTCAGCACGCGCCGCTCGCGCGTGAACTTCGTGCGGCGCTGAGCGCGCCGCCGTACGCACAACGCGTTCGTAAGGAGCAGAGTCATGAACCAGCTTCGAATTTTTGCCGCGTCGGCGCGCCCCGGTTGGGCGCGCCTTCCCTGGCTGATATTTGCGCTGTTGTCGGCCGTGCTGATCGCGGCGGCCCCCGCCCGCGCCGAAACACCCAAGTTCAGCGTGCGCTGGACGCCGTTGAAGATGCATTTTCGCGTCTACCCGAATGGGCGCATCACCGGCCTGCGCACCGCCGATGTGGCGGTCAGCCGCACCCAGAAGCCGAGCGGCGTGTTCCAAAGCTGCAAGAAGGTCTACACGCTGGAGGTGGCGCAGGTCGCGGTCAAAGACGCCAAAGAGCACGACACCACAATGGCGCGCAAGGAACTGCGCCCGGGCCTGTGTAACTTCAAGAACGTCCATCTTCACGTGACGCCCTTTACCAACGATGAGCTCTCCCGGGCGTGCCACGGATCCAATCACACGCTGCATAAACGGGCCAAGGTCATCTTCTGGGATAACTACTATCCCGACCGGGACAAGTATTACAACCAGTTCGACAAGACCTACGGCAAGGCCAACGACGACGACTACTTCACGTTCACCGCGTTGGTTGAGTGCGGCGGGCCGAAGGGCCACCCGGCGAATCCGCGTCCGGCGACGGGTAACACCGGAAACGGCCGCTGGCATCCTCCAGTGGCTCAGCATCCGGTAGGGCATCCCGTCAACGCACCGGGCGGCGTTCACATCAATCCGCCGAACGTGGGCCAGCATATCGAGTGTCCGAAGCAGGCCGCGGCGCGTGTGATCGAGGGCATCAACGACCATCACCAGCCGTACTCGTTCAACGGCACGCCGTGGTCACCGGGCCAGGCCCAGGTCCTGAACGCCTATCGGACACGGGTGACCCGTCTGAACAACCGTACGCACCTGTTTTGCTACTACGGCGACGTTCAGCACCACGGCAGCTTCGCGCTGGACCGGCTGGCGCCGAACGGGCGCCGCTGCCAGTCCGACGGGAAGACGGGTTTTTACTGTCGCTAGTGTTCGCGGTAAGTACGCGGCCCGGCACACACCGGGCCGCGTCCCCCGACCGACAGTCACCCGCAACGGATCAACGAAAACGATGCAACACGTCATGCACAAAAAATTTCTTTGCACGGCCTTGGCGGTTCTGTATCTCGCCTTGGGCGGCGCCGCGAGCGCCGGTACACCCTACGCGCCGCTCATCGAACACCCCAAACCCAAACCCGGTACGCCCGCCGCGGCCATGGCTGCTCTGACCGTCCCGTTTGCGGTGCCGACCGCCGAG
The DNA here is from genome assembly GCA_035267785.1 of Gammaproteobacteria bacterium. GTDB lineage: Bacteria > Pseudomonadota > Gammaproteobacteria > DATFLL01 > DATFLL01 > DATFLL01. Next base: position 14,861 of record DATFLL010000053.1, on the reverse strand, counting down.
CAGGTCGGCATCCCGGCCTACCCGGGCGCGAAGATCGAAAAGATCGAGGGCCGGAGTATGGAGAACTGGGGCCAGTACTCGGGCCTGCCCGACTTGATCCTGCTGACGACCGACCCGGTCGAGCAGGTGCACTCGTTCTACGCCAAGCGCCTTTCGAGTTGGCACACCGAGAAGATGCACCGCGGCTACATCATCGAGCACGCCACCGTCGCCCTGGGCAAGGACAAGGTGCGGCCGCGCGTGGAGATCCATTTCGTCGCGGATATGTTGGGCAAGGCCGGATATGAAAAAGATTTGCCCGGCGCGAAGACGCTGATCATCGTCCGTTATCTGCCGCCCGAGGTGAAGAACGCCAAGGACCCGGTCAAGGTCAATTTTCCGCCCAAGGCCGAATCGTCCAAATGACGCGGACGGCCGCGCGGACGGGTGAGGTTTGGTGATGGTAAGGGTCTTGCTCGGGCTGCTGGCACTGGCAGCGGCCGCGACTGCGGCGGCCGGCGACATACCGGCCGGCGCGCCGGCCAAACCGCGCGTGTACCTGATTGCGCTCGGTGACAACGGACATCGCGGCGCTCCTGTCGGTTGCGGCGACAGCCTGATCGCCGACGGGCGCGCGGCCCCGACCGGGATCGACGGACTGAGGGCGAGTATCGAACGTCTGCTGGCGCTGCCGCGCGAGCCCTTCGGCGAGCGTGGGCCTTACAACGCCCTTGGCGGATCGCACCTCGTGCTCGACGGCCTTCGCCTGGAACAGCGGCGTGTCGTGGTGACCCTGCATGGGTGGCTCTCGTTGGGTGGTCTTTGCGATGGCCCGCGCGTGCGGGCGCAGTTGGAGGCGACGGCGACACAGTTGCCGGATACCGGGCGCGCCGAGTTGCGTCTTAACGGCAAGCCGCTGGCCGCGGCCTTGTCACTGCAATAGGGCCGAGGCCCGTTCGAGGAGGACGATCATGAAAACACGTTTTACCAACTGGCATGCAATCGCCGTCGTCGCCGTAGCCCTGGGCTGCCTGTCCATCGGCAGCGTCTCGGCGCGCCAGGTGTGGCATCAGGGCCGCAACGTCGAACCGAAACTGGCCGCGTGCCAACGCGAAAAGGCGGCAGACCACGGGGCGCTGACGTCGTGGGTGTCGTGCATGCACGGGCAGATCAAGCCGCCCGTGGGCAGCACCACGGGAAACGCAGAGTATTGGGTACTGCGCCGCCACTGCGAGCCCAAGTACAAGCTCATGGTCAAGGCGCACCGCGCGTATCAGTCGTGTGAGGCGCGTCTGAAGTCCGCGCACCGCAGGCGTTGAATTTAGGAGGTGAGGGGACCGCCCCTTCGGGGCGGCGTTGGCAGTTTGCAGTTGGCAGATAGAGCCGCGCCTGCGGCCCAGAAGCCGGCTGCTCCGCAGCCGAGGTGCGAGTCACGAGTGGCGAGGGGCCGTGCGGCCGGCCTTTGGCCGGAGTTGGCAGTAGGCAGAAAGAGGCGCGCCTGCGGCGCGGAGTCGGCGGTCGGAAAAAGGGCGGGGGCGAAGATGAGCCGAATTGGTTGCGTTATTCCGAAACGAGATGGGAGAAAGGCAATGAATCGAACACTGCGTATGGGACTGATCCTGGGTGGGTTGTTGGTGAGTGCGGCCGTTGTCGCCGCGCCGATCGCCGAGCGGCCGCCGCTGAATAAAGTCGGCAAGGAAGTGGCCAGGAATTCTCCGCTGCAGAAGATACCCGACGCGGGCGCCGTGTCGCTGCCCGCCTATCCCGGCAGTTTCTTCGAGCGCCTCGTTCCCGACGGTCATCCGCCGAAGGGCGCGTATGTCTCGCTGGTCCTCGTCTCCAACGACCCGCCGGCCAAGGTGCGCGCCTGGTATGCCAAACACCTCAAGGGCATGAAATGGTTCAAGGATATGAAGGTGTTTGCCAAGCCGGATTTCGACGGAAGCTTCGCTTCGTTATTCAAGATGCCGCACGTGAGCATCCATGCCACTACGCCGGCGAAGCTCAACCCGGGTCTTTACGCGCTGCCGAATGTGAAGACCGAGATCATGCTCGGCTATTTCGCCAAATAGGTCCGGCCTGCGGGGCGAACGGTCGGGCACCAGCGGGAGGATAGAGCCATGAAAGCGTCGAGCCAAACGTTGCTCATTGTCGCCGCCGCATTGCTGCTGGCGGCTGGGGGGATTGCACCACCGGCACAGGCGGCGATGAGCCGCGGCCAGCCGATCCACTGGGGTGGGGGCGCTGCGCGATCGTCGCAGTCCGGCGTGTCGCATTATCGCCAATGGCGCCCCCTGTGGCGTTACGTCTGGTCGCGTACCGAGAAGGTCTACGACATGCGTCCCGCCCCGACGGTCGCCGGCACGCGCAACTGTCCGGCGAATCTGGACATCGGGCGCATCGTCGAGCAGACGATCGACGCGGTCAGCCGCCGGCGCAGCGGCGATGTGGTCAACCGGCTGGGGCAGTTTCAGTCGCGCCTGTTGTGCCTGAGCGTGGACGGGGCGCACGGCGTCGACTTCGCGCTTTCGGCCTTCGATTTATTCGCGGTGCGGGACCTGCGCGGCCGGGAACGCGAAGAGGCGGTGGCCGGTACATTCAACCTGGGTCTGCTCGCCTTCGATGCCATCCAGTACAGTGGCCGCAGCTGGTGGTTGCCGGTGATGTCATACGAGCGGGGGACCGTCTCGTCGGTGCTTCGCCATTACCCGGGCCGCCAGCTCGGGTTGTGGCTTTATGACGTAGAGCGGGGAAGTCTGCAGCAACTCAAGTTCGGCGGTAACGACTGGCATGTCTACACGGGGCTCATGCACGCCTTTGCGCACCCCGGCGTGTTCGACCGCGGCGAGTGCAGTCTGCTCGGTATGGCGGCCGAGGGATTTTCCTGCGGCCGGGGCGGCGCCGATAACCGTTCGATGGGCAGCGGGACGGGAAGCGGCGGTGGGGGTGGCGGGCTTGGCATGGGCGGCGGCTCGGGCGGGGCCACGAGTTGCATGATCGAGGCGACCATGCAGACCGGTTCGCTCGGCACACTGTCGTGCATGGCGCGCGCCGGCGGACTTGGCGGTTCCCACATGCCGACGACGGCCGCTGGCCATGTCCAGATGCGAGGCGTCATCGACTCGCAGTGCGCGGTGAGCGACGGGCCGGGCAAGGCGCCCAAGCTCCCCGATTACAACGCCAAGAAATCCGGTTCCGCGCATCCGAACGCCAACAAGGTCGGGCGCGGTATCGTTAGTGCTTTCCTGCATTGGCTAAGCGGCGGCGGGGGCGGTGGAGGTAGTTCCAAGCCCGCCAAGGGCAGCGGTGGGCACGGCTCGCACACCCTGCATACCTGGACCTCGGCGGATACCGCGCGGCTCCAGGCCAACAAGGCCGCCCATAAGGCCAAGCTGGAGGCGATGAAAAAGCGTGCCGCCGAGCGTCATCATCTGAAGAAATTCCACGGCGGCGGCAGCGGTCGCTCGTTCGGCGGCAGCGGTGGCAGCGCCTGCGGCGGCCACGGCACGAATGCCGCAATGCAGGTGGCAGCCTCGTTCGCCTGCACCGGCGGCGGTTCGGCCCGCGGCGGCCGAAGCGCGAGCGGGCCGCGCTTCCCCGGCGCGGGCGGCGGTGGACCGTTCGCCATGCCGGGTTCGCCGGGCGGCGGGGCCGGCGCCCCGAGCGGCCTGCTCCAGTGTTCCATGCAGGGCGGGCAACTGGTGCGCGCCAGCCGCAACGACAAACGCTGCGCACAGTCCTACTGCGCACAGGGCGGCCAGTGTTCGTGCAACGGCAGTGGGGGTTCGGCGCCCTCGTCGGTGACCGCCTCGGGCCGGCGTAAGGTCACCAGCCCGAACAATGCGAACAATGGCGCTATGGACTACGGGCGCAACCACGTGGGCAACTTCGGCGGCTTCACGGGGCCCAAACTCCCCGGCGTCGGTGGCGGGCCGAGTAAACAATAGCGCGGTATCTGCGTGAGACGCGGCGTCTACCTCGCAACCGGTACTTCCCGGTTGCACTGATTATCTGGCTGTGAGGAGAGCAAACAATGAGAGACATGAAACGACAGGCGGTATTCGCCGCACTTTCCATCGGTTTGGCCGCTGCAGGCGTCCTGCCGGGTGCGGCCCATGCCGACGTGACCGTCACCCGCGAGACTCATTTCGGCGGCTTCATGGGGATGGGCGCGAACGACACCACCTCCAAGGAGTACATTCATAGTGACAAGAAGCGCGATGAGAGCACCATGAAGTTCACCGGCAGCATCCTGAGCAAGATCGGCGGGACGCATAGCTCAGTGAAGATTTACCGCGTCGACAAGAACGAGATTATCGAGCTCAAACCCGCCAGCCGCACCTATACGGTGCTGCCGATGACCGTGAAGAACGCCCAGCGGGCGTCCAGTCCGAACGCACAGTCCGGACAAGGCGCGCAGAGTCAGAGCGGCAATGCGGACAAGAGTCGGGAACATACCCGGGTGATCCGAAACGATCTCAGCGTCAAGGCCACGGGCAAGCACAAAACCATCAATGGGTATAAGTGCAGGGAATACGTGATGACCTGGGTCGTTGTCACCGAAGACACGCAGACCAAGCAGCGCAGCAAGAGCGTGATGACCTCGGACCTGTGGACAACGCCGCGGACCCATGCCTTGCGCGTGCTCGCGGCCGACGAGGCGGCCTACAACCACGCCTACCTGAAACGACTGGGCCTCGACCTCAGCCCCCAACAGCAGCACCAATTCGGACTCGGTATGCTCGGTCTGATGTCCGGGAAAAGTCAGAAGGACCTGAAGCGTGCCATGAGCAAAATCCACGGCTACCCCATATCCACTACGGTGAAATGGCAGTCCAACGCAAAGGCCGAGACCTCCGAAGGAGCCGACAGCTCGGGCAATGGCGAGCAGGCCCTCAAGCAGGTGGCCGGTAATCTGGGCAGTATGCTCGGCAGCGTCTTTCACCATAATGAGGCTGCGAAGAAACCCGACAAGCCGGCGAACAGCGACATGAAGACGGTATTCAGATCCACGACCAACATCGTGAGCGTTCGTACGGGTACGGTCCCGGCAAGCCTGTTCGCCGTACCGGCGGGTTACAAGAGAGCACGATACTGAGTGGAACCGGATCCGGGGCCGGGTACCGAGGACCGCGGGCCTGGCCCCGGCCCCCGCCGGCAACGCGGTAACGCCCGCGGCGAGGCGGAAGGCGGTACCCGCAGCGGTCGAACGGGACGTCCGCACATCCAAACCCGAGGGATGTCTCTGGCCCGGTGTCGGCTTATTGAAACGAGGATATGCGTTGAGGCGCCATGGTGGGGGAGGACCGGACCGGGTTGAACCGGTTCGCGTGTGCCGTTAGATGCCTTCAACATGCGCCGGCGGCGCGCCGCTCAACTGCGGCACGATACGAATTGCGGCACGCGCACGACCTCGGAAAGGGGCAGCGGGCGGCCGAGGTGGTACCCCTGGGCGTAATCCACGCCGATTTCGGTGAGCACGTCGAGCACGTCCTGGTTGTCCACGAATTCGGCGATGGTGTCGATGCCCATGAGGTGGCCGAGCTCGTTGATGGAGCTGACCATCGCGCGGTCGAGCGGGTCGTGCGCGATGTTCTTGACGAAGCTGCCGTCGATCTTGACGCAGTCGATGGCGAGGTTCTTGAGATAGCCGAAGGAGCTCAGGCCGCTGCCGAAGTCGTCCAGCGCGAAGCGCGCCCCCATGTCCTTGAGTGCGCGGATGAACGCCTTGGCCTTGGTCAGGTTGGCGATCGCGGCCGTTTCGGTGATCTCGAAGGACACGCACTCGGGGGCAATGCCGCTGGTCTTCATGGCAGCGATGATGTCGTCGAGCATGTCCTCATCGCACAGCGACTGGCCGGAGAGGTTCAGGGCACACGCGAAGCAGTCGAGCTCGGTTTCGCTGCGCACGAGCTCCAGCGCGGCGAAGGTGTGGCGCACCACCATGCGGTCGATGGCCGGCATGAGCTGGTAGCGTTCGGCTGCCGGAATGAACGCGCCGGGCATGACGATCTCGCCCTGCTCGTCGAGCATGCGCACGAGGATCTCGAAGCGCCGGAAGCGGTCCTTGCGCTCGCCCAGCGGGACGATCGGCTGGCAGTAGAGAACGAAGCGATCGTCGTCCAGGGCCTGGGTGATGCGGTGCACCCAATGCATCTCGCCATGGTGGCGCGCCATTTCGTCGTCGCCGGGCAGCGAGGCATGCACGCGGTTACGTCCCTGATCCTTGGCTACGTAGCAGGCGCTGTCGGCGGCCCGGAGCAGGTCGAAGCGCGACCCGCTGTCGGCCGATACCGGGACCAGGCCGAAACTGGCGCCGACCTCGAAGACCTTGTCCTCCCAGGCAAAGCGCAGGTCCTTGAGCTGCTGGCGAAGCTCGTGGGCGATGCTCTTGGCCCGGTCCAGCGGACAGGCCTCGAGCAGCACGCCGAATTCGTCGCCGCCCAGGCGCGCCAGGGTATCGACGTTGCGAACGCCGCTGTGGAGCAGGGAGGCGACCTGTTTGAGGAGCTCATCGCCGGCCAGGTGGCCGCAGGTGTCGTTGACCACCTTGAACTGATCGAGGTCCAGATAGATCAGGGCGTGGTCCTTGCCGTCCACGCGCGCGCCCTCCAGCGCATGCTGCAGGCGCACTTCGAACTCGGCGCGATTGATGAGCCCGGTCAGTGCATCGTGGGTGGCCTGGTGGCTGAGCTGGCGCGCCATGCCGCGCACCTCGGTGATATCGCGCAACACAACCACCGCGCCGAGCAGCGCGCCGCTGCGATCGACCATGGCGGCCGCGGTGAGCTGCACTGCCACCTCGTCCTTGTCGCGAACCAGCAGGGTGTCCTCGTCGTTCACGAGGCGGTCGTGTCCGCTCAGGCAGCGCCCGATGGGATCGTCCAGCGGGCGTTCCTGTTCCTCGTTGATCAGGTGCAGTACCCTGCCATAGTGGTGGCCGATGACCGCGCCCGGCGTGGTATCGAGCAGTTGCAGCGCGGCGGGATTGGCATCGTCGATGACACCGTTGACGTCGGTGGTGATGACGGCGTCGCCAATCGACTTGAGGGTGACCTCGGCGCGGTCCTTTTCCTGGCGCAGCGCCTCCTCGGCGCGCTTGCGCGCGGTGATGTCCTGTACCACGCCGATCATGCGCACGGGTTGGCCGTCGGCGTCGCGGTAGACGTGGCCTTCCTCCAGGGCGACGCGCACCTCGCCCTCGCGCAAGGTGAAGCGGTGCTCGATGCGGTACATGCCACCGTTGGCACCGGCCAGGGCCTGGCGCACGCTCTCCTGGAGGCGCTCGCGGTCGGGTGCGTACACCAGATCCAGAAAACGCTCGTAGGTCACCTTGAAGGCGTCGCGGTCGACGCCGAAGATGCGATAGACCTCGTCGGACCATTCCACACGGTCGCTCGCCAACTCCCAGGTCCAGTTGCCGAAATGCGCGATGCGCTGCGCCTCGGCCATCCGCGCCTCGCTCACTCGCAGCGCCTCCTCCGCATTGCGCAGGTGACTCATGTCACGAAGCGCCTGAACCACGCCGATGGGTTCGCCGTCGGCACCGCGGATCACGCGGATAGTGATCTCGAGCGGTTTGCCGGTCGGATTGCTCGGATCGTCCGGCTCTTTGGTGAAGAATGCGTCGCGGCGCTCCAGGCGCGCGGCGCAAACGGGACAGGGCGTGTTTTCCGGTTTGAGGTGGATGAGACTGCGCACATCCCGGCCAATGCAATCCTCGGGCGATCGCCCGACCTGTTGGTAGAACGCGCGGTTGGCGCGCACCAGTCGGTCGTCGAGGTCGACCAGATACATCGGGTCGGGCAGCACATCCATGGCCTGTGTCCATTGGGCCGCGGCGCTGGCCAGCTCGGCCTGGGTGCGGCGCAGCGAGGCGCGCAGGCGCCAGGTATACAGCAGCAGTCCAACGGCCAGGAACGCGAGAAGTCCGCCGGCGGTGGCGATGTCGCTGGAGGCGGTGGCGGAAAGGGCCGCGGGGCTCGCGGCGGCGGGCGCCGAGACGGCTATCGAGACAGCGGCCAAGAACGTGGCCGGACGACGTGGGATCAACACGGTATTTTCCCGTCGCGGCATCGTTACCCGTTCAATTTAGGAAATGACTCGAGGTGCAGGGGTCCCGGCGACAGCGTTCCGGTCCGGCACGGACAGCGCCGGTTCCGTGGCGTCCTTTTCCGAATTAACGGCAGAAGTGCTTGAGACTTGAGGAATATTTCATGCAGCGGCGGCGCGCAGCGAGTCGAGCAGGGCGCGCAGATCGGCCAGGGACTCACCGCGCCGCGCTCCGATCTCCTCGAGCACGCTGGCGTAGGCCGAGGCGGCGCGACCGCCGGCCAGCAGGGTGGTGGTGTTGGGGAGTTGGCGGGCAAGGGTGCGCAGCTCCTCGGCCAGGCGCGGATCGTCGCCGGGGTAGCTGATGGTCAGCGACACGGCGCGCGCCCGCGTGCGTGCGGCGGCGGCCGCGATGTCGGCTGCCGGCGTGTTGGCGCCCAGATAGACGGTATTCCAACCGTCGGTGGCTGCGGTGAGGGCCACCAGCAGCGCGCCGAGTTCGTGGCCCTGACCGGTGGGGGTGGCGATCAGCAGCGTCGGCCCGCTGCCGTCCATATTGGCGGTGGCACGCTGGGCGTCCAGGAAGGCGCGCAGCACGGCGCTGGCCAGGTGCTCATGGCAAACCCGAATCGTGCCGTCCTGCCAGCTTTGGCCGATGGCCCTGAGCAATGGGACCACGATCTGCTCGACCAGCACGGGTTGGCTGAATGCGGCGGCAGCTTGGCTGAGCGCCGCCTGCAGGCGGAGCGAGTCCATATTCCGCACAGCATCGAGCGCCTCCTGTAAGTGAGCGCTCGCCTCGGCATTGGCCGGTAATGCCCCCACCTCGGCAGCCTGGGCTGCGCGGTCCTCGGCAGCCAGCGCCTCCAGCTCGGCGTGCGCCAGGCCGGCCACGTCGCCGATGCGGCGTCCGGCCTGGGTCACCTGGCGCAGCAGGGCCAGGCGCTCGATGTCGTTGTCCGAGTACAGGCGCCGGCCGGCCGGGGCGCGCTCCGGATTGACCGCGCCGTAGCGCCGCTCCCAGACCCGGATGACGTCCGCGCTCAGCCCGGTGCGGCGCGCAACCACCTGGATCGGGTGGCGGGGGAGGTCGTGTTGGGAGGAATTCTCTGACATAGGCTGAATTATACCCGACCGTCTCTAATTGTCCAGGACAAACACTTGACATTTTCTTTTCGTTTCGTTAATGTCCTAGACACGGTTAAGACATTACCCAACGATCCATAGGAGGATCCAAGCCATGAAGACCCGTTCCCAGTCATTGGCGCTGCCGGCCCGCCCGGCGTGGTTCGCCAACTTTGCCTACGCGTTTCTTGCCCTGGTCTTGTTCGCGGTGGCCTCCGGTGCCAGCGCCGGCAGCTACGGCAAGCATGCGCAGAAGGACATCGTCGATACCGCCGCATCCGCCGGCAGCTTCAACACCCTGGTTGCGGCGGTGAAGGCAGCCGGTCTGGTCGACACCCTGAAGGGCGACGGTCCGTTCACGGTATTCGCCCCAACCGACGAGGCGTTTGCCAAGCTGCCGCCGGGCCAGCTCGAGGCCCTGCTCAAGGACAAGGCGGCCCTGACCAAGGTGCTGACCTACCACGTCGTCCCCGGCCGGGTCACCTCCGCGCAGGTGGTGAATCTGAGCTCGGCCAAGACCGTCGAGGGCCAGTCGATTCGCATCGCGGTGGCGGACGGGGTGATGGTCGATGACGCCAACGTCATCAAGACCGATATCCTTGCCAGCAACGGCGTCATCCACGTGATCGACCGCGTGATTCTCCCTGACTGATCGACCCAACTGGGCGATTGTTGCTGAGCGGACGGACCTGCTCCCTGTAAGGAGTCCCCATGCGACTCCTTCCCCTTTCGGCCGGGCCCCCTCCCGGCCGCTTTTTTTGTCCGTGACGGTCGCCTCGTGTTATTGGTCTAGACTTTCAAAAGGAAACGCCAGGGAAAGTCGTGCGCGAACAATCCAGAGGCGGCGTTGTCTGCCTAGGTAGGGCGCGCGCGCAAGCTCGCTCCCTGCCGGTCCGCACTGCCTGCATTGTCCGGCGCCACATTTCGGAGGTCGCCATGATCAAACTCGTCTTGCTGCGTCACGGCCAAAGCACCTGGAACATGGAGAACCGTTTCACCGGCTGGACCGATGTGGACCTCGCCCGTTCGGGCATCGACGAGGCCCACTACGCCGCGCACGCGCTCGGCGAGGAGGGCTATACCTTCGACTGCGCCTACACCTCGGTACTCAAGCGCGCCATTCGCACGCTGTGGATCGTGCAGGACGACATGGATCTGATGTGGCTGCCGGTGATCAAGGACTGGCGTCTGAACGAGCGTCACTACGGGGCGCTGCAGGGTTTGAACAAGGCCGAGACCGCACAGCGCTACGGCGAGGAACAGGTGCATCAGTGGCGCCGCGGCTTTAGCGTGCGCCCGCCCGAGCTGGAACCCGACGACGAGCGGGTCCCGCACAACGACCGCCGCTACGCCGGGCTCGACCCCGCGCTGCTGCCGCGCACCGAGTCGCTGGCCGACACCATGGTGCGCACCCTGCAGTGCTGGGAGGAGTGCATCGTGCCGCGTCTGCGCAGCGGCGAGCGAATCATCATCGTTGCCCACGGCAACTCGCTGCGCGCGCTGGTCAAACATCTCGACGGGGTTTCGGACGAGGAGATCCCCAAGCTCAATATTCCCACCGGCATACCGCTGGTCTACGAGTTCGACGATCAGCTCGCCGTGCGCGGTCATCGTTATCTCGCCGACGAGGCGACGGTGGAGGCGGCCCAGAGTGCGGTCGCCCATCAGGCGCACGCCTGAGGCAAGGGCTTATACCATATAGATGGTTATTTCGGATTGCCGCCACTCGCCATGACGGCGAGCGGCGGCCAACGGGTGGTGGAATGCGTTAGCGCCGGATGGACCGGCGGGGAAACAGGTTATGCCGCGCCCGGTTGTGGCTTTTCACCGACGACTGCCCGCCACTCCCCGGGTTTGCGCCGCCGGGTGCCCCTCCGTGCATGATGGGGATGCCGTGGCTGTAGGTCGTATAGCCGCCGCCACAACTTCCAGTCTTCGAGACCTTGCCCTCGCAGATGACCTCGATGCTGTGCCCTCCGTTGGCCTCCTGTTTCTTCTGGGCGTTTCGAATAGCGGCCTTGGAGCGCGCGGGTATGTTCCTGTCGGCCTGGGCGACGCCCACGCCGAGCGTGAGTGAGGCGACGGTCAGCAGGGTTACGATGCCGCCGCGGGCCAGAGTCAGCTTGTTGGCAATACGCATGGTTCAATCTCCTGGTAATGGTTGATCGGAGAGCGCCGCGGCGTTGTCGAGCAGCCGGGCCATCGGCCCGTCGTGCCGGCAGCGGCGCCTGTGCACGGAATGTCAGAGCAAGCCATGTGCCAACGAGTAAACAATAGTTATTTCAATATGTTACGGTATTCTGGGTGAGTGTCGGCGCGTGCGTTCGCGAAATAATTTCGAAATCGAAACGCGTTTTCGGATACGAGCTCCGGCTGGCACCCGACGTGCAAAAGCTCTAGCATCGATAGGCGCGACCCTGCGCCGTCTGACGACCGAACCCATAGACCAGCCGTTGGGAGAACATTGATGCGAACCCTGCCAAGTTACGCCGTCATCGCGTGCCTGCTCGCGGCGCCTCTGGCCGCCGAAGCCGGTGGCACCACACTCGAACCGGGACTGTGGGAGACCACCGCCAAGACAGAGATGGTAGGGATGCCGTTCACACCGCCGGTGCAGACGCATCGAAGCTGCCTGAGCAAAGAGCAGATTGAGCATCCCTGGAGCCGGCTGCAGGCGAACAAGAGTCAGGACTGCAAGTTCACGAACGTGAAGGTCGAGGAGCGATCGGCCAGCTGGGAAATGCAGTGCGACAACCAGGGCGGTCACATGACCGGCAAGGGCACGACGACGTTCGTCGACTCCAAGCACATGCACGGCGTCATTCACATGGTCATGCAGGCCAACGGCCGGCAAATGAAAATGAACATCGAGACCCACGGCCACTGGCTCAGCGCCGCCTGCCCGAAATGAGCCCTGCTAGCCGCGCGGTTTGGCGCGGCGGGTTGGGGTCGCGCTCAACGGATCGTCCGGCCAGGGGTGTTTGGGATAGCGGCCCTTCAGGTCCTTTTTCACGTCGTGGTAGCTGCCCTGCCAGAAACCGGCCAGGTCGCGCGTGACCTGCACGGGCCGGCCCGCCGGTGAGAGCAGGTGCAGCAGGACCGGCACGCGCCCGCCATTGATGCGCGGCGTGTCGCGCTCGCCGAACATCTCCTGGAGCTTGACCGCGAGTACGGGTTCCTCGCCGCTGTAGTCAACGGCGATGCGAGAGCCCGTGGGCACCGTGATGTGGGTCGGTGCCAGCTCGTCGAGCGCGCGCTGCTGCTGCCAGTCGAGCAGGCCGGTGAGCGCGGCGCGCAGATCGACCTTCGCCAGATGCGCGCGGCGCGTGCAGCCGGCGAGATACGGCCCGAGCCAGGTCTCCAACGTGTCGAGCAGTGCGGCGTCGGAGACGTCCGGCCATTGACCGAAACGGCCCGAGTCCTCGACACGGTGCAAAAAGGCGACCCGTTCGCGCCACGCACGCAGCGACTTGTTCCAGGGCAGACACTCGAGTCCCATGCCGCGAATCCCGTCGACCATGGCCGCGGCGACGGCTTCGGGTTCCGGCGCATCCTGCGCCGTGTCGTCCAGGACCAGCTCGCCGAGGCGGCGCTGGCGCCGGGCGACCACCGCCTCTTCGCGCTCATCCCAGCTCACGAAGCTGCATTCCTCGATCGCCTCGGCGAAGTGCTCGAGCAGCTCATCGCGCGCGAGCGCCGCGGCGAGGAATATGCGGGCCTCGCGCGCGCCCGCATCGAGGTGCGCGGCGACGACGTACTCGCTCGCGGCGAGCGGCTCGGCCGCGGCGAACATGGCGCCGCGGCCGTTGGCCAGGCGATAACGCGGTTCGCTGGTACCGGTCGACGCCGAGCGGCGCTGGCCGATGCGATCGGGATAGGCGAGCGCCAGCAGCAGACCGGCGTGGGCGAGGTCGCTGTTGTCGCGGGGCGCCGGTGCGATATTCAATTGCTCGCGCCACTGGCGGGCGACCTGACGAATGCGCTGTAGTGCGCCCTGATCCATTTGGCTTGCACCATTGCCGCCATGTCGCAGTGCGACCAGCCGGGTGTGTACGTCACTGTCGCGCTCGCTGCCCGGCCCGCCGCGCCGACGCGGATCGCGTTCGCTGAGCAGGGCGGCCAGGTCGCAGGCCAGTGCACCGAGCATGCCGCCGTCGAGCTCGCGACCCTTGAGCACGAGGTGCGCGAGGCGCGGGTGCATACCCAGTCCAGCCATCGCGCGCCCGTGTTCGGTAATACGCCCGGCCGTATCGAGTGCGCCCAGTCGCGTCAGCAGATCGCGGGCCTGGGCGTAGTGGGCGGCGGGGGGCGGGTCCAGCCAGGCGAGCTGGTTCGGATCGCCCGCGCCCCAGTGGGCCAACTCGAGCGCCAGCGGGGCGAGATCGGCTTCCAGTATCTCGGGCGCGGTGTAAGGGGTCAGTGCGGCCTGCGTCTGTTCGGACCAGAGTCGATAGCACACGCCCGGCTCCAGGCGCCCGGCGCGCCCGCAGCGCTGCTCGGCGGAGGCCCGCGAGACCCGCAGCGTCTCCAGTCGCGTCATGCCGCTGTTGGGCTCGAAGCGCGGTCGGCGCATGAAGCCGGCGTCGATCACGATGCGAATGCCCTCAATGGTCAGCGAGGTCTCCGCGATCGCGGTGGCCAGCACGACCTTGCGCCGCCCGGGCGGCGCGGGGGAAACGGCGCGGTCCTGATCGCCCTGCGACAAGTCGCCGTACAACGGTGCCAGCTCCACGTCCGCCGGCAGGGGCGCCTCGCGCAGCAGCGACTCGACGCGTCGGATCTCGCCCACGCCCGGCAGGAAGACCAACGCACTGCCCGGCTCGTCTTCCAGCGCGGCGCGCACGGCACGCGCCACTTGCGCCGGTTCGCAGCGTCCCGCACCGCTCGCCGGCTCGCCCCGGCGCGCCCTGGGCTGGTAGCGGATGTCCACGGGAAAGGCCCGGCCCTCGCTGGTCAACACCGGCGCGTCGCCTTCCGCCGCGGCGAGCAGGTGCGCGACGCGCTCGCCGTCGAGCGTCGCCGACATTACCAGCACCCGCAGGTCCGGGCGCAGCGCACCCTGGCTCTCCAGCGCCAGGGCCAGGCCGAGGTCAGCCTGCAGACTTCGCTCGTGGAATTCGTCGAAGATCACCAGCCCGACGTCCTCCAGGGCCGCATCACTTTGCAGCTGGCGAGTGAGCACGCCTTCGGTGACCACTTCGATGCGCGTGTCCGGCCCGACCCGACTGTCCAGGCGCACGCGGTAACCGACCGTCTGTCCGACCGATTCGCCCAGACTCGCCGCCATGCGACGGGCCGCCGCGCGCGCGGCCAGGCGCCGCGGCTCGAGCATGACGATGCGCCGGTCGCCGAGCCACCCCGTCGTGTGCGCATCGGCCAGCAGCGCCAAGGGCACCCGCGTCGTCTTGCCCGCGCCGGGCGGCGCCTGCAGCACGGCGCGAGTGTGACTCGCCAATGTATCAATCAGGTCCGGGAGGACCGGGTCGATGGGGAGCGGTTCGGTGAAGGCACTGGCCATAGGCGAACATGATACAGGACGGCGGGTTGCCGCCGTACGGGCGGAGTTGGCCGCCCTTCGGGCGAAGTGGTCAGTTGGCAGTCCGCAGTGGTCTGAAAGAGAAGAGCATTTAGACTTCTTGCTGCCGACTGCAAACTGACGTCTGCCAACTCATGTCTTCTCTGCGCCCTCCGCGTCTCTGCGAGCT
>DATFLL010000052.1:0-29065 GCA_035267785.1 Gammaproteobacteria bacterium | reverse complement strand
GGTTGTGGTTCACTATGCGCCTTCGGGCCGCTAGCTCAATTGGCAGAGCAGGGGACTCTTAATCCCAAGGTTATAGGTTCGATTCCTATGCGGCCCACCAATTCCGGCCCCGTCGTGTCGTTCGGGGTGCCAAGCCGGGACTCGTCATTCTCCGCCACTGCGGCCCCCATTGTTTCCCCAATATTTATGCAGTTGAATCAGTCCCTTATGACGCGGGTATTAGAACCGTGGGCCGGGTCTTTGTATAATGGTCGTTTTAATGTCGAGCGAAAGTGGCGGAACTGGTAGACGCGCTGGATTTAGGTTCCAGTGGGGCAACCCGTGAGAGTTCGAGTCTCTCCTTTCGCACCAGTCCAACGCGCCGCCGGGGGTGGGCGGCGCGGCCGCGAAACCCCGGGGTTGGGCTCGGCGCCCCTTGTCAGCGCCGGTCCGCGCCCCAACACTGAAAATCGCGCCTGAGAACGCGCACGAGGAACCATATATATGCAAGTCTCTGTCGAAACCACGAGCGGCCTGCAGCGCCGTATGACGGTCACCGTCCCCGAGGAGAAAATCGACCAGGCCGTGGAGAGCCGCCTGAAGAACCTCGCCCGCACCGTCAAGATTCAAGGCTTTCGCCCCGGCAAGGTCCCGTTCAAGGTGGTCAAGCAGCGCTACGAGGGCCAGGTGCGCGACGAGGTCGTCAGCGAGGTGATGCAGTCGAGCTTCATCGAGGCGGTCGGCCAGGAGAAGCTGCGTCCCGCCGGGTCGCCGGAGATCGACGCCAAGCCCGTCACGCCGGGCCAGGGGCTGGAATACACCGCGACCTTCGAGGTCTATCCCGAAATCAGCGTGGCGTCGCTGGAGGGCGTGGAGATCAAGACCCCGACCTGTGAGGTCAGCGAGGCGGACATCGATCACATGCTCGATACCATCCGCAAGCAGCACCAGGAGTGGGAAGCGGTCGAGCGTGCCGCGGCCGACGGCGATCAGGTGACCATCGATTTCACCGGTACCATCGACGGCGAGCCCTTCCAGGGCAATCAGGGCAACGATGTGCCGATCGTGCTCGGTCAGGGCCGGATGATCGCCGGATTCGAGGAGGGCCTGACCGGGGCCAAGACGGGCGAGGAGCGCACGCTCGACGTCACCTTTCCCGAGGACTACCGGGCGACCGAGCTGGCCGGCAAGACCGCCCAGTTCGCGGTGACCGTCAAGTCCGTGGAGGCGCCGAAGCTCCCCGAGGTCGACGAGGCCTTCGCCAAGCGCCTCGGCGTGGCCAGCGGCAAGGTCGAGGACCTGCGCGCCGAGGTCCGGGCCAACATGGAGCGCGAGGTCGCCCAGGCGCAAAAGAGCAAGGCCAAACAGGCCGTGATGGATAAGATGCTCGAAATCAACAGCTTGGAGGTTCCTCAGGCGCTGGTCGACAACGAAGCCAAGGTCCTGGCCAAGCAGATGAGCGATAACCTCGCTCGCCAGGGGGCCAATCCGGCGGATCTCAAGCTCGACCCGGCGGCCTTTGACGAGCAGGCGCGCCGCCGCGTCACCCTGGGGCTGATCCTCGCCGAGATCGTCAACCAGCAGAATCTGTCGGCCGACGCGGCGCGGGTGCGCAAGACCATCGAGGACATGGCCTCCGCCTACGAGCATCCGGACGAAGTGGTAAAGTGGTACTATGCTGACAAGAGCAGGCTCTCCGAGGTCGAGTCCATCGTCCTGGAGGAGCAGGTGGTCGAGTGGGCGCTGGGACAGGCCAAGGTGGTCGACGAGCCCCTGAGCTTCCAGCAACTGATGTACCCCGAATCGCAGCAGGAACCGGCTTAAAGGAACGACTGACGTGACCGATAAAATCTCCAACGGTACAAGCGAAATCACCGCCCTGAATCTCGTGCCCATGGTGGTCGAGCAGACCTCGCGCGGCGAGCGGGCATATGACATCTATTCGCGCCTGCTCAAGGAGCGTGTCATCTTCCTGGTCGGGCCGGTCGAGGACCACATGGCCAATCTCGTGGTGGCGCAGATGCTGTTTCTCGAGTCGGAGAACCCCGACAAGGATATCCATCTGTATATCAATTCGCCGGGCGGTTCGGTCACGGCCGGCCTGTCCATCTATGACACCATGCAGTTCGTCAAGCCCGACGTGAGCACCATGTGCATCGGTCAGGCCGCGAGCATGGGTGCGCTGCTGCTCGGCGGCGGCGCCGCAGGCAAGCGCTACGCCCTGCCGCATTCGCGCACCATGATCCACCAGCCCCTGGGCGGTTTCCAGGGTCAGGCGACGGATATCGAGATCCACGCCCGCGAGATCCTGCAGATCCGCGAGCGCTTGAATCAGATCCTCGCCAAACACACCGGTCAGCCGCTGGAGCGCATCCAGACGGACACGGACCGTGACTTCTTTATGAGCGCCGAAGAGTCGGTCAAGTACGGTCTGATCGACCAGGTCCTGGCCGAGCGCGCTTCGCCTGTTGGAGTGGAATAGGCGAACAACGCCGGACGGTCGGGCGACGGTGAGGTACTTGCAACATCGCGGGATTGTATGCAAGGCTTTAACCAAGGCACACGCATATTTGTCTGGTGCGAGGTAGGGTTATGAGTGACGACAAGAACTCCACGGGCGACAACGGCAAGCTGTTGTATTGTTCGTTCTGCGGTAAGAGTCAGCATGAAGTACGCAAGCTGATCGCCGGTCCGTCGGTGTTCATCTGCGACGAGTGCGTGGAACTGTGCAACGACATCATCCGCGAGGAGGTGCAGGAGCAGGCCGCGTCCGTTACCGGCAACAAGCTCCCGACTCCGCACGAGATCGACCAGATCCTCGACGAATACGTCGTCGGCCAGGGACGTGCCAAGAAGGTCCTGGCTGTTGCCGTGTACAACCACTACAAGCGCCTGGAGGCCGGCTACAAGAAGGACGAGGTTGAGCTGGCCAAGAGCAATATTCTGCTCATCGGCCCGACCGGCAGTGGCAAGACCTTGCTGGCCGAGACCATGGCCCGGCTGCTCAACGTGCCGTTCACCATCGCCGATGCCACCACGCTGACCGAGGCCGGCTACGTCGGCGAGGATGTGGAAAACATCATCCAGAAGCTGCTGCAAAAGTGCGACTACGATGTGGAGAAGGCCCAGACCGGCATCGTCTACATCGACGAGATCGACAAGATCTCGCGCAAGTCGGACAATCCCTCTATCACCCGCGACGTGTCGGGTGAAGGCGTGCAGCAGGCGCTGCTCAAGCTCATCGAGGGCACGGTCGCCTCGGTGCCGCCTCAGGGCGGCCGCAAACATCCGCAGCAGGAATTCCTGCAGGTCGACACGGCGAACATCCTGTTCATCTGCGGCGGTGCCTTCTCGGGTCTGGACCGCATCATCCGCGACCGTTCCGAGAAGGGCGGCATCGGCTTCTCGGCCGAGGTCAAGAGTAAGGACAACCAGAAGAGCTCCAGCGAGGTTCTGCACAGCGTCGAGCCCGAGGACCTGATCAAGTACGGTCTCATCCCGGAGTTCGTCGGCCGCCTGCCCGTGGTCGCCACGCTTGACGAGCTCGACGAGGCCGCCCTGGTACAGATCCTTACCGAACCGAAGAACGCCTTGAGCAAGCAATACGACAAGCTGTTCGAGATGGAAGGCGTGGAGCTCGAGTTCCGCGAGGAAGCGCTGCGCGCCGTGGCCCGCAAGGCCATGGAACGCAAGACTGGCGCTCGTGGTCTGCGCTCCATCCTGGAGCACGTTCTGCTGGACACCATGTACGATCTGCCGTCGATGGAGAACGCCCGCAAGGTTGTCATCGACGAGGCCGTCATCGAGTCCGAGGGCGAGCCCCTGGTCCTGTACGAAGGTTCGGAGCAGCACCAGCGCGCGGTGTCCTCGGACGACCGCTAGGCCCCTTTGGACGGCGCCGGGCTGTCCGCGTACGGCCGGCATTTGGCGGTTACAGGAGCCCGGCCCCGGCGGTGAGGCCGCGGTGCCGGATTGGCGGCGGCGGGATAGAGCCCGACATTGAATTGGCGCCGCCGAGTCCCCACCTCTAGCCTGAGGAGGTCGCCCATCCAACCGATGCTCCTCATGAGACACCCCCCAAGGGTTTCACGATTCTTGTCGCCGTTCGGTCCGTGCCGGCCGGCGCCTATTCACTGTGAGGTACTCCGCGATGGAGCAGAATGACAAGCCGTCCGACATCGTCGATGACCAGATGAGCGCCATGCCGGTTCTGCCGCTGCGCGACGTGGTGGTTTACCCCCACATGGTCATCCCCCTGTTCGTCGGCCGCGACAAGTCAATCAAGGCGCTCGAAGAGGCCATGGAGAACGACAAGCAGATCCTGCTCGTCGCCCAGAAGAGCGCCTCCCAGGACGACCCGGGTGCCGATGACATTCACCGTATCGGTACCATCTCCAGTATCCTGCAGCTGCTCAAACTCCCCGACGGGACGGTCAAGGTCCTGGTGGAGGGCAACGAGCGCGCGCGTATCGTTCACTTCCTCGGCACCGAGGAATACTTCCGCGCCCAGGTGGTCAATTTCGAGACTGCGCCAATGGACGAGCGCGAGGCCGAGGTCCTGACCCGCTCGCTGCTTGCCCAGTTCGATCAGTACGTCAAGCTCAACAAGAAGGTGCCGCCCGAGATCCTGACCTCTCTGTCCAGCATCGACGACAGCGGGCGCCTGGTGGACACCATTGCCGCGCACATGCAGCTTAAGATCGAGGAGAAGCAGAAGATCCTCGAGGTCGTCGACCTGCGTGAGCGCTTCGAGCACCTCATGGCCCTGCTGGAATCGGAAATCGATCTGCTTCAGGTCGAAAAGCGTATCCGCGGGCGCGTCAAGCGCCAGATGGAGAAGAGCCAGCGCGAGTACTATCTGAACGAGCAGATGAAGGCCATTCAGAAGGAGCTGGGCGATCTGGAAGAGGCGCCGAACGAGCTCGAGGAGCTGGAGCAGAAGATCGAAAAGGCCGGCATGTCCAAAGAGGCCAAGCAAAAGGCCAAGACGGAGTTCAACAAGCTCAAGATGATGTCGCCGATGTCGGCCGAGGCGACCGTGGTGCGCAACTACCTCGACTGGCTGGTCAGCGTGCCGTGGAAAAAGCGCACCAAGGTCAAGCACGACCTGGCCAAGGCCGAGGAAGTCCTCGAAGCCGATCACTACGGCCTGGAAAAGGTCAAGGAGCGCATCCTCGAGTATCTTGCGGTTCAGCAGCGCGTCAGCAAGCTCAAGGGTCCGATCCTGTGTCTGGTCGGGCCGCCGGGCGTGGGCAAGACCTCACTGGGCAAGTCGCTGGCCCGGGCGACCAATCGCAAGTTCGTGCGCATGTCGCTCGGCGGTGTACGCGATGAGGCCGAGATCCGCGGTCACCGCCGTACGTATATCGGTTCGCTGCCGGGCAAGATCGTACAGAACCTGTCCAAGGTCGGTACCCGCAATCCGCTGTTTTTGCTCGATGAGATCGACAAGATGGCAATGGATTTTCGCGGCGACCCGGCATCGGCCTTACTCGAGGTGCTCGATCCGGAACAGAACAACACCTTCAACGATCATTATCTGGAGGTCGACTACGACCTTTCGGACGTCATGTTCGTGTGCACGGCCAACAGCCTGAACATTCCCGGCCCGCTGCTCGATCGCATGGAGGTCATTCGTATCCCCGGTTACACCGAGGACGAGAAGGTGGCCATCGCACAGCGCTATCTGGTCACCAAGCAGGTCGAGGCCAATGGACTGAAAGAAGAAGAGCTTACCCTCGGCGAGAGCGCGATTCGCGACATTATCCGTTATTACACCCGCGAGTCGGGTGTACGTAACCTGGAGCGCGAGATCGCCAAGATCTGCCGCAAGGTGGTCAAGGAGATCCTGCTGCGCAAGAAGGACGGCAAGATCACCGTCAGTGCCCGCAACCTGGACAAGTATCTGGGCGTGCGCCGCTTCCGTTACGGACGGGCCGAGGAACGCGATCAGGTGGGTCAGGTCACCGGCCTGGCCTGGACCGAGGTGGGCGGCGATCTGCTGACCATCGAGACGGCGGTCGTGCCGGGCAAGGGCAAGCAGATTCTGACGGGCCAGCTTGGCGACGTGATGAAGGAGTCGATCCAGGCTGCGATGAGCGTAGTGCGCTCGCGCGCGCATATGCTGGGTATCGAGGCCGACTTCTACGAGAAGAAGGATATCCACGTCCACGTGCCCGAGGGTGCCATTCCGAAGGACGGCCCGAGCGCCGGCATCGGAATGTGTACCGCGCTGGTTTCCGCGCTGACCGATATCCCGGTGCGCTCGGAGGTGGCGATGACCGGCGAGATTACCCTGCGCGGCGAGGTCCTGCCTATTGGCGGGCTGAAGGAAAAGCTGCTGGCGGCCCACCGCGGCGGTATCAAGGTGGTCGTGATTCCGGAGGAAAACGAGCGCGATCTGGTGGATATTCCCAAGAATATCAAGCAGAACCTCGACATCCGTCCGGTCAAATGGATCGACCAGGTCCTCGAGATCGCCCTGCAGCACATGCCGGAGCCGACTACCGACAAGGACGAGCCCGTAGAGATTGCGGAGCAGCCCAAGCAGTCCAAGTCGAAGAAGCGCAGTGGTATTCGGACGCACTGACAGTGACGGGCGGCGCGGTTGAAAACGCGCCGCCCGTTTCACTTCGATGCCGTCCATTGCAGAACAGTTTAGAAATGTGAAATATGTCCTATGATGAGCCGGACGATGTAGGGGTTTTTACCCCGTCTGGCAAGGGACTTAGCTTGATTTGTCTACAGGCCGTTGGTATAAAAGATTGGACTGCCGCCGTGTTGGGCGGTGTTTTTTTTAAGCATAATAAGAGGGGAGATATCTGTGAATAAGACCGAACTGGTTGACGCTGTTGCTCAGGGTGCCGATATTTCCAAGGCTGCGGCGACTCGCGCCGTGGACACTATGTTGGATTCCATTACGGACGCGCTGAAAAAGGGTGATCAGGTCACCCTGGTAGGTTTCGGCACCTTTTCCGTCCGCGATCGCCAAGCCCGCACCGGCCGCAATCCGCGCACGGGCGATACCATCAATATCCCCGCGTCCAAGATGCCCGGGTTCAAGGCTGGCAAAGCCCTCAAGGATGCCGTAAACTAGCGCGCTTTGAGCTGGGTGCTTAGCTCAGCTGGTAGAGCGTCGCCCTTACAAGGCGAATGTCGGCGGTTCGAGCCCGTCAGCACCCACCAGCAGAAGACGTTTTTCAGGAGTGGTAGTTCAGCTGGTTAGAATACCGGCCTGTCACGCCGGGGGTCGCGGGTTCGAGTCCCGTCCACTCCGCCACTCTTAAGAGATATCGAAAAGGGCGCGACTGTCACGGTCCGCCCTTTTTTTGTGATGTCGCCACTCGCACGATTGGATTGCCGCCGCCATGATGCAGTTTATTCGGGACCACGCCCAGGGTTTGATTGTCTGGACCATTCTGGGCCTGATTATCATCACCTTCGCGCTGTGGGGTATCGGTAACTATTTTCAGGGTGCCTCCAAGGTCAACGTCGCCAGCGTCAACGGCACCGACATCGGTGAGAACGAGTTTCTCAACGCTTTTCGCCAACAGCAGGATCGGCTGCGGCAAGCACTGGGGAAGAACTACGATCCGGCGATGTTCAACGGTCCTGCCATGAAGCGTCGGGTGCTGGACAGCCTGATCAATTCCCAGGTCCAGAATGATCTTCTCCAGGATGCCGGTTTTGCCGCGGGCAAGCGGCTGGTGGATCAGGAAATCCTTTCCATCAGCGCGTTTAAGGACAACGGCAAGTATTCCGAGGCGCGGGTGCAGCGTTATCTGCGCAGCCAGGGCATGAGCCCGGAACAGTTCCGCGCCAATATCGCACATGACATCATGGTGCAGCAGTTTCGCACCGGCATTGCGGACACCGCCTTTGTTACGCCGAATGAACTGAACAACGTGGTGAAGCTGCTGCTCCAACGCCGGGACGTCGGCCTGTTGACCGTATCGGCCAAGCACTATGAGGCCGGCGTCAAGATCGAAGACAAGGCGGTCACGGACTATTACGATGCGCACAAAAAGGAGTTCATGACTCCCGAGCAGGTCAGCGTCAACTACATCGAATTGTCGCAGGCGGCCATGGCGGCGGACATTTCGGTCAGCGACAGCGACCTGCGCGACTATTACAAGACGCACCGCGACAACTTCGTCAAACAGCCCGAGCAACGCCGGGTTCGCCATATCCTGGTCAAGGTGGACAAGGGTACCGATGCTGCGGCGGCCAAGAAGCGGGCCGAGGCCCTGTACCAGAAGATCCAGTCGGGTGCCTCATTCGCCGAGGTTGCGCGTAAAGACTCACAGGACACCTTGTCCGCGAAGAAGGGCGGGGATCTGGGTTATCTGACCAAGGGAGAGATGGGCAAGGCGATCGATGCGGCGATCTTTACACTCAAGAAAGGACAAGTCAGTCAGCCCGTGCGCACCAAATTCGGCTATCAGATTTTTCAGGTCGAGGACATAAAGCCCGCGCAAGTCGAGTCGTTTGCCGAGGCCAAGGCGGAAATAAAGCATAGCCTCCAGATGCAGCGGGCGGAAAACGAGTTCTACAAGAAGGCCGACCAGCTGACCAATCTGACGTACGAGCACCCGGATTCGCTGGACGCCGCTGCCCAGGGACTGGGGCTCAAGGTTCAGCACACCGGACTGTTCAGTCGCCAGGGAGCGAAGGAGGGGATTGCCTCCAACAAGAAATTCGTCGAGGCGGCATTCGGCGATCAGGTCCTTCAGGCCCGTCAGAACAGTGACCCCGTCGACCTCGGCAACAACCGCTACGCTGTGTTGCACGTCGCCGAGCACAAGACGGCTCAACAAAAGCCGCTGGATGCAGTGCGCAGTGAAATCGTTCAGATTCTGCGCCGCCAGGCAGCGCACAAGCAGGCCGAGGCCGCGGCGAAGGCGGCGGCCGAGCAGCTTCGCCAGGGCGTTGCGCCCGACAAGGTGGCAGCCTCGCTGCCTGCGGCCAAGTGGCAGCACCTCGGTCCCATCCAGCGTCGGGCCAACGATCAGGATTCCAAGGCCCAGGTGCCGCCGGCGGCACGGTCGGCGGCCTTTCGCCTGCCGCGCCCGGAGAAGAACAAGCCGACCGTGAAGGCCGTTACCCTGGCCGACGGGGACGCGGCCGCAGTAGTCCTGTTCGGGGTTTCACAGGAGCGCCAGGCGAACGACCAGAAGGCAGCGGCGCAGCTGCGCGCCAATCTGGCCCGTGAAATGGGCAGCGACGACTATGAGCAGCTGATTCGTTTCGAGCGCTCCCAGGCGAAGGTCAAGATACACCAGGCGGTGCTCAACGCCGCCAGCGAGCAGTAGACTCGCCCGCCCTGGGGGCGCCGGCTCCATGAACGGCGCCGCGCCGCGGCCATCGCGGGCCGGTGCGGTGTGTCGCGGACAGAGGAGGGAGGGGGCATGATGCGGCTCAAGTTGCACTGGCAAATACTCATCGCCTTGGCGCTCGCTGTGGCTGCGGGTCTGGCCAGCGGCCAGCAGTCCGGGCTGTTCGGCATCAGCTTCTACCAGATGTACGGTTTCGTGGGCACGTTGTTCCTCAACGCCCTCAAGATGCTCATCGTGCCGCTCATCGTCTCGTCCATCATCACCGGCATTGCCGGAATCGGCTCGACGCACGCGCTCGGGCGTCTGGGCGGCAAGACCGTCCTCTTTTACTTTACGACGACCCTGTTCGCCATCCTGGTCGGGCTGGTCCTGGTCAACCTGTTCGCGCCGGGCATCGTCAACGGCGAGCCCGCCCGGGACCTGCTGGGGCTGAGCGCGGCCCACGGGGCTGAAGTTGCCGCCAAGGTGCAGGGACGAGGGGCGGGCGATCTGGCGGGGGTGTTCCTCAGCATGGTGCCGCCCAACGTGGTGGCGGCCGCCGCGAACGGTCAGATGCTGGGATTGATCTTCTTCAGTATTCTGTTCGGTTACTTCATCACGCGTGTCGACGAGGCCTACGCCGAAGGGCAATACAACTTCTGGCAGGGCCTCTATCAGGTGATGATGGGGATCACCGAATGGGTGATGCGTTTTGCGCCACTGGGCGTGTTCGCACTGGTGGCCAAGGTCGTGGCCGGCCTGGATCACCAGGCGTTGGCTCAGTTGGGTGCGTCGGTGGGCGTGTTCTTCATCACGGTTATCCTCGCGCTGGCAGTGCATATCCTGGTCACCCTTCCGCTACTGCTGCGCTTTGTCGGGCGGGTCAGTCCCTGGCGGCACTACCGGGCCATGGCACCGGCGCTGCTGACGGCCTTTTCCACGGCCTCCAGCTCGGCGACCTTGCCGCTGACCATGGACTGCGTGGAGAAGAACGCCGGCGTGTCCAATCGCACCGCCAGCTTTGTGCTGCCGCTGGGCGCGACGGTCAATATGGACGGGACCGCGCTCTACGAGTGCGTGGCGGCCATGTTCATCGCTCAGGCCTACGGTCTGCACCTGAGCTTTGCGACGCAGTTTACCGTGGTGACAGTGGCACTGCTGACCTCGATTGGGGTCGCCGGCATCCCCGCGGCCAGCCTGGTGGCGATCACCGTTATCCTTACGACAATCGGATTGCCTATCGAGGGCGTGGGACTGATCCTGGCGGTGGATCGGCTGCTCGATATGTGCCGTACCGCAGTCAACATCTTCAGCGACTCGTGCGGTGCGGTGATCGTGGCCCGCCTGGAGGGAGAAGAGGGGATTCTGGCCCCCACGCGCGGCTCTGCGTAGCGAAGCCGAGCCGCGAACGCCGAGTCCGCGCGGCGGGGCTTAGCTCAGCGGGCTCATGCCGATGATGTTGTATCCGGCGTCGACGTAAGTGACTTCGCCGGTAATGCCCGAGGCCAGGTCCGAGCACAGGAAGGCGGCCGCGTTGCCGACGTCTTCAATGGTGACGTTGCGGCGCAGGGGCGCGGTGCTCTCGACCTGCTCGAGCATCCGGCGGAAGTCGCTGATGCCGGCCGCGGCCAGCGTCTTGATGGGACCGGCGGAGATGGCGTTGACGCGGATACCGTCGGGGCCGAGACTCTGAGCCATGTAGCGCACGTTGGCCTCGAGGCTGGCCTTGGCCAGGCCCATGACGTTGTAATTGGGCATGGCCCGCTCGGCGCCGAGGTAGCTCAGAGTCAGCAGGGCGCCGTTTCGCCCCTCCATCATGTTACGTCCCGCCTTGGCCAATGCGGCGAAACTGTATGAGCTGATCTCGTGGGCGACGCGAAACCCGTCGCGGGTGACACTGTCGAGGTAGTCGCCCTCGAGCTCGTTGCGCGGGGCGAAAGCCACCGAATGGACGATAACGTCGATGTGGTCCCAGAAGTCGTCCAAGTGGTCGAAAACGGCCTCGATTTCCTCGTCGCTGGCGACATCGCAGGGTACGGTGATGTCCGAGTTGCAGTCCGCCGCCATCTTCTCGACGCGGTCCTTGAGCTTGTCGTTCTGGTACGTGAAGGCGAGCTCGGCGCCTTCGCGGTGCATAGCCTGGGCGATACCCCAGGCGATGGAACGGTTGCTGGCCAGACCAACAATCAACGCGCGCTTGCCGTCGAGAAAACCCATCGTTTACTGTCCTTCGCTCAGTCTGTTAGGGGATGTGCGCTCGGCGAGCCAGGGGCCCGGTCGGACCGCGCCGATGCCCGGCCAGCCGCGGGCATACCTAGCCGGCCGCGCCGGTGCAGCCCGTACAATAACCAAATTCTAACCTCACGAAAAGGCCCCAAATCGGCCGCGGTTTGCGTTCGGGCGCTGACGCGGCCGGTGCGAGCCGATTATAATGGCCGGAACGCTGGGCCGGTGCAGGGGTCCAACCACCGTGGTCGGGGACTACGAGGAGGAGGGGTGTCATTGCGGAGGTCTGTGGCGACCGGGGGCGGCGAGGGGGACCCGTATTGCCGGGCAAGTCGGCCGACGGCGCCTCGTTGGAGCGCCTCGTCGTGAGGCGTGCCATGCGGTGGGTGGGCGCACTGGCGTGCGCCGTCGTGCTTGCGGCCTGCAGTCAATCGCCCTGGAACGACCCCTATCCAGCGGGTGCCATCTCCAAGAACGTCCTGTTCTCCTCCTTCTCGGAGCGACCCAAGCACCTGGACCCCGCGCAATCCTACTCGTCCAACGAAGTGGTATTTACCGGGCAGGTCTACGAGCCGCCCCTGGAATACCATTACCTCAAGCGCCCCTATGTGCTCGAGCCGCTGACCGCGACTCACATGCCGACGCCCTACTATCTGGACGCGCGGGGTCATCGGTTGGGGCCGCATCCGCCAGCCGACAAGATCGCCTATACCGTCTACGAGATTCACATCAAACCGGGTATCTACTACCAGCCGCATCCGGCGTTCGCCAAGGACGCCAACGGTAAACCGCTGTATCTGAACGTCTCGCGGGCCGATCTGGAAGGCATCCACAGCCTGACCGACTTCAAGCATACGGGCACGCGCGAGCTCGTTGCCGCCGACTACGTCTATGAGATCAAGCGCCTGGCCGAGCCGCGTGTGCAGTGTCCCATCCTCGGCGTAATGAGTGAATACATCGTCGGACTGAAGGACTACGCCGCCAAGCTGCAGAAGATCGCCAAGGCCAATGCCCAGGCCGGCCACCCCGACGCTTATATCGACCTGACCCGCTACCCCCTGGAAGGGGCCGAGGTTGTCGACCGCTATACCTATCGCATCAAGGTCAAGGGCCGCTACCCGCAGCTGCGCTATTGGCTGGCAATGCCCTTTTTTGCGCCCGTGCCGCCCGAGGCCGATCGCTTCTATTCGCAGCCCGGTATGGCCGAGCGCAATATCACGCTGGACTGGTGGCCCGTGGGTACGGGCCCGTACATGCTCAGCGTGAACAATCCGAATCGCCAGATGGTCCTGGTCCGTAATCCGAACTACCGCAAGGACGACCTCTACCCCAGCGAAGGCGAGCCGGGCGACGCCGAAAAGGGGCTGCTCGCCGACGCCGGCAAGCCTATGCCGTTCATCGACAAGGCGGTCTACAGCCTGGAGAAGGAGAGCATTCCGCGCTGGAACAAGTTCCTGCAGGGATACTACGACATTTCGGGCATCACCTCGGACAGCTTCGATCAGGCGATCCAGTTCAGCGGCTCGGGCAATGTCGAATTGACCGACGCCATGCGCAAGAGGGACATCAAGCTGGTCACCTCCGTGCAGGCCTCGATCTACTACATGGGGTTCAATATGCTCGACCCGGTGGTCGGGGGCTACAGCAAGCGGGCCCGCAAGGTCCGCCAGGCCATCTCAATCGCCCTGAACTACGAAGACTACATCGCCATCTTTCTCAATGGTCGGGGGATCCCGGCGCAGGGGCCCATACCGCCGGGCATCTTCGGGCACCGAAAGGGGCGGGCGGGCATCGACCCCTACGTCTACGACTGGGTCCACGGCCAGCCCCAGCGCAAGTCGATCGCCTATGCCAAGCAGCTGTTGGCGCAGGCCGGCTATCCCAACGGGCGCGACGCCAAGACGGGCAAACCCTTGCTCATCCACCTGGATATCACCGCCAGCGGGCCCGAAGACAAGTCCATGCTGGACTGGTTTCGAAAGGAGTTCCGCCATCTGGGCCTGCAGCTGGTCATTCGCAACACTGACTACAACCGCTTCCAGGACAAGATGCGCAACGGCAACGCGCAGTTGTTCATGTGGGGCTGGAACGCCGACTACCCGGATCCGGAGAATTTTCTGTTTCTGCTTTACGGGCCCAATGGCAAGGTCAAGTACCACGGCGAGAATGCGGCCAACTACAATAATCCCGAATTCAACCGCCTGTTCGTCCAGATGAAGGACATGCAAGATGGACCCAAGCGCCAGGCCATCATCGACAAGATGGTCGCCATCGCCCAGCGTGACGCGCCCTGGGTGTGGGGGTTCTTCCCGCAGGACTTCGTGCTCTATCACGACTGGTACAAGAACGCGGTGCCCAACCTCATGGCCAACAACACCTTGAAGTACAAGCGTATCGATCCCAAGCTCCGTGCCCGGGACGTGCGTGCCTGGAACCGTCCGCTGGTCGAGCCCTTGCTGGCCTTGGCGGTGCTGCTGGCGATCAGTCTGGTGCCGGCGATTGTTACTTATCGACGCCGCGAGCACCGCCCCGCGCTGGAAGAGGGGAAGAACAGCCGATGATGGCCTATATCATCCGCCGCGTGCTCTACGCGATCCCGATACTGATCGGCGTCAATCTGCTCACGTTCACGCTGTTCTTCGTGGTCAACTCGCCGGACGACATGGCGCGCATGCACCTGGGTGTCAAGCACGTGACGCCGGCGGCCATCGAGAACTGGAAGGCCGAGCACGGCTACGACAAGCCGCTGCTCTACAACGATCGGGCCCACGGGATCGACAAGTTTACCGATACCATATTCTTCAACAAATCGGTGCGCTTGTTCGTGTTCGATTTCGGCAATGCCGACGATGGGCGCAACATCGGCTACGATATTCGTCAGCGAATGTGGCCGAGCCTGGCGATCCAGCTTCCGGTGTTCCTGGTTGGCCTCCTGGTCAATATTACGTTCGCGATGCTGCTGGCGTTCTTTCGAGCGACGTACATCGACGTCTGGGGCGTTATCCTGTGCGTCGCCCTGATGTCGATTTCGACCATGTTCTATATCATCGGCGGACAGTTCCTTGTCGGCAAACTGCTCCACCTGGTGCCGATCTCCGGCTTCGACGTCGAGGGGTGGGGTACGATTAAATTTCTGATTCTGCCGGTAGTGATTGGGGTTGTTGCGGGGATCGGTTCGGGCACGCGCTGGTATCGGACGATATACCTTGAGGAAATCGGCAAGGACTATGTACGCACGGCCCGGGCGAAGGGCCTGTCCGAGTTGTACGTGCTGTTTCGCCACGTATTGAAAAACGCCATGGTGCCGATTCTCACCGGCGTGGTCGTGGTCATTCCGATGCTGTTCATGGGCAGTCTCCTGACCGAATCCTTCTTCGGCATTCCGGGGCTGGGCAGCTACACCATCGACGCCATCCAGGCGCAGGATTTTTCCATCGTGCGGGCAATGGTCTTTCTCGGCTCCGTACTGTACATCGTCGGTCTCATCCTCACCGATATCTCCTACACCCTGGTCGACCCTCGGATAAGGTTGAGCTGAATGCTGAGCGCAATCAACAGTCGATGGTGGGCCTGGCCGCTGATAGGCACGGTGGCGCTGGTGGCGGGCTGCGTCGGGGTACCGCCGCTGTTTGGGGTCAAAGCCGATTATCTCTGGACGGATCGGCTTCTGCTCGTCCTCGTGGTAGTAACCCTGTTCGCTATCGCCTATGTTCGCCAGCGTGAACACCTTGCCGGCCCGTGGCGCCAGGTCTTTCGCCGCCCGCTGGGAATGGCGGCCCTGGTGGTCCTGTCGGCCTATGTGGTCGTCGCGCTGCTCGACTCGATACATTTCCTGACGCCGCTGCCCCAACGCGGACCGGGCGCGTCGGTCCAGTATTCGGTCAATCCAATCAGTGTGTTCGACGTTATCGTCGGGCCTCTGCGCCGGCACACCGAACAGACGTATTCGGCGCCGTTCGCCACCCACCTGTTGAGCAAACAAACGGTTCAGCGCCCGGATGGCACTCAGGCGCGGGTCTATGCGCGGCTCAAATACGGCGGGGCGCATTTGTCCGATCCCGCTCGCCAGGAGACGAACGATATCCTGCGCCGGTTGGGGATCGCCGTCGTCCAGGCGCTGCTCCTGTGGGCGCTGGTCGTGGCGGCAGTGGCCTTCGTCCTGGGACGGCGCAGCGGCACCGGTATCGGGACGGCACTGAGCGACATGGCGGCGGGACGTTGCCCGGTGCCGTGGCGGACGCTGCTCGGGACGGTATTCGTGTTGCTGCTTTTGATATTCGCGGCCGTGCACCTGGGCGGGGCCTATCATATCTTTGGCACGGACAAGGTCGGCCAGGACGTCTTTTATCTGTCGCTCAAGAGCATACGGACGGGGTTGGTGATCGGTACCCTGACCACGTTGATCATGCTGCCCTTTGCGATTCTGCTCGGCATCATGGCGGGCTATTTCCATGGCTGGGTCGATGACCTGATTCAATACTTCTACACGACGCTGAGCTCGATCCCGGGGGTGCTGCTGATCGCAGCCGCCATCCTCTCGATACAGGTTTTGATCGCCAATCACCCCGGCTGGTTCGACACCGACGCCGAGCGTGCCGATCTTCGGCTGCTGGCCTTGTGCGGGATACTCGGTATCACAAGTTGGACCACGTTGTGCCGTCTGCTGCGAGGCGAGGCCCTGAAGCTGCGCGAGGTGGACTTCATCGAGGCCGCGACGGCCTTCGGCGTACGCCACTTCACGATCATCGTGCGCCATATCCTGCCCAACGTTCTGCACATCGTCTTGATCATCGTGGTCCTGGATTTCAGCGGACTGGTGCTGGCCGAGGCGGTGCTGTCCTATATCGGCGTCGGCGTCGATCCCTCGACGACGAGCTGGGGCAATATGATCAACGGCGCGCGCCTTGAACTCGCCCGCGATCCCATGGTCTGGTGGTCGCTGGCCGCTGCCTTTGTGATGATGTTTACCCTGGTGCTGGCGGCCAATGTGTTCGCCGACGCCGTTCGCGATGCCTTCGACCCGCGGTTGCGCCGCCAGTGAGGAAAGACAGATGAGCGAGCCATTGCTGACGGTGGAGGAGCTGCGCACCTGGTTCGAGACGGACGGCGAGCCGGTACGCGCCGTCGACGGCGTGAGCTTCGATATCCGTCGAGGCGAAACCTTCGCGCTCCTCGGCGAGTCCGGCTGCGGCAAGTCGATGACCGCCTTGTCGTTGATGCAGCTCGTGCCGGGGCCGGCCGGGCGCATCGTGGGCGGTCGGGTCGCGTTCGCCGGGCGCGACTTGCTGCGCCACTCCGAGATGGCGATGCGCAGCGTACGCGGCAACCGGATCGCCATGATCTTCCAGGAGCCGATGACCTCGCTCAATCCGGTGCTCACGGTGGGCGATCAGATCGGCGAGGTACTGCGCAAGCACCGCGGCCTCAAGGGTAAGGCGGCGCGCGAACGTATCCTGGAGCTGCTCGAGGCGGTCGGCATCCCGGCCCCGGCCCAGCGTTGGCAGGACTACCCGCACCAGCTCTCGGGGGGGATGAAAC
The DNA here is from genome assembly GCA_035267785.1 of Gammaproteobacteria bacterium. Classification (GTDB taxonomy): domain Bacteria; phylum Pseudomonadota; class Gammaproteobacteria; order DATFLL01; family DATFLL01; genus DATFLL01. The sequence continues at coordinate 12,008 of DATFLL010000052.1, read as the reverse complement.
AGCGCATCATGATCGCCACGGCCCTGGCCGGCGAACCGGATCTGCTGATTGCGGACGAACCGACCACGGCACTGGACGTGACCATCCAGGCACAGGTCCTCAAACTGCTGCGCGGCATCCAGGCCGAGACCGGGATGGCCATGCTGCTCATCACCCACGACCTGGGGGTGGTCTCGGAAGTGGCCGACCGGGTGGCGGTGATGTATGCCGGTCACATCGTCGAGCAGGCGCCAGTAAAGCAGTTCTTCGCCGCTCCGCAGCACCCCTATTCGCAAAAGCTCTTCGCCTCCCTGCCGCGGGCCGATCGCCGCGATCATGCGCTGGCCGTGATCGAGGGCAGCGTGCCGCGCCTGAACAGCGTGTTCGCCGGCTGCCGCTTCGCCGAGCGCTGCGAGTATGCCTGGCAGACGTGCCGGGAAGTGCCGCCGCGCTGGACGGTCGTCGAGCAGGCGGCCGACCACGGGGTGCGTTGCCACCTGGTCGACCCGACGTACCGCGAGGGGCGTCCGATGCCCGCGGAGAAGACGGCGGGGACCGGCGCCGGGGCGCCGCTTCAAGGACCCAGGGTGCGGGCCGAGCGCTCCACCGAGTCGCTGCTGAGCGTCAGCGACCTGAAGGTCCATTTCCCCGTGCGCAAGGGACTCCTTCGCCGCACGGTGGGTCATGTGCGGGCCGTCGACGGCGTCGATCTGGAGATTGCCTCGGGTCGGACGCTGGCCCTGGTAGGTGAGTCGGGCTGTGGCAAGACCACGGTGGGCAAGGGCATTCTGCAGCTGCTGCGCCCGACCGCCGGGTCGGTGCGTTTTGCGGGCGATGAGCTCACGCGTCTGCGGGGTGAGGCGCTGCGCCGCCACCGCAGCGATTTCCAGGTCGTCTTCCAGGACCCTTTCGCCTCGCTCAATCCGCGCATGATGGTGGCCAATATCATCGATGAAGGCATGGTCGCCCAGGGCGTGGGCGGCAAGGACGAGGGCGTGCGCCGCCGGCGCATCGCCGAGTTGCTCGAGCAGGTGGGGCTGGCGGCCGATGCGATGTACCGCTATCCCCACGAGTTCTCGGGCGGTCAGCGCCAGCGTATCTGTATCGCCCGCGCCCTCGCCGTGGAGCCCAAGCTCATCGTCTGTGACGAGCCGACCAGCGCGCTGGACGTCTCGGTCCAGGCCCAGATCCTGAATCTCCTGCGCGAGTTGCAGAACCAGTTGGGTCTGAGCTATCTGTTCATCACCCACAATCTGTCCGTGGTCGAATACCTGGCCCACGAAGTGGCGGTGATGTACCTGGGTCGGATCGTGGAGCTGGGCACCGTCGCCGAGATCATGAGCGCCCCGCGCCATCCCTACACGCAGGCGCTGCTCTCGGCGGTGCCGCGAATCGAACGCGGCGAGGGAACGGAACGGGGCGAGGTGATTCGGCTCGAGGGCGAGCTGCCCTCGCCGGTGAACCCACCCGCGGGCTGCCACTTCCACCCGCGCTGTCCCTACGCCATGGACGAATGCCGGCGCGAATACCCCGGCACCAGCCGGCTCTCCGACACGCACCAGGTGAAATGCTTTCTAGTTGGTCGCGGGGAGACGGTCAGGGGAGAGGGGTGAGAAAGGTTAAGTTGGCAGTTCGCAGTTGGCAGTCGTCAGAAAAGGCAAAAGGGTGCTTTCCTCTGTGTCCTCTGTGGTTAAGTGTGGCGTCTGAGGAAGACCGGGGGGGCTTGAAAGTTTCCAGTCGTCAGTTCGCAGAAAGGAAAAATCCGGCCCTTGGCCGGTTCTTTATTGTTTCTTGCTGCCAACTGCAAACTGCCGACTGCCAACTTCCGGTCAGATGTTGTCCGCCTGGCGACCTACGTCGCAGCAAGTACAAAGAGAGCGTCTGCTTTCTCCGTGCCTCTGTGCTCTCTGTGGTTAAGTGCGGCGCCTGAGGAAGACCGGGGCGGCTTGAAAGTTTTCAGTCGTCAGTTCGCAGAAAGGAAAAAACCGGCCCTTGGCCGGTTCTTGATTGTTTCTTGCCGCCGACTGCCGACTGCCGACTGCCAACTTCCGGTCAGATATTGTCCGCCTGGCGGGTGACGTCGACGTAGAGGGTGAGGGACTGACCGGGGTGCAGGTAGCCGCCGCGGGGCAGGCGGTTCCACTTGCGCAGCTGGTGGACGCTGACGTTGAACCGGCGCGAGATGCGCGACAGCGAATCGCCCCGGCGCACGGTGTAGCCGACGCGCTGCGTGACGGCCCGGTGCGGCGGCGCCTCGATGAAGGAGGTGTGGCGCGCGGAGGCGCGGTGGCGCGTCCAGATGACGATGCGTTGGCCGGGCATCAACGGGTCGCGCGGCGCCATCCCGTTCCATTTGGCGAGTTGGCGTACCGAGACGTGGTGGCGCTGGGCCAGCTCCCACAGCGTATCGCCCTCATCGACGATATGCACCACCTTGTGCCCGCTGCGGTGCTTGTTCTGCTTGGCACGGCGGCGCTGTTCGGCGCTCAGCGTGTAGCTGCGCAGGCTGCGCGTGGCGACAGGGATGATCAAGTGGTGGCCGGCGCGGATCATCTTGCCATGGATGCGGTTGACCCGCTGCAGCGTCGCGACCGTCGTGTGGTACTTGTGCGCAATGGTGCCGAGCGTCTCGCCGCGTGCAATCCGGTGGCGTACCCAGCGGACCCGCTTGTCGGGCGGCAGCTTGTCCAGCGCGGCCTCGAACGCATCCGCCTTGTCCACGGGCAGCAGCAGATAGTGCGGCCCTTTGGGAGCGGTGGCCCAGCGGTTGTATCCGGGATTGAGCCGGTAGAGCTCGTTGATGTCGATGCCGGCCAGATCGGCCGCCAGCGCCAGATCGATCTGAGAGCTGATGTCGACGCGCGTGAAGTAGGGCTCGTCCGGAATGGGATCCAGCTTGATGCCGTACGCTTCGGGGTTGTCGACGATCTCGGCCAGGGCCAGCAGCTTGGGAACGTAGCCGCGGGTCTCGGGCGGCAGATCCAGCGACCAGAAATCGGTGGGCCGGCCGCGGCGCTTGTTGCGCCGGATGGCGTGGCGCACCGTCCCGGAGCCCGAATTGTACGCAGCCAGGGCGAGCAGCCAGTCGCCGTGGAATTGCTTATGCAGGTACTGCAGATAGTCCAGGGCGGCCTTGGTCGAGGCGTAGACGTCGCGCCGCCCGTCGTACCACCAGTCCTGCTTCAGTCCCCAGCGCCGACCGGTGCCGGGAATGAACTGCCAGATGCCCGAGGCGCGGCCGTGAGAATAGGCGAACGGGTAATACGCGCTCTCCACGATCGGCAACAGCGCGATCTCGGTGGGCATGTCGCGCTGTTCGATATTCTCGGTGACGTAATACAGGTACGCTCTGGCGCGATCGGCCACGCGCGCCAGATACGCCGAGTGCGATGAATACCAGTCCAGGTCAGCCTTGACGCCGGGGTTGGCCTTATCCGGCAGGCGAAAACCGCCGCGGACGCGATCCCAGAGATTGTCCGAGACATCACCGGCCGGCTGGGGCTCGCCGTCGAGCACTTCGTCGAGCAGAGGGGACTCGCTCTTGAGCAGTGCGGGGAAATTGGCATCGCCCAGGATGGTGAACGGGCCGTCGGGACGCAGCGGGGCTTTCTGGGGCTTGGGTTGTGCGGGCGGTTGAATCGCCGCGGTTTGCGCCTGGAACGGCGGCAAAGCGCATGCCGACAGCAACAGCGGCAGCAGCCATGCGATGAGGCGGATACAAGGCAATTGGTATGGTTTTTCGCGCATGCCGGCAAAATGGTAGGGGTACTCGGCGGCGCGGTCAACCGTTTCTTGCCCGGATCGCCAATAGCATCAAATACATAGTTTCCATGGCCGGAAAATGGTATTCCATGACCGAAGGGGGGCGGCATTCGCCGCTGGTCGCCGCGGCTGGCTATAATGGGGCCGGACCGGTCGGAAGCGCCGGCGCGACCGCTGGGTTCCCAGTACGACGTGGAGCGATATGGCGAAGAACAGCACGTCAAACGGCCATCGCTGCGGAGCGCCGGCCCGGGTGCGGCGAGGGCTTCGTGCCTGGTACCGAACCCCATTGGGCAAGGCACTCCAGATGGTGGAAAAGGACCAGATTGACGCCGTCCTGCCGGATCTCTTCGGCTATCACCTGCTGCAGGTGGGCAACCATGCGGACGTCGATCTCCTCTCGGCCAGCCGAATACCGCACTGCGTGGTGATGGAGCAGGGATTGGAAGTGCGGGCACGCAGCGAACGGGCGGTCTACGGTGAGAGCGAGGCGCTGCCGATGGCCTGCGACAGCCTGGACGTCCTGGTCCTGCCCCATGCGCTGGAATTCTCGTCCGCCCCCCACCAGGTTCTGCGCGAGGCCGACCGCACCCTGATCCCCGAGGGTCACCTGGTCCTGCTCGGCTTCAACCCCTGGAGCCTGTGGATGCTGTGGCGTTTCGCCCTGCGTTGGCGTGGGCGGGTGCCGTGGTGCGGGCGATTCCTGTCACTGGCCCGCGTCAAGGACTGGCTGGCCTTGCTGGGCTTTGATATCGTGCAGACCCGCACTTATTTCTTTCGTCCGCCCTTCCAGCACGCCGGTTTGATGCACCGCCTGCGCTTTCTGGAGCGCCTGGGTCGGCGCCTTTGGCCCATCCTGGGGGGTGGCTATGTGCTGGTGGCGCGCAAACGCGTGGCCACCTTGACCCCGATACGCCCGCGCTGGCGGCCGCGCCGGCGGCTGGTCGGCAACGGGGGGCTGGTGGAGCCTTATCAGCATCGACGGCGACCGCCCGCGGACCGCTCGATATGACCTTGGAGGATTTGGACGGATGAGCAAGAGGGGCGAAACAGGGTCCGAGGTGGTGGACGCGTATACCGACGGGGCCTGTCGCGGCAATCCGGGTCCCGGCGGGTGGGGCGTGCTGCTGCGCTACGGCGACCACGAGAAGCGTCTGCACGGCGGCGAGCCCGAGACCACGAATAACCGTATGGAGCTCATGGCCGCCATCATGGCCCTGGAGGCCCTCAAGCGGCCCAGCCGGGTGCGCCTGACAACAGACTCCCAATACGTGAAAAAAGGCATTTCCGAGTGGATGGTCAATTGGAAGCGCCGTGGTTGGAAGACCGCCGACAAGAAGCCGGTCAAGAACGTCGATCTTTGGCAGCGTCTGGACCGGGCCGCCGAGCGTCACGACGTGGCCTGGCACTGGACCCGCGGCCATGCGGGCCACCCGGAGAACGAAATCGCCGACCAACTGGCCAACCGCGGCATCGACGAGATGCGCCGCCGCGCCTGAGCCCGCATTCGCCACAGGAGAAACCGTCGTGCGTCAGATCGTCCTCGACACCGAAACCACGGGCCTGGAGCCCAGCCAGGGTCATCGCATCATCGAGATCGGCTGCGTGGAGCTGGTCAACCGCCGGCCGACCGGCAATCACTATCACCAATATCTGCAGCCGGAGCGCGAAATCGATCCGGGCGCTATCGAGGTCCACGGCATCACCAACGAGTTCCTGGCCGACAAGCCCCGGTTTTCCGACATCGCCGACGACCTGATCGATTTCATCCGCGGGGCCGAACTGGTCATTCACAACGCACCGTTCGATGTGGGCTTCCTCGACCACGAGCTCAAGCAGCTCGACGGGCGCTACGGCCCGCTGAACGATTACTGCAGCGTGCTCGACACCCTGGCGCTGGCCCGCCAGCTCCACCCCGGACAGAAGAACAGCCTGGATGCGCTGTGCAAGCGCTATGAGGTCGACAACTCACAGCGCGACCTGCACGGAGCGCTGCTCGACGCCGAAATCCTGGCCGACGTCTACCTCGCCATGACCGGCGGGCAGGTCAAGCTCTCCCTGGAGGGCTCGACGGAGAGCGCCGGCGCGCGCCGCCAGACGATGCGCGCCGTCGACACCGATCGCAAACCGCTGCCCGTCATCCGCGCCAGCGCCGCCGAACAGTCCGCCCACGAAGAACGCCTCGCCGCCATCGCCAAGGCCTCCGGCCATTGTCTATGGCGGGAAGAATAATTAATTGTTCGTGAGGGGTGAGGTGTGAGGAGTGAGGCGTCAATTGAGTTGGCAGTTGGCAGTCATCAGTTGGCAGAAAGAACGAAACCGGCCAAAGGCCGGTTTCCTTTTTGCGCTGCCGACTGCCGACTGCCAACTGCCAACTTAAGGGGCGGAGTGTCCCTACGCCTCACACCTCACTCCTCACGCCTCACTCATTTCGGCGGCAGATGTATCAGATCGGCGTTGATCATGAAATGCACCCAGATGCTGGCGGCGTAGCCGAGCGCGACGGCCCAGCTCCACTTGAGGTGGGCGAAGAAGGTGTAGGTGCCACGGGCCTGGCCCATCAGGCCGACGCCGGCGGCCGAGCCGATCGACAGCAGCGAACCGCCGACGCCGGCGGTCATCGTTACCAGCAGCCACTGGCCGTGCGACATGGCCGGATGCATGGTCAGCACTGCGTACATGACGGGGATGTTGTCGACGATCGCCGATAGCAGGCCGACGCCGATGTTGGCGGATGTCGGGCCGAATCCCTGGTACATCCACTCCGAGGCGTGGACCAGGTAGCCCAGGGTGCCCAGACCGCCCACGCAGAGCACCACGCCGTAGAAGAACATCAGGGTGTCCCACTCGGCGCGCTTCATGCTGATATACACGTCGAAGGGCCGGTGACGCGGCTTAAAGTGGCGAAGCAGCTTCTGTTCGTCGACTTTGAGATCGAATTCCTCGGGCCCGCTGATGTGCTGGGGATGGTTGGACAGCTCGCTGCGGCGGATGAAATAGCCGTAGATCTTCAGCAGGCCCAATCCGCTCATCATGCCGATGACCGGCGGCAGACCGAGCATCACGTGCATCAATACGGCCATGACGATCGTCAGGACGAACAGGAGCACGACCACGAAGCCGCCCTGGCGCACGCCGACGGACTCGGTGACGGCATCGGGTCGGCCCCGCGGCACCGAGAACGAGAGGATCACGGCGGGGACCAGCCAGTTGACCAGGGACGGGAGGAACAGGTCGAAGAACTCGTGGAATTTAATCACTTCCTTCTGCCAGACCATCAGCGTGGTGATGTCGCCGAAGGGGCTGAAGGCACCGCCCGCGTTGGCGGCGACGACGATGTTGATGAGCGAGGCGATGACGAACTTCTTGTTATCGCCGGCGACGGCGAGAACCACGGCAGCCATGACCAGAGATGTGGTCAGGTTGTCGGCCACGGGCGAGATGAAGAATGCGAGCAGGCCGGTGACCCAGAAGACAGAGCGCAGGGTGAAACCACGCGACACGAGCCAGGAACGCAGGGCGTTGAAAACCTGGCGTTCGTCCATGGTGTTGATGTAGGTCATCGCCGCCAGCAGGAACAGCAGCAGCTCGCCGTATTCCAGGAGATTGTCGCGGATGGCCGCGGCGGCGTAGACAGTGTCGGAGTGCTCGGCGTACGCCACACCGACCAGTGTCCAGATGATGCCCGCCGCCACCATGACCGGCTTGGACTTGCGCAGGTGCAGGAACTCCTCGCTGATGACGAAGGCGTAGGCGACGACAAAGACGACGATAGCGGTGATACCCATCCAGGTCGCGGTCAGGTCCAGTGCGTGACCGTTGCCTTGACCGGTGGCTTCGGCAGCCAGAGCCACGGCGGGCAGAGTCAACAGGGTGAGGAGCAGGGCGCCGGCGGCGGCCGTCAGGCGTGTTGTTTTCATCGTTTCTCCTAAACTGACCTGGGCGGGGGAGGGGCAGGGCCCCAAAGGCGCGCATTTTAACGCCCGCGCGGGCCCGGCGACCATGGCTTTGATGTGCCACGATGCGGGATGGCGCGAGGCCGATCAAAAAACACCAAATAAAACAATGGCATATAGGCGATTCGAACGCAGTGCCCGGAGCGCCCTATTTTCTAAAGGACGTGTGCGAGCGGTCGATACCATAAGTGAAGGCCATGGCCGGTCGTTCGTGGTCTCCTCGATGTAGTGGGTTTTTTGACATACCTCCCCTGCGCCGAACAGCGCAACACCCTCTCACCCCGTGGTTCGCCACGGGGTCTTTTTTTGTGAAGGATTTCTCAAGACACGTATATGCGCTGACCGGGCCGGTGCGACCCTGGTATGGTAGACACGCGTATTATGGAATACCGAATGCTGTCAATTCGCGAAGTCGAGAGACGTGTGCCGGGCGTGCGAGCGCTGATCCTGGGGCTGTTCGGTGCCCTGATCACCCTGGGGACCGCCGGGCCGGGTCGGGCGGCTGCAGGCGCTGCGGCGCCGGCGCCGCCCGCAGCACAGCTGTCCGTTTCGCACGGGGCCGGCGCGACGAGCCCGGCCGCTCGCCGTCTGGCCACCTGGCGGGCGCTGCTGCGTGACGGTCGCGCCCTGAGCGAGTCGGCCAAGCTCGAGCGGGTGAACCGCTTTTTCAACCGGCTGCGATACGTGGCGGATGCGGCGGCCGGTGGGAGCGCCGACCATTGGGCCACGCCGCGCGAGTTCCTGCTGCGCGACGGCGGTGATTGCGAGGACTTTGCGCTGGCCAAGTACTTCACCCTCCGGGCGCTGGGGGTCGCGGCAAAGCGCCTGCGGCTGACCTATGTGCGCTCCCTCGGGCGCAACCAGGCGCATATGGTGCTCACCTACTATCGACACGACAGCGCATCTTCCGGTGCCGGAGTATTGGTGCTGGACAATCTGGAGGCCGATATTCTGCCTCTGTCGCGTCGCTCGGACCTGCTGCCGGTCTACAGTTTCAACAGCCGCGGTCTCTGGCTGGCGGGTCGACATGGCCTGGGGCGCCGGGTCGGCGGCGTCGAACGCCTCTCACGCTGGCAGGATCTGATACGCCGCATGCACCGCGAGGCCAGCCCCGTCGCGTTCTGAATCGGCGCGGACCCGCGCCACCCCGCCGACCTCCTTTCAGAGTAACTCGTCTTCGTCCAGGCTGAACGGCCTGTCATCGTGCATGGCCGTGCGCGCACGGGCTCTTAGATTCAACTTGCGCTGCGCATCGGGGGGTAGATCGGTTAGCCGGATGAGCTCGCGCTCGATGAGTACGGCAACCAGATCCTCCAGGACCCGGGATAACTCCGTGTCGCTGACCGCCAGAAACTCACGGGCCGAGTCCTCGCTCCCCTGGTCGAACAGGAAGGTCAGCACGCCCGGATCGGAGACGGCGACGTATTGATCCTGATCATCGACCGGATCGCGGCGAAGTTCGATGATATTGCCATGGTCGTCGCGTCGCACATATGGCATGAATGCTCTTCCTCTGGTTCGGGCGGGTCTGGCGGCTCCGCGAGCGGAGCGGCAGTGCGAGGTAACCTAATCGGTGGACGGTCACCCAAAGCGTCGTACACTGATAGTGTAATCGAGCCGGCGCGCGTAAGGGAGGCCACGCCCGGGATCCAACCAAAGCGGACCACAGCGACAAGAGAAGGCGTCTGACGATGGCAACAGCTCACCATGAGGCCCCACCGACGGGCTGGCGTCTTCCCGACGAAGGTCAGAGGAAGGATGATCCGCTGCTCGCGTGCCTGGTGATGCTGACCCGGCTCGAGGAGCGCCCCATGTCTGCCGAGGCGCTCACGGCCGGTCTGCCCCTGGCGGACAATCGTCTAACCCCCGACCTGTTCGTGCGTGCCGCCGCGCGGGCGGGCTTCGCCGCCCGTATCGTCAAGCGTCCTTTGGCGCGCCTGTCCAATCTCGTATTGCCGGCGGTGCTTCTGCTCGACGACGCACAGGCCGCCCTGGCCCTGTCTGTCGATCGCGAAAACGGCACCGTGACCCTCATGCAGCCCGAAGCCGGCGGCGGCGAACGGCGGGTTAGTCTCGCTGAGCTGCAGGGGCAGTACACCGGCTATGCGATCTTCGTGCGCCCCGAGCATCGTTTCGACGAGCGCGCGCCGGAGGTTCTCCACACCTCTGACCGCAATTGGTTCTGGGGCACACTGTCCCGGTCCTGGCGCATCTATCGGGACGTGCTGGTGGCCTCGTTCCTGATCAACCTGTTCGCCCTGGCCAGCCCGCTGTTCATCATGAACGTCTATGATCGGGTGGTGCCCAACAATGCCGTCGAGACCCTGTGGGTGCTCGCCGCCGGCGTCGTCATCGTCTTCGGGTTCGACCTGCTGCTGCGCGGTCTGCGCGGCTACTTCGTCGACGTCGCCGGTCGCAAGGCGGACGTCGTCCTCTCGTCGATGATCTTCGAGAAGGTACTGGGGCTGCGGATGGAGGCCCGCCCGGTGTCGGTCGGGGCCTTCGCCAACAATCTCGGCGAATTCGAGAGCATCCGCAACTTCATCACCTCGGCGACGATCTCGACGCTGGTCGACCTGCCGTTCGTGGCCTTGTTTCTGGCCGTGATCGCCTTTCTGGGCGGCTGGCTGGTATTGGTGCCCTTGCTGGGTATGCCGGTGATACTGATTTACGGGCTGTTGATCCAGGGCCCGCTGCGCCGCGCCATCGAAAACACCTTCCGGGCCTCGGCGCAGAAGAACGCCACGCTCATCGAGAGCCTGGTCGGCGCCGAGACGGTCAAGGCCCTTGGCGCGGAAAGCCCCATTCAGCGCAAGTGGGAGCAGGCCGTCGGTTTCATCGCGCGCTGGGGTGTGCGCTCGCGCCTGCTGTCGTCCTCGGCGGTCAACGTGGCCATCTTCGTCCAACAGCTCGCCACGGTCGGAGTGGTCGCCTTCGGCGTCTATCTGGTCGGCGAGGGCACGCTCTCGCTCGGCGGACTCATCGCATCGGTCATCCTGACCAGTCGGGCCATGGCGCCCATGGCTCAGGTCGCCAATCTTGCGGCGCATTACCATCAGGCACGTGCGGCATTGAAGACCCTGAACCGGATTATGACGCTGCCGAGCGAGCGCCCGGCGGACAAGGCCTTCCTGCACCGGCCGAAGCTCAAGGGCGCCATCGAGTTCGCCAAGGTCAACTTCAGTTACCCGCACCAGTCGGGCTACGCGCTGCACGGCGTTTCATTCAACATCGCCCCGGGAGAGCGCGTGGGCATCATCGGGCGCACCGGGTCGGGCAAGAGCACGATCGAGCGTCTCATCCTCGGCCTGTACACCCCGACGCAAGGCTCGGTGCGAATCGATGGCTTCGATGTCCAACAGCTCGACCCGGCGGAGGTGCGGCGCAACATCGGTTATGTGTCGCAGGACGTGACCCTGTTCTACGGCACCCTGCGCGAGAACATCCTGTTTGGCGCTCCGTACGCCGACGACGAGCTCATGCTGCGCGCCGCCGACATCGCGGGCGTGTCCGCCTTCGCCGGCCTGCACCCACGAGGCTTCGACATGCAGCTCGGCGAACGGGGCGAGGGGCTATCCGGCGGCCAGCGACAGAGCGTGGCGCTGGCCCGGGCGCTGCTGCTCGACCCGCCGGTCGTCCTGCTCGACGAGCCCAGCAGCTCGATGGACAACAGTACCGAGGAACGTCTGAAGCAGCAGCTCGCCGCGGCACTGGAGAACAAAACCGTATTGCTGGTAACGCACCGTGCCTCGCTGCTGTCGCTGGTCGATCGACTGCTCGTTCTCGACGGCGGGAAGCTGATCGCAGACGGTCCCAAGGAGCTCGTGCTCGAGGCGCTGCGCGCGGGCAAGCTGCGAGGCCAGGGCGCTACGCCGGCCACTGAGGACGAATGACGACTATGGCGGACTTGGAAAGACAAAGCGAAAGACCGGATACGGAGTCGGAGGACACCGGCGATCGCGCGGCGCAGCGTGGTCAGGCGCCCCCGACCGCCCCCGACGCGTGGGTCCTGGGCGGCGGGCGCGGCGAGGACGACCTCGGGTTCATGCCCGAAACCAGCGCGGCGCTGCTGCAGGACTCCCCGCGCGGCGGACGGCTGATCCTGTGGATCGCCGTCGCGTTCTTCGCGGCCGCATTCACCTGGGCGGCGTTCGCCAAGCTCGACGAGGTTACCCGCGGGGTCGGTCGGGTGATTCCCTCGCGCCAGGTGCAGGTGGTTCAGTCGCTCGACGGCGGCATCGTCTCCGACATCGACGTCAAGGAAGGGCAGATCGTCGACGAGGGCCAGGTCCTGCTGCGCATCGACAGCAC
>DATFLL010000051.1:0-2499 GCA_035267785.1 Gammaproteobacteria bacterium | reverse complement strand
GTTGTTGCCCAGGTGCGGGCCGAGCAGGAATTCGGCCGAAAAATACGTCACCGTGCGCGAACTCAGGCGGGTGTAGGTCTCGGCGGTGCCGATCCAGCGCTGCAGCAGGCGGTCGCGCACGGTATAGGCGAGCGCCATGTAGTAGTCGTTCATGGTCGCCAGAGCGGGGAACTTGCCCTGCATGTAGAACAGGTTGTCGAGGAAGGCCTTCTTCAAGGCGGCCTTGTCCAGACCGGTGCGGTCGTCTTCCGGTTTGATGCTTGGTGCACCGACGTCGAGAGGTTTGCTCATGGCGGTATTCGTCTGGGCTGGCGGGCACCCCGTCCGAGTGTCCTAATAATAAGGTACAGTCAAGCAAGAAGGGTGCCCGGGGAGAGGGACGGCGTCCCGGAGCGGTATTCTCAGGCGTCAGGCCCGAACTATGCAAGCGCGATGTGTGTGACGGCCCGCATTTGCCCGGCAGGATGAACCGAAGTGGTGCATTTACCACTGCCGCTGCGCCGGTTTGATCCGGTTTAGGGGGTGACTGGGGGGCCGACTCGGCTTCCCGCGGGCCGCCGCTCGGCGAGAGGCTGGCCCGTCCGGGCGCGATCGATCGTCCTGTACGCATTGGCTCGACAGCCTATCGGGGCGGGTGCCTCGATCTTCGGTCCGGCTTTTCTGCCAGCTGCGCCTCACCCCTCACGCCGTTATGCCCCTACCTCTCCGGGGTGTTATCGGCGGTGCCGGCGTGGTACCAATGTCGCCAGGTTTCAAGACGAGGTTGCCATGAGTCCCCCCGAGCTGAATATCCAAGTCGACACCCGTGAGCGCGGTACGATCGTTCAACGCCTGGAAGAATTGGACGGCGTGCAACTTGCCTTTGTGGAGATGGACGTTGGCGACTACATACTGCCGAGCGGGATGGCCATCGAACGCAAATCCGGTACCGACTTCATCCTGAGCGTCGTCGACAAGACGATCTGGGACAAGGTCGCCAAGCTCAAGAGCCAATACGACCAGGTGGTGTACATCATCGAGGGCGACGTCTACACAGCGCGCTTCCATCAAAAGGCCTTGGACGTACACCGCGCCTTCGCACACATGCTCGTCGACCAGGGCGTATCGCTGCTGCCCAGTCCCGATGCGGAAAACAGTGCCATGTTGATCTATCTGCTCGGCCTTGCCGGTCTGCCCGGTGCGCCTTCGCCCGAGCGCGCTGCCAAGCCCACCAAGCGGCGCGATGCGCTGCTGCACGTCCTCGCTGCACTGCCCGGCGTCGACGGCGAGCGTGCGGAGGCCCTGTTCAAGCACTTCAAGAGCGCGCAGGGCGTGTTCAACGCCAGCTCCGAGGAGCTGCAGGCCGTCGAAGGAATCGACGCCGCGACGGCCGAGCGTATCGTCGAGGTCCTGAGCTTCAGCCGCTGATCCGCCCATGGCGCTGCTCGAACGGCTCCTGCGTCCCCGGCGAACGCCATCGCCGCCGACCCTCGCCGCCATCTACCTGAGTGCCGACGCCGGCCGCCCCATGTATGCCGTCGATGCGGTCGAAGCCATCGTCCGTACGGGCCTGCGCGGCGATCGCTACAGTCAGCGGGCCGGCTTCTGGCAGGCGACGGACGCGTGCGAGGTCACGCTCATCAGCCGCGACGACCTGCGCCGCGCCGCCAGGGGACAGCCGGCGACGATTCGCGACAAACTCGAGGCCGGCCATCACCGGCGCAACCTCGTCGTTGACGGCATCGCCACCAGGGCTCTGGAGGGAAAGTCCTTCCGTATCGGCACCGCCGTTTTTGGCTGGCACAAACCCCGGCCGCCCTGTGGCCATCTCGATCGAATCGAGGGTGAGGGAATGTGCAAAGCGCTCGGCCGCAACAGCGGAGTTTGTCTGCGGGTGCTCGAGGGTGGGACGCTGCGGGTCGGCGACGCCATCGAGCTGTTGTCAGACAGGTAAGCTGGGTCGCCACATCTACCTTTCACTTCCATACGCCCTGGAAAGGAACGCAGAGGCGCAGAGGGCGCAGAGACGAAATGAGTCGGCAGTTGTCAGTTGGCAGTTTGCAGCAAGAGGAAGACAGGAGCTGCATTGCCTTTTCTGACGACTGCCAACTGCCCACTGCCTACTTAAGCGCTGTAGGTCGGGTTAGCGCAACGTAACCCGACATGTCGGCCTTGCCGGTTGCACCGCTCTGGAAAGGGACGCAGAGGACGCAGAGGACGCGGAGGGCGCAGAGAAGATAATAAACCGCGAGCGGCGGGGTGACCTTGTTCGCCTGGGCGAGGCACCGCTTAATCGCCTTCGACGCCGCCGAGCAGCTCACGTCAGAAAAGAAACATTGTCGGCGAAAATGATGTAAACCATGTGCCCAGTTTAATGTGTATGAACCGCCCCGGGTTTTGAGGAGGCTCCAACATCTGAGAGAATGGAGCCATGAACAAGTCAAACAAGTTTTCACCTGAGGTCCGGGAACGGGCGGTGCGGTTGGTCCAGGAGCATCGCGGAGAGTACTCGTCGCTGTG
>DATFLL010000050.1:0-69951 GCA_035267785.1 Gammaproteobacteria bacterium | reverse complement strand
ACTTCAGGAACTCGCCCGAGTGCCTCGAGAGTGTCTACAAAGGCATGAACACTATGAGCTCGGAGCACGCCTCGGTGCGCAAGGACGACGGTATCTGCGCCGAGCATGACATCTATCTGTCGGCCGACCAGTGGTGCGAGCGCTTCGAGCGCGCCGACGCCTAGACGTCAGGGTCGCTGGAACAATACGCTGTCGGCCGCGCGCTGCAGCGAGCCGACAATGCGTTCGCTCATGCTCTTCTTGACGGTGTATTTGACCTGATACAGATCGGCCGTCTCGCTCGCGCCGATCAGATAATCGTCGCTGGTGATCAGCTCGTCCACCAGCCCCAGTGCGATGGCCTGGCGGCCGTGCCAGTACTCGCCGGTCGCCACCCGGCTCAAGTCGAGACCGGGGCGGTTTTCGGCGACGAAATCCTTGAACAATTGGTGCGTCTCGTCGACCTGCTCCTGCATCTTGGCGCGGTCGGCGTCCGTGTTGGTGCCGAACATGGTCAGGGTGCGCTTGTACTCGCCCGCCTTGATCTGCTCGAAGTCCACGCCGTGCTGATCGAGCAGGCGATGGAAATTCGGCAGCTGCGCCAACACCCCGATCGAGCCGACAATGGCGAACGGCGCGGCGATAATCCGGTCGGCCACGCACGCCATGAGGTAACCGCCGCTCGCGGCCACCTTGTCCACCGCCGCGGTCAACGCAATCTTGCGTGCGCGGATCCGCGCCAGCTGCGAGGCCGCCAGGCCGTGCTCGTGGACGAGACCGCCGGCGTTCTCCAGGCGTACCACCACCTCGTCGCCCTCGCCCGCCTCGGCCAGGACGGCGCTCACCTCCTCGCGCAACGAGCCGACGCCCGTGGCCCGGATGTCGCCGTGAAAATCGATAACGAAGATGCGCTTTCGCACCGGTGCCTCGGCCTTGGCAGCCTGTTTATCCTGCTGCTTGCGCTGCGCCTTGTCGGACTTCAAGGCGCGCTTGGCGGCCTTTTTCGGCAGCACGGCCGTGCGCAGCGACTCGGCGAGCTTGCGGTACTTGTCATTGAGATATGTCACTTCCAGTTGGTCGGTCGCCTGACGCCGCCCGCGCCGCGGCAGTGAGGCCAGCATCGCGACGACTACACCGAAGGCGATCACCGCTGTCGCCGTCTTGGCCAGAAACAACCCATAATCCGACAGGAATTCCGCCATCGACATCTGCCACTCCTCTCTCTGACGCTCGGTCGTACGATGCAAGTTACAAGTTACAGGTTACAAGTCACAAGCTGTAAGCGGCGAGTGCCGAGTCGCGAGGATAAAACCGCTCACGCCTCGCGCCCCACTTTCTGCCAACTGCAAACCGCCGACTGCCAACTCTATTCGCCTCACACCTCACGACTATAGGTCAAAGGACCGTTGGCCACAATTGCGTTGCACCTTCTATACTCAAGCGACCAACCCTGTAACGGATTTTGCCATGCTCGGCGCAATCGCAGGTGACATTATCGGTTCAGTCTACGAAGCTGCGCCCATCAAGACCACGGATTTTCCACTCTTCGTCGAGGCGTCGACGTTTACGGATGACACCGTCCTGACCGTTGCCGCGGCGAGCGCCCTGCTCGGCGACGGCGACTACGCGCGCGCCCTGAAGCGGTTCGCTCGCGCTTACCCGCACGCCGGCTACGGCCGCAGCTTCTATCAGTGGATGCTCTCGGATGCTTCCGAGCCTTATCACAGTTGGGGTAACGGCGCGGCCATGCGCGTCAGTCCCGTCGCGTTCGCCTTCGACACCCCGGAGGCGGTCGTCGACGAGGCCGCGCACTGTGCCGCTGTGACGCACGACCATCCCGAAGGCATCAAGGGCGCGCAGGCCACCGCGCTGGCGATATTTTTGGCGCGCCGTGGCTGCAACCGGAAGACTATTCGCTCGGCGATCACTGAACGGTTCGGCTACGACCTCGACCGGCGTCTGGACGACATCCGACCGGGCTATCGCTTCGATGTCTCCTGCGCGGGCTCGGTCCCCGAGGCCATGATCGCCTTTCTGGAGGCCAGCGACTTCGAGCAGGCCGTGCGCAATGCCGTCTCGCTCGGCGGCGACAGCGATACCCAGGCCTGTATCGCCGGGGCGCTGGCCCAGGCCCGTTTTGGCGGAGTGCCGGAGACGATCGCCGAGGCGGTCTACGCGCGCCTGCCCGCCGAGCTGATCGAGGTCATCGCCGCGTTCCATTCCCGGTTCCGCCTTTCACGCAGCGGTGAGCCGCTCGGTGACTGAATGCGCCGCCTCAGCGGCGTTCGGCGCCGTCGCAGGCAATGCCCGCACCGCCGGCAATGTTGATTCGCTCCTTTCCATCCCCATACTTATTGGATAAGCGTTCTTTCCGTAATTCCACCATGCACAGCGATGGTATTGGCGTTAACTACGATACCGGGAGGTGCACCCATGAAGTTCCAAGCCAACATCAGTCCGAAATCGGACGATGCCCTCGTCGTCGTCGATGTCCAAAGAGATTTCCTGCCCGGCGGCGCGCTGGGCATCGCCGGCGGTGACGCCGTCACCGACCCGCTCAACCAGTACATGAAGGTCTTCCACGACAACGGCCTGCCCATCTACGCAAGCCGCGACTGGCATCCACCCGATCACTGCTCCTTCGAGGCGCAGGGCGGACCCTGGCCGGTGCACTGCGTCGCCGAGACGCCCGGGGCCAAATTCGACCCCCGACTCAAGTTGCCCGACGGGGCCGAAATCGTCTCCAAGGCCACGCACCGGGATCGGGAGGCCTACTCGGCTTTGGACGGCACCGGCCTGCGCCAGCGTCTGCGCGAGCAGGGCGTGCGCCGCATTTTCATCGGCGGCCTGGCAACCGACTACTGCGTGCTAAATACCGTACGCGACGCCGTCGTGGCCGGGTTCCAGGTGTATCTGCTCGAAGACGCCATTTGCGCGGTCAACCTCAACGCCGGTGATGCCACCAAGGCGCTGGATGAAATGCACCGCCTCGGCGCGCGTCCCCTGCATGTTCAGGAACTGGCGGCATGAGCCTGCAGTCCAGCGTTTTGCTGACCGATCTGTACCAGCTCACCATGCTGCACGGCTACTACGCCCGCGGCATGGACGACACCGCCGTGTTCGAGTTCTTCGTGCGCGATCTGCCGCCCGAGCGACGATTCCTGGTCGCCGTCGGTCTAGAACAGGCACTCGCGTTTCTCGACAACGCGCATTTCACGGACGAGGAGCTGACCTGGCTGCGCGAGCGGAAGCAGTTTCCGTCCGATTTCGTCGATTACCTCGCGCAGTGGCGCTTTACCGGCGAAGTGCACGCCATGCCCGAGGGCACCGTCTTCTTTCCCGACGAGCCCATCCTGCGCGTTACCGCACCCATCGGGCAGGCGCAGTTGGTCGAGTCGCGCCTGATCAATCTGCTGCACTACCAGAGCCTGATCGCCTCCAAGGCGGTGCGCTGCACGCTGGCCGCGCCCGACAAGCTGCTGGTCGACTTCGGCATGCGCCGCGCCCACGGCGCGGAGGCCGGGCTGCTCGCGGCACGGGCGAGCTATATCGCCGGCTTTGCCGGCAGCGCGACCGTGCTCGCCGCGCAGCGCTTCGGCCTCCTCGCTTTCGGCACCATGGCGCATTCCTATATCGAGGCACACGCCGACGAAATCGATGCCTTCGAGTCCTTCGCCCGCGCCCAGCCGGACAACGTCACCCTGCTCATAGACACCTATGACACCGAGGCCGGCGCCGAGAAGGTGGTCGCACTGGCCAGGCGCCTGCGTGCCGAGGGGATCGCGATTCGCGCGGTGCGCCTGGACAGCGGCAACCTCGACGAGCATGCACATCGCGTGCGTGCAATCCTCGACGACGGCGGCCTGCAGGACGTGCGCATCTTCTCCAGCGGCAACCTCGACGAGCATCGCCTACAGAAGCTGCTGGCGGCCGGTGCGCCCATCGACGGCTTCGGCGTGGGCACGCTCATGGACACCTCAGCCGACGTGCCCTACCTAGACTGCGCCTACAAGCTGACCGAATACGCCGGGCGCGGCCGGCGCAAGCGCTCCGAGAGCAAGGCCACCTGGCCGGGGCGCAAGCAGGTCTATCGCCATTACGACACCGACGGGCGTATGGCCGGCGACACCGTCACCTTGTCCGACGCGCCAGTGGCGGGCGATCCGCTGCTCGAACACGTCATGGCCGGGGGACGGCGCATCGACGCCGGCGAATCCCTGGACACGATACGCACCCGCCTGCGCGGCCAGCTCGAACGCCTGCCCGACCACCTGCGCCGCCTCGAACCGGTCCCGCCGGACGAAGAGGCAAATCGCTATCCCGTAACCATCTCGCCCGCACTGCGACAGCTCGCCGAGGATGTCGACGCCGAGCTCGAGGCCGGCCCGGCGCAGCGGCGCACCGGGTAACCGGGCCGATAGCTCAACGAGCGGCCCTGGCCAACCCCCGGCATATGGATATAATGACAGAGGTGTATTTATCTACAGGGATGCCCCATGTCGGAACTGACCGCCCGCCAGGCCGAGATACTGGAACTCATCCGCGAGACCATGGAAGAGACCGGCATGCCGCCAACCCGGGCAGAGATCGCCGACGCCCTGGGGTTCCGGTCGGTCAACGCCGCCGAGGGCCACCTGCGGGCCCTGGCCCGTAAGGGCGCCATCGAGCTGATCGTCGGCTCTTCGCGCGGTATCCGCCTGCGCGAGGAGATTGGCCTGCCGGTGGTCGGGCGCGTCGCCGCGGGCAGCCCCATCCTCGCCGAGCAGCACATCGAGACCCACTACCGCCTCGACCCCGGACTGTTCCGCCCCAGCGCCGACTACCTGCTGCGGGTGCGCGGCCAGAGCATGCGCGAGGCGGGCATCCTCGACGGCGACCTGCTCGCCGTGCACCGCACGAGCGAGGTGCGCAGCGGTCAGATCGTCGTCGCCCGCCTGGGCAGCGAGGTCACGGTCAAGCGCTTTCGCCGCCGCGGCAACAAGGTCACCCTGGTGCCCGAAAACCCCGACTTCGAGCCCATCCTCGTCGACCTCAAACGCGACGACCTGGTCATCGAGGGCCTGGGCGTCGGCGTCATCCGCAACGGACACCCCCTGTAACTCCAGTCCCCCGTTCAATTTTTTCCGCCTCACCGACACGGTATCGGCCACAGCTTGTCGCCGCGCACGCATAGTGTATATATTTACACTATGCGTATTTGACGCGGTGTCGACCCTGCCGGACGAGTCCGATGAGCCTGGAATCCCTCCTCCAACGTGCCGACCTGTGGCGCGGCGGCGAGCCCGTCCGCCGCGGGCCGGCCGGCGTACCCACCGGCAGTGAGGCCCTGGATGCCGAGCTGCCCGGCGGCGGCTGGCCGCGCGGCGCCCTGACCGAGCTGCTACTCGCCCGCCCCGGCGCCGGTGAGCTAGGCCTGCTGCTGCCGGCCCTGGCCCGGCTCAGTGCCGAGGACCGCTGGCTGGCCTGGATCGACCCGCCCCATCTGCCCTATGCCCCGGCGCTGGCCTCCGCCGGCATCGATCCGGCCCGCACCCTGCTCGTGCGGCCGGGGCGGACCGACAACTCCGCCGAGATGCTGTGGGCCATGGAGCAGGCCCTTCGCGCCGGAACCTGCGGCGCGGTCCTCGGCTGGCCAGCAGCACCGAACCACCGCGCCCTGCGCCGGCTGCAGCTGGCCGCCGAGCACGGCGCCGCCGTGGGCATCCTGTTCCGCCCGCTGAGTGCGGCCGATCAGGCCTCGCCCGCCGCCCTGCGCCTGCGCCTGGAGCCCGCGGCCGGCGGGCTGCGCCTGCACCTGCTCAAGCGCCGCGGCGGCTGGGGCGTGCGACCGATCTTCCTGCCCACGGTCGTCTGACCATGCTCTGGCTTGCCCTGTACCTGCCGCATCTGCCGCTGGAGGTCGTGGCCCGGGGCAGCCCTGCCCGAACCCCGCTCGCAATCGCCGCCCCCGACGGGCAGCGTCAGCGCATTCACGCCCGCAATCGCGCCGCCGCCGCGGCCGGCGTCCACCCCGGTCTGGCGGTCAATACCGCCCTGGCCCTGTGCCCCGGGCTGTCCATCCGCGCCCGCGACGAGGCGGCCGAGGCCGAGGCCCTGGGCAGGTTGGCCGGCTGGGCCGGGCAGTTCACCTCCCGGGTCAGCCTCCAGCCCCCGGCCGGCCTGCTGCTGGAGATCGGCGCCAGCCTGCGCCTGTTCGGGGGACTCGATACCTTGCTGACACGTATCGGCGACGGCGTGGAGAACCTGGGCTACCGGGCCCGGCCGGGCGTTGCTCCGACCCCGCTCGGTGCGTGGTGGCTGGCCCGCGCCGGCCGACGCGAGACCATCACCGACCTGCCCGCCCTCAGCCGGGCCCTGCATACCCTGCCGCTGACCGTGCTGGAAATCTCCGCCAAGGCCCGGGCCGAGCTGCGCGGCCTGGGCCTGCGCCGCCTCGGCGACTGCGTACGTCTGCCGCGTGCCGGTCTGGCCAAGCGCTTCGGCCCGGCATTCGTCACCGACCTCGACCGGGCCTTCGGCCTGCAGCCCGATCCCCGGCCGCGCTTTGCCCCGCCGGAGCGCTTCGAGTCCCGGCTGGAGCTCCCCGCTGAGGTCGACGACAGCACCGCCCTGGTGTTCGCCGCGCGTCGACTGGTCGTCGAGCTGTGCGGTTTTCTCATCGCACGCGGCGCCGGTGTCTCGTCCCTGGAATTGACACTCGATCACCGCCGGGGCCCGCCGACATCGCTGCACCTGGGCCTGGTTTCCCCCACCCGCGAGCCCGATCACCTGCTCGGTCTGCTGCGCGAGCGCCTGGAACGGTGTCCCTTGAACGCGCCGGTGGAATCCATCGCCCTGCGCGCCGATCGGCCGCAGGCACTGGCCGCGCAGCCCGCGGCCCTGTTCGACAAAGGGGATAGCGAAAAGGGTGACTGGCAGCATCTGGTCGAGCGCCTGCGCGCCCGCCTCGGCGAGGCGGCCGTCACCGGTCTGTGCCCGCACGACGACCACCGCCCCGAACACGCCTGGCGCCCCTGCCCGCCCGGCACCGAGACAGCGCGGCGCAAAGCCGTCCCGCTGCCCGAAGGCGTCCGGCCCCTGTGGCTGCTGGAAGAACCCACGGCGCTGCGGCTCGTCGACGGCCGGCCCTGGCTGGGCGGCGAGCTGCGCCTTCGCCGCGGACCGGAACGCATCGAATCGGGCTGGTGGGACGGCATCGAGGCACGCCGCGACTACTTCATCGCGGAGAATCAGGGCAACGAACGCTACTGGATCTATCGGGATTTAGAAGGCGACGGCGCATGGTATCTGCACGGCGTGTTCGGATGACAAAAGTTGGCAGTTGGCAGTTGGCAGTTGGCAGTTGGCAGTTGGCAGTTGGCAGTTGGCAGTTGGCAGTTGGCAGCAAAAGCCTATAACTCTGCTTTCTTTCTGCCGACTGCCAACTCGCTTCAATGCTTCTGATAGGTTCCGATCAGTTCCGTCTTTTCGACGATGTGCCCCTGCATCGCCTTTACCACGGCCGCCTTGTCCGGATTGGTCAGACCATCCAGCTTCGTATCGAGGGCGTAGAGCTTGAAGAAATACCGGTGCCGCCCGATGGGCGGGCATGGTCCGCCGTAGCCGGTCCGCCCCCAACCGTTGCGGGCCTCCTCGGTCCCCGGTGGCAAGTCCTTGGACTTCGCCGCCGGCGGCAGGCCCCCGTCCTTGGCAGGCATGTTGTACAGCACCCAGTGCACCCAGGTGATTTTCGGGGCCTTCGGGTCCGGCGCGTCCGGGTCGTCGACGATGAGCACCAGGCTCTTCGCATTGCTCGGCACGCCGCGCCAGTGCAGCGGCGGCGAGATGTTACCGCCCTGGCAGGTATACATTTTCGGAACCGCACCTTTGTGAGGAAAGGCTGGCGACTTCAGGCTCATCCCCGCCGCTCCGGCCGTCTCCCACGGCAGCCCGGCCAGCAGCAGTGCCAACAGCGCGGGCACCAGCCGGCGCAGCCACTTGCTATGCCCCGTATTCAGACTCCAAGCGACTCCCATCGTCCGGTCTCCTGTCGTTGCACTTTCGACCAAGGATAGAACATACACACCGGCCGGCAACCGATGCGGGCAATTCGTCCTAGCGGATGTTGTTGATGGCGTTCTTGGCGGCCTCGTGCTTCGTCTTCATAATATTCGACACAAGGTTAAATTCGCGGCTTTCCTGCTGAATTTTCTGTTGCAAGGCCAGGTACTGCATACTGAAGCTGCGGTTTGTTTCCTGAATACGGCGCATCGTCGCTTCGCTCTGCGAGCCCGACTGCATGCGAAGCAGCGACTCACCGCGCCGTGCCAGCGCGTCCATACGCTTCGCCGAATTCTTGAGCCAAGCCCGATAACGCTTCGCCTCCGCCCGCTCCCCGCGCGGCAAATTGTCGGGCAGCGGCGCGGCCGCCTGCCGCCGCAGTATGTCTCGCGCGCGGCGGAGCTTTGCCACACGCTCGGCCACCAACCGTGTGTTCACTACCGGGTGGGTGCCTTGGCGAAGCCCCGGCTTCTGGAGCCGAGGCGGCACCGACGTTGTCGGTCCGAAATGCCGTTCCGCGGCCCCGGCGCCCGAGATTGCCCCCGCTAAGGCAAAAGCCACTGTCCAGTACGTCAGCCACTTCATATACCCACCCCACTTTGTCCACACCGCGTCAGCGTGAGATTGCAGGCTATTCAGGTCAATTATAGAAGCTCACGCCGACGATGCTCCGCTCCTGTTCGCTTCGCCGATAGATCTCGAAGGCCGCGAAATCCGGGTAGCGCACCATGTAGTAGGGCCCGTTCCGATCGGACAAATCGGTAAACCGTCCCGCCGCCAGCAATTTCCCCAGGCGTTCGGCATCGGCCATGCCTTGCCCGTAGGTGCGGACCAGACCGACAATGGTCTTGAACAACGCCTCGCGAGATTCAGCCTTGGTCGGGGTGCTCCGCCAGCGTTCGATCATGACGCCGTAATGCACGCAGCCTCCGATGCGCAGATGGACCTCGCCGTCCGCCGTCGGGATTACCAGCATCTGCTCGGCCTCGACAAACCGACCGCCCGGATACCTCGCTTCGAGCCCCTGGTACTCGTGGCGCTGCTGCGCCTGGTCGTACAGGCACTCCTCGTCCCCGGCCGAGGCGGAAACGGAAGCCGCCAACATCGATATCGTCAAGACCACCAGCGCCGCCGAAAGACCAGTGATACGCACCGAACACCCCTCTTTGCCAGCGAGCTATAGACCCTTTTGCCGGGCCTTCCACAGCGCCAGAATGAGGACAATGATATTCGCCCAGATAAAGCTGGTCAGCAGTTGCAGCAGACTCAAGAGCCAGCCGTTCGGCGACGTCGCGTGCAGAATATAGGGCCCGGCCGGGGCATCGAGCACCTGCCAAATCATCACCAGCAGCCCATATCCACCGCGCACGGCCGACGAATCCGAAAAGCCGGTGCCGAGCACTCCCAGCCCGAGCATCAGCCCGGTCATCGTGGCCAGCATCAGATGAACGATGGTAATCAATACAATTTTCGGCATGACAGCACCCGTAATTCGTTATAAAAAGCGGACGCCTCGGAAACTCACTAGGGCTGGCGCCACTTCAGCACGCGCTGGCGTCCCGCACGGACAATCGTCTTCGCGAATCGGTCCTTAGCCCGGTCGACCACGTACAGACGAAGATACAGCGCCTCGCTCGGATCATGCGGATCTTTGACAACATTGAACAGCAGTCGCTTGCCTCCCTCATACCGGAAAGGCTGCTCGATCTTGACCGCACGGCCTACGGGCGAACACAGAACATAGACAAATTCCTTGGCATAGTCCCGAACCGACAGCACCCGTGCGAGCATGTTGAATTGGGTACGGTTGCGCCGAGACCGCTCGATCCGGTCGAAAACGTTGTGCAACAGCCGCTTGGCGGCGGCTTCTGAGCCCACGCGGTAAAGTACGAAATCGTCCCCTGGCTGACTCGCCGCCCCGGGAAAGAACGGCAAGCCGATGGTCGACACGTATATCTTCGCGCTCCCGGCACAATGACCCGGAACGGCGTGGAACGACAGCCCCATGAGGACCGCTGCCATCACAATCCTTGCCGAAACGTTGTTTAAAAACCCGAGCAGCCCGGTTGGCCGATTCATACGCTCCCCTCGCGCGGAACCCGACTTATATGCGTCGCGCGACGATTCCAACGACCAGCGAAATTGAAACATACCCCAATATAAGCAAATGTGACTTTCTTTAGTATTCCCACGGCAATTAAACGGTTCGATAACAGCCGCAGATACTCGTAATTATCGTTTATCGCCGACCTCTTCCTATAGTTCGGACACGAAAGACCCGATCAGCGAGCGCGCCGCGGCTGCGCCTTCCGGCGTCAGAAGCCACGCCAATCCTGCGCAATTCACTATGACCGTTACCCAGAATACGGCACGAAAGGACCGCTTCTTGGATTTGTGACGTAACAGTTGTTGCGCAACAAGCGCACCCGGCCAACCGCCCGCCACCGATAACAAGTGGAGCGTGTTCTCTTGCGTTCGCCAGGCTCCTCTTTTTGCTGCCGACTTATCCGCCGCATACACAATAAACGCAATCAGGCTCACCACCAAATAGACCGCCAAAATCACGGTCGGTATTCTTGTTTCAGCCGCCAAGACGGCGACGACGGCCAGAAAAACAATCGCGCCGATAATCGACAGGAGGCCAGTCATCGTCCTTCCCAATTGCGAGCGACGCTGACCGGATAATCTTGCTGTTCCGGCACACTGCCTGCCCCGCCTATCCGCAGATACAGAAAACGCCACCTTTTGATTGAGCGCGGGGCGCCGACCCGCATTACCGAAAGCGGTTATGTGAACATATATCCGGTCGCTTCCATCGTCTGGCGCGATGAACCCGTAACCCTTCTCGTCGTTCCACGATATAATTCTTCCTTTTCTACGCATACAACCCTTCGTTTCCTCTGCGCCAGCATTTAACGGTGCCGGCGGCAATTGCATATAATTATCATTTGTCACCGGCCCTTTTTATCCAGACGGCTCAGGCTCAGCCTTTTTCCAATACCTCACCTCTTCATCAAAGTCGCTCCGGTCAACGATGGACGAAATCACGTTATAACCTCAGCCACGGGCCGGCGCAACGACCGCGGCATACTCGGACCACGACCAATGCGGACCACGAGATCGGGTCGACGACTACCGATGCCGAGGAAACTCGCGAACTGCGGGCGCAATGCGGATACCTCTACCGGCTGATTGATAAACGCGGTACTCAAACCCAGAGCCGCCGCCTGCAGCGCGAGGCGCTCATAACAGCGACCCGCTTCGATCCAATGCGGTTTGTCATTGGTCTCGGAATATAACACCGCAACGGCCGCCGAACTCCGGATATGCCGGACGTCTTTCCGATTCTGGTTTTTCGCGGAAAATGCCAGGCGCATATACAACAATCCAAGCCACGCGGGCACATCGGGGTTGCCCATTACCGGACCGTACAGGCCGTCACAACGATGTATTGCGTCTTTTGCGTTGAAACGGATCCAGGCCTTCAGCTCATCAGACCATGCTGAGTCGGCGAACTGGGCCGTGTTCCCGGCAACGACGTAGTCCGCGACCTGCGCTTTGCATTTACTGTCGGTAAGGAGTATGACGGAGACGCCATCGCCACGGCCGGCATCCTCCAGTAGGCGAAGTTGTTCAGCGGAAAGCGAAGTTCCATCGTATTCAGCCCGGCAGCACTGGCGCAACGGAATCGCATCGAACAACGGCGACGCCCGGAGGGAAGCGGTTTCCAGGTCCACTTGCAAACTTGAGGTGGACGCATCGTAGGAATATTGGCCTTCCATTCCGGCGGCCTGCGCGGCCAACAGCAGATTCTCTGCTGCACATCCCAAACTGGCATACAAGTGATGATCGTCCGGGTCGACGGCCGGACAGCGCCGCGACAGGTCCGGCAAAATCACGATCCTGTCGGGCTCCAACTTGAACCGCCATGGCTGCGTATTGTGGCTGGATGCGGCGAGCGTTGCATACTGGACTAACGTCTTGTAGTCAGGACCATCCCTATTAAGATCGTAATGATGCCATGTACTTCGGACTGCGGCTGAGTAGTTCATCCCGTCCTCCTCTCGGTACCGGCATCGTCTGGCGGCACCTGACGTTTGAAGCGTGGGGCGCGACGTAAGAAGCGCCCCCACGAGCGCATGTTATGCGCGAATTATTCACAAAATTCGAGCAGCCCCTCTGTGGCTTCTCTATGCCTAAAATTGTCGGGCGCCAGCAGGTCTTCTTATGCTTTTCTACATGCCTCCGGCTCAGCCCCGGCCATTTCCTTAACACAAATGGTTGAGCCGATCATTGTCATGACCTTCATCATAGTTCTTTTGTAATGCATCAAACAGCTCTGGTAAGCATTTAGAACCGGCCAAATCAGAGACAGGCTCCGAAAGTAACCCCCTAATCCAGAAGTCGTTCCTATTTGATGTAAGCGCATCTGGAAGCTGCGGATTATCTCCTTTTTGACGCCGCCACTTTAAGTCTTTCAAAAGCCGATAATTTGTCGTCACCCTCATCTTCATCGAAATCCGGCCATAAAATTTCCAATTCTTTGCCAATTGCTTTACTCATTTCTTATTGCGCATACCGTTAGCTTTCAGGGGCGCGCCGTTTTCGGCGCGCGCCCTGGAACGTGCGGCTGGACATGGCGCGCTGTTAGCCACGACATGACCAATGACACAACCAACACAATGGACGGTATAAGAAAAACAAAAAGATCTAGCTCAGGACCAGACTCGCGAAATGAATAATAAACGGTGATTAGAAATGGACCAGGAATATAGGCGCCGTGACCAATATGAATTAAGGAAGGCGCATAAAATGCCGCCCTCGATGTCGCCAACGTGACAGCAAGTAACCTTTGTCCACGGATACGTTTCTTTAGCACGAACCGATTCACCGCAAAACCAATTCCCGCACTGAAAAAACAGGAGATGACAAGCTCAATCATTTTGCGATCCCCGATACAGAAGTGAGCGGCTTAGGGTGCTTTTCGCGCAGGCCCGTTCGACCGCCGGGTTATACGCCGTGAATACGCTACCTGTCCCGTAAGTCTTTCTTTGCAGATTTGATATATCGACCAAAGCCCCGATCCTTTTTTCTTTTTTCGGCATACGACAGGTCGTTGAATGCCGATTCTTCTTTGAGTTTGAGAAAACTGTCGAGGGCCGCCTGGCTGATCTCCCCGGCCTGTACGGCCGCGATCACGGCACAGCCGGGCTCGTCAGTATGGCTGCAGTCGTGAAAGCGGCAGCGGGACGCAAGGGCGATGATGTCCGCGTAGCTGGCTTCTATGCCGCTTTCCGCGCCGAGGATTCCGAATTCGCGCATCCCGGGGTTGTCGATAACCAACGCGCCACCATCGAGACGTATCAGCTCACGACGAACAGTCGTGTGCCGCCCTTCTCCTGTCCCGCTGACAGAACTCGTTTGCATCCTTTCACGGCCGGCTAACTGATTGATCAGGCTGCTTTTCCCAACTCCTGACGATCCGACGAAGCAATAGGTCTTTCCAGGTAGCAGCAGCCGTTTAACGTCCTCCAGGCCGTCTCGTGTCACGTTACTCAGAGGCACTATCGGCGCGGCGATACCGAGAGACTGGATCGCCGCCAACTGCGAGGCCAGCACTTCGGGAGTCACCAAGTCAGTCTTGGTCAGCAGAATGTATGGCTCGGCACCACTTTCCATCACCATTACGAGATAACGTTCCAAACGCTTCGCGTTGAAATCGAAGTGGCAAGACTGCACGATGAACACGTAGTCCACGTTCGCTGCAATCATCTGGTATTCCGTCGCGTTCCCAGCGGACTTCCTGCGAAGAGAAGTCCTGCGCCCCAGTCGCGCGTGGATGACCCCAAAGTCGTCGCCAGGCTGCTTTTCCACACAAACCCAGTCGCCTACGCACGGCAGCTCCTCGTTCAGGTGGTGATAATGCAAATAACGGCCAGCCAACTTTGCGCGAAAACTTCCGTCCTGATCCACGAGCAACAATTGGTCGCGGTCGACTGCCGCTACGCGGGCGACGGTATCCGGCTGTTTGCAGTCTGCGCGCTGTGCAAACCAGTCGCCCCAGCCGAGCTCACTCAATTCACAACGCTGATTCATCATCTATGGTCGTTGCTCAAATGGCCGCGATACTGCGGCGCATAACGATAATTGAACGTCTCAAGTAATGATAATTCCCGATTGCCAGTGCTCCCTTGCGCGCCCCCTTAAATCAGCCAGATAGGACGTCGCTGTTGTCGTTCTTCCATAAATATACTGCGAATTGCCACATGATCATATGAGACCGTAGGATTGCGGTAGAACCAGGGGACAGCCCTCGTCACTCACTGGAATTATTCCGGCCATTCAGCCGTTTTTGGTTCCGTCGGGGCAGAACGGCGGCAAAGTGCTGCGCGGTATCACATCGCGGCACCAATTTCCGGCTATCACTCGACCTCCTGGGTGCAGTGGCGATAGTTACGAGGGTGCAACACGGGCGGTGACGGCTCATGCGACTTTGCGACATATCACCTGCACGGGATGCGTACGGCCTTCCTCGATGTTACGGGCCGAGTTGCGCGTCTTCTCCGCGGCGTTGTCTCCCATCAGGACGTGGATGCCCAATGGCGGAACGGCCCGTTGTTCGATCAACTCGATGACCTTGCGATAGGCTGCCAGATACTTGGGTCCGGTGTCCTCGAGCGCGATCTCGGTAAACCCGGCCGCCTCCAGGAGCGCGCAGGTCTGCTCAGGGGACATGAGATACGAGCCGCTGCCGTCCTCGGACCACGGCAGGGGATAGCAGGGCTCGCCCGCTGCTCCCAGGCCGTGCTCCGTGAGCGCGAAGAATCCGCCGGGCTTCAAAACCCGATAGGCCTCGGCGAAGAATTGGAGTCGATCGGCCACGTTCATGGTGACATGTTGGCTGTACGCCCCATCAAAGAGGGCGTCGTCGAAAGGCAGTCGCTGACCGTTGCCGTGCTCGACGGTCACCGTGTCGCTCATCCCGAGCAGCTTGTTGAGGCGCTTGGCGGTGTCGACGAACGGGTCGGTGATATCCACGCCGCTGACCCGGCACTGAAAGCGCTGCGCGAAATAACGCGCCGGCCCGCCCAGGCCGCAGCCAATATCCAGTATGTGATGATGGGACTCGATCGGCAGGACATCGCCCAGGTCCTCGGTCGCGGGCAGGCCCCGGGCGTGGAAGTGGTCGACCGGCGCCAGGTCCTCGACCGTCAACGTATCGAGGGATTTTCCGGCCTTTTTCAGGGCGGCCAGGATACGCGCGTAGATGTCGCCCCGCGCCCAGTGGTCCGCCATCGTCTGCTCGTTGGACATGGTTTTTCCCTCCATGGTGCGCTCGACCGTCCGCGGATCCGGCAACCTGGGAGAAACCGGCTCGGCGGGAACGCCTTCGAACGGCCGACGCGCGTCGAATTGCACACCACATCAGGAATACGCTCCCGAGGGAGCCTGCGGGCGGCGTGCACACGGCGAAGGACGGGTCGGCCACGGCGAACCGGCCGCAGCCGCGGCCTGCAATACAGCGGTCTTCCCCGCTCGGTTGGCAAAACGCGGTTGGTCGAAGCCTTTCGATAACTATATGTCGGATTTCGACCCGGTCAAATGCCGACACAAGCGGCAGTATTGAGACTTTCCCTACAATCAACCGGTTGCACCGGGATCGAGACTGTCGAATGCGGCCAATGGCGCATCGCCGCCAGATACTGTATAAATATACAGTTATCGCGTTTTTTCGTACCGGTATCGCGCCATGACCCTCCCCGACTACGCCGAGCTGCACTGCATCTCGAACTTCACCTTCCTGCGCGGGGCCTCGCACCCGGAGGAGCTGGTGACGCGGGCCGCGAAGCTGGGCTACCGGGCCCTGGCCGTCACCGACGAGTGCTCGCTGGCCGGGGTGGTGCGGGCGCATCAGGCGGCGAAGGAGCACGGCCTGCACCTGATTGTCGGCAGCGAGCTGCGCCTGGCCGACGGGCCGGCCGTGGTGCCGCTGGCGATGGACCGCGACGGCTACGCCAACCTCTCCGAGCTCATCACCCGGGCGCGGCGCCGGGCGCCCAAGGGACAATACGAGCTGCGGCGGAACGATCTGGATAGCGGGCTCCCGGGTTGTCTGGCCCTGCTGCTGCCCTCGCCCGCCGATGACGACGAGACGATGGCCGAACAAGCGGCCTGGCTCGGCGCGCGTTTTGCCGAACGGTCATGGATCGCGGCGGAGCTGCTGCGCGGGCCGGACGATGCCGCCTGGCTGGAGCGCCTGGAGACATTGTCCGGGCGCACCGGTTTACCCCTGGCTGCCGCGGGCGGTGTGCACATGCACACGCGCGGGCGCCGCACGCTGCAGGACGTGCTCACGGCGATCCGGCTCGGCACGCCGGTACACTCGCTGGGCAAGGCACTGTGTCCCAACGGTGAGCGGCACCTGCGCACGCGCAAACGGCTGGCGCACGTATATCCCGCCGCCCTGCTCACAGAGACCGTGCGCATTGCCGAACGCTGCACCTTCTCGCTCGATGAGCTGCGCTACGAATACCCAACTGATGATGTCCCGCCGGGCGAGACGGCCACGGCCTATCTGCGGCGCCTGACCGAGGCGGGCCTGGCCGAACGCTGGCCGGCAGGCGCCCCGGAGAATGTGCGCGCACTGGTCGAACACGAGCTCGCCGTCATCGCCGAGCTCGGCTACGAACCCTATTTTCTGACCGTGTACGACATCGTACGCTTCGCGCGCTCGCGCGGCATTTTGTGTCAAGGCCGCGGTTCGGCGGCGAACTCCGTGGTGTGCTACTGCCTGGGGATCACGGCCGTCGATCCGAGCCGCATGGAGATGTTGTTCGAGCGCTTCGTTTCCAAGGAGCGCAACGAGCCGCCGGACATCGACGTCGACTTCGAGCACGAGCGCCGCGAGGAGGTCATCCAGTACATTTACTCGCGCTACGGGCGCGAGCGCGCCGCACTGACCGCCACCGTCATTACCTATCGGCCCAAGAGCGCGCTGCGCGACGTGGGCAAGGCGCTGGGATTCGACGCCGAGCAGGTCGAGCGCCTGGCCGACAGCTACGCCTGGTGGGACGGGCGCGAGCAGCTCGCCGAGCGCGTGCGCGAGGCCGGGCTCGATCCCGCCAGTCCCCTCGTCCAGCGCCTGATCGAACTGGTGCTCACGATCCTCGGCTTTCCGCGCCATTTGTCGCAGCACGTCGGGGGCTTCGTCATCGCGCGCAGGGCGGTCTCGCGCCTGGTGCCGATCGAAAACGCGGCCATGGCCGAACGCTCGGTGATCGAATGGGACAAGGACGACCTGGACACCATGGGCCTGCTCAAGGTGGACGTACTGGGACTGGGCATGCTCAGTGCCATTCGCCGCGCCTTCGATCTGATCGCACGCCACCGCGGACGGCGTCTGAGCCTGGCCAACATCCCGCCGGAAGACGCGGCGGTCTATGCCATGCTCTCGCACGCCGATACCGTGGGTGTGTTCCAGATCGAATCGCGCGCGCAGATGGCCATGCTGCCGCGACTCAGGCCGCGCACCTTCTACGACCTGGTCATCGAGGTGGCCATCGTGCGCCCCGGTCCCATTCAGGGCGAGATGGTGCATCCCTATCTGCGCCGGCGCGACGGCCTGGAGCCGGTGAGCTATCCCAGCGAGGCCGTGCGCCGGGTGCTGGAACGCACCCTGGGCGTGCCAATCTTCCAGGAACAGGTAATCAAGCTGGCGGTGGTCGCCGCCGGCTTCTCGCCCGGCGAGGCCGACGCGCTGCGCCGGGCGATCGGCTCCTGGCGCCGGCGCGACAAGCTGGAGCGCTTTCGCCAGAAGCTCGTCGACGGCATGCGCGAGCGCGGTTACAGCGAGGACTTCGCCCAGCAGATCTACAACCAGATCCAGGGCTTCGGCGAATACGGCTTCCCCGAATCGCACGCCGCCAGCTTCGCGCTGCTGGTCTATGTCTCGGCCTGGCTCAAGCGCTACGAGCCGGCTGCCTTCGCCTGCGCCCTGCTCAACAGCCAGCCGATGGGTTTTTATGCGCCCTCGCAGCTCGTGCAGGACGCGCGCGGCCACGGTGTGGAGGTACGGCCCGTGGACGTCGCGCACAGCGGTTGGGATTACACCCTGGAGCCCACTGACGACAAAGACCTCGCTCTGCGACTGGGGCTGCGCCAGGTGAAGGGCGTCAGTAAGGCCGGCGTCGAACGCCTGGTCGAGGCGCGGGCGGTGCAGGCCTTCCACAGCGTGACCGACCTGACCCGGCGGGCGCGGCTCGGCCGCGCGGACATCAACGCCCTGGCGGGCGCCGGCGCATTGGCCTCACTGGCCGGCCACCGTCATCATGCGCATTGGCAGGCGCTCGGCACCGAGACCACGCTGCCCCTGTTCGGCGACACCGTGGACAGCGACGATACCGCCCTACTGCGCGCGCCGACCGAGGGCGAGGACCTCGTCGCCGACTACAGCAGTCTGGGTTTAACCCTGGGCCGCCACCCGCTGGCGCTGCTGCGCGCCGAGTTGGTGCGCCGGCGCTGCGCCTCGAGTGCTACCTTGCGCGAACGCGCTCACGACACGTCGATCCGCATTGCGGGCCTGGTGGTCACGCGCCAGCATCCCTCCAGTGCCAAGGGAGTGATCTTCCTGACCGTGGAGGACGAGACCGGCAGCGCCAATGTGATCGTCTGGCCGAAACTGAGTGAACGTTATCGCCGGGAGGTGTTGAACGGAAGATTATTGATCATCGATGGGCAGGTACAGCGCGAGGGCGAGGTCATTCACGTGATCGCCCGGCGCCTGGAGGACCATAGTGACTTGCTCGGGGCACTGCCCACGCAGTCGCGGGATTTTTGCTGAGTTGCATTAAAGCGGGAGTCAGCGCGATGCCGTCAATGCCCTCCACAGCAGATTCAAACGTTTCGCTAGCGAGGTCCCTGCATCATCTGCCCTATGTGCCAGACGACCGTCAACAGGATCGCCCCGCCGACGGCCCCGGACAGGATATCCAGCGCGCCGCTGCCCCGGTAGGCGCCCACGACCGCGCCCAGCAGCGCACCGCCGGCGCCGACCAGCCAGATCTCTTTGTCTTTGAAACGCGGACCACCCTTGTTCGTATCATCGGCCATCGTAAAGTCTCCTGAATGCACGCGCTCGGGAGCACATGCTCGACACGCCATACCTATTATATAGGGCCAATATCTAGAAGGAGCGCCAGTGTGCCGCAAGCAACTGCCACCGGCAAGCCTGTTGCGGTCGTCGGCACCACAAATCAAGAATGTGTAAAGAAAAACCCCGCGCCGCGGTGCTCACGGCGCGGGTCGAGCGGGAAGGCAAATCAGAATGGTGCCGTTTCGGATCCCTCGACACCGCTGACCGTGATCCGGGTCGGCTGCGTCCCGACGCCCGAGACATCCAACTGCCAAACACCCTTGCGCCGGTTCCAGCTCATCGCCCCGAATCCGTCAACCGAGAGATTGGCCGAGCCATTGAGCGCGCTGGTGGCCTCCACGGTCAGCTTGCCCTTCTTGGCGTTGTAGCGCAGTGCGCTGATGTCGATGGTCAAATCGTAGCCGTTGCAATCCTGATCGACACCGTCGTGCTTGATCTCAGGCGCACCGGGATAAACGGACGCATCGTTGTCATTGCAATCCGAACCGGCGGCATACCCGTCCTGATCGACATCGACAACCTGCGGATCGTTGTCGACGATAGTCAACAGCGTCGAAATGGGCGAGCCGAGGGTTGCACCGCCGGTCGGATTGGCGAGCGCCACCGACAATGTCTCGTTTCCCTCGTAAACCGTGTCGTCGACAATGGTAATCGTAATCGTCCGGCTGGTAATGCCGTCGGCAAAGTTGAGCGTACCGGCGGCCGCAACGTAGTCCTGACCGGAGGCGGCCGATCCGTCCGAGGTGGCAAAGTCGACCGACACCGCGCCGCTGCTGCCGCCCTGTCGGCTCACCGTCAGCGTCACGCTGCCTCCGTCTTCGCTGACGCTGTATCCGGCCACGGCGAACTGCAGGCTGCCCGGCTGCGCCGTGGTGCCACCGGCCAGGGTGTTGTACGCATCGGCGGCGTTGACGAGCCCCATGCCGTAATCGTAATCGGGACCCAACGCGCCCTTGTCCACGGCCGTATCCAACACGGCTGTTTCCAACTCGTTCACGCTCGCCGTCGGAACAGCGCTTATCAGCAGCGCCAGGGTGCCGCTTGCCTGTGCCGCAGCGAACGACGTGCCGGACACCTCGACGTACGACTGCGGGAACAGACCGCTGAACGTCAGGTCTGCCGTGAGGACGTTCACTCCCGGCGCCACGACCTGCGGATAGAGCCCGCCATCGCAGGACGAGGGTCCGCGGCTGCTGGAGGGCGCGATCGTCAGGGTCTCGTCGACGGCACCGGTCACCAGGTTCGGCGAGCTGTTGCCCGGGCTGAGATCGCTGGAGGCATTGGGGCCGGAGTTGCCCGCCGCGAACACGACAGCGATGTCCGAGGCCCGCAGTGCCGCTATGTCCTCCGCGAATTCCGGGTTACACGTCCCCGCCGCATCCGGCAAGCCCCAGGAGTTGTTAACCACGTCCGGCGCATCGTCGACGTCCGGATTGCCGTCCGGATCGAGCGCCCACTGCAGCGCGAGATGAATCGCGCTGAAGGTCGCGCTTCCGGCGTCATCGTAAATCTTTGCTGCAATCCACTGCGCGTCGGGCGCGACCCCCAATACCTGCCCGCTGGCATCGCCCCCGAGGATGAGGCCCGCCACGTGTGTACCGTGACCGTTCATGTCCACCGGTGTCGCATGCTGGCCGTAAGGATCGAACCAGCTGTTGGAACCGCCGCGCCAGCGGCTGCCGACATCGGGATGGAAGGTATCGACGCCGCTGTCCAACGTAGCCACGACCACACCCTGGCCCGTGAAACCCTGT
The DNA here is from genome assembly GCA_035267785.1 of Gammaproteobacteria bacterium. Lineage (GTDB taxonomy): Bacteria > Pseudomonadota > Gammaproteobacteria > DATFLL01 > DATFLL01 > DATFLL01. The sequence goes on along the minus strand of DATFLL010000050.1, from coordinate 49,026 downwards.
TGCCACAGATCGGGCGCCGCCATCGCGGCGAGATTCCAGCCGGGCGTCGACGTCACGCCATAGGTCACCGTCGGCGCGGCCAAGGTCATGTCCAGGGAGATGTTGCCCACCCAGGGCTTGTTCGCCAGCGCACCGACACGGTGGGCCGGCACCGTCGCCGCAACGCCGTTGATCAGCCACAGGTCGCGCATCCTGCGCACCTCGCCCTGATTGAGTACCACCCGCAGCGGCTCCAAAGACTGGGCCGCCTTGTCGCGTAGGGCCTTGATGATCTTCGCCCGCCGTGCGTGCCGATCCAGGTCCTTGAACGAGCGCACATCCGCCTTGTCCTTGAGACGGATGATGACCGCCACCTCATCGTCAGGACCGAGCTGCTCGAGCCGCTCCTTCAGGCTCGACCCGATACTGCCTGCGCTCGCAAGCCCGGCCGTGCACAGTACCGCCAGGCCCAGGACCGGGGCGACTGCCCATTTGATGCTGCGGTGTGTCATATGCGTCGAACCCATCTATTGCACAACGAGGTGCTGGACTTTGAAGTCGCCAATCACGACACTGACTCGATCCCCTGCCTTGACGTAGTGGCCGGGGTTGCCGAAGAAGATGAAATAGTTCCGATCCTTCTTGGGAAACTTGGCCGAAGCGCGCAGCCGACCGGTGGTCGGTGGGTTGGGCACTCCGAGCCGGGCCCCGCTCTTCTCCACCACGATGTAGGCGGGAATCGTGCGATCGAGCAGCGGAGCGGCCTTGTCGACGTCCTTGACGCGAAAGCGGTAGTCCAGCATATAGCCGGCCGCTGAGGTGCGGATACCGAGGATTTCAATACCCCAGGTATTGCGCAGCTCCGACGCCGACGGCGACATAGCCCCCGCGTTGAACCAGGAGAAGATCCAGGCCAGCGCCAGTGCGCCAATCACGAATGCCCCACCCAACAGCGGCAGAGCTCGGGAGCGGCGGCGAACCGCCGCCCCCTCGCCTGCCAGAGCCGACACTGCGTTACCGTATTGCATGATCTCGGCCCTCTCGGATTACCGCACGACGTTGACGTTCACGCTCGCCGCGTTGGACGTCGCACCGGCGTCGTCCTGCACCGTGTACTTGAACACGTCGGTGCCGCGGAAGTTGACCGGCGGTGTATAGGTGATGGCACCGGTCGACGGGTTTACCGACACCGTACCGGCGTGTGCCGGGGGCACCGTCACCTGGACAGTGGACGGGACCAGGCTACCGTCGGCATCGCTGTCATTGGCCAGCACGTCGATGGTCACCGAGTTCGGCGGCGAAGTGTTGCGCTTGTTGCGCGTCACAGTACCCGCATCGTCAGAAGCCACCGGGGGCTGATTAACCGCCGCCTCCACGGTCACCGTGACCGTACCCACCGCCGTTCCGCCGTTACCATCGTCCACCGTATAGGTGAAGCTGTCGGTGTACGGACCCGGCGCGGTCGGCGTATAGGTCACCGTACCGCTGACCAGGCTGACCGTGCCGCTGGTGCCCTGCGTCACGGCCGTGACACTGAGCGGGTCGCCGTCGGCATCCGTGTCGTTGGACAGGACCGGCACGACCACTGCCGTACCGTCCGCCGTAGTCACGGCGTCCGCCACCGCCACCGGCGTGTCGTTTACCGGGTTCACGGTAACCGTCACGGTCGCGGGACTGCTGCTCGCCAACGTCGTGGAGGTTCCGGTGTCGATGGCATCGACCCGATAGGTGAAGCTGTCGACGGTCGTCTCGCTCCCGTTGTGCGTGTAGCTGAAGCTGCCGTCGGCGTTGAGCGTCACCGTACCATTGCTGGGCGGTGTGACCAGCACGGCCGCGAGGGCTTCGCCGCTACCGAAGTAGCCGCCCTTGCTGTCGTTGGCCAGCACGCCGGCCGCCGGGACGTTCACGCTCGCACCCTCGTCGACACTCGCAGCATCGGCACTCGCCACGGGCGGCGCCGTGTACGGCACAGCCTTGCTGTCACTGCCGCCCAGGCTGCTGTTGACCGTGGCGCTGCCCGGGTTGGTGACGACACCGGCCGCTGCGATGCTGTAACCGAAGTCGGGATCGGCCGCGTAAGTCATGTCACCATAGCCCTGCAGAGACAGAACCGTGCCCGCACCGGCGGCCGAGCTGTCGGCCCACACACTGAACGACGACGTGCCGCTGTCGTGACGCGTGCGCAGGATGGTAACGGTGTCGGCGGCCGACGGCGAACCGAGGGCCACGAACCTGAGCATGCCGCCCGGACCGGCACCCGTGCCATTGGTCAAGGCCATCGCGCGGTCGTAGATTGGGTAGCGGCTGTCGCTGACGACGACCGCGTCCTTGGTCTTCATGGCCGGCAGCTGCAAGGAGAACTGCTCTCTTGGGTACGGATACGCCTTGCCATCCTCGGCCTTGATGCTCATGTAGCGTCCCAGGATCTCCGGCACGTGGGTCTTCAAGCCCGCGTTCAGGAAGCGGATCAGCGTACGCTGGCCTGAAGGCGCTCCCGCCAGATCCGGCGTAACACCGTCGACATAGGGCGCCCCGTTGATCAGAAAATACTGCGGATGATAGTAGAGCGTGCTGGTCGTCCCCTTACCCGGACCGTAATCGTCGCTCGCCACGGCCGCGTGCAGGTCCGGGTCCAGCTCGCTGTAGAACATCACGACCTCGGCGTCATAACCAACGCCCGGATACGCGACGCCCGGTCCGCTGTCCCTCTTGACACCGCCGTACAGTCCCATCTGGACCTGTACCGCCGGATGGCTGCCGCTGTGGTAGATGTAGGTGCCCGGCGTGAAGTTCGACCAGGTGTACACCCCCGGTGTACCCGGCAGCGTCTCATGCGTGAAGGAACGCACTCGCCCGTCGGGGTTACGCTGCGGTTCCATGGCGGTGATCTGCCCCGGGACAACGACCGACACGGGCGTTGGCGCCCCGTTGGTATTCGGCAGCGTGTTGACAAGGTTGATAGTCAAGACGTTGTCCCCGTCGGGCACCGTAAGCATGGGCCCCGGCGCCGTCGGCGGCGCGTCACAGACCCCGCCGGTCGCGCCGCCCGGTGCGAAACCCCACATGGGGACCACCGTACCGTCGGGCATAGTCTGGTTAAATGGACCCGCGCAGAGGTCATAGGTGACCGCGGCCGCCGGGCCCGCCGCCAACGTCAGAAGACCGACTAGCGCGATTGATGTTTTTGACTTGAGCATGACAGCACTCCTGTCCTCAGTTCATTGCCTAGTCGGCTCAGGGAATCGGAACCCCTGGCGGCTCGACGATCAGCATCGTCGTCATACCGCCCGGGAAGATGTCGTTGTTGACCTGTTCCACGGCGTTATGGCTGTGCCACATGAAGAACATGCCACCGTAGAGATTGAGCCCGCCCTCACCCGGCGGCAGATCGGCGAGCCCGCCGAGGAACGGACTGCCACTGTAGAAACCGCCAAAGGTCAGGTCCTGGGTCTCGGGAAGAACCACCGGCAGGGGTTTGCCGTGATCCGGGCAGTACTCATGCGTTACAGGGTCGAAGCCCGCCGAGGCCGTATCGAGCCCATTGCAGGTGTGGGCTGCACCGCCCTGTGCCGGGGTGCCATAGATATCCCAGCCGAGCTCGCGGCCCGTCCACTGGAAAATCGCCTCGTAAGTCGCGCCGGGCACCGTCTGCATGGTGTAGTCGCCCCGCTGCAAATCCGGCCCGGCGCCCGGCGCGCTCTGGAGCATCCGCCCGTCACGCCCGATTTGCTCGAAGTCGTTGCCGTGGGTGTGGAACGGATGGGTGTCGCGCCCCCCTCCGATGACACGCAGCAGCAGCTTCTCTCCCGGGTGAATTCTCGCCAGGGCGCTGTAGGGCTGATGCGGCAGCCAGGGCTGGCCGGCCGGGGACATCGTATCGGGGCCATTGCGCCCGTTGATGAACCACAGCGTCGGGTGATAGCTCGTGTTGTCCACGTCCTGCGGGCGCCCCTGATCGATGGCGTCGTGCATCGCCACATCCATCTCCGTCAGGAAGAACAGATATTCGTGATCGTATTTCGTGTCCGGATGTCCGTAGGCAATCTTGTTGGTCGACGCGTCATAGCCGGTCGGGCGCACGATCAGGGCTCCCACCAGGCCCATGTCCATCTGCAGTTGCGGATTGGTGCCGCTGTGGTACATGTAGGTCCCGGCGTTCGTTGCCGTGAAGGAATACTGAACCGTGCCGCCGGCCGGTGCCGCCTCGTTGGTCAACAACCCGGCGGCGCCGCCGCTGGCCGTGACCCCGGCCTGTCCCGGAAACACGATGGAGACCGGCACCGACAGGTTATTGGTGAGATTGACAGTGACCGTATCGCCCTGTTTGACGATAAGCGTGGGGCCCGGATACTGCATGGGCGTGCCCCCGTTCTGGTCGGCAAAGCCCCAGATGAGCGTGCTGCCGCCGTCCGGCGTTGCGATGTAATTCGCTTCAGCCGATAGGTTGAACGTGGACGTGGGGTCGGTGATCCCGTCGATCTCCGCCCGCGCCAGGTTCGCACAGGCCAGTGACAACAACATCGTCGCCATGGCCAACAGCCGGGCTGGCTGTGTGAATTTCACATTCATGTTCCGTCTCCTGAACGCTCGCGGTTCGCCGTTAGTTGATGCGTATCTCGGTCATCATGCCGCCGAAATCCTGATCGCCGTTGCTGAGGTAGTTCATGTTCGTCGTATAAAGAAAATACGTACCTGCCGGGACGTCTTTCGTATCGAGAATCACTTCGACCGCTTCGCCGCCGCCCAACGTCACGGAGGTCGTCTCATACGAGATGTCCTTGCCCGTCGGCCCGCGCAGCTGACGCGCGCCGCCGCCAACCACCTTCATTGGAATACCGAGCGCTGTCACGGTGAAGTAATTCGTGACGTTGAGATTGGAGATACGAAGGAGAATCTTCTGACCTTGCGCGGCCTCGACCAGTGCATTGATGCGCTGAGAGTTTACGCCGCCGTTCTCCTGCTGCGCCGCGCCGGGGTTCAATTCAAAGTAGTTCGAGGGGCGCACCGTGTCCGGGTAGCCGCGCCCGTTCAACATGGCGTAACGCGCCTTCATGTTTTGAAACGGCAAGGGCTGGACATTCATGCTCGCATCGTGGAATTCGGAGTCGAAGGAGCCGAGCTGAATCGGAACTTCCACGTCGTAACCCGTCACCCCGTCGCCATCGTTGTACACGAACTTGTCGTGGACCCGACCGCTGCCGTCAGGGTCTGCGATGGGAGTGCCGTTCTGCGCGGGGCGAACGTAGAGGTTACCGAGCATGCCCATCTGCATATGCTCGGTCGCCTCGACATGGCAGTGGTACATATAGGTGCCGGGCTCGACAATCTTGTAGTAGTACGTCAGCGTCGCACCCATATTGATGGAGATCGTTGCATCGGGAACGCCGTCGAAAATCGAGGATGCATTGGGAAAGCCGTGAAAGTGGACCGTATGCGGGTCGAACAGATCCGGGCGGTGCGCCATGCCGACGTTCGTTAGCGACAGGTAGAATTCCTGGCCTTCATCCAGCGCAATAGTCGGGGCCGGGAAGTTAGCGGCCAGGATCCCGGCATCTATTGAGTCGGCCTCCGGTATACCAGTCAAATCCGAGAAGCTGAAAATGTACTGCAGCTTGCCGTCGGCCATGTTGACGAACCCGTCACCGCTACTCAAGTGCATGCACTTGATGTTCCTTGGGTTGCCCTGCTCATCGAGCACCGGTACGTCCGGAACTGCATCGGCGTTGGTGTCACCGGGACACTGTATGAAGGCCGCGGCGCTGGCCAATCCCGTGCTGCCTAGCAGGACGAGAAACAAAGCCGCCTTTGCTGCGTGTGCGTAGAAGCTGTTCATTATTCCACTCCTCTTGAGTCGGCTGCCGGCCGATCGATGCCCCTCGGGAGCACCGACCGGCCGAACCCATTACTGAGCCTCGTCGGCACCGATGTCAGCGCCCGCACCCAGCGGCCGCGTCTGACCGTCCATATCCAGCAGCAGCTCGGAGAGCGCACCGTTGTACACGATGGTCGTGTCTCCGGAGTCGATAGCCGGCGAACCGCTCTGCAGGTGGTAGTCCCCGTAGGCTGCACCCGTCGCCGGGTCGTTCAGTGTCAACGGACCGAAACGGATATCGATGAAGTTACCGCCCTCATCGAACGCCACCGCCGGCGCCAGACTCGTGGTGGCCTCCGGCATCTGGACCGTGGAGTTCGGGTCGCCGTTGACGTAGCTCGCGACGAACTGCGGGTCGGCGCTCATATTGCTCGCGTCGTAGCCAGTGGTATCGGTGAGCACCGAGAACCGGGGATCCAGCGAGCCGGTGGTACCGAGGACCGCCAGGTCGGCGTAGACCGGAGCATCACCCGCGCCGATATCAGGCAGCAGTCGATAGGCCTGGTTGGTCGGGCCCGCCGGCAGATCCGGATCGTAGGCGTCATTGACCGCGAAGTAGAACGAGCGGTTGTGCCAGATGACGTTATTGACGAGGCGCGGGTTGGAGAAGCCAGCCGCGAACTGCGGACCGACCGCTCCGATTGCCCCGGCCAGGGCGGTCGTGTGCGCGCGGGATACGACGCCGGCCGGCTGGGCGTTGGACATATTGGGCACACCCGGCGAGAACGCCGCCCCCACCGTCGCCGTACTGTCGTTGTTGGCGATCGTGTTGTTGACGATATCGGCCCGGGCGGTATCCCGCAGCGAGATGCCGCCGCCCGCGTAGCCCGCGACGTTGTCGACCACCTGGTTGTTGACGATCTTCACGCGGTACCAGTTGGACTCGTTGTCGGGGCTGGCGGCCACGTCCTCGCCGTTGACCGACTCGGTCGCGATGCCGCCGCCGTCGCCGGCACCCGATTGGTTGCCGAGAATCAGGTTGTCGTCGATGGTCACGTCACCTGCGCCGGGACTCAGACCCGTCGCGGCCAGCGCCGCGGCGCCGGCCACATAGACACCGCCACCTGAAATCACCCCGTCCTGCGAGAAGGACTGATTGAAGATGATCTGGTTGTGAGCGATGCGACCATTGGGGCTCAAGCCCAGGTGACCCACACCCGCACCGGGCGCCTGGGAAAAGTTGCCGCAGATAAAGTTATCGGTCACCGCGTAGCCGTTAGCTCCGGTATACAGCGCGACACCGCCTCCGGTCCCCCCCTGCGTACCGTTCTGCGCAATGTGGTTATGATGAATGCGCAGACTGTCGTTGCTGGAATCGGTGTATAAGAGGCCGTCGGGGGTCTCTTGGGTCAGGGTCGCGTGACCGACCCGGATGCCACCGCCGAACGTACCGGAGTTGCCCATAATGCGGTTGTTGCTGATCTCCAGGTGGTCAGCGTTGCCGTTGACGAAGATGCCGCCGCCGAAGTCGGCGCCTGTGATGGTGAGACCGTCGATCCGGGCGTTGACGGGCTTCGGACGGAAGCGGTTCGGTCCGGTCTGTTTGGCGACGACCGTGATACCCGCACCCTCCTCGGCCGCGAACAGGGCCGGTTCGTTGTTGGCCGCGTCAAGGGCCGGCACGGGCTGGCCCGGCAGCAGGTCGAACTGGCCGTTGGCGTACAATGTATTGATCTTGTTACGCCAGGCCTGCAGCTTCTCGCCGGGTACCTTGCGCGAGTTCAAGGTGACGGACCACGCACCCCAGCCCTGAAGCTGCAGCGGCTTGTACATGATCGGCAGCTCGTCGTAGGTACCCGGGGCGATCAGAATCAGGTCGCCGGCGCTGGCGGCATCGATGGCATCCTGAATAGGGGTGGCACCGGGGACCGAGCTCGGCGAGACATGGAACACGCTCCCGCCAGGTACGCGCCCCACCGTGACCGTAACTCCCACCGGGGACGAGAGACCCGAGGCACTGGTAACGACCAGCTCACCGGTATCCGTGCCGCGCGGAATCGTGGCGGTGATGGTGTTGGAATCCCAGGACACGATATTCAGCGGAGTACCGGCAATCGTCACTGTTCCCGAGGTCGTTCCGAAGCGGTAGTCGCGCTGAATCAACCGAGGCTCGGTGCCGCCCGGACCGGTGAACGCGGGATTCGACACCTGGAGTTGGCCCGCCGACTGGATCACGATGGTGTCGCCAACGGCCGCCCACGGACCACCTTCCGGATTCAGTGTGCTGCCCTGCGCGCTGACCCAGGCCACAATGGGCGTGTTGGTCGGCTGCTGGCAGTCCACCGGATTGCCCGGTCCAGCGAAGGCCGCAATCGGAAGCACCGGGGTATCCAGATAGGTCGTCGCACCCGGCATGTACTGCAACGTGTAGCAGAACTGGCTGTACTGCGGGTTGTAGTACGGGTCGATTATGGTCGGCTGCGATCCTGGAACGCTCGGGTCGTAGTTCGGGTTCGGAATCGGACCCGCGTCGTTCATGCAGGCAGTCAGCATGTTCGGCGAGACACCCGAGGGGCTCGGTATGTTCACTGTGTAGTTCGACGGCAGCAGGGCGTTGAACTTGCCCGCCTCGTCGGCATAGACGCGGTTAACCTCCTGGCCGCGCCAATCGCGGAACGAAACCGGCAGCCACGGCGGAGCGTACTTCTCGCCGAAGTTCGGCTTGGTCGGGTCGAACTCGTTGGCCAGATCGTTCAGGATACCGCCTACCACATGGGCCGACTTGGGCACCTGTGTGAACAGGTAGAAATCCGCAGCCGCATTCTGGCCGTTGGCCAAAGTCACACGCTTGCGGTTACACAGGGGCCGGGACGTGCCGGCGAACGGTGCATCAATCAGGTCTGCGGCCGCGACACCAGGCAGCGGCACGCCCGTCTCGTCCGTCTGCATGCTCAGATACTGCGGGACGACGTGCGGCGCGCCGACACACTCGGGCGGCAGCAGCAGAGGGCTCGGCACATAGCTCTCGCCGAAGTCGACGTTCTTGTCCTCTTCCTTCAGCAGTTCATAGCCCGGCGGAACCGCCATCTCGACGATGTAGGTTCCAGCGGGGATTTCCGCGGAACCGTCTCCGGTCACGTTCGGGCCGAACGCATAGCCACCGTCGAACACGCCGGGCCGTATCTGGTTGAAGTTGCGCAGCCCGTCGAAACAGTCGGTGGGTTGGTTCGGATCACCGTTGACGTAATACACGTCTCCCTGGCAGCCGGTCGGCACGCTGTCGTCCCAACTGTCGGTTGTCGTCACGCGGATGGCGTCACCCACGTCGAACGTGCCATTGGCGTTGTGATCGACGTCCTCAGGACCGGGGAAGTTGCCGAACGGATAGTTGTCGACGTCGGCGGGTGTTTCCGCACCGTCGCCATCCATGTCGGCAATATGTCCGTAGCCCAGAACCGGGTCCTCCTGGTACAGGTTGATCTGAACGCGAGGAACGCCCGGTTCCCACGGCTCTCCCGCGGCATAACGGGGATCGTTTTCAGCGCGGGTCGTGGCATAGAACACGATACCGGACAATCCGCCGTTCTCACCCGGGCCATAAAGCCCCTTGCCGAACTCCAGCTTGAGCGTCTGGCCGAGGAAGGCCTGGAATCCTGTGGTCAGAACCGGACCGGTTTCGGTGCGCGACAGGTTATCGCCCGTGTTCGGGTTGATGCGTGGATCCCCCACGTTCGTACACCCGTCTGTGTTGGCCGCCACGTCATCGGCCGTACAGGTCTGTGGCTGGGGATTAAGATCCTCGCCGGGGGCCACCGGACCGCCCGCGTCCACGGTGAACGTGGCGCCCGTCGCCTTCATGCGGGCAAAATCGACCTCGGCAACCAACCAGTGGAAGAACGGAAAGACTTCGTCGAACGGTGCCGCGCCCGTCGAGTCGACCGGGAAGGACTCATAGATGCGACCGTCACGGAAACGTAAATTGACCGCGCTTTGATCGGCACCCAGACCGACATCATCCTGTGAGAAATCGTCACAGGCCTCGCGCCCACTCGGGCAGTCGCGAAAGCCGTTACCATTGCGGTCGAAGAACACGCTGGTTTCCAGGCGCGCATTCCAGTTGAACACGGGAATTTCACCAAAGTCGCAGGCGCCGCCGGGCGCAGAGCAGGTCCCGTCGGCGTTGACGGTGACGCCCAATGTCGCGATCACGATGTCCAGATTGGCGTCCCAGACCACCAGGTCGTAGGCGCCGGCAGGCACATTGGCGATGCTGAAGGTGCTGTCAGAGTTACACGCCTGCGCGTAGACCATGCGTCCGGACCCGGCCGGTCCGTTGTTCACGCCGATCCAGCAGTCCGGGAAGGCGTTCCCGTTGTAGAACGTATAGTCCGGCGGACGCGATGCATGGTTGTTGACGATCTTGCCGGAAATCGTGCTGCCGCCGGCGTTGCCCGCGAACTCGTTAGTCGCCTTCACGAAACCGATGAACACGTGGTGGCCCGGAGGGCCGAATTCGACGAAATAGCTCGGCTCGTTGGGCTTCACCCAGGCGTCGATGGTATGCGTCCCCTCGATCGTCGAGGTCTGGATCCAGCCTTGACCCGCGGGCGGCACGACCTGGATGCCGTACTTCGCAGGGGGCAGGTTCTTGATCACCAACACACCGTTGGCGTCCGGGGTAAGGGTACCGTCGCCCAGCTTCACAATCGTGTTCGGATCGCCAGGTGCATATTCGGTGCCCAGCGGATTGCCAAAGGCATCCTGGGTAACCTGGCCGCCGGCCGCACCGTACTGACCCGCCGCTTCGGCCAACAGGACCTTCCAGCCCGAACCCGCGCCTCCCAGGCCATGCTCTTCGGGCAGGTCTGGCGCGCCATTGACCACCTGGTTGTCTTCAAAGACGAAAATCGAGATCTGCGCGGTCGGCAGCGGATTCTGGTTCGCCACCACCGTGACGGTGGCAGCCGTTGCCGCCGCGTCGAAGTGCAGAGGCGCACTGCCTCGCGAGTGCCCACCGTAAGGGAGCACGGACACGTAGTAGCGTTTGCCCGGGTCAATCGAGCCAACGGTCACTGAGCTGCCATCGGTGCGGCCTTCGAGGGCATTGCCGGCCGTGTCGAGCGCAACCGGTGTATGGCTCTTATGAAAATTGAACGACAGGCTGGTCGGGTCGGGCGTCCCGGGCGTCACGGGATATGTGACGTCCTCCTCGACCATCCAGCGAAAGCCACTTACCGGCGCTCCGTTGTCATCGACCACGTTCAGCGTGAACTGAGCGGCGTATACCGGCCCGGCCGCGAACCCGACCGCGCCAAGCAGTAGGGCCGCTATCCAGTGCCTGGTTGCACGAATAGTTCTTGTGTTGCCAAACATAATCCGTCTCTCCCGTTGACTTTCGCCGCCTTGGGCTTTCGCTCCGGCCCAGCACCAAAAGAATTGGTCCTCGGGCAACGGCCTTCGGCGCAACCGACCGATCGTCAGCGATCGGCCCTCGTTCATGGCAACTGTAGATAAGACGGACGAATAAAGCGGTAGGGAAAGACAGTAAGTCCCGGTGCGGGTATGCCGTAACTATGCGCGGCAAAAATCGACAGATATGTGGTGGTGGGGAGCGGGACGAAACAGTTAGGGTATTGCCCTTCGGACGCCCCGACTGCGCTAGGAGGTCGCGCCGACCAGGCCCAACAGGACGCGCGACGGCTCGCCTTTCCAGACGTAACCGCTGGCACCGGCGGTCTCCGCCGCACAGCGGTACTCGGGCGAGTTGTGCCCCGTCAGGATAATAACGCGAGCGTCGGGATCGAGCTCGCGAATCTTGCGCGTCAGATCGAGCCCATCCGTGTCGGGCAGGCCGATATCCATGAACACCAGATCCGGGGACGTGGCTTTGAAAACGTCAAGCGCCTCGCGGCCGCAGCCGGCCTCAAGGATAGACACATGGGGATACGCGGCGAGCAGAACGTCCACCAGGCTCGAGCGAAACTCAATATCATCTTCGACCAACAATATACGGTACATGAGGACGTCGCTCCGGCCTGTGCCCTGTTTTGGACAATGCACCCAATTCCCGGTTTACCGTACGCCGCCCTGCGTGGGAACCATCCGGCCCCACGACGGCGAGCCGGCCTGCCGGGCCCTTCCCCCGTCCCCGTGTTCGGCTGTCACAATGTGTTCAAATTATATTCCCCCCTGCCCGGGAAAAATACAGCAAACACACCAAATGGAGTTAGTATTGTCACTGTTCACCCGCGGGTTATGACCCGAACGTGCTATACGACCTGCCGAACCGTTGTGCCATACTAAATCTCCAATTTGGAGTACGGTTTAACCTGCGAAGATGGGGGGCATCCTGCAGATGAACACGCAACGCATCCTTATTGCCGAAGACCATACTATTTTGCGCCAAGGGCTTCGTGCCCTGCTCGAGGCGACCGACAGCTTCCAGGTCGTCGGGGACGTCAGCACCGGCAAAGACGCGATCCGAGCGGTCGCCGAGCTGGCACCTAGCCTGGTGATCATCGACCTCTCGATGCCCGGCATGAACGGCACCGAGGCGATTCGCGAGATTCGCATGCGCCATCCCGACGTGCGCATTATCGCCCTCACCGTTCACAAAGCGGACGAATATGTGCGTACCGCCTTGAAGGCCGGCGCGGACGGCTACGTGCTCAAAGATGACAGCCACGCAGACCTGCTGTCCGCGGTGCGCAACATCTCGAATGGCCGCACCTACCTCAGTCCCGGCATTTGCACCGGCGTGGTCTCGGGTTATGTCGGAACGACCGCGAGGCCAAGCGCAGCGGCAAGCTGGGAAATTCTTACGCACCGCGAGCGGGAAGTGATGAAACTTATCGCCGAAGGGTACAAAAACAAGCAGATCGCACATTATCTTTCCCTGAGCACCAAGACCATCGAGAAGCATCGCTCAAACCTGATGAAAAAACTCAACCTGCACAATGCGGCGGGCATCACGGCCTATGCAATTGAAAACGGTTTACGGGCGTCCTGAGAGAACGTTTAGCTCACCCATCTGATATGGATCCCGGTACCGCAGCCAGCAGCGGATTCTATACAGAATTGACCGCTTGTCAGCTCCACCCGCTCGCGCATGCTCTTCAGGCCCAAACCGGCACGGCTCTTCCCCGCTGGCCGACCACGTTGCACATCGAACCCCTTGCCATCATCGAAAATACAAAGCTGGAGTCCCTTCCTGTTGGCACCCAGCGCAAGTGAGAGATAAGTGCACTCCGAGTGCTTGACAACATTGTTGAACGCCTCCTGGATGACGCGGTAGATCACCAGCTTCAGACGGTCCGGAATATCTTCCTCGTCGGCATGGACGGCAATGTGGACATCGATATGAGGATAGGTGGCGCGAAACTCACGACTAAACCAATCGATCGTCGAAATCAGACCCAGGTCGTCCAGGATCGACGGGTGCAAATCCATTGCTATCTTCCGGACCTCTTCAATCGTCGCCCGGATGCGCGACACCACATGCCCCAAGGAATCCTGCGCACCCTCGGTCTGCGCGTCAGTCTCCATGAAACACTCGACCTTGAACTTGATGGCGCTGAGCGCCTGCCCGATACTATCGTGCAGCTCGCGCGCAATGCGTTTTCTTTCGGTCTCCTGTGCCCCCATCAATTGACGGGAGAGATTGTGCAACTCGTGCTCGGAGGCACTGAGCGCCTTCTTGTCGCGAAGGTGTGCACGGATCTCTTGTCGAAGTTGGGCATTACGCGCGACGAGCTCGCGAGTGCGCCTGGCAACCTGATCCTCAAGATGACGATTTTTCTCCAGAATCTCACGCTCGAGCTGTTTGCGGCGCGTGATGTCTTCGATCACGAGCACGGCATATCCCTCGCCGGCCGCGAAGGATTCTTCGTCGGACCGGGCGATCAGACGCAAGCGGAACCGCAGCGTCTTGGCTATCCAAGCACACTCCTGTTCCCACTCCAGGCTGGTATTCGTAGTGAGTTGCCGGACGAGTTCCGGCCAGGGGCGCCTCAAGGGTGACGGGCCATATTCCCGGGAAGCGGCAAGCAGGGTACCGATCTTGTTCCCGATTATACTGGCAACGTCACCGAACCCCCATTCCTCCAGAGCTCGGTTGGCCCGAATGATATAGCCTTCCGTGTCGAGGAGCACGATCACCTCGGTCAGAGAGTCTACCGTCGACTCCCACTCCCGCTTGGCCCGGCGAACTTGCCGAGCCGCCAACTGGTCCGCCTCCATGACTTGTGAGGCCGGCCCATACACGGCGGCACCCACCACGGCAGCCAAGCTGCGCAGGACCGCGCGTTCGCCGGAGTCGAAGCTGCGGGTGTTGCGCGAACAGGCGCAGATAAATCCCCAAGGTCCATGCTCACTTGGGACGGGCACGCTGATCGCGCTCATGAAGCCCAGACGAATGAGATCGCGTGCGAACGGCTCATTGAAACCAAGACCGCGCTCTACCTGGAGAGTCATCTCTCGGATCAACAACGAGCCGAAGGCATTAGTGGGGTGGTCGAACGGCCCGGTCTGTACATCGTCACGCGATCCGTCGGGGACACGGTGCACCAGGTAACCGGCACCGTGGTCGCGGCGGTGGGCGATGACGACTTGTTCGCAGCGGATGAGTTCGAGCGCGAGGACGGCCGCGGACATAAACACGGCATCCGGGTCATCGGCGGGCAGGACGACCATTCGAGCGCGCAAGGCATCCATGACGTCCCGGCCCACGACATCGTTTTGATACATTTGGTGCAGCGAACCCATTTTTCAGAGCCCTCGCAGTGCGCCCCGGCGCGACGGTAAGAGGACACCGTCCGGCAGGCCTTGCGTATTCGTTATTATTGTTTTGTTCGTGTTCCCAGTCCGTGGGCACGCCGAATTAGGAAATGCAGTCCGTTGCACGCGGAGCCCGGCGCCGAGGCACCATTACATCGGGCCGGGCAAAAAAGCATACGTCGAGTCGACCGGGCCGGCAATGGCATTTTCAAGGCACGGCACCGGCTTCATCAGCCAGTATAGCACGAAAGCACTATTCCCATATTATCTATAAGTAAATATGAGCTCGAACTCGGCCCCGCCTGCGGCTCTATTGCGTGCGGTAATGACTCCGCCGTGCCGATCCATGATGTCCCGGATAATCGCCAGGCCCAGTCCGGGCCTCGCTTTGTTTTGCTCGGAGACGAAGGGCTGGAAGACATTGGGCAGTAGAGCGGGGTCGATACCCGGGCCGACGTCGCGGACGAAGACATGCACGCCGTCGCCCTCAGCCGCCCCCGTGATTTCGACCTCGCCCGGCTCGGTCATGGCCTCGGTACTGTTGCGTACAAGGTTCAGGATAATCTGCGAAAAACGCTCGCCGTCGCAAGTCACTTTGATCCCGGGGGTGACGGCAAGAGTCAGCCGATGACCGTCCGGTTCGAGCGTGGCGATCAGCATGTCTTTGATTTCATCCAGGAGCCCGGCTAGATCGTGCTCGCGAATGTCCAACGGAGGGCGCTTGCCACTGACAAAGGAAAGCAGGTCATTCATCATTCCGAACGACATGCGGACCGGGCCTTCGAGGTCGGCCGCCATCTTGCGCCGCTTTTCGGTACTTACATTTGGCGCGGACATGCACTCGCATGTATAGCGGATGCCGGCGAGAAGGTTGCGCGTATCGTGCACAATCATGCTGACGTACTCGCCCACCTCGGCCAGACGGCGACTCTGTTCCAGATCCGACTGCAGCGACAACATATCCCGCGAGGTCCTACCGAACAGCCTCATGGTCGGGATGACGTAGGCTAAGGCTGCAAGCAACAGAATGCCCCACACCACGCCCAGTTCGGACGCGATGCGGCCGAGGATACGCTGGGGATTCTGATACACCTCCACGACACCGACCACCCTACCGTCGCCCGCGCGAATGGGGATGCAGACCTCGTACAACCAGGGAAAGACGCTGTAGCCCAGATGTTCGCTGAGACGCTCGCCCGCATCGTCGACCTCCTCGTAATGCGCACTGACCTCCCCAGCCAGGGCCTTGTCGAACGCGACGCTGGGCGGCTCGCGTCTACCCATCAATTCGGGGGCGTCGGCCCAAACGATCAGCCCGGAGGGTTCCTTGAGCTTGACCGCGCCGATATCGGCAAACTGGTTCAAGCGGTGGAACACGTTGCGCAGTTGGGCGGGGTCGATCGACGCGGTGGATTCGAAATAGCGCGGGTCAAGCGTTTGTTGAAGGTATTTCGCCACCCAGTGGCCGTAGAGATCGGCATCCCGCGTGACCGTAACGGTCGCCACGTAAACCGTAATGGCGACGCCGGCCATGAGCACCGCGCCGAGCAGCCATGCCGCGCTGAGCCGTATAAATCGTCGGGCCGGGAGCTTCGGGTCCGAGGGAGATGTATGCTGGACCAAGACGTGGCACCCAATAATTCAGAATATATTGGTATAGTGATTAATCACGGGCACGGCACGGGCCGGTGCTAAGGCTTGGCGATGAGGCCCGAGCGCATTCCAATCAAACTGGCCTGGACACGATTGCTCGCCCCCAGCTTTCGGCGAATGCTGCGCATGTGGTTTTTCACCGTGCTTTCACTGATGCCCAGCCGATCGGCAACCTGCTTGTCGACCAGACCGTCCGACACAAGGCCCAGCACCTCGATTTCGCGCTGCGAAAGCCTGCCGGGCGGTGAGGCCCGATCGGCAACGTCGCCAGTGCTCGTCGTGCTCGCGGACGCGTCCACGCTGGGCGCATCCCCCTGGCGCCCCTGGCTGCGCAGCCGGCGGTCCACAAAGGTCCGCGCAAACACCGTCTCGCCGTCCCTCACCAACCGCAGCGCGGCCACCAGATTCTCAGGACGCACGTCCTTGACGAGATAGCCGCTGGCACCGATTTCCATGGCCCGCAGCATCTGCGCCTCGTCCTCCGAGGCGGTCAGGATAATGACGGCGCAATCGGGGTAGGTTCCGGTAATGGTGCCCGCCAATTGCAGGCCGTCGTCGCCGCCCAGGTCGATATCCACCAACGCCATATCCGGCTGGAGCTTTTCCATCAGCTCCAGAGCGCGCTGGGGCGACGCCGCCTCACCAACGACCGTCATTCCGTCCTGGGCCGCCAGGTAATCGGCCAGACAACGCCGGAACAACATGTGATCGTCCACCGCCAGAATTCGCACCCAACGCCCTCCCTCGCCGTGGGCCCCGTAGGCCGTATAGTCATTATGGACTATATCCGCCATGGGATGTCTACTCTTCCACGCTCGCGGGCGCGGCGGAGATCGGCGGCCGATCCCCGGCCGTGCCCGCCTCGCCGGCGGGAAACAACGCCTTCATTTTATTGCGAAGTTCGTCGGTCACTTGCCGGGCCACGTGCTGGTCGGGGACTGCCGTGGGGGTAATCAGGACCAGCAGTTCGGTTCGCTCCGACGACTTGCTGGTGCCTCCGAACAGCCAACCCAGCAGCGGGATGCTGCGAAGCCCCGGAATTCCGCTGCTGGAGTCGGAATTGTTCTCGCGGATCAGACCGCCCAACACGATGGTGTCGCCGCTCTGGACGGCCACCGACGTACTGATCTGGCGTTGATTGATCGTCGGCGAATCGATCGACGAGGACGTCGTCTTGTCGACGTTGCTTACCTCCTGGGAAATGTCCAGAACCACCAGTCCACCTGCGTTCACCCGCGGCGTGACCTCGAGCAGCACGCCCGTATCGCGGAATTGGATGGTGCTGACAATCAGCGGGTTTGTGCCCGAGGTGGCGGTGTTGGTCGTCTCGGAGGTGCGCACCGGCACCTGGTCGCCCACCCGGATACGCGCAGTGCGGTTGTCCAACACCATCAATGAGGGCGAGGACACGACGCGTAGCTCGGTTTCGCTGGCCAGCGTGTTGAGGACCCCGCGAATCGCACCGGCCGAATTGAGCACCTGATAAGAGAAGCCGGGCACCACGGGCGACAGACCGCTGCTTCCCAGGTCCAATGTCCCAACCCCCGAATACCCGTTGGCCTTGCTGCGAAAATACCATTCCACGCCGTAACTGAGCTCCCCGGTGAGCTCGACCTCGACGATCGAGGCCTCCACCAATACCTGCTGCGGAATGATGTCCAGCTTGCGAATCGCCTTTTCAATTTTTTTGTAGTCGCTGGGCGCGGACATCACGAGCAGTGCATTGTTCTCCTCGTCGGCGATGATGCGAACGTCCCCGACCTCGGCCGCCGCATCCGTCGGCGTGTGCAGCGCCGGCCTCCCGGCAACGGCCGGCCGCACAGTGGCACCGCCCGCCGACACCGCCTTGGCGGGGTTGCCGGTCTTTTCCGTATCCAGGGCCTTCGCGGCGATTGGGGGCACACCCGCGCGACCCTCGCTTCGGGCCCCTCCCGAGGAAGCGAAAACCTGCGTGAGCATCTCGGCCAGCCGCCCCGCCTTGCCGTTCTGCACGTAGTAGACGAACAGTCCAATGCCAGCGACGTCTCCGGTACGATCCAGCCGTTTGATCCACTGTCCCGCCTGCTCGAGATATCTGTGCTGCGGGCTGATCACCAGCAAGGCGTTGAGCCGCTCCACCGGGACGATCTTCAACATCCCCGACAACAGACCGTCGGCACCCTCGCCGTATATCTTGCGCATTTCCTCGGACACCACGCGCGCTTCCACCGAACGCAGCGGGAACAGCCCCACCGACATTCCCCGCATCTGGTCCACGTCGAACACCGCGATCGTGTCCAACATATTGCGCAGCTCGGTCTCCGAGCCAGAAATGACCAAAAGGTTTCGGGCCGGGTCTGCGTGAATCACCCCTTTAGCCGGCTTCGCCAGCTCGAGCAATTTCTGCATTTCCTTGGCCGCGATATAGCGAAGCGGCGCGGCAACGACGCGATAGCCCGCACCACGCCCAATCTGTCGCGAGGTCCCTATGGCCCCGTCCAACGCACCTGCCTCCGGTACGACCCGGTAGAGATCGCCCTCTCTCGTGAGAACCGCCCCGTTGGCCCGCAGCAATACCTCCAGCGTGGGAACGAGCCCCTCACGTGCGATCGGCCGGCTGGTCTGCAGCGATATCTGTCCTTTGACCTGCGGGTCGATGGTGTAGTTGACCTTGAGGATGTCGCCTAGAATCGACTTGACGGCTTCCTGGATATCCGCGTCTTTGAAGTTGAGCGTGATACCGCCGTTTGCATCCGTCGACACCGGCGACGGACGGGGCGCCCGGCCCGAAATGAAACGCCCCGTTCCCCTGTATAGCTCGGGCCCGGCCTCGTTCGCGCGAGCGCCGGCCCGCTCAGACGTATAGACGGGTCCGACCGCCGCCGCGCCGCCATTGACGGAGCCATCCCGCTGTCGCATCTCGCCGTTACGCGCCGGGAAAGGCACGGCGGTATGTTTGGCAGGTGTCTGCACACAACCGCCCAAAACCCCCGCGACGAACGTGAAGATTGCCGCTGTGGTCGTGTATTTCATTTTTCTGCTTCTCATGCAATCACCTTCTTCGGTTCCCCGATAACGGCCGGCGCGCCACTGCGTCCCCACCACCTAGCGCGGAGTGTAGACCCCGCTTCGGCGAAATTGATTTTTCGGCGCGTGAGACGCCTCCTCTTTCAGTGGATGAAGCTCCATCTCGAGCGTCCGCGTCCCGCTTGTCAGACGAACCCGATCGGACTCGACGGTGGCCACTGTCCAGCCTTCCAGTGACATTCCCACGGAAAGACTCACGCTGCGCCCCCCTCGTCGCTCGTGCAACACCGCGTGGGTCTGCTCCGGCGACACCACAATGCCGACCAGTTTCCACTGCTGACTCAATCGGACCTCCTCGACCGCCCGCGCCGGGGCCTGTGCATCGCCGGCGGCGGGACGACGAGTGGGCAGGAACGGCGGGCGCTCGGTCAGATCGCGGTAATGTTCCAACGGCGGGAATGCCGGCAGTCGAACCTCCGCGTCAGCCGCCGCGGCCGACCCCCGGCCAGGCGGACGCGGCGCAGCGGACAACCCGGCACGAAACGCCTCACGCCCCGTCTCGAGCCAGTGATATTCCACCGCCAGTGCGATGACCGCGGCCGCGGCTGTCGCCACCAGCCAC
This sequence comes from Gammaproteobacteria bacterium, assembly GCA_035267785.1. Lineage (GTDB taxonomy): Bacteria > Pseudomonadota > Gammaproteobacteria > DATFLL01 > DATFLL01 > DATFLL01. The sequence goes on along the minus strand of DATFLL010000050.1, from coordinate 29,179 downwards.
CCGCCCTTGACGAGGCGCGCCGCAGCACCGCGGGCCATCAGTCTTTCCCCCCGTACGTGTAGCCCACCAGGTCGAATCGGATATCCAGTTCATCGACGTACCGACCGGCCTGGTTAGAGACGAGGCGCCGCGTGCCGTGCGAGGCAATGACCACATTTTCCAGGACCACGACGGGCGTGCCTGTCTCGATCGCATAGAACATGTTCAGCAAAGTGTCGAGCCCGCCCTTCATCTGTACCCGCAGCGTGACGCTCGGCACCTCCCCGCTGCGGCGCTGCGAGAGCACTTGTGTGCTGATGAGCTCCCCGTGGCTGGCGCGCGCCAGGCGCTTGACGTATTCCTGAAGCTTTGCCGAAGCCAACGCCGAGGTGCCACCGGGCAGGTAGTAGGCGCGCTGCTGTCCTTGCTTCCGCATACGCTGCAGTGCCTCACCTGCCCACTGCCCGCGCGCGATGATTTTCTGATAACGCTGCAGTTGTGCGCGTTTGGAATCGATGACTTCACGGTAGCCGAAATAACTCGACAAGAGCGGCTGCGCCACCGCACTATAGACCAGAGCGAGTAACGCCACGAGTATCAAGAGCGCCAGAATCTGACCCGTTCTTGGCTTACTTGCCGAATTCATGGCCTGGCTCTCGGTGTCGAAGGTGCAGCAGCAGCCACACCGGCACGACGCCCTCGGTCGTCACCCCTTTTCAGTACGGGGACGCCACCCGGGCGATGCGAATCAGGTGCGTCGGCCGGAGATTTGATCTCTTCGACCTTGGCCGCGATTACGAACCGGTCGCGATCGGTACTCTGGTTGCGCGTCACCGGCGAAGCGAACTGGGCACTGCGAAACCTGATCGACTCCTCCACGAGTGCAATCAACGACGATGCGCTCGCCGATTCGCCCTGGATACGCACGTCCTCGCCCGTCACTTCAAACCGACTGACCCACGTATCGTCGGGGAATATTCGGGCGAGCTCCGCTAACATCTCCACTATCGTCGGCGCCTGCGATTTGCGCATGACGACAAACTCCGCCCGCTCCCGCAGCTCTTTCATCTCATCCAATGTCCGCAGTACGCGGTCCGCCTGGACCTTGGCCTGAGCGACTCGCAGCTCCAGCTCGGCGGCACGGCTGTGGAGATCGTACAGCGGCAGGGCGATCCCCGTGACCACCGCGAGTGTCAGCACCGCTGCAGCGCCCCACGGCACCAGCCTCGAGACGGTCCATTGACGCTGCCTGATTTCAAGCCCGCAATCGATCTCCTCAATGCGGGCAAGTGCCCTGTCTTCCCCGTCCGCAACACCGGCGCGCAGATCCGGCGCGACCGAGCCGATGACCGTCGGTGTCAGCCCAAGCTGCGCGAGCCGCTTCAGCCACGCATCCACGATGACCCGCGGCACGACGCGCAGCCGGACTTGCAGTCGTTGGCGCTCCCGGTCCCGACCGGCAACATCAAATCCGAAATACACCTGCTCGGCGCGAAACGGTGTGTTGCGATCCATTTCAAAGCCCAAAACCTCGCCCAGGTTCTCCTCCGTCGCGGCGGGCAAATCCAGAACCAATTCCAGAACTTCGGATCGGGGCAGGCGCAGAGCCACCCGCGCCGGCGACATCGGCCATACGCCGGCCAGGCCGGGCGGCACTCCTGCCGGCTCGCCATCCCCAACGAGGAGTTGTATCTCCGCACAGTGGTCGCGGGTGCCTGCACCCAGAAGGCAAAGCGTCGCAGAGGCACGGCTGTGCACATCCACGACGATTTCCTGTTCTTCGCGTCGAAGTACTGTCTGCATGCGGGCCGGCAACATGGTCCACAGCTCTCCGGTCCACCACGTCCACAGTTGCTCCAGGTGCTGACCCGGTGAGGCCGACCGGGTCCGCCCCGCAAGAAACACATCCCGCAGTCGTAAAGACGCTCCGGCGGCCGCGCGCGCGGCATGGCGATCGCTGCGCTTCATGGTATCCGGTCCCATTGCAGAACCTCGAACGGGCGTTTCTGCCCGCCGCGGTTGATCCGAATCGTCACCTCCAGGCCGGCGAGCTCGCGCCCGTTCTCCACTCCACGCGCTCGAATCGTATACGTCGTTCCGCGAACCTGCACCAGCGACGACTGCGCGCCGATCGGCGCCGGCACTTGCCTTGCCCCCGCACCGCGTGCCTCCAGGTAGGCGTCCACCGCAGATGCATCGATGCCCGGAATGGCCAGCAACACCGGACGCGACGCGACGGCTGGATTGACCCACGCATGACGATGATGCACGGTCACGGCATCGCGTACCGCCGCGAAGATCTCGGGCGTCATCCCGAGCACCATGCGCAGCTCATCGACACTTTCAAAGTCCGCGTCCTTGGCACCGTAGTCCAACCCGGCCGCGGCGTAGTCTCCGTCTTCCGCGCCATTGAGCCGCCGCAAGCTGTCAACGTCACGCCAGTCCATAATCGCATCGACAATCGCGTCCGCCTGCTCGTCCGCAACCCCGACGGCACGAAACAGCCCGCCCAGCAGCTCCGGCCCGGCCATATTCAGATCGACCCGCCCCGCCTCGTCGAACACCTGCACTCGCACCTGCGTTTCGCCTACAGTCTGCACAAACGGCGAGCCATCCGTTGGCCACACGGTGTCCAGGTTCGGGAACAGCAGTCTCTGCACGGCGAGATAGATCGCCCCTTCGGCCGCCGCACGCCCCTGCAGCTCAGTGACCCGTTGACCGGCCAGTGCGATTTCCGTTCGCACCGCGCTGGTCAGACTGGCTCCAACGAGCGTCAACAGCGCCACCACCCAGAGCACCGACACCAGTGCCACGCCCTGCTGCGACCTTTCAATGACTGTCCGGGAATGTAATGATCCGTTCATGACGTCTCCGCCGACGGAACCCAGTAGTCCCCTTCACGCACGCGAAAGAGCAACTCAGGCCACGGCCGTTCGTCCGGTGCAGCCGGCTCGATTCGCATCCGCACGAGCGTGGGCAGCGTTCGTTTTCGAACCCAACTCCCAGTCCAATGCCACTGTCCCCGTTCATCGAGCCCGAAATACTCGAACCGCACCGCACCGGCGCGCTCTACGAGCACTTCGTACCGAATGACCGGTGCCGCACGCTCCATCCCGGTATACAATTCAGCCATCGCGTACCGAGCGGCCAGCCGTTTGACCTCTCCGCCGCCCTCCACCCTGATAACGAACGCGTAAAACGCGCCGCTGCCCGTGCGCGCGGGCATGCGGCCGATGAAAGCCATCCCGGACGCATCGCCGTGAAACGATAACGCCCCTTCGTTCAATTGGGCGGCGCCGACCGGCAAATGCACCCTGGCCAGCTGGCCGCGGAGAAACGCCTCCAGTCGGCGAAGCTGTTCGGCTCGGTCCACGCGCCGCGAACCCGCGTCCCAGGTACGCATCCCCAGGTGCAGACCGTCGTACAGCACGAGCATGAGCAAACTCATAACCGCCAACGCCACCACCAGTTCGACGAGAGTGAAGCCCCGAACATCGCGGGAAACGACGTCATTTCGCGCACGGCCCTTCATCGCGGCCGTGCGAGGCGAACCGTCGTGGCAGTGACCTGACGCCGCCGGCTCTCCTCTCCCCAATCCACCGTAATCGATACACGATACGCACCGAGTGGAACCGCGGCGCGGGCGTGCAAGAGCGGGACGGGGCTGACCACTACGCTCACGTGGAAGCGATCATCGACATCCGTTTCGTATGACCGAAGACCGCGCCCCGGGTCGACATCCAACGTTGCCAACTGGGACTCGGCGACCAGCACCGCCTGCGTATAATGTTCGGCGCGCCCAACGTCCGTGAGCGACTGTCCGAAGACTCGGAACAGCACACCGAGCGACACCCCCAGTACGGCCAGTGCCACCAGCACCTCGAGCAGCGAGAATCCGGCGGTCTCGGCTTTCATCGCGGCGCCTCCTCGAGCGCAGCCGTGCGGCGCATACTGACACGCCCCGTCAGTCCGCTCACCTCCAACCGATAGGCGGCCTGACCATCGCTGATCCGAAGTTCGATTCCCGTGGCCGTACCCGAGGGGTAGAACCGCACCAGGAGCCGCTCGTTCACCCGCGCAGCCGCGGCGCGCTGCGATTGGACAGGCTCGATCCGCAGACCGCCGGATAAGGTGTAGGCGCGCGGTTGGCCGCTCAACCAATAGCGGCTGCGCTGCGGGTCGATGTGCATTTCCACCGTCCGGCCCTCCAGCGCGGCCCGTGCATGCGCGCGACGCATAACGCTGGCCAGTTGTTGCGTCGCGGTCGTTACCGCCACGCCGCGCCCCCAGAGGTCGAAGCGCACCGCAACCACGGTCAATATCAGCGCCGCGATCGTGATAACCACCAGCAGTTCGAGCAGCGTGAAACCGCGGGTGTGGCTCATATGTATCGGTTCGTGGCTCACAACCAGCTCACGACGTCCTGGTTTTCGCCCGTTCCACCCTCAGCGTTGTCCGCTCCGAAGGAGAAGACATCGACGGGGCCGTGTTCGCCGGGAGAACGAAACCGATATTCCTGGCCCCAGGGGTCCAACGGCACAAACGCCTTGCGCAGATAGGGCCCGTTCCAGAACGATACACTGGCGGGGCGCTCGACCAGGGAACGCAGTCCCTCCTCCGTCGTCGGGTAACGACCGACGTCCAGCTTGTACGCGTCCAGCGCCGCGCTGAGCTCCTCGACTTGCAGCTTCGCAGTGCGCGTCTTGGAGGCATCCAAGTGTTTCATCACGGCCGGACCGACCAGGCCCGCCAACATTCCCAGGATGACCAATACCACCAGCAGCTCGATCAGGGTAAACCCCGCTCCCCGAGCGGCAAAATGCCGACAACGCTCGATATTGTTTCTAACAGGTCTGCACATACCACTGCCTCCGGACTTACCATGTTCACGGCGACCCGCTGACTACAGCGGAATGTCGTTGACACTGACGATCGCCGCCATCAAAGAGGCGATGATTCCTCCGATGACCACGCCCATACCGACAATAAGCGCCGGCTCCAACACACTGAGCCCGCGCGCGACCCGGGTACCTAACTCTCGGTCGCAGATATCCGCCACGCGTACCAGCATCTTGTCCAGGCGCCCTGTTTCTTCTCCGACCTGAACCAGTTGCACCGCCACCGGCGGAAAGGATTCGATGGCCTCCAAGGGGCGGGACAACCCCTGGCCCTCCCGAATCGCCGTCACCGCGTCATCGAGCGCCCCGTTGAGCCACCGGTTGCCAACGGTCTCTTTGGCGATCGTGAATGCCGACAACAGCGGCAGCCCGTTCTCCAGCAGCATGCCAAGACTGCGGCAAAAGGCCGACGTCTCCCGCAGCGACTGCAGCACCCCGAACAGCGGCACACGCAGAAGGGTGCGGTCGATGACGATCCGTCGTGTCGGGTCCCGCCACAACCTCACCGCGACCACACCCGACGCGATAAGCAGGACGAGCGCCAACCAACCGTAATGGCGTATCGCGCCCGCCATCGCGAAAATGAACGCGGTTGACCATGGTAATTCGACGTTTTTACCCAGAAACAACGGCTCGAACTGCGGCACGACATAACTGACGATGAGCACCAGTGAAAGCCCGGTCACCGCGAGCAGGATCGCCGGATAGGTCAGTGCCGACACCAGTTGTTCGCGCGAAGCCCGGCCCCGTTCGAGGTACTGCTCCAGGCGTTCCAGTCCGACATCGAGCGACCCCGCCGCCTCGGCCGCCTTGACCATATTGATGTAGAAGCGCGAAAACGCGGCCGGTGACTGCTCGAGCGCAGCCGATAGCGGAGCTCCACCACGTACCGTCTCCTGCGTCGTCTCCGCAAGCAGTCGGACACTCTGTTCGCCGGCGCTGGCGGAAATAATCTGCAGTGACCGGTCGAGAGATATGCCGGAACCCAACAGGGAGCTGAGGGCCCGGGTCCACTCGAGCACCGCAGCCGCCGGTATCCGCCGATGCACCGACCGGCGCCCGTCCCACCATCGCGCTCGCTGTGTGCCCCGCACCTCGGCCCGGATGGGTATCCGCCCCATGGCTTGCAGTTCTGCCACGGCCCTGGCACGGTCGTCGGCTTCGAGCTCGCCCTCGACGACCTCGCCCGCCGCAGTCACCGCCTTGTAATGAAATGTCGTCATGGGGATTATGCGTCCTGGGTTACCCGCAAGACTTCCTCGAGCGTCGTGATGCCGTGCCGGACCTTTCGCAAACCGTCCTGGTACATGGGCACCATGCCGCGCCGCACGGCCACCGCCCTGATCTCCGAGGCATCCGCACGGTCAAGAATCAGGCGCCGAATCGCATCGTCGATGGGAAGGACCTCCATCACGACGGTCCGCCCCCGATAACCCGTGCCGTTGCATTGCGAGCAGCCTTGCGGCTCGAACAATTTCAAGCCTCCCCCGTCCCGTTCGCCCTCGGCCAACCCCAATACGTCCAGGAACTCCCGTACGGGTTCGTGTGCGCGCTTGCAGTGATCGCACAGGACACGGACCAATCGTTGACCGACAACCGCGTTGACCGTGGAGGTCAGCAGGTAGTTCTCGACGCCCATTTCCACGAGACGCGTAATACTGCCAGCAGCATCGTTCGTGTGCAGAGTCGACAACACCGTATGCCCGGTCAGCGCCGACTGGACACAGATCTTCGCCGTTTCCAGGTCTCGCATTTCTCCGACCATGATCACATCCGGGTCCTGGCGAACGATGGAACGCAGTGCGGTCGCGAAGCTCAGTCCGATTGCCGGTTTGACCTGTATCTGATTGACGCCGTCGATCTGGTACTCCACAGGGTCTTCGACCGTAATGATCTTGACCTCGTCACTGTTCAAGGCCGTCAGAGCAGCGTAAAGCGTCGTAGTCTTGCCGCTGCCGGTCGGTCCCGTTACCAACAGCATGCCGTGTGGTCGATGTATCGCGTCGCCCAGCACCCGGATGTTCTCGTCCGATACGCCCAACGCGGCGAAATCCAAGGCTACCGCGTCGCGATTGAGAATACGCAGGACCACGCTCTCGCCGTGCATCGCGGGGATAGTCGAGACTCGAAAGTCCAACTCTTGCCCTTCGATGCGCTGACGGATCCTCCCATCCTGCGGCAGGCGCCGCTCGGCGATATTCAGGTTGGCCATAATCTTGATGCGCGAGACCACCGCCGCACCCATCCGGGCAGCGGGCGACTCCGCGTCCTTGAGCACGCCGTCGATACGGAAACGCACGCGCAGGCGTCCATCGGCCGGCTCGATGTGAATATCCGACGCGGCGCGCTCGATAGCCCGTCGAATAATGAGATTCACCATGCGGATGACGGGCGCCTCGCTGGCCAGGTCCTTGAGTTGTTCGACCTCGGAATCGGAGACCTCCTCAGGGGCCTCTTCATGGTCCTGGATCCGCCCGATCTCGGAGCGCCCCTCGCCGTACAGGCGCTCAATCGCCGCGTCTAATTCAGAAGGGGTTCCCACAACACGCAAGACCGCCTTGCCCGTGACCATGCGTATGGATTCGACGACAAACTCGTCAAATGGATCGGCCATGCAAACGGTGACGTCCGTATCCTCGCAGGCCAGCGGTAGCAGACGATACTGCCGCATAAAACGCGGACTGATCGTCTCGTCCATGACCGGAGCTTCCCGGTATTGGGCCGCCGCGGCACGCTCCAGGCCGAGCACCTCAGCGACCGTATTGGCAACCTCCTGCTCCGCGACAATGCCGAGCTTGCTGAGCAGCAGGACAGGCGACTCGCCATTGTGCTGCTCGCGCTGGAGGTGCTCCAGGCGCCCGAGGTCCGCCCGAGTGAGCTTTTCCCTGCGCACGAGCGCCTGGATGAGCGGATGTTCCCCGAGCCCTTGAGTCACTGAATCGGCGGCCGGGCCCTCGACATACTGAGGCTCACTCGTGGCACCGGCCCGGACGGACACCCCCGAGCGCATCGCCGCTGTCATCCCCTCCTCTGCCATGATTGAAGCACCCCCACCACCGTTGGCTGGTTTCTCGCTAGTACTTTCGGGTCACTGCGTATAGCCATTGCGACCGTCCTGTCAGCTAAAAATATACGGTCCGCGTCCTGCCGTCCTATCGAACTGACTAGTTGCAGTAGTAGTCCACATGGCAAGGTAGTAAAACACTGTAGACGGGGCCGCCCACATATTGGCTAGGCTTTGACGACACCGCCCGAGGGCACGCGGCGCATCACGCCTGCCCCCTCGAGCCAACGCCGTACTTGACTTAGGAAGTGCCGATATGCGCCCGACAACTATCGCCACCCGGCAGAGATATGCCGCAGGTCGTCTTCGACTGTGCCTGGGCCTTGCCGCCTGGCTCGTATGCTCGCCCGTTGCCGTCGTACACGCCGGGGAGCCGGCCGCCGGCGGGCACCACATGAGCCACGATCACCATGCGATGGCCGTACCAAAGGATACCGACGACTACCAGCGAACCGAGGTTGCCTACAGCGTGCCGGACCTGACGTTCCGTGACCGCCACGGACGGACGATACGCGTCGCCGAACTCTTGGCCCAGAACCGCCCGGTGATGCTCAACTTCATCTTCACTTCGTGCACCGCGATTTGTCCCGTCATGACCGCCACGTTCGCGCAGGTCCAGGCCGGCCTCGGCGACGAGCGCCACAAGGTGCAGATGGTGTCTGTCTCGATCGATCCGGAACACGACACGCCGGAGCGGCTCACCCGCTACGCTCAGACCTACAAAGCGGAGGCCAACTGGCGTTTCCTGACGGGCACATTGGACGACAGCGTCGCGCTACAGCGTGCATTCAACGTCTATCGAGGGGATAAGATGAACCACAGCCCCACCGCCTTTATCCGGGTATCCCCCCGCTTGCCCTGGATTCGCATTGACGGATTCACGACCGCGCGCGATCTGATTAACGAATACCGCCAGTCACAGGCACGCCTGTCGGCCAAGACGCACTAATGAAGCGGTACAAAGGAGCAGCGGCCACTCGCCGCGCCGGCCTGTCGGCGGCGTTGGCGCTGTTGAGCCTGGCCATGCCTTACCCGGCGGCGGCGGGACCTTCCGGGAAGCCGGCGATCGGCCCCGGCGAACAAATGTATCGTTCCGGCATTTTGCCGTCCGGGCGGCTAATGGCGGCGACGGTCGAACACGATGTGCCCGTGACAGCCAACCAGCTCGCCTGTGCACAATGTCACCGACGCAGCGGCCTGGGCTCCAGCGAAGGCGGAACGGTGTTCCCCCCGATCAACGGTCGCGCCTTGTTCGCACCCAAACAAAGCCGACGCGCCGAACTCGGCGGGGAACGGACACTGGGCCAGGCACAGCGTCCGGCCTATACCCGGGCGAGCCTGATTCGGGCGATCCGTGACGGCATCGACCCCTCGGGGCGCGAACTCAATCGACTGATGCCTCGCTACGCGCTCAGCCCCGCGGACGTGGAAAAGCTCGTCGATTACCTGGCGACACTCTCGACCGAGCCTTCGCCGGGTGTGACGGACAGCGAACTGCATCTGGCCACCATCATCGCCCCACCTGTCGATGCGGCGAAAAAGCAGGCCATGCTGGCGGTGCTGCGCGCATACGTGCGCGACAAAAACGCCCAGACGCGTCTTGAATCGCGGCGAAAGCGCCACAGTCCCTGGCACAAGGAATGGCCGTATGAGGCCTATCGCACCTGGGTGCTGCACGTGTGGGAGCTCAAGGGACCGCCGGACAGCTGGTCCGCTCAACTGGAAGCACATTACCGTACACGGCCGGTCTTCGCCGTCGTCGGCGGTCTGGGCGCGGGGCAGTGGCAGCCAGTGCACGCATTCTGTGAACAACGTGCCGTGCCGTGTCTTTTTCCCAACGTCGCGCTGCCGCCCGATCCGGGAAAGGATTTCTACACGGTCTATTTCACACGCGGTCTTTACGGTGACGCCGCGGCCGTTGCGCGCCATCTCGCCGACTCAACGGCCCGGCACATCGTGCAACTCTACCCCGACACCGAAAACGGTCGCGCGCTGGCAGCCGCGTTCGATGACGCGTTAAAACAAGCGGGCCTGGGGCCATCCGAAGGCCACCCCCTGGCAACGACACGGCGGCCGGACAAGACCTACTGGAAAGAGATATTGAGAACTGGCGCCCCCGAAGCCCTGGTGGTCTGGTTGCCAGCCTCGCAGGTCTCCGCCCTGGCAAGCCTTCCGCCCTCGCTGCTGCCCGGTCGCCTGTATCTGTCGTCGGGAATGCTCGAACCGCAGGGAACGGCGGCGCTCCCCGCGTCGCTGCGCGAGCGCACCTTCCTGGCTCAGCGTTTTGTAAGGGAACAATCGCTGCAACGTCGGCTGCGCCGCGTCAACGCCTGGCTGCGAGCCAAACACATTCCCATCACAGCGCCGCGCATCCAGGCCAATACCTTCTTCGCGGTCACGACCGTCACGGACGTCATGTCCCACATCCGAGGCAACTTTTACCGGGACTATTTCCTGGAGAAGGTCGAACACATGGTCGACAACGTGGTGTGGAAGTCGGTCTACCCCGACATGAGTCTCGCCCCCGGCCAGCGCACCGCCGTCAAGGGCTGCTATATCGTGTCGTTGGCCGACGGCCGGGCCACCTGGCTGGTTCCCTGACGCCGGGGCCCGCTTCGACCTGTCTATTCCTCGCCCGACGGGGCCGTAGCGGTGGTAATCCCAGCAGGCCGATAAAGGGCGGCCCACAATGCCAATACGCCCACGACAATGCCGACCCAAAAGACGCCCCAGAACATGGCGAGCTTGGTGATCCAGCCCGTCAGATGCAGCCCCGCGAACACCATCAGCACCAGTCCCAAGACTACATCGACCGGTGCGACCCAGCGCAGCACATCCGAGCGCCTTGCCCACAACGAGAGTACGACGATCACCGCGCCGGCGATCAATAAGGGTACGTCGATGCCGCCGTTGCGATTGACCAGAAAGACCGCCGCATACGTTAGCCAGATGCCCAACAGGGCATTGAGGATGTTAGGAATCATAGACCTCGCCTTCCTCGTGATGGGTACGCTCCAGGTAGCGCCAAGTGACCGGCGGAATCGCCAGATACGCGAAAACGCTGAACACGATCAGAAGCTTCCAGCCCACGGCCAGTGGGCTGGTGACGACCAAAACGCCGGCGATCAGAACCTGCACCGCGTAACAGGCATAGCCGCCCTGCAGCCAGGAACGCTGGCGGCGCAAGCGGCCCACGGCGTACAGTACGCCGTAGCCACCGCCGAACAACACGAGGACGCCGAGCAGTCCGGCCGTCTTGAGCAACTCGACCGAACTCATGTCGCCGCCGGAACCGCGGCCCCGACCGCCTCCCGTCGGCCAACCGTCAGCAGGTTATAGACGAGAATCACGTAGCCCACGGCAAACAGTATCCCGAAGCCAAATCGTGCATACATGCCCTGCATGAACCAGGGACTGGACTGGGCCTGAATGAAGGCCTGAAGCGTCGAGCCCCCGATGGCCCGCTCGTAGAAGGCCTGCGCCATACCCGACACCAGCAGGGCACCGGCCATACCGACCAAACCGATGTTCAGAAGGGCGAACGACCACTTCCATGCCGTGCCGTCCATGTACGACACCGACCGGCTCTTTTGCAGCGCCAGATACACCACGGCGATCACCCCGCACCCGTAAGCCCCCCAGAAGGCAAAATGACCGTGCGATACAGTCCACTGCGTTCCGTGGCTGAACAGATTGATCTGCGGCAGCGTCATCATAAATCCCCAGACGCCGGCCCCGATGAAATTTCCGAATGCCTCGGCCATGACCCAGTAGAATGCGGGCCGGTTGGTTGCCTTCATCCGGTGCACGCCGGAATCATAGACGGCGTGCACGACCATGCCGAGCAGGGGCAAGGGCTCGAAGGCTGAAAACAACCCGCCGATACTCAGCCAGTACTTGGGCGTCCCTATCCAGAAGTAATGATGGCCCAGGCCGAGAATGCCCGTGCCCAGGACCAGCGCGACCTCGATATAGAGCCACGTCTCGACGATGCGGCGCGAGGTTCCAAGTAACTGCATCAGCGCCAGAGCCATGATACAGCCGATCAACACCTCCCAGGTGGCCTCCACCCACATATGGACGAGCCACCACCACCAATACAGATCGACTGACATGTTCGTAATGGCCGGCAGTGAAATGAGATACAGGGCGAAAAGCGGCACGAGGTCGACGATCAGCACTGCCACGACGCCCGTAATCTTCTTGGCCTTCAGTGCGGTGCCGATGACGTTGTACATGAACACCAGGACCACCGCCGTAATACCCAAGGCCGCCCATCGAGGCGCCTCGACGTATTTTCGCCCCTGATTGATGAACCACAGAGAAAATTCGTCGCTGGTACCGTATTGCACGAATATGAATACACCCGCCACGACCAGCACCGCGGCACACAGCACATAGAATGCCACCTTCGCAACGCCCAGGCCCACGGTCTCCTGCCCCAGCTCCTCCGGAAGGAACCAGTAGACCGCGCCGAAGAACCCCATCAGCAGCCAGATAATCAGGACGTCGATGTGCAGAATTTTCGCCGTACTGAAATCGAAGACGTTGTAGAGAATCTGCGGGTCGATGTAATAATAGGCCGCGAGCAGACCCGCGACGATCATCACCCCGAAAAGGGCGATGGCGGCCGTGAAATACTTGAGCGCCAGACGCTGCGATTCGTACATAACGCCTCTCCCCTAATCGTTCTTTTCGATATGGCCGAAGTGGGCGGGAAAGCCGTTGGCATCGACCGACGACATCCACTTCAGATACGCCACGACCGCCTCGGCTTCCTGCGCGCTCAACTGAAGGTTCGGCATGCGCCGCGCCCAGGTCGGATAGCGTTCCGGGTGCATCAAAAAGCGCTTCATGGCCTCGCCGCGCGTCTTGCTCTGGGTCATAGCCTTCCAGACCTTCCATTCCGGATCCAGCCAGGCCTTGGTCAGATCGGGCGCATAATAGGCACCGTTGCCGAAAAAGGTATGGCAGTCCATGCAGGCCCGGCTTTGTATGACCAGTTTGCCCCGGCGAATGAGCGCGTGCGCCTCCGTCGGCGTATACCGTTTCCCGAACAGCAACTGCTCGCCGCCTATGGTCGGGGCGTCGGTATCGCGGTTCAGAGCCGGCCCGTAGCCGATCTTGTGGTTGATGACCGTATAGGGGGGGACGTGTGAACCGCCCGCCTCGATGGCGCCCAGGCTGTTGACGGTGAGGATACCGAGGACGGCGACCATGATAATCGTGGTGCTGATGGCACCGGCTCGCCAAAAGTGCGGATCGCTGACTGTACTGTCTGACACGCATTCACCTCCGACGTCGCGGAATGCACGGTGACGTGCCAGACGACCAACCGGCGCATCCCTCGCGGTTATAGTTATCGGCCATTGGTTCAACCCGAGTTGACCAACGTCTAATTTAGGAAACCATAGCCGTCCCGGCTGCCGATTTCCAGATCAAAAGACGTATTTTTATTATAGGTTTATATTGTTTTTATGATTATTTTACATTTAGATACACAAAAGGCCCGACCCGCGGAGGCGGGCGGGGCCTTTTTAATGCGGCGATCGAAGTTAATAGCTAGACACCTTAATATAAAGTCGATACTCGCCCCCGCCCAGTTCCGAGGCATCGTGATAGTCCAGGACCACTACGCCGCGGCCGAAACCCTGGCTAGTGCGGACGGCTCGCTCCGCTTTGTCGTAGTTCAAGGCGAGCGATACCGGACAGAACCGGAAACGATCGCCGAGGCGTCTCATTCCAATCGGTCGCGTCTCCGCCACGCCGAGTATATGACTGTCCAGCTTTTGTCTGGTCGTCAAACACTCCTTATACGAACCGCTGCTGCTGCCACCGTCGCCGAATATCCAATTCGAAGCGTCGACAGTGAACTGGTTGAGCGCGTCGGGCAAGGACGTCAGGAACAGACCGACTTGACTGACCAGGTCATCGCCGCTCCTGTCCCACTCCCAGATCGACGGCGTGATCAGAACACCGTCGCCTCCCCGGCGCAATGTTCCCTGCCACACCAACTCGGGCAACCGATCGCTGTAGGTGCGCCCCGAGTACTGCCACGGATTAGAGCTCGGATACTGATCGCCCGTCGTGAGCCCGCCCCGAGTACTGCGACTGCCGGCACGCAGGCGCCCGGACCACCCGTTGGTGTCGCCCATAATCCGCGTACGCAGCTTCGTGTCAGCACGACGCTTGCCGTCGGGGCCCAGCGTGGCGACACCGGTCAATAAATAGACTTCGTCGCCCTTGCCATCTCGCTGCAACGCATCGTCGGATGTCTCCCGTTTGACACTGAACCCTGTGATGACGACCCGGAAGCGTCCCCGCGCGCCGCTCGTCGGCGTTGACGCTCCGCCCGATGGCGCAGCGGCGGCCGTCTGCCCGCCACCGCCGGCCCCTGCGTACGCGAAGCCATAGGATGCCGCGAAATTCGCACGTCCCCGTGCCTGGGCGGCCTTGAATCGCGTCAGCACCCGCGCGGTCAGCTTCCCGCCGTGGCGCTCGACGATCAGGGTTGTCTCGCCGGTGCGTTGATTGAACACCGCGCTCAACATGACCGGGGCGGGTGAACCCGGCGAGCGACCGTAAGCCACCGCAGTGACGGTTCCCCAATCGCAATCGCGCGGGTGACACTTGCCCCAGGCATGAACCCGGTAATGGCTGCCCGCGTGCGTGATGACGAGACGTGTAATCCCGGAGGTCGCACGGTTCGTGTTGGTCCATCGCCCGGCGAACGATTCGGCACGTTGTCCATTGGCCGCCGGCCGCACAGTCCGCAACCCGTTCGGCAGGTGCCACGTAGGTGCCGTGAGGTTCCCCGCCCGGGCGACACCCAGCAACATCGCCGCGCCGACGACGCCCGCGACCGTCAGCCCGTGGCGCCAATATGCATGCCATCCCCGGCGTCCGTTACGATCGATACTGTTTGTCATCAAATTCATGGCAGTACTCCTTACGCCGTCAACCATTCGAAAGCCAGTGGCGGCGCATCTATGTGTGCTTCAAACGATATTTCTTTACCAATCGGTGCATCTTCGTCGGCGTAATCCCCAACAGCGCGGCCGCCTCCTTCTGGTTGGCCGTCTGGCCCAAGGCGGTGATCAGACAGACGCGTTCGCAGGCCTCCGTGACCGTATCCCACAGATCGCCGCTCATGCCGTCGGGACTCAAACCGCAGGCCGCCAGCAGGGGCTCGAACCCCTCGCCGGCGGCCACCGACCGGCCCTGGCCCGGCTTCGGCGACGATCCCGGCAGGAAGCCGAAGTCCTCGGGCCCCAACACCCGCGTCTCCGCCAGCGCAACGGCTCGCGCGATCGCGTGTTCGAGCTCGCGGACATTGCCGGGCCACGGATATTCGTGCAGCCGCTGCAGCGCACCCGGGGAAATGCCGACGACGGCCCGGCCGAGCTTACCGCTGAAGTGCTCGACGAAGTGTTGTGCGAGCACGGGTAAGTCATCCGCGCGCTCGCGAAGCGCCGGACAATACAGCTCGATGACTTTCAACCGGTAATACAGGTCCTCACGAAAGCGCCCCTGAGACACTTCATCGGCCAGGGTTCGATTGGTAGCGGCGACCAGGCGCACATCGACAATGATCGGAGCGTTGCCTCCAACCCGCTGGATTTCCCCCTGCTGCAGAGCGCGGAGTAGTTTGGCCTGGGACTCGAGGGGCAGCTCGCCGATCTCGTCGAGGAACAGCGTGCCGCCGTGTGCGAGCTCGAACTTTCCTTTGCGCTGACCGGTGGCGCCGGTAAACGCGCCCTTCTCATGACCGAACAGCTCGCTCTCCAGGAGGGTCGTCGGAAGCGCCGCACAATTCACCTTGACGAAGGGGCCATCCGCCCGATCACCGTGCTTGTGCAGAAAGTTGGCCAGCAGTTCCTTGCCCGTTCCGCTCTCGCCTGTGACCAAGACATTGATCGGCAGCGGCGCCGTCTGCTCGGCCTGCTCAAGCAGGCGTACCACCGGCGCGCTGCGCCCGATAAACTCCCGGTCGCCACCCATGCTGCTGAGACGTCGACGCAGATCGGCGTTTTCCTCCGCCAAACGCTCCTTGAGACTCTCGACCGTGTGCAGCTGCGCGTTGAGCTCCCGGTTGAGATCCTTGATGGTCCCGGTCGCGGTCCGATCCTTTTCGTCGAGCGTATCGAGATCCCGACGCATCTGATTGAATGCTGCACCGAGCGAGGCGATCTCATCCCTGCCGCGCACCACGACGGGCTCCGCCCACTGACCTCGACCCACGGCGAGGATCTTCGAGCGCAGCGTGACCAGACGCTTGACCATACCGCGCCCGAACAACAGCAGGCCCAGGCCTGTCAACGAAAGCGTGGGCAGCGTGGTGCCAAGGACCCAGACGAGTTCCGAATGCAGCCGCTGATCGAGCTGCTCCGTGCTGAACTGAACGACCAGTGCGCCCAATGTGTGTCCCTGGGCCTGGAGCAGGCTGACGACTTTGAACGTCGGCGCACCGGAGGCTATGACCTGCGACAGGCGCGGGGGGTTTTCCGCGCGCAGCAGTGCAGGCACAGGATAGTGCTTTCCGTACTCGGAGCTGATGGAATGCGCAACGACACGCCCGGTGGTATCCAGGACATAGGCCTTGTGAATGTGCAGGTCGCGGCGGCTCTGCAGTTCGTGGACAAGGGCATCGAGCAATACCGCGTCCTTGTCCTGGAGCGCCTGCGAGAAGGCCAGGCTGGCCGCCTGTACCATCGCTTCGGACTCTCCGAGATTGGCGCGGTAGACGCGGTCGCGGCCAAACACGTCGAGTGTGCCGGCTATAATCAGGCCCGATACCAGGATCGCCACCAGCACACTGAGGCCCAGCTTCGCCTGGACCCCAAACCTGACCCGGTCGTCCTGCTCCGACTCCCCCTCGCCGACCGGTGGTCCTGTAGTCTTGCGCAGCACCCCACCCCCCTTTTCTGCGACCCCATTGGCCGACTCGGCCGAGCCCTTCGAGAATTGATTTCAAGAATGAAACAGCCGGTCTTACAGCCGGCTTACAGATCTGAACTTTGGGGAGGACGGGAATTGCGAAGATGGAATCGGGCGGTGGCCTCAGGCATCGCCCGCAGAGGCACGCATGCGCCGGTAGAGGTTCTCTATCTCCGGTCCGGGGCCAATCCCGAGCAGGTTTTTGACATTTTCTTTACACCGTTCATAGACGGAAAGGGCCTCCACCGGGAATCCCCGCCCGACGTGAATCCGCATCAGTTCCAGATAAGCCCCTTCCGCGAGGGGATTGAGTCGCAGACGCGACTCGAACGCCTCGACGGCAAGTTCCCAGTTCTCACGAGTGAGCCAATAGTGGCCGACGAGATCGAGGGCCCGCTCCATCTCTCGGCGCAGGCCGGCGTCCAGGGCCTCGCTCCCGACGCGGCCCGGGTGATTGGCGGCCATGACGGACGCGCCTTCCGTAAGCCGCCGACCGAGTGCCTCGACAGTCGTTGGCGCGCCGACTGTGTGCAGCGCATGCGTGAGATCCTTGCACGCGGCTTCCAACGCTCCGGCATCGGTCCACGCCAAACCCGGGTCAAGACTCAGACGCCCGCCTTCCAGGCGCAACAACCGCTCGTCGCCGACCGCTCGCCTCAGCCGGTGCAGCGTCGTATCGAAGCTGCGCCGCGCCGCATCGCCCTCGGCGTCCGGCCAGAGGAGATCGGCCAGACGTTCCTGACTCACCCCTTGGCCACCGGACCACACCAATGCCTCGAGCAGCTGCGCCCCGCGCCCTTGCACCGACACGGGTCGATATCCGTCGACCGTGAGCTCCTGCACACGCAACCCAGACAGGACCTCCACTCGCAGACGAAACGGCCAACCCGCGTTCGCCCAGCCAGGGTCCAGGGCCGGCAAACCCGCCCCCGCAATCAGGCGGCGGACGTAGTCCGTCTCGAGGTCGTGGGCCAGAGCCACATGGCACAAACGAGAGAACGTATCCCGCTCCAACCATAGATTGGCGAAAAAGGTCCCCGCCCGACCCTCACCCAGCGCCTTGCGCAGCGGGTCGATTGCCGCCTCTACCCCGTCGCGCTGTAGACGATCCGCCGCCTCGAACCACAACAAGTGATAGAACACGAAGCGATTGTCCATCGAATTCGCAAGCTCAGCGGCCAGACGTCGATAGCGCTCGGCTTCCTCCCACTCGCCCGCGAGGCTATACACCCGCGAATTGGTCAGAAGACACGCCGACTCGGCATACGGCATGCCGCCGCGCCGAGCCAACTCCAGGCTCATCTCCGCCTGCGATCGAGCAAGCTCCAGGTTCCCGCGGTGCAGATTCAGAATCGCGAACGTATCGTGAAACACGCAGCGGTTGAGCAAGGCCCCCTGATCGAACGTGCGGCTCAATCGATCGAGATAGCCCTCCGCTTCGAGGTAATCGCCCGCGGCAATCGACGCCCACGCACCGACGGCGGCGAGAAAGAAATTCATCGTCATCACGCCCGCGCGCTCGGCGACCTCGATCCCTTTACGCACCATTTCCAGGCAGGCGTCGACGTCGCCGGTGTTCCATAAGTTGACGACGGCGTAATGGACCAGAAATACGATTTCGGCCAATGGGTTGATCGACCGTTCGTCGACCTGCCCTTTTATCTCAGTGACGAACACCGCCGCCCGCCCAAGGTCGCCGCGCGAAAAGGCATAGAACATCGCCAGCTGGCTGGCCATGAAGGCCCGCATCACCGGATCCGACGTCTGCGTGAAAACCTCCTCCGAATAACTTGCCCATTCGTCGCATCGTCCCCGCCACGGAGAGCGGTAGGACATCGCCGAAAACATCGCCAGCGTCGCGCGCTGACCAAGCGCCGCCGGCACCTGCGCAAGGACCGGCTCCAGATCGTCGAAGGCGGCTATCCAGGTATCGAGCGGATGCATGTCACCCCATTCGAGAACGTACCCTTCGACCACCATACACCAGGCGAGAAGAGCACCGGGCTGCTCGTTCGTTTCGCGAAAGAGCGCATACGCGTGTTGCAGATCGGCCCGCCCGGACGCGCTTCGCGTGACAGCCGCGCAGGCACCGCGCCATAACGACAACCACGCATTCGACCCGATCCTCGCCGCAGGTAGCCCGGCGAGCCAGTGTTGAATGACCCGAAACTCACCGACCTGGTAGCGTCGCGGCGCCTCGGCGGTGATCAGCGATTCGGCAGCCGGCCACTCCCCGGCTGCCTGATAGAGCCGTACCGCATCGCCCGTATCGCCATCGGCGGCGAGAATTTGTGCGGCACGCAACTGCAGCGAACGCCGTGTCGAATCCGTCAGTCGCCGCTGTGCCTCGTGACGGAGAAAATCCGAAAACAAGGGGTGGAGTCGAAAATAGATCTGGCCCGACTCGGACTCGTGGCGCGTGAGAAAGAAGTTGCGCCTGTACAGGTCCTCGACCACCTTGGCCGCCTGAGGGTCGTCCGAGATCGCCTTTGCCATCTGGAGGGAAAACCGTGGAAAAAACGATAGCGCCATCAGCAAGTCCAGCTCGGCGCCCTTGCCGCGGTCGAACAGTTCGGTGGCAAAATAGTCGTTGACCGTATCCGGTGTCGGCGAGCTTATCGGGTCACCCAACGCGCCTCCAGCCGCTGCCTGCTGGACCATCAGCACGAAGCCCGCCACCCAGCCCTGCGCCCGGCGATTGAGATTCGACACAGGAATGTCGACCTGGCGTTTGCGCGGGACCCGCAGGTGCGCAATGTGGCGAGCCTCCTCGTCGTCCAGGCGCAGCTCATCCCACCCGAGCCGATCGAGACGGCCATCGGCCAGGGCACGCGTCAATGCCCTGGGGACATCGCCGCGGCTCAAGACGATCAAATGGCGGTCCTTGGGCAGAACTTTCAGGGCCGCCGCGATAAAGGCGTCCACCCTTCCAGCCGCTTCGACATCTTGATAGTCATCGAGCACGAGGACGGTTTGAAGGGGAACGTGTTCGAAAAACGCCTCGAAGAATTCCTTGGCGAATCGCAGTGGGTCCTGCCCTAGTCTGGGGTCGAACGTCGGTAGCACCTGCGCATCCGCCACGGTGGCGAACAACGTACGCAAATGCCGAATCAAAGTCGCCGGTTCGCCGTCGACTGAATCGAGCTGATACCAGAGCGTGGGCCGGTTCTCGGCCTGCAGGAAACTCGACGTTAACGTTGTCTTGCCCGCACCGGCCGGCCCTTGCACCCAGAGGGCTGCACCGGAATCCAAGACCTGTTTGATCCGGCGATATAGTCGCTTTCGCCGATAGACCGCTTTGGGCTGAAGCGGTGGATTTAGCTTTGCAGGCAAGCGAGATTCGGTGCTGTCCTTCAAATCCGACATACAGACTTTCCACCCAGTCCCGAGACATGCAAAGATTCGGCTGGCGCCATACGCTTATTAGTATGACTTACGGTGTCGCATAGGCATTGACGCCGGTCAATTGAAATATGCCTAATGATTAATTTAACTTTGTTATTAATTCGTAAGGCACGCTCGCGGTCACGCCTTACGCTCGCGCGAAACGGATCGCGACGCGGCTCATTTCGTATAGGGAGGAAAATACACCTTGTTCGCATCGGGTACCCGTGGACTGCTTGTCAGCACCGGTGCAAAACGTACCGCGGCGACTTTGCCCGGCATGGCCAAACCAACCGCCGTCAACAATAGGCCAACCAGGGCGAGTTGCAGCATCATCGTCGATCGAATGACCGGGTCCCTGTATACCCGGACCATGGCCTGCGGCCCTCAGTAACCCCAGCTCGACGGCTGGGTATTGATCCAGATGCGCGTGCGGTACGCGTGCGCGTCGAGGTCCTTGAGAAAGGCGAGCCAGAAATCCCACCGATCCTCGAGCTGCGCCGCGCGCTCTTGGTGGGCGTCGGTCTGCGCACCCGCCATCCCCTGGCGCATCTGCGCACTGAGACGCTGCACCTCGTCCATGCGACCGGCGGCCGCGGCGGCCTGTATCTTGGCGGACAAGGACTGCATATCGGCGGCTCCCGCTTGAGCCGGCGCCGCTCCTGCATGCATTTCACCCTTTAGCTTCGCTCGGTCGCGCGCCAGAAGCCAGCGATCGTAGCTCTCGGGCCCGTTGGCGGTCTTGACCGTCGGATACCACGATGTTTCCAGGTGTTTGTATTTGGCGTAGACCTTCAACAAGTCCTGCTTGGTGTGGCTGTGTAGACCGGCCATCGCCTCGTCGCGAAGCCCCGCGAATAGATCGCTCATCGCACCAATCTTCCGGTCCAGCGGAGTCGTTTCGGCCAGCATCTGCCGATTCGCCTGGTTCAATTTGGCCTGCATCTGCTGCAATTGGCGCTGCATGGCTGCCGCCTGGGCATCGGCCGACCCGCTCATGTCCTCGTTCGGGGCCGCCGGAGCACTGTCGGCAGCTCCATCCTTGGCTGTATTGCGCCGCATCGCCTCGCAGACCACGCCAACATCCTTCGTCGCAGTCATGTCCTTGAGCGAGCGCACAACGGTGCTCTGGTCCATCACGACATGTCCTCGCCGAATCGCCTCCACGTCCGCGCCGATTTCGCCGACCGTCCGACCGGGGTTACCGCCGCCCGCGTCCGCATGGCCGAGCGAATTGGCCGCGCTCTCGGTCATCGCCCCCACTTTCCCCGCATACCAGGTGCTCACCTGCTTAAACGAGGCATGGGTCAGATAGACCTGCACTGTGACATCCCCGGCCTGTTTGTCGCGCACCGCGCCCGGGTAGATCCCCGCGACCAGCCCCTGGCCGGCAGAGGCCGCGGCTCCGGCCAGCGCCCAGAGCAGTATCGCGCCGATCCCAAACCCCCGTTGCCATCTCATCGTAGTGCCCTCCCGTTTGCCAGTCCTCTCCAAACTCCACCCGACTCACATACCGGGCATTTTTCGTTCTTCCAGCCCGGCGGGCAGTTTGAAGGCGCTGGCGGGCACAGCGCCGTGTCGTATCGACACAAGCGTCGTCTTGGTGAAGTTGTCTCCCTCCTCGACGGGTAGGCCTCTGAACCCGAGCTGTTGTTCCGCCCGCTTGGACAAGATGCCTGAGCTGCTGCAGCCGTCGCAATCATCGCCGCTGCCTGCCGCTTCAATAAACCGGTTCATCGCCCGGAAGACCTTTCGGTCGCCGGCCGTGATACCGAGTTCCTCGAACGTCGCAACACACATCTGATCCTGCTGCTCACCGTCGGATGAATACTTGGCCACCGGCGTGCACTTCCATTTGCCCACCCTGCGCACGGAGCCGGTCTTCTTGTACGTCGGGCCCTTCTTCTCTTTCTTCATCTCGGCCAGCATCTGCTTTCGCACCTTGGGCGACATGTGCTTGAGCTGTTCCTTCATCATCTTGTCGGCCATCGCCTTCGACTTGGCCACCATCGCCTTCATTTCGGCGGCGGTCATCTTCACGTAATACTTGCGATGCGTGTCGAAGTTCCAGGATATCTGCTTGTCCCCATCGAAGATCATTCCGGTGCCGTCTTCGGCACGCACAGCCATACTATTCCCCTCGATATACAAGGTGCTCTTGGTCGTCTTGTGACTGTCCGACTGCTTCTCCACCTGCGTAATAATCAGCCCGGCCTGCGCCGCGGATGCCGCACCGAACAGGAGCACGGTGGAAAGGGAGGCCAAAACCGCTGTGCGATTCATGATTTTTCTCCTGACTACTTGCGATTCAAATACCGCAACGGCCGGTCACTTGCCGTCACCCTGCTTTGCGTTCTTGCCCAGTTTCTGAAGCATCTTGCCCAGGTCCTGCATCGCCTGACCGGCATCCTGGCCGTTGGCCGTTCCCGATCTGAGCTGTTGCGTTTCCTGTTCCAATACCGACTGCATTCGGCGCGCCGCCATCTCCGCACCCACGCTGGCAACTGCCAACAGGAGAGCGATGATGCCAAACACCGCCGCCGCGACACCTTGACGGATTCTATGAACGCGCGTGCTGGCAGTGACCAAAATGAACGTCCACCAAGCCAGACCCAGGACCGTGCCCAGATAGGGAATCACCGACAATATCTGAGTCACTGGAGAGATGGCGCTGCCGTACGCTGTACAGCGATAGGCCGTCTCAAAATCCTGTTCCGAACCCATAAGCTTCCAGATTACGAACAGAATCGCTGCACCGACGAAACCAAAGATGGCAATCAGGATCGGCGCGAGCACGATCGCCGCGAGGGCCATTGCGGCGGACACGCCCGGCAACAAACCCAGCAGCCCCAGCACGGCATGCACCAGACCGGCCGCAACCCCCATAACCACCATAAAGATCAGCGGCTGTACGAAACCACCGTTGCGGGGCATCGCCTCGAAATACTCGGAGGGTCGCGTTATGACCGCGATAACTGTCTGGACGATACCAGCGGCGGACGGCAGGTTGTCCCCACCGTTGGTCGCCGATGCTGATGTAATGTGGGTGTCTTCGCTCATGACGGTACTCCTGTGATTTTGCTTGTGGACCGTTGTTCGTTAGCGCAGCTGCCCGCCCTGTTGCGGATTGTGCAGATAATGTTCACCCTCGGGCTTGACCGGCACCGACGGGGCGGCTGTTGGGCCGGCGGGGTCGCCGGCCGGCGGCAGCTGCCACCGGGACGGCGGTACGGACGGCCCATTCGTGCCCACACCGGGGGCAACGCTCGCCGTCGGGGCCGCAGCGGGTTCACCCCATGTTCCCGAACCAAACTGGCCGGCATCCCCGCCGCTAGAATCACCCGCGTTCGGAGCATCCCCTTGGCCGTCTGCCGCCGGCTCGGCGCCGGGCGACCCGTACCCGCCGCTGCCGTCGTCGGGATAGGGCGCCGGCGCTCCACCGGCAGGCAGATGACCTTGATCGAGCGCCATGTTGCCCGGGAGATATACCGTAATACTGACCGATGAACCGAGCATGGCCGCGCCGCCGGCCGATGGAACCTGCTTGACCACCATCCCCTCCTCGCCCGCGTACTCCTTTGTTTTCTTATGCAGCTTGTTCACACGCGGATTGAGGCCGGCCTGCTGAAGTGCGCCCACGGCGCTTTGATAGTCCATGCCGACCACACCCGGCACGCGCAGCATGTCGTTGGTCGCCGGGTTGACGCGCGGCCCCATGTCGGTACGGTCCAACGGTCCGGCGACCAGCGGTGCGCTCACACACAACAGGCTCCACACCAGTATGTTTAGAATCCAAAGATTACGGTTGCGCATGGTCGTTACTCCGCAAAATGAGGTGGACTTCCCGCACCCGCGCGGCGCGCACGCCCTCCCCGCCCCGCAGTGTCAGCGAATCGATGCGGACCGGCGGCGGGTTCATATCCAAGAGGTTGGTCTGGTAGCGAACCCAGCGTCCAGCCGGCACCTGCTGTCGCGGATCCTGCGCGTCGCCTTTGAGGGGCGAACCGCGCTCGCCCGCCGTCGAGAAGGACACCCGATAGGCGGTGTCGCCACAGTGGCGGGTACCCTTCTCGTCCTGATAACACACGGCGAGCGCAAAACCCGGGTTCCGCTGTTGCAGCATGTCGCCGGAAGGCCCGTCCAGACGCACATCCGCCCACAGGATCAACGACTCTGCACGGGACACATCGGCGTCGACCTCCTGGCGCACGCCAGTGCCGGCGGGCAGGGCCAAGCCACCGGTATCGACGCCCGGCTGCGCTGCTTGCCCCGAGGCACCGGTCAGCGGCACCCAGTTCTTCAGTCCCCCCGTAAAACGGGCGTTACTGATGAGATCGCCCGGCACCGTCCACACTGGACGCGACCGAGTCGGGCTGTCAGGTCCGGCCGGGTGAAACACATAGGCCACCGCGGAGCGGTCTCCGTGCAATACCAGCTGACGCGGCCCCGGCAAATAGGTCACCCCGTGGCCGATATGGTGAGAAGGGCCGATCGGCGGCGAGGCGACGAGCAGACGGGGCGCCAAGCGGCGGTGGTGTGCAGGGTCGCGTGGATAGTGGACCAGCATGTACAGCAGGCTGCCCGTGCTGCGTGCCGATACCCCGACGCGCCAGCGGTAAGTAACCCGCCTCGCTTGCGGCCTCACTACGACGGGCCCGGTCGGCAGTTGAATTGCGCGTGCCTTGAGCAGCAGCGGCCAGCGGTCGTACACAAAGACCTGAATACCCTTGAGGCTGTGCGGCACCGTCAGCTGGACCGTATAGTTCAGGCCCGGCAGCACCTCCACTGCGTACAGGGCGGCATAGCCCTGGGTGACGTTCAGTCCACGGCTCAACGGCGAAGCTGCGCCGTACCAGAAACCGCCAACGGTGGGCGCGTTGAGCCGCAGCTCGTTCACCTGCCAGCCGCCCGGCGGGGTGGTGGCCCGCCCCATCAGGGGCAGGCACCCAAGCAAAAGCGCGAACGGCAGGTAACGCAGAGACATGGCGCCCACCCGCTCCTTCAGTTACCGAACCGCTTGGCGACCTGATAGACCGCCTCTTCGATGCACTCTCGCAGCGCCCGATCCACGCCTTCCTTGCGCGAGGAATGAACGCTGGCATCGGCACCCTGCAGGTCTGTCTTGGTGAAGCTTTGTAGGAACGAGCCGATTCCCGAAACGCCGACGCCGCCCTGTTTGACCGCCCGGCGTACATCCACCGCGTCCAACACGGCTCCGTTGTGGGCGTCGACCACCCGAACATCGACTGCGATCACGGCCTTCGCGCCGCTGGTCTCCACTCCCAACCCGCGCACCGTCGCCCCCACACCGTTGCTCGATGCATTGGCATTGGCTTCGCTGACGGTGCCGTGAAAGATGTAGTCGGCGCCGGCCAACGCGGTCTGGCCGACATTGCCCGTGGTCATGCCTTGCGAATTCATCTGCTTCTCTCGCAGCACGCCCTCGCTGAGACGCTGGCGCTCGAGTACGGCAAAGCGGTGTGATTTCACCAATGCGGTGGTAAACATGTCGGTAGCCGCTTGGGCGCCTACCTCGGGCACGCTGCTGGTGAACTGGTAGATCGTCACCTTCTTGGCCGGGCCGTTCGGGGGCGGCAGACTGGCCAGTCGGTGCGTTGTCACGGAGTTGTCGGCGTGAGGCTGACTGGGAGTCATGCAACCGCTCAGTCCCAAGGCCACCGCCGTCACAAACAACAGCCGAGCCGTACCGAGGCGGGAGATATGCAGGTCATTGAGAAACATTGGATTCACCTCATGTCTGGTTGATAAAACCCGTGCCTATGCGGCGAGCCTTCAATAGCCCGCCCGCCGATTCGCCGCCAGTTCGACGAACTGATGGTCAGTCACCACCGCCGCC
Source organism: Gammaproteobacteria bacterium (assembly GCA_035267785.1). Taxonomy (GTDB): domain Bacteria; phylum Pseudomonadota; class Gammaproteobacteria; order DATFLL01; family DATFLL01; genus DATFLL01. The sequence goes on along the minus strand of DATFLL010000050.1, from coordinate 3,060 downwards.
GTCATCACCACGACCTCCAGGCGATGGATATCGCGCCGCGGCGTACCGAGCGTCGTGAGCGGAACCGCCAGAATGGTCGTCTGGTTCAGGCTGACCTCGCGCCGATAGCTTCCGAGCAACCGCATTCCCCGCGGAAGTTGCCGTCGCTGCGCACCGCCTGCCCGGATGCCCGGCGCGGACGGTGCCTGCGAGTAGGACGGCGCATTCGGCACGGACCAACGACCGGTCGGCGACGAACCGTGCTGGTTATCCGTGCGCGCCGGCCCGGCCCAGCCCGGTCCGATTGGCGAACCAGCACCACGAGTATTCCGATCGGCGGCCTCCTCCAGCGCCCACCGCCCGAAGATGCGCACCGGCGTCCGGCCGGGCGTACCGACGTTGCGCAGGCTGAGCTTCAGGTACAGACCGTGCGGGGTTCGCCCGCCTCGGGGCATCGTGACGATGACCGCCCGACCAATGGTCCAGTCGGGTCCGTGGGCGAACGCCCGGGCGTCCGGCGCGCCGACGGCGATCGCCACGCTGACGAGCAGCCCCCAGACATACCCCCTCCACCGTTCCCGCATGTCTGCGCCCCTCGTGCATGGATTGAACCCAATCGAATGCGACGTTCCCACTGCCACTCCCGTCCCGCCCACCGCCGCGCCGCGGCGTTAGGCGATTTGCCGTTGATCGATACATCGCAACGACCGTGCCAAAACGGACGCGGCACCGGATCAACATAACAATCAGTGAGATACAAACAGGGCGGAGCAACGGCAGCCGGTGCGGATTTGAAATAATTTCAGAAATGAAATTCGCGTGCGCATTTGTCGAACGCGTAACGGCCGGGTAGCGGCCGCCTCGAAACCGGCGGACATGGAGCGAACGGGCCAACAGCAAAAAGGAATCGGCGTGGAGCAACCCGAGCCGGGCAGCGAGCCCGCGGCACCGACTTCGCGCCCGAACACGCCCCTCTGATCTACCCGCGACGCCCCTCTCGTGCGAGAGGACGAGCGTACCCCTCGAACCCGCTCTGCTCGCGGCCCATTCGCAGTTAGCCGCCGCGGGCCTGTGCCTCTGCTCCGCGACGTACCAATCGGGCCTGTTCGTACCGTCTTAGCCAGAGAGCGAACGGTAGGGCAAACACTATCACCGCTGCGATGGCCAGATACAGCGGCTCCAAACCGATATTCGTTCCGACTTCAATGCCCGCGATCGGCCCGATTGTGCCTCCGATGTCGCCAAACAGTTGATAGATACCGACGGCAGGACCGTGTTGACCCTCGCTGGTGACGTCCCCGAGCAGCGCCATCATCGGCAACGTGATCCCATTGAAGGAAAGGCCGACGAACACCGCCCCGAGTATCAGCACAAGTGTCGAATGGGCAACCGCCAGAGTCCCGAAACCCGCCGCGAAAACACCGAGCGCTGGAACCGGCAGCGTGGCCCGCAGCGCCACTTTGTCGATCGCCCGGCCGATGCCGACCGCCATTAGCGCCGAGCACCCAATCAAAACCGCCATGACCAGGCCCGATGTCCCCCTCGCCTGCATGCCGAACAGATAGATCTCACGGTGTTTGACCAACAGCACCATCGTTGCGAGCAGCACGCCCTGCATGGTCAGGAAGACGAGCAGATTGAAACCCCACGCCGCGACAATGAACGGGCACCCCGGTGAACTCAGTAGCGCGGCTAGGCGGCCTTGCCCTCGAGACATCGGAAGCGCGGCATCCGCAGGGACCGAGGCTCGCGGTAGGAATATCAGCGCAACAATGGACCCGACAAAGGTGATGGCCGCGCCGGTCAGAAACGCGACGTCGTCCGAGAACACATCGGCCAGAACGCCCCCGATGACAAGACCTGCCGGCACGGCGGCACTGATCGCCACACGCACGGTCGACGTCTTACGCCCCCGGTCTGCCCTGTCCGACAGGCTCAACACAGCCGCCTGTGCGCCCACCAGCAGGAACGCGGTGCCGATGCCGAACAACGCGCGCCCCGCGAGAAGCCACCACATCGCGTGACCGAAATGCAGCGCGGCACTGTAGCCGAGCACCCCGACGGTCTCGATGCACAAGGCCCCGCCCAGGGTCAGGCGCGGTCCCAGCCGACCGATGACATGTCCGGCCGGCACGTTGAAGATCACGCGGGAGATACGGTTCGCCGAAAGAATCAGCCCGATCATGAAGGCCGGTATCCCGAGCTTGAGCCCGAGCGCCGGCAGGATCGGAAATACCAGCCCGCCGCCTAGCCCGCCGAAAAAGGCGATGATGGCAATGCGGCGGCTGGCCATGGCGGGCGTCAAGATGGGTCTCCTGCTGCGCACCCTTCAATGCGAGGCCACCGCGCCGCGGGCGCAGCGTCTTGCGATCAGGGTAATGTATCTCGGGTGGGTGCTGACTACGCGGACTTTATGAACCGCGCCTCAGCGGCCCATGCAGCAATGATACGGTGCGTCGGCCGGCGACACCAGCGCCTTCTTTGCGCGGGTCACACGTCCCGCCTTGCGCTGAAATAAGGTGTCGGAGGGATTAAATTTTAATCCCTCCGACACCTTTTTGTTTTCATCCAATGATGACTATCAAACAAATGCAAATGCTTATCGTTTGTCACCGACCCCTTTTATTGTCGTGCCCCTGCTCGCTCCGTGGCATTGTTGTCTCCGCACTCTGAATTCAACCCGATTTAACGCTCTTCATGCGCCAACTCGGACGACGCTGCCAGCACCCGGGCACGCCGGCCACGCCTGCGCCTATGTTCTTGTCTTGGGTGTCTCGGTTGCGTTGACCGATCTTAGCTTTCTCTTTTGGCTACAAGCTTCCGGTATTTTAATAATATCTCACAGCTGATCGCGCCCTCCGGTAACTCTCTAATAAAATCGTCCTCTAGCCGAACGTCGGCCGCACCTTTCTCGGGTTCAAAATCGATCAGATCGTACAATATGAACCGCCCCGGGTTTTGAGGAGGCTCCAACATCTGAGAGAATGGAGCCATGAACAAGTCAAACAAGTTTTCACCTGAGGTCCGGGAACGGGCGGTGCGGTTGGTCCAGGAGCATCGCGGAGAGTACTCGTCGCTGTG